>JAIXOE010000002.1 GCA_027486895.1 Sphingomonadales bacterium
ACCAGTCCACCATCAAGGATTTGCGGTGCCATGGCCAAGCCAAAAGCAACGGTTTTGCCTGATCCAGTCTGGGCCGACACGACAAGGTCGCGCCCTTCGGCTTCAGCTGCCATGACAGCAGATTGTACAGGGGTTAAAGCAGTATAGCCACGAGCGGTGAGCGCTTCATCAAGAAGCGGCGGAAGATTTTCAAACGTCATTATTGCGCGCCTTTGCGCCCTTTTTTACATAATGTCCATGCTGCGCCGCACAACAAAACAATCTTCGACAATTTTCTGACATCGGTTATGCATCAGATATGGCCGATTCACCGAAATTCCCGCCCTTCATGGATCCCGACCAATTCGCCAAAATGCTAGAGGGTTCGGCAGCTTCCGCGGCGGACCCGATGACGGCATATCGCGCCGCGATGGACGCTTGGGGCGCTATGCTTGCTCCGCTCGCAAAGGCCGGTCGCAGCAATGTTGACCCGTCCGATCGCCGCTTTGCTGCACCTCAATGGGAACATCCCGTTTTTGACCTGATGCGCCAAGGGTATCAGGTGATGTCCGACTATATGCTCGGCGCCGCCGATCAGTTGGACGGCGTTGCGGACAGCGACAAAGCAAAAATGGGTTTTGCCCTTCGCAGTATTGTCGAGGCGATGAGCCCCGCCAATTCGCCCTTCACGAACCCCGTCGCGCTTGAACGGGCAATGGAGACCAACGGCGCGAGCCTGATGTCGGGAATGCAGCATCTGATAAAGGATTTGCAACGCGGCCAATTAACACACACCGATTCTGCCGCGTTCCGGCTGGGTGAAAACATCGCCGCAACGCCGGGCAAAGTGGTCCATCAAACGCCGCTATATCAGTTGATCCAGTATGAACCGGCGACTCCGGACGTATTGGCGACTCCGCTGATTATTTTTCCGCCATGGATAAACCGGTTCTACATTCTCGACCTGACGGCTGAAAAAAGCTTCATCAAATATTGCGTTGACCAAGGCATCACCGTTTTTGTCGTGTCCTGGAAATCGGCAGACAGTTCGATGAAGGACATTGTCTGGGATGATTATATCGCAGCACAAATTGACGCGATTGATACCGTACGCAACGGCCTTGGCGTGCCAGATGTGCATGCGATCGGTTATTGTGTCGCCGGGACGACCTTAGCTGCAACGCTTGCGGTATTGGCCGCAACTGGCGGTGCCGACAAAGTGCGCAGCGCGACATTCTTCACGGCGCAAGTCGATTTCAGCACTGGCGGCGAATTGCTGAATTTCATCGACGACAATCAAATCGCGATGATGGAAACGCTGAGCGCCCCGCATGGGTATATGGACGGGCGCTTCCTTGCGCTGACGTTCAACATGCTGCGCGGCAAGGACCTGATTTGGTCAACGGTCGTGAAAAATTATTTGCTGGGCGAAGATTATCCGGCGTTTGATTTGCTGCACTGGAATGGAGACGTCACCAACTTGCCGGCAAAATGGCATCGCGCCTATCTGGTTGATCTCTATCGCGACAACCGTCTGGTCCAGCCGGACAGTTTATCAGCGCTCGGCACGCCGATTGATTTGCGTCGCGTTCAAACGCCATCCTACATTCAGGCTGGTCGCGAAGACCATATCGCGCCTGCCGAAAGCGTTTGGAAGCTGCAGGATCAGTTTAGCGGCCCTACCAAATTTTTATTGGCCGGAAGCGGACATATTGCGGGTGTGGTGAATCCGCCGGCGCAGATGAAATATCAATATTGGACCAACGAAGGAAACGCAGCTTCGCTGGACGAGTTCATCGCGAGTGCCACCGAAACCAAAGGCAGCTGGTGGCCCGATTGGCTTGTTTGGCTGTCGGATAAGGGCGACACCAAAGTCCCTGCGAAGGGCGCCCGCATACCCGGCGAAGGTCCCTTGAAGGCGCTTGAATCAGCTCCAGGAAGTTACGTAAAAGCCCGTTGAGATTCAATTGACGTTTACGTAAACGTCGACTAATTCGGTTTCAGCTATTTTGAGGAGAATCGTGATGCAATTGGAATTCAGCCCCGAAGAAATCGCCTTCCAGCAGGAAGTGCGCACATTCATCGCAGAAAATTATCCTGAGAACCTCCGTTCGGTTCAGGACGAAGGGCATGACCTTTCGAAAGAAGATTTCCTGTCGTGGCATCGCATTCTCGCGAAAAAGGGTTGGATCGCACCAGCATGGCCCGTCGAATATGGCGGCACCGGTTGGACCGCGACTCAGCGTTTCATCTGGTCTGAAGAACTCGCTGCGGCTGATTGCGTCGGCACAATGCCTTTCGGCCTGTCTATGGTCGGCCCCGTTATCTACACTTTTGGCACGCCAGAGCAAAAAGCGCGCTTCCTGCCCGGTATCTTGTCGGGCGATGATTGGTGGTGTCAGGGGTATTCCGAACCCGGCGCAGGGTCTGACCTTGCTTCGCTGCGCACCAAAGCAGTCCGTGATGGCGACGATTATGTGGTGAATGGTCAAAAGACTTGGACCACGATGGCGCAATATGCAGACTGGGGCTTCTTCCTTGTCCGCACCGATTCCGATGCCAAGGCGCAGGAAGGCATTAGCTTCCTTCTCATCGACATGAAGACGCCAGGCGTAACCGTTCGTCCGATTATCACCTTGGGTGGCGAGCATGAAGTCAACGAAGTCTGGTTGGAAGACGTCCGCGTGCCGGTCGAAAACCGCGTTTATGAAGAAAACAAGGGCTGGACCTGCGCCAAGTTCTTGCTGGCGCATGAGCGTACCGGCATCGCTGCGGTTGCCCGTTCCAAGCGTGGCGTTGAAAAGATCAAGGCCATTGCCCGCACAGAGCAAGACGGCGACCGTCCATTGATTGCCAACCCATTCTTCAAGCGCAAGATTTCGGAACTTGAAATCGATCTTACCGCCTTGGAATTTACCGAACTGCGCAGCCTTGCAGGCGAAGCGTCGGGCAAGGGCCCTGGCCCCGAATCCAGCCTGTTGAAAATCAAGGGCTCTGAAATCCAGCAGCGGATCACGGAACTCGCGTTGGAAGCAGTGGGCCATTACGGCGCGCCATATTTCCGCGGATTTGGCGAAGGCGACAATGAGCATCCAATAGGTCCGGATTACGCGCATCGCGCTGCGCCGACCTATTTCAACACCCGCAAGACGACGATTTACGGTGGTTCCAACGAGATCCAGCGCAACATCATCGCCAAGATGGTGCTGGGTATTTAATCTAACATTTTGCCGTCACCCTGAACGCGTTTCAGGGTCTTAATTCGCAACGTTGAAATTAAGATGCTGAAACAAGTTCAGCATGACGGACCACTGGACGGGATAATTATAATGGATTTCAGCTACACCGAAACGCAGGACATGATCCGCGAGACCCTGAGCCGCTTTTTGGCGGACACATATGACTTTGACAGCCGCAACAAGATGATCGCCAGCGACAGCGGACGCGATCCCGGCATCTGGAAGGCGTTAGCGCAGGATCTCGGCATGCTCGGCGCAGCTTTTAGCGAAGAACATGGCGGACTTGGTGGCGGTCACCTCGAAAATGCTTTGATCATGGAAGAGCTGGGTAAGGTCATTGCGATCGAGCCCTACCTGCAGACCGTGGTTCTTGGCGGCGGCGCACTGAAGGCTGTTGGCGGCGCGATTGCCGACGCAGTCATTCCAGAAATCATTGGCGGCAACGTGATCATCGCCTTTGCATATGCTGAACCACAGGGTCGCTATAATCTTGCCAACATTCGCACGACCGCGAAGAAGGACGGCGCTGGCTATGTGTTGAATGGCCATAAGGGCGTCGTTTACGCAGCCCCATGGGCAACGCATCTGCTCGTCAGCGCGCGTACCGGTGGATCAGGCAGCGAAGCAAATGGCGTATCGCTGTTTCTCATTGATGCGAACACCGCTGGCATTGTGCGTCGCGACTATCCAACCGTTGACGGTTTTCAGGCATCTGAAGTCTACTTTGAAAATGTAGCGATACCCGGCGACGCCCTGCTGGGCGATGAAGGCGCTGGCCTGCCGCTGATTGAGCGCATTGTCGATGAAGCCACAGTTGCCGTCTGTGCAGAGGCCTGCGGTGTCACCGCCAAGTTGCATTCAGGCACGCTTGAATACGCGCGGCAGCGTAACCAGTTCGGTCAGCCCATTTCGCGCTTCCAAGTATTGCAGCACCGCATGGTCGATATGTTCATGGATGTTGAACAGTCGAAGTCGATGACCACGATGGCCACCTTGAAGCTCGATTTGCCAGCGGCAGAACGTATGGCGGCCGTATCGGCATGTAAGGCGAAGGTCTCACGCGCTGCAAAGCTTGTCGGTCAAAATGCCATTCAAACGCATGGCGGCATTGGCATCACGCAGGAACTGGCGATCGGTCATTTCTTCAAACGTGCAACCATGATTGAAAGCCAATTTGGTTCGGCCGACCATCATTATGAGCGCTTTGAACGCCTGACATTGGCGGATTAACGCGCCAATTCAACTTATTGTGCAGTGCAACATTTTTGTTGACAGTGCGTGCGCGAATCTTTATTGTGCACTGCAACACAACAGAAATGGTGCACGACATGGTAAGCAAATTAGAAGCTACTCCGAAGACCGAAACCGTTGAACCAACGGCGTCTAAGGCTGCTCCTGCGAAAGCTACACCAAGCACCGTTGTAAAGAAGCAGGTTGCGAAACCAGCTGCTTTGCCGGCCAAGAAAGCTGTGTCTGTTGAATCTAAACCGATTGCTCAAGGAGTGACGAACATGACTGACACTGTAAAAGCCACTGCAGAAAAGACCGCTGAAAAAGCAACCGAGTTTTTCGCTGACGTTCGCGAAAAAGCTGCTGAAGCAACTGAAAAAGGCAAAAAGTTTGCTGCTGAAGCCGTTGAATTCAACAAAGCGAACGTTGAAGCCATCGTCGAAGCTGGCAAGATCGTTGCCAAGGGCGCTCAGGAAATGGGTAAGACCAACATCGAATTCGCCAAGAAAAATTTCGAAGAAGTCCAGGTTGCTGTAAAAGAAATGACTGCTGTCAAATCGCCAACCGATTTCGTCAAGCTTCAGGGTGAACTTGCACGCAAGGGCTTTGACACCGCAGTAGCACAGGGTTCGAAGAACACTGAAGCTATGGTCAAGCTTGTAAGCGAAATGTTCCAGCCGATTTCGAACCGCATCGCGGCAACGACTGAGCTTTTCAAGAAAGCTGCATAAGCTTTCCGAGTTAATTGCGCTGGTGCATTTCGCGCCTGCTGCCTTCTCTCTCTCCTCCTTATGGTGGTGGGCAACCGAGACACGCTAGCGCAATCATAAAAGAGCCGTCCTTTCCCCTGCGGAAAGGGCGGTTTCTTTTTGGCTAATCGAAATTGATGGTGAACAGGGGTTGCAGAGTCGCCCTCCCCTAACCTATTTTAGAATGATGCATATCCATATGGCACAAGATGACGACGACAAACCAGGCGGCACACCCGGCGTCGGCCTTGCCACGCGTACACGCCCAAAGACGCAAAAGCCCAGCCTGTACAAAGTCCTGCTGCTCAACGACGATTATACGCCGATGGAATTTGTCGTCCATGTGCTGAAGGCATTTTTTCAGATGGACACAGATCAGGCCACCCGCGTGATGCTCCATGTTCATCAAAAAGGCGTCGGGGTATGTGGCATCTTCACTTATGAGGTTGCCGAAACCAAAGTCACTCAGGTGATGGACTTCGCTCAAAAAAATCAGCACCCGCTGCAATGCACGTTGGAGAAGGACTAAGCGCCTTTAACGCATGTTAAAGGCGTCGGTTTTTGCGATCCTCGCCGACTGACCGTGTAAACTTGGCGTACCCTTGAGGTCGCCATATTCCAATATCTTGCCGCAGTTCGGACATGTCGTCTCTAACCCGACATCATGCCCGCACGCGCGATGGGTATAGGTGATAGCGAGCGGCGTACCTTCGTCACGCTGCCAACGCTCCGCCCAGTTGCGCATCGCGTATAGCACCGAGAAGAGGTCTTTGCCCTTGTCAGTCAAAACATATTCATGGCGTACTGGTGCCTGCTGATAGGGCGATCGCAGAATGACACCCATATGCTGAAGCCGACGAAGCCGATCGGTCAGCATTTGGGGGCGCGCGCCGGTCTGCACCTGAATAGCTTCAAAGCGCGTCACGCCAAAAAATAACTCACGTAAAATAAGCAAAGTCCATCGGTCGCCCATGACGTCAGCGGATTTGGCGATGGGACAGAATTCGGTGTCGATGACCGTGGGCTTTGGCATATAAAACTTGTTACTATGATAATCATAGTTATACAAGGCTCCATTGGGAGATCAATATGGCAGCAGCACTAATTGTAGGCGCAGGTGACGCAACTGGCGGGGCGATAGCAAAGGCTTTTGCCCGCGAAGGCTACACCGCTTGTGTCAACCGGCGTGCGCGCAATGCGGACCAGCTGGAAGCGCTCGCACAGTCCATTCTTGCAGAGGGCTATGCTGCCCGCGCCTACCCGGCAGATGCCCGCATCGAAGAAGAAGTGGTGGCAATGGTCGACGCGATTGAACGCCATGAAGGCCCGATAGAGGTCGCCGTGTTCAACATCGGCGCCAATGTCAACTTCTCGATTCTGGACATGACCTCTCAGGTTTACCGCAAGGTTTGGGAAATGGCAGCCTTTGCTGGTTTTCTGATGGGGCGCGAGGCTGCACGCCGGATGGTTGAACGCAAGTCCGGAACAATCATTTTCACCGGCGCGACCGCAAGCATACGGGGCGGAAGCGGCTATTCAGCCTTTTCCGGTGCCAAGGGTGCGCTGCGCATGCTGGCGCAGTCGATGGCGCGCGAACTTGGGCCGAAGAATATTCACGTGGCGCATGTCATCATTGATGGCGGTATCGACACAGCTTTCATCAGAGGGATTCATCCCGATTTTGAAGCGGCCAAGGCGGCAGACGCCGTGTTGTCACCCGATGCTATTGCCTTGCAATATGTCGCTCTTCACAAACAGCACCGAAGTGCCTGGACCCATGAGATGGATTTGCGGCCATGGACGGAGAATTTCTAATGACAAAAAGCTTTGAATTCCTGTTCGATTTCGGAGGCCCGAACAGCTATCTCGCGCACAAAATGTTGCCAGATATCTGCGCGCGTACCGGCGCTGAAGCGATCTATGTACCCATCTTGCTTGGCGGACTATTCAAGCTCACGAATAACCAAGCGCCATTAATGCGCTATGCGGATACACCCGCCAAACGCAGCTATGAGATGCTTGAATTCAACCGCTTCGTCAAAACGCATGCGCTGCCGTTCAAAATGAACCCGCGCTTTCCCATTAACTCCCTGCACTTGATGCGTGGCGCGGTTGCCGCCCAACATCTCGGCTGCTTTGCGCCTTATGTGGACGCAGTGATGGGGGCGATGTGGGAAGACGGGGCGGACATGGGTGATACTCAGGTTGTTGCGACAGTCCTAGACGCAGCCGGCCTCGAAAGTGCAGCATTGCTTGCGAAGGCCGAGGATCCCGCAGTGAAAGCTGAATTGGTCGCGAATACCGAAGATGCCGCCAAACGCGGCGCATTTGGCGTTCCGACATTTTATGTCGGTGACGACATATATTGGGGCAAGGAACGACTTGGTCAGCTAGAGATTGCTCTCACCCAATCATGACTTCCAATTCCTAAGTTGCGCCGCAATCGATTCCCGCTAAATACCCTGCGATGGACAAGATAATCGTACGCGGCGGCAATACGCTCAAGGGGAAAATCCCCATCTCAGGCGCAAAGAACAGTGCATTGACGCTGATACCATGCGCATTGCTGACCGACGAGCCGCTCACGTTGCGAAATTTGCCGCGCTTGGCCGACATTGACGGTTTCCAACATTTGATGAACCAGTTCGGTATTTCCACGACCGTTGCCGGCTCGCGTCCTGAAGATTTCGGCCGAGTAATGACGCTCGAAGCGACGCGTATCACGACAAACATCGCGCCATATGACCTTGTCCGCAAAATGCGCGCGTCAATTCTGGTATTGGGCCCAATGCTTGCACGTGCCGGCGAAGCGACGGTGTCGCTGCCGGGCGGATGCGCCATTGGCAACCGGCCTATCGATCTTCATCTGAAAGCGCTGGAAGCATTTGGCGTCGAAATTGAAGTTGCGGCAGGATATGTGAAGGCGGTCGCCAAAAAGGGTATTCCCGGCGGGACATATACATTCCCTGTGGTTTCCGTGGGCGCGACCGAAAACGCGCTGATGGCTGCGAGCCTCGCAAAGGGCACATGTGTGTTGCACAATGCGGCGCGCGAGCCTGAAATCGTCGATCTGTGCAATTTGCTTGTCGCGATGGGCGCGCAAATCGAAGGCATCGGGACATCCGACCTCATCATTCAGGGCAAAGACCGCCTACATGGCGCGACCTACCGAGTGATGAGCGACCGAATCGAAGCAGGCAGCTATGCCTGCGCTGCGGCCATTACCGGCGGCGATATTGAACTCGTTGGCGCAAAGGCCAGCGAGATGGATGCGACGCTTGATGCGCTGCGCCAATCGGGCGTCACCGTCGAAGAAACAGCGGACGGCATTCGCATCGCTTCTGATGGCAAGTTGAAGCCGCTCACCATCTCAACAGCGCCTTACCCCGGTTTTGCAACCGACATGCAGGCACAGTTTATGGCAATGCTGTGCATTGCAGACGGCGCCAGCGTTCTGACCGAAACGATTTTCGAGAATCGCTACATGCACGTGCCTGAGTTGAACCGGATGGGCGCGCATATCGAAACCAAGGGTCGAACAGCTATTGTGCACGGCGTGAAGAAAATGACAGGCGCCCCTGTTATGGCAACCGATTTGCGAGCCTCTATGAGCCTGGTAATCGCTGGTCTGGTAGCAGAAGGCGAAACGCATGTGAGCCGCCTATATCACCTCGACAGGGGCTATGAGCGGCTTGAAGAGAAGCTTCAGTTGATTGGCGCCGACGTGGAACGCGTTGGCGCAGAATAAACGCATCATCTATTTCGGAAACAGCGTCACGAAGGAACAGTTGCCACAATCATATTTTTGCGGCATCTTCCGATGTAGTGAACAATGATATAACTCTTAGGCCAAGCCAAGCCGCACGACATCCAGTTTTGGATTCCATCCGCTTTAGCCCCATCGCCACCGTCGTCAGCGACCCAACAAAGCCCGACAATCCCTTGATTGCGGTGAATGAAGCTTTTTGTGCACTAACAGGCTATTCCGAAGACGAAGTTATCGGGCGCAACTGCCGTTTCTTGCGGGGTCCGGACACCGAAAATGGCCAGACGGAAAAACTGCGCACGGCTGTCTACGGTCACCGTCCGGCGCTTGCAGAGCTTATCAATTATCGGAAAGACGGTTCGCCTTTCCGCAACGCGGTGATGATTGCGCCATTGTTCGACGACAATGGAAATCTTGAGCTTTTCGTAGGGTCTCAGATCGAAGTGCTGCCCGAAGAGGAAAGCATTGGGTTGGTGCGGCAACAACAAGCTGTACAGATCGTGGATAGGCTTTCGCCCCGCCAGCGCGAGATATTGCAGCAGATGGCCCGCGGTTTCCGGACAAAGCAGATCGCCTATCGCCTGTCACTAAGCGAAAAAACGGTGCAAATGCACCGTATGCTGATGTTCAAAAAACTGTCGACGTCAAATGCAGCAGATGCTGTCCGGATCGCTGTCGAGGCAGGGCTTTAACCGACCCGACTGGTCGCGAATGGCTACGGGTCTATTGCGGTATTTATAACGAGGGGCAATGCGCCCATTAAGGTAACGCAGGCCGACAGGATCCGTCCGAAGGCACGATGCGACTCGTTGATCCCCCCTCCATGACGAGGCGCATTTAAATAAATTGGTACCCTTTGCCCGTCTTTGGGCTTCTGCCAGCCTGTACCCTACTTCTGAAACGCAATTTCGGAAATTCGTTACTTCCGTAGTTTCATACCGCCACATTTCGATGTGGCGGTATTTTTTTATGCATTTGCCATCACCCACAATCGAATCGCACTCGCCAATCCACACGGCGTGCCGGACTCCAAGCGTTCAACATCAATCTGCGCAACCAAAGCATTGACGGGCAAATCCTTTTGTTCGGCAGCCCGTTTTAACGCGTCCCAGAAAAGCGGTTCCAGACTGATTGAGGTTTGATGCCCCGCTACCGTCATGCTGCGCTTTACCGGCGGATGATAAATGTCGATCACCCGCAGACGACCATCAATACATGTGCTGGCCACCGTTGATCGACAAAGTCGAACCGGTGATGAAGCCTGCATTGTCGCTCGTCAAAAATTCAACGCCGCGCGCGATTTCCTCTGGCTGACCCAATCGGCCAACGGGAATCTGCGCGACAATCTTTTCCATCACATTTTCGGGGATGGTCGAGAGCATTTCGGTGCCGATATAGCCCGGTGCGATCGCGTTGGCGGTCACGCCATAGCGCGCACCTTCGGCGGCAAGCGATTTGGTAAAGCCATGGATGCCTGATTTCGCAGCCGCATAGTTCACCTGCCCGATTTGGCCGCCCTGACCATTGACCGAGCCAATATTTACGATGCGGCCCCATTTGCGTTCGCGCATGCCGGCAAATACCGCCTTGGCCATGTTGAAACAGCCAGTGAGGTCAACACGGATAACTTCGTCCCATTGTTCAAAGGTCATCTTCACCATAGTCGCATCGCGCGTAATGCCAGCATTGTTGACCATGATGTCGATTGGTCCGAATTCGGCTTCAATCGCAGCGCAGGCCTCCAGACAGCTGTGATGATCGCCAACATCCCACTTCCGAACCGCAATGCCCGTCCGCTCGGAAAATGCTTTGGCAGCTGCGTCATTGCCGCCGTAGTTGGCGATGACCATCCGACCTTTTTCCTGAAGCTTCAGGCTAATCGCTTCGCCAATACCTCTGGTCCCGCCTGTAACCACCGCAATTCGTGACATGCACCGCTCTCCTGATTGTCATTTTTTGTGATGATTAATGCACAAGCGTACAAGTGCAAGTTGCCGTAAACGTTAGCACAAAAAAGCCGCAGCGGCGTGCCGCCAACGATTAGATCCAGCCGGCCAGTTCCTGCCCGATAATCTGTTCAAGCATATCCATCCCGATATTGCTGTCGTTCAAGCATGGCAGATAGGCGTAATGCGTGCCGCCTGCTTCTTCGAATTGCTCATGCCCCTGCATCGCCAGCTCTTCGAGTGTTTCGAGGCAATCGACCGAAAAGCCCGGTGCAAAGATCGCGATTTTCTTCGTGCCTTCGCGCGCAAGCTTCATCAAAGTGTCATCGGTGGCGGGCTCAAGCCATTTTGCGCGCCCAAATCGTGACTGAAAACTGACAACAAGGTCACGGCCCATGGCTTCCGAAAGAAGCCGTGCCGTTTTTTGGCAATGGCAATGATAGGGATCACCCAAATGAAGCGTCCGTTCCGGCATTCCGTGGAAACTGATTACAAGCGCATCGGGTACAAAATCCAGCTTGGCCAGTGACGCTTCAATCGACGCCTTCAATGCGCCGATATAGCGCGCATCATCATGATAAGCGGGCAGCGTCCGGATTGCCGGATGCCAACGCATGGCGGTGAGCGTGGCATATGCCTCGTCAAGTACAGTACCCGTCGTCGCCCCTGAATATTGCGGATATAATGGCGCGATTAAAATCCGGTTGCACCCCGCCGCTTTCATGGCGGCAAGTTGGTCAGCAACTGACGGATTGCCGTAACGCATGGCGTACCGCACATCAGCGATTCCGGTCATGCGCTCCTGAAGTGCCTCGGCCTGTCCCGCGGTGAAAAATGCCAGTGGAGATCCTTTTTCAGTCCACACTTTGGCATATGCTTCTGCGGACTTTTGCGGCCGCGTGTTCAAAATGATAGCGCGCAAAATCGGCTGCCACAGCAACGGCGGAATTTCGACAACGCGGCGATCGGACAGAAACTGTTTCAGATAGCGCTTCACCGCTGGCGTGGTCGGTTCGTCTGGGGTGCCCAGATTAACCAGCAGGACGCCGACTTTGGGCGTTGCCACGGGTGGGTGGTCAATTGGTAATGTCATCATAGTCCTCGGGACAGTAATGGAAGTTCACGCAGACGAATTCCAGCTGCGGAGAATAAAGCGTTTGCAATAGCGGGGGCAACAGGCGGCACCCCTAGTTCAGTGACACCGCCCGGTGCCTCATCACTGCGCGCAAATTCAACGGTAATCTCTGGCACATCTGACAATTTAGGCAAGTCCACATCGCGCAGACGGCGTGCGGTTGGCAGGCCGCTTTCATATTCTGTTGTTGACCCCAGCGCTTGCGACAGCCCGAATACGATGCCGCCTTCAATCTGCTGGCGTGCGAGGTCTGGGTTAATAAGCCGCCCGCAATCCGCCATCGCGTGGATGCGGTCCACACGGACGCCGGTTTCACTGGTACGCGCCGTCACGATAACGGCAATGTGGCTGCCGCGCATGCTGTGGCAAGCAATGCCGCGTCCGCTGCCCGCTGCGCCCCCGTCCCATCCCGCCATCGTGGCAACGCCGGTAAGGCACCGGGCAAGCCGTGTTTGGCCCACGAGCATCTGCATGCGAAATGACAAGGGTTCAACGCCAGCTTTTTGGGCAAGCTCGTCCATGAAGCCCTCGACAAAGAAGCAGTTGTAGCTGTGTGCAAGGCTTCTCCACGGGCCAGTCGGCATCGGCATTCGCACAGGAAAATGGTCAATCGTCAGATTGGGAATGGCATAAGGTATTTGGGCGCCATCCACCGCAAGGGCATCAAATTCGCCTGCTGACGCGTTGCGCGCTTCATTGACGCTTTGGCCATCCAGCCGGTTCGCAAGTTCGCGCATGCTTGATGCCGCAGCCACCCGCAAACTCATCGCGGTTACTGCGCCTTCAGCATTTATGGCGGCGGATAATCTGCCCAGCGCAGGCGTGCGGACATGGTCCTGCATCAAGTCTTCAGGGCGCGACCAGACCAGTTGAACCGGCCGCCCCACTTCCTTGGCAATGACAGCAATTTGCGCAGCGATTAAATTATCAAAATTGCGGTCGAAACTTCCGCCCGCCATGACGGGATAGAGAACCACATCATTTACATCGATGCCAATGGCATTTGCTGCCGCGACCTGTGCTGCCTGAGGCGCCTGTGATGCGATCCACAACTGCAGACGACCATTGCGATAATCCGCCGTCGCTGAACGTGTTTCAATAGGGGCGTGCACAGCCGCACCCACAGAATAATCGGCTTTAAAAATGCGCGTTGCCGTTTCGGGTGCCATTGCAGCGTCGACGTCGCCTGACTTGAAAGCCCGAAAGCCCGGGCCCTTGGCAATAGCGTCGCTGAGTGATTGTCCGATTTTCTGGCTGTCCGCCATCCGGCCTTTTGTTTCGAACACGGGCGCCATTGTATCAAGCGCCTTGTTGGCAGCCCACCAATTGCTTGCCACCGCAGCAATCCAGCTTTCTGTTTGCACCACTTGCACAATACCGCGCATTTTCAGTGCCGCCTTTGTATTTGCAGATTTCAGCGTTGTGTCGCCGGCTGGTCCGCCTCTGACGGAAGCGTAGAGCATATCAGGCAAGCGAATGTCGCCTGCAAAGCTTGCGCTGCCATCTACCTTGGCGGACAAGTCAAGCCGCGGTGCGTCGCGCCCTGAAAGCCGGTTGCGCGGCGACGGATGCAACGGAATGGGCGATGGCGGCGCGAGTTCCGATGCCTCAATGACGAGATCTGCAAATGCGAGGCGTTTCTTTCCGAAGGTCACGAAGCCACGGTCGGTCTGGCACTGTTCCCAAGAAACATCCCATCGCGCCGCCGCTGCCTGACACAAGAGCGCACGTGCTGCCGCGCCAGCTTCACGGCAGGGCTGTTCAAACTGCCGAATGGAGGATGATCCGCCCGTCACCACAAAAATATCGCGTCTGGCGAGTTCATTGATGCTACTGGCAACGGGGCCACCATCCGCGCTGAGCGCGAGGCTTTCGGGCATGAACGCAGGGGCCCACTCGCGCGCCAACAGCGTATTTGCGAAAATCGGACTTGGCGGCACTGGCTGGACTGCAACAGACCGCCAGTCAGCGCCAAGCTCTCCCGCGACGATCTGTGCCAATGCCGTATACACGCCCTGCCCAGACTCGCTTTGTGGAACGCCAACGACGATTTTGCCGTCCTCTGCAATTTTAAGCCACGGTCCAAATAGATGCTCGCCCTCTACCGTGCGCAGGTTGGGCGTATAACGGCGCGGCCAAAGGCTCCAGGCCACAAGCAAGCCGACACCCGCGCCGCCGCCAATGAGCAGCTTTCGGCGGCTTAAGCCTTCTGTTGCCCCGGCCTCTTCCTTCATGCAGGAGCAGCCTTCGGCGCGTCAATCCATGCGGACACTTGCCGGGCAATCGCTGCATAAGCATCGCTAATTGGGCCTTCACCCATTGCCGGCGGAATGCCCTCATCACTCGCCATGCGGATTTTGATATCCAGTGGAATGCGACCCAAGAACGGAATGCCCAGTTCCTTTGCCGCAGCTTCCGCGCCGCCCGAACCAAAGGGATCGCTCATCTCGCCGCAATGGGGGCATAGATAGCCTGCCATGTTTTCGACAAGCCCAATGATCGGCACCTTCGCGGTGTCAAAAAAGCTGATGGCGCGCATCGCATCAATCAGCGCCAAGTCCTGCGGCGTGGAAATGATAACGGCACCGACCGGCTTGTGCTTTTGAACCATCGAAAGCTGGATGTCGCCGGTTCCCGGCGGCATATCGACCACGATGTCGCGTACATCACCCCATTTGGCATCGACAAGCTGTGACAGGGCATTGCCCGCCATCGGGCCGCGCCAAGCAACCGCTTGCCCCGGATTGACCAATTGCCCCATCGACAGGAACGGCACGCCACCAGCGCCCATCACGGGAATCATCGTCTTGCCTTCGGCTTCAGGCTTGACGCCCTCAACACCCATCAACCTTGGTTGCGATGGGCCATATATATCGGCGTCGACAAGTCCGACCGACCGGCCGGCGCGCGCCATGGCGATGGCAAGGTTCGTCGACAGCGTCGATTTGCCCACGCCACCTTTGCCGCTGGCAATCGCGATCAGACGCGGCGCAATCCGCTCCGCCGTTAACATGATCCGAACAGACTGCGCGCCTGCGCGCTCGGCGGCGCTGCGAACATCAGCTTCCATCTGCGCGCGCGCATCTTCATTCAATCCCGACACGTCGAGCACAAGAGAGACCGCTCCATCGGCGGTTTTCAATCCGCTCGCGCGTGCGCCGGCAACGGCAGAAATTACATCAGAAAAAGCTTCAAAATTGGGCATATCATGCCGAATAGATTCAGAATTGCGGGATTGACACTGTTTTTCTGAAAAACCGTTCCTATAAAGGTTTTATGAGCAAAAAAATTGACGAGCAGGGGTCACATATTTTGGCGATAGAAGGCAAAGGTCCTTGGGATTCAGACGATTCCCCAGACGCTGGGATGTCCAGCAATTCGAATGACAAAGGCAGCCGATCAAAGGCTGATCCGGTCAATCCGTGGGACCCGACATCGGAAGGGACCGCGAAACAAACGCGAACGCGCGGCCCATCACTTGAAGAATTGCTGCGCCGCAAAGGCGGTGGCTTTGGCGGTCTGCCACAACGGCCAGATGGCAAAAGCTGGTGGCCACTAATCGTTGGCGGCTTCCTTGTGCTTTGGCTCGTCTGGTCAACAATCCACCGAATTGGTCCGGAGCAAGAAGGCGTTGTAACCCAGCTTGGGAAATATGCGCGCACAGTCCAGCCCGGCATTCGGTTCACGCTGCCATCGCCAATCGAGAATATCACCAAAATTGACACAAAGCAGATCCAGACGACCTCAATCGGGTCGCCTAAGGCAAGCAGCGAAAATCTGGTCCTGACCAAAGACCAGAGCATCATTGACATGGCCTATGATGTCCGTTGGTCGATTAAGAACCCGTCATTATATCTGTTTCAACTCGACAGCCCTGAAGGCACGGTCAAGGAAGTCGCGGAAAGCGCCATGCGCGCAGCCGTCGCCAATTTTGATCTGACCCAAGCCATTGGCCCGGGCCGCGGAGCGATTGAATTGGAAGTGCGTCGCCGCATGCAGCAGATATTGGATGAATATCGCGCTGGTGTTTTGGTGCAGAGCATTTCAATCCGTCAGTCCGATCCGCCCGCTGAAGTGAATGACGCTTTCCGTGAAGTGAACGCTGCGCAGCAACGTCGCGAGAGCTATCTGAACGATGCCCGTGCCTATGCCAGCCGCGTCACCGAGTTGGCTCTCGGGGAAACTGCCGAGTTCGACAAGATTTACGTGCAGTATAAGGAAGCGCCTGAAGTTACGAAAAGGCGGCTTTATTACGAAACGATGGAGCAGGTGCTGGGCAAAGTGGATAAGACCATTGTCGAAACCGGCGGCGTGACGCCATATCTTCCGCTTCCCGAATTCCAGAAAAAGGCCGCACAAAAGGCTGAACCCGTTACCGTGACAGGAACCAAGCAATGATGACTAATATCATCAGAAACCCGATTTATCTGGCATTGATTGGGATAGGCGCGCTCATTTTGTTGAGCATGTCGGTCACGATCGTCCCTGAAACGCAACAGGCCATCATCAGCAGCTACGGCAAGGTTGATCGCGTTGTGAACAAATATCGTGCGGACGAACGATTTGGCGAAACGCGTGCTGGCCTCACCTTTCGTGTGCCTTTCGTTGAACAAATCCAGATTATCGACAAGCGCGTATTGAGCGTCGAAATGGATCAGCAGGAAGTGCTTTCCACTGACCAGCTTCGCCTCCAAGTCGACGCTTTCGCCCGGTTCCGCGTCACGCAACCTGATATTATGTACCGGACCATCCGGACCGAAGATCGCCTGCGCGACCAGTTGAAGACAATCTTGGGTTCATCGCTTCGCAACGAATTGGGCAAGCGTACATTTGTCGCGCTGCTCAGCGCGGAACGGGGCGAAGTCATGGAGAATATCCAGACTGCGCTGAACCGCGAAGCCAAGAAATATGGCGCTGAAGTCATTGACGTGCGCATCAAGCGCGCTGATTTGCCCGCTGCGACTTTGCAATCCGCCTACAACCGGATGCGCAGCGCCCGGAATCAGGAAGCGATTGCCATTGATGCCGAGGGCCAAAAGGAAGCGCAGATTATCCGTGCAGACGCCGAAGCCGAAGCTGCACGCATCTATGCCATAAGCTATGGCAAGGATCCGGATTTCTACGACTTCTACCGCGCCATGCAGAGCTATCGCCAGACATTCCAGAATGGCGAAGGCTCCAGCAACATCATCTTGTCGCCGCAAAACGCTTATCTTGAGAAATTCCGTACCGGACGTTAGTCGAACGACGGATGACTTTGGCCAATTGGATGGCATCCATTCAATTGGCGTTAAGCTTTACCACGCCATCGAATGGCTGATTTTCGGGCCTGTTGCCCAGATGAATATACGAGAGGAATGATATCCGTGCGTTACGCTTATGCAGTTACCACCGCGCTTTTGATGGCAGGCGGCACCGTAGCTTTGGTCAATGGCAATCCCGTGACCGCGCAAACCGGCCTTGCTGTTTCGGAACAAGTCAATCTCGCCCCCGGCGGCGCGCCATCAAGCTTCGCAGACCTAGCTGCACAATTGCAGCCAGCCGTCGTCAACATCGCAACACGCCAAAAGGTACAAGTCGCCACCAGCTTTAACCCGCTGACCGGCGAACGCCGCCCCGTAACGCAGGAACAAGCGAGCGGCGGCTCTGGCTTTTTAATCTCAAGTGACGGCTACATCGTCACCAACAACCATGTTGTCGCTGGCGGCCCTGCTGGCGACGCTGTTGACCGCGTAACCGTCACCTTATTTGACGGCAAAGAATATCAGGCGGAAATCGTTGGTCGCGATCCATCTTCCGATATCGCGTTGCTCAAAATCCGTGCGACCGATTTGCCATTTGTCAAAATGGCGGATTCCAAGAAAAGCCGCGTTGGCGACTGGGTCATCGCAATTGGTAACCCGCTTGGCCTTGGTAACACGGTGACTGCGGGTATCATTTCGGCACTGCAGCGCAATATTGGCGCTGGTGGTGCTTATGATCGCTTCATTCAGACAGATACCGCAATTAACCCCGGTAACTCTGGCGGTCCTTTGTTCAACCTGAAAGGCGAAGTCGTCGGGATCAACAACCGCCTCATCTCGCCAGTTGGAGCAAATATCGGCGTCGGCTTTGCCATTCCCGCTGAAGAAGCCATTCCTGTGGTCGAATCCCTCAAAAAGGGTGTTCGCCCCGAACGCGGCTATCTTGGCATCAGCATCACGCCTGTTGGTGAGGACACAGCCGACGCGCTGGGTCTGGAAAAGAACCGCGGCGAATTTGTCGCACGTGTCGTTGCTGGCGAAGCCGGTGATAAGGCTGGTCTGAAAGAAGGCGATATCGTTCTGCGCGTCGATGGCCGCGAGGTTTCGCCTGAAGCCACGCTGTCGTACATCGTTGCGAACGTTAAACCCGGCACCCGCATTCCGCTCGATATCTTGCGCGAAGGCAAGCCATTGAAGCTGACCGCAACAGTTGGCGCGCGTCCTCCAGAAGAGAAGTTGGCGCAAAGCAACTTCAACCCTGAAGAAAACAAAGATTTCGACAAGCAAACCGACACGCCCGATTCAAAGGTCGTGCGCGATACGCTTGGTATCAGCGTTATTCCGCTTGATGCTGAAATCGCGCGTGCGCTCGGTATGACGACGGATATCAAGGGCGTTGTTGTCGATGTTCCCGGTACGGGCACCGGTGCGCAGGTTGGTCTGCGTCGTGGCGATGTCATCGTGTCGGCAAACTACAAGTCATTGAGCACGGCAGCAGCACTCGCCGCTGCGGTCAAGGAAGCACAGGCGGCGGGTCGTGGAGCGATCTTGCTCGGCGTCAAACGCCGCGGTGCCGCCACGCAATATGTGACGGTACGTTTGGAACAATAAGTCAGTTGTCGGGCGCGCCAGGGTGGTGCTAGTTAAGCTATGGACTTAATGAGCACTGACTGGCGCGACGACGCCGAAGACATCCTTCCCGACCTGATCGAGCTGCGCCGCGCAATTCATGCGGAGCCTGAGCTCGGCCTGCAAAATCCCAAAACGCTTGCAAAGATCAAAGCCGCGCTTGCTGGTCTGCCGCTGGAGCTGCGTGAAGGGCCATCGACCACGGGGCTCATCGCGACACTCAAAGGCCCTGCCAATGGCCGCACAGTGCTTCTACGCGGCGATATGGATGCATTGCCGCTCCATGAAGATACAGGCCTTGAATATAGCTCGCTGACCGAAGGCGCGATGCATGCTTGTGGGCATGACACCCATGTCGCGATGCTCGTTGGTGCGGCGAAGATGCTGTGTGCCAAGCGTGATCAACTGGCCGGCACGGTCCAGTTTATGTTCCAGCCCGGCGAAGAAGGCCATCATGGCGCGCGCTTCATGCTCGACGACGGCCTGATTGATCCCCTGCCTGACGCCGCCTTTGCGCTGCACATCATGCCCAACGCCCCGCGCGGCGTGTTTAGCGGCCGAAGCGGACCATTGCTGGCATCGTCTGATGTCTTGACCATTACCGTCAAGGGCGCGGGCGGCCACGCGTCGATGCCGCACGACTCCATCGATCCCATTCCTGTTGCCTGCGAAATCGTATCGGCCATCCAGACGATGGTGACGCGCAAAATTTCGGTGTTTAACCCTGCCGTCATAACCATTGCCAAAATCTCGGCCGGCACAACCAACAACATCATTCCAGAGACAGCGCATTTGCTTGGTACAATCCGCACCTTGTCGCCGCAGTCGCGCGCGCGCGTTGCCGAGGAACTACATCGTCTCGCCCCCGGCATCGCCGCGGCCCATGGTTGCACAGCAGAAGTCCATATCGAACAGGGCTTCCCGGTCACCGTCTGCGACGACCGAGCGGTTCAATTCGGTAAAACAGTGGTCGAGGATATGTTTGGCGCAGAAAGTTGGCTGACGCTCGATACGCCGATCATGGGCGCTGAAGATTTCGCTTACGTCCTTGAAAAAGTACCCGGTGCAATGTTCTTTTTAGGCGCATCGCATGAGGGCGACGACTGGCGATCCTGCTGTGGCCTGCATTCGAACCGCATGGTGCTGGACGACAGCGTCATGGCCCGCGGAGCTGCGTTGCACGCTGGTATCGCCGAGCGATATTTGTCCGAGGGCTTTGCGTAACTTTTTATCGCGCAAAGCTTCAATACCTATTTCCCGGCTGCCTTCTCCACCCCGCGCATCACGCGTAGAGCGTTACCTTGCGCGATTTTAGCAAGATCGGTCTTGGAATAGCCCCTACGAACCAGTTCCGCGAACAATGCGGGATAGGTTGAGACATTCTCCAGTCCGACCGGCAGTTCGTCCACACCGCCAAAGTCGCCACCAATGCCGATATGGTCAATGCCCGCCACCTTGCGGATATGATCGATATGGTCAGCGACTTGCGCTAAAGTTGCCTTGGGTTGTGGGTTGGCAGCGATCCATGCGTCAACGGTAGCTTTCTCGCCGACAGGGTTGCCATTAAATTCGGCTTTGGCCCGGCCAGCGACCGCCGACCGTTCAAATTCCCATTGGCGCCTTTCGGGTGACGTAAAGCCCGGGACGAAGGTGACCATCACCACACCGCCATTTTGCGGCAAACGCTTCAGTACGGAATCTGGCACGTTACGCGGATGCGGTGTGATGGCGCGCGCATTGCTGTGCGTGAAGAGCACTGGCGCTTTGGTCTTATCCAATACGTCGTGCATCGTTGCCTCTGATACATGGCTGATGTCTGCAATCATCCCCAGCCGGTTCATTTCCGCGAGAACCTCAAACCCAAAAGGCGACAAGCCGTCATGCTTTGGGGCGTCTGTAGCGCTGTCGGCCCAATCGGTGGTCAGGCTGTGCGTAATAGTCATGTAGCGCGCGCCGAGCGCATAGGTTTGCCGCAGGATCTCGAGCGAGTCGCCAATGGAATGCCCGCCTTCCATCCCAATCATTGAGGCAATCTTGCCTGCCTTCATGGCGCCCTCAACCTCAGCGGCTGTCGAGGCATAGGCAAAGGTTTCCGGATAGCGCGCGATCATCTGCCGCACTACGTCAATCTGCTCTATTGTCCGCGTCACAGCCTCATGCTTGGGCAATGCTGCATCAACATATACCGACCAAAATTGACCGCCGAGGAAACCAGCCCGTGCCGTGCGAATATCTGTATGCGTTTTCGCCAGAACATCTGCAGGCAGCGCAGACAGGTTAAACTTCGAAAAGTCCCGATCAAACAGCTCCGCAATCTGGTGCGGCGTATCATTGTGGCCGTCGATTATCGGGGACTTTGCGAGAACCTCCCGCGCTGTTTCTTCGGGGGTCGCGGCGTACGCTGGGGAGAGCGCAACCAAAGCAACAAGCGAGAGCAGTTTCTTCATGGGACCAGCACGGTATCAACCGCCTCCTTTAGCGTTTCAGGATAATCGAGTGTGAAATGCAATCCCCGGCTTTCATGCCGTGACAAAGCGGACTGGATGATAAGAGCCGCGACCTCTACCAGATTGCGCAGTTCAATGAGGTCAGGCGTCACGCGGAAATGGCTGTAATAATCGGCGACTTCGCTCCGCAGCAGATCGATGCGGTGCTGCGCGCGTTCCAGACGCTTGGTCGTGCGCACGATACCAACAAAGTTCCACATAAACTGCCGGATTTCCCGCCAGCATTGGGCAATGACGACTTCCTCGTCGCTGTCTGTAACGCGGCTTTCATCCCAGTGCCGGATGGCAGGCGGTGGCGGCAGGCTATCCCAATGGGCATCAATATGGCGCGCGCAGGCATCACCAAAAACGAAGCATTCCAGCAGCGAGTTCGACGCGAGGCGATTGGCGCCATGAAGTCCGCTCTGCGTCACTTCGCCAGCTGCATACAGGCCGGGTGCATCGGTTCGGCCGTCTAGATCCACCAGAACACCGCCGCATGTATAGTGCTGCGCTGGCACCACAGGAATGGGCTCGCGCGTAATATCGATGCCAAGCCCCATCAGCTTTTCATAAATGTTCGGGAAATGCGCTTTCACAAAGTCGGCGGGCTTGTGGCTGATATCCAAGTGGACGTAATCAAGCCCGTCGCGCTTGATTTCCGCGTCATTAGCACGGGCAACGATATCGCGCGGGGCAAGTTCTGCGCGTTCATCATAATCGGGCATGTAACGATGCCCGGTCTTCGGATTTTTCAGTATTCCGCCCTCACCGCGCACAGCCTCGGTAATGAGGAAGTTTTTCACATCCAAATTATACAGGCAGGTCGGGTGGAATTGCATGAATTCCATGTTCGATACGCGGCAACCCGCGCGCCACGCCATGGCAATGCCATCGCCTGTCGCGCCACGTGGCGCAGTGGAATAAAGATAGGTGCGTCCTGCGCCGCCGCTGGCTAAAATCGTGGCCCGCGCGGTGAAGGTTTCGACCTGACCTGTCGTGCGGTTGAGCGCGTAGACACCATGCACGCGGCCTGAGGTCGAAAACCGTTCCTGATGGCGGCCCGATATCAAATCCACGGCAACCATGTCTGGTATTAGCATGATATTGGGATGCGCTCTTGCTGCAGCCTCCAATGCCTGCTGCACGGCCCAGCCCGTGGCGTCATCGACATGGACGATCCGGCGATGGCTATGCCCGCCCTCGCGCGTCAGGTGCCAGTCATTGCCTTCCAAATTGAAAGGCACACCCAGCTTTGCCAGCCGTTCGATGGCAACAGGCGCGTTCTCTACAACAAATTCGACTGTCGCCCGGTTGTTCAGTCCGGCACCAGCGACCATCGTATCTTCGATGTGGTTTTGAAAATTGTCGCCCGGTTCAAGCACCGCGGCAATTCCCCCCTGCGCCCAAGCTGTCGCACCATCGGATATCGAGCCCTTCGCCAATACGGCGACTTTTCGGGTTGTTGCGAGTTGAAGCGCAGCGGTCAGTCCAGCTGCACCCGACCCGATAATAAGAACATCGACATCCATTTATGCGCTGCTCGTCAAACGCAGGAAGACATCCTCAAGGTCAGCTTCCTTGGTCGTCACGTCAACAATCCCTAGACCTAGCCCTTGAATCGTCGTCAATACCTCGCCCGCATTCATGCGATCCTTGTTATAGGTAATCTCGATTGTGCGCTCACTCAGGAGCTCGGATTTTTCAAAGGCCTCGTGCGTCGGTGCAACGGTCACATCGCGATCCAGCGTCAGAACAACGGCCTTTTCGCGGGCCATGCCTACCAATTCACGCGTCGGCTTGTTGGCAATCAACTGCCCATGGTTGATGATGGCGATCCGATCACACAGTTGCTCAGCTTCTTCGAGATAATGCGTGGTCAGGACAACGGTCACGCCTTGCTTGTTCAGTTCAAGCACATAGTCCCACAATTGCTGGCGAAGCTCGATATCGACACCGGCGGTGGGCTCATCAAGTACGATAACAGGCGGCGCGTGAACCATGGCTTTGGCCACCAGCAGACGCCTTTTCATGCCGCCCGACAATGTCCGGGCATAGGCATCGGCCTTGTCCTCAAGCCGGACAGCCTTGAGCAGTTCCATCGTCCGCCGCTTGGATTTGGGAACGCCATATAGGCCCGCCTGCAATTCAAGCGCCTCCTTCGGCGTAAAGAAAGGATCGAACATGATTTCCTGCGGAACAATCCCGATCGATGCCTTTGCATTGCGGGGGTTGGCATCAATATCAAAACCCCAGATCGCTGCGGAGCCGGATGTTTTCATCACCAACCCGGCCAATATGTTGATTAGCGTGGATTTGCCGGCTCCATTCGGCCCCAGAAGCCCGAAAATAGACCCCTGAGCAACGTCAAAACTGACATCGTTCAGCGCCTGTTTGCCGCCGGCATATTTTTTGGAGAGATTTTTGATTGAGATCGCTTGTTCAGACATGAGCATGCGATAGCGAACGCAGCCTTGCTAAGCAATCACGGGAAATTCCGCATTAACCGAAGCGGGCGTGATGCTGCTAATGATTAACCAAGTCCAGAAGGCTTAAGTTACACTAGCGTGCGCATATTATGTTATATGTCCGACATGAAACGCTCATATTTTTCCGGTGTTTTGGCAGTCATGGCAATGCTTGCATCTGTGCAGTCAACAGCATGGGCGGCCCCTGCCACCGGCGAGGCGCAGATTGTTATGGTCACGCCATTGACCTTCATCAACAATGATAACCTCGATTTTGGTCGCATTATTCCTGCAAATGTTGCCGGAACGGTTTCAATTTCGGAGACAAATACGCGAACTGCCACCAACGGCATCGTGCCCGTCGGGAACGATTATCAAGCTGCCCGTTTTGCTGGCATGGGTGCTCAAGACCAACGCGTGCGTATTCATATTTCGCCGACCGTCATCAGTTTGATTGGCCCGGGCCCAGCAATGACGGTGGATATTTTTGCGGTGGGGCCCGAGGCTTCGTTGGCGCAAATAGGAAATTCGCCCAACTACCGAATCGTGCCAGCGGACGGCGTGTTCCAGTTTGCAGTGGCGGCACGCTTACACGTTGGCGCCAATCAGCCCGCTGGCACATATTCGGGGTCGTTTACCGCAACGCTGGATTATCAATGAAAAGATGCGGTATCTCTTTGCCACCCGGTTCTAGAGAATATCTTTACTTTTTCGAGCTAACTGCTTGAGGATGATCTGGACCAACCGATTTCCTCAACGCGCCGCAACGGCGTCATTGCTGGCCGCTTTTGCCACATTGGCGGTGCAACCAGCCCATGCCGGGACGACTCCCGGTAGCGCGGAAATCACCATTGTTCGTCCGTTGTCTTTCGTTATCGACGACAATCTCGATTTTGGAACGGTCGTTCGTGGAACCACCGCAGGAACGGTAACCATCGCGCCAACAGGAACGCGCACCCAGACCGGTGGCGTCGCCTTAGCAAATGGCGGCGGTCACAAGCCCGCATCATTTGCGGGGCAAGGGACATTCAATCAACGCGTCGATATTTCGCTTGGTGCGAACACTATTTTTCTGAACGGCCCGGGCGCGCCTATGCGGGTACGTGATTTTGTCATCGGCAGTACGCCTACAGCCGTTCTGACAACCACGCCGCTTCGATTCCAGATTGCCGCTCCCACCGGGATTTTTGCATTTCCAGTTGGCGCCACGCTTGAAGTTGCTGCAAACCAAGCCCCCGGTAGTTACACCGGCAATTGGTCAATCACGCTCAATTATTTCTGAGCCGTTGCAGCCCTGCGACGGCTTTGCTAAGCGCCGCGCATGAACAACAGTCCCGAAACCATCCGAGTCCGTGAACCGCGCGTTGCTTGCGACGGCAGCGGTGATATCCCTGCCGCATTGGGTCACCCACGCGTCTGGCTTCAGATTGATGAAAAAGGCTATGTCGATTGCGGCTATTGCGACCGGCATTTTGTGCTTGTCGGCGGCCCGGCGGACAACGGCAAAGATTAAAGCCGGCGTTTAAACCAACATTTCCTGCGCTGGCCCTTGGCCAAGAAAATTGGCAGGACTTGCACTCGCACCATATGCACCAGCGCAGAAGATAGCGACCAAATCCCCCACATCTGCGCGTGGCAGATGTGCTTGATCCGACAGCTTATCGAGCGGCGTGCATAAACAGCCAACGATCGATGCGACCTCCTCAGGCTCCGAAGCAAATTTATTCGCAATCGCCACCGGATAGTTGCGGCGTATCACCGAACCGAAATTGCCGCTTGCGGCCAGTTGGTGGTGCAGCCCGCCGTCGGTGATCAGGAAAATTTCGCCATGGCTGATTTTGCGGTCGACAATGCGCGTCAGATACACGCCAGCTTCGCCCACAAGATAGCGGCCGAGCTCAATGCAGAAATGCGTATCTGACAGGCTTGTGGGCAGCGCATCCAGCGCCTCGCCAAGAGCCGCGCCGACGGCGGCGATATCGACTGGCATATCACCGGGAAAATAAGGAATGCCAAAACCCCCGCCTAAGTTAACATGCGGGGGCGGCACACCAATTGCTTCAGTCAGTTCGGCAACCAGAGCGAGAGTTTGCGACTGCATTTCGATGATAGCATCCGCCTTGAGCGCCTGTGACCCTGCATAAATATGAAAGCCGCGAAATTCAGCGCCTGAGGCGATGATGCGCTTTACAAGAGCGGGCACACGGGCAGCATCCACGCCAAATTGCTTTGCACCGCCGCCCATTTTCATGCCTGAACCTTTTAGGTCAAAGCTTGGATTGACTCGAACGGCGAGGCGTGGGGTCACACCAAGTCTTGCGCCAATGGCGACAGCCCTTTCGAACTCACCCTCGGACTCGCAATTCAGGGTCACGCCCAATGAAATAGCGCGGTCCAATTCGCGGTCACGCTTGCCGGGGCCAGCAAAGCTGATCTTGGTTGCATCAACGCCGGCAGCCAGCGCCAATTCGAGCTCACCGCCAGACGCGATATCAAAACCGTCGACCATCCCGTTCATCAGTTTCAGCACTGCGGGAAAGGGATTGCCCTTCATCGCATAATGTATGGCCAAGCGCTTTGGCATCGCAGCGCGCAAATCTGCAACGCGTTTGCGTAAATGGTCGGCAGAATACACAAACAACGGCGTATCTTCGGCGCGCTCTACCAACGCGGAGGCTGTCATACCGCCGATCGCGAGCTCGCCGTCGATGGCGCTATAGCCAGCTGGAATGGGTCCGGTATCTTTCACGCAGCCAGCCTTTGCACCAACATATTGCGATCTAGTTTACCGTTTGCACTTTTCGGGAAGGTATCAAGCCACACGATTTCGGCTGGTTGCATGAAATTGGGCAAAGTCGTTTTCAAATATGACTTCAACCCGTCATCATCGCCGTTGCCGCGCACAAACAATATGATAGCCGTACCCAGCCGCTCATCCTTGCGGCCCAAAGCGCAAGCTTCGGCGACCAGTCCGCTTTCGACAGCAGCTTCCTCAATTTCGGTGGGTGATACGCGGTTACCACTTGTTTTAATCATCGCGTCATCGCGCCCGACAAAATAGAGCAGACCGTCCGCATCGCGGCGAACCGTGTCACCCGACCATACTGCCGTACCGCCATATTTCGAGAATATAGGTGCAGGCTTAAACCGTTCGGCGGTCCGTTGCGAATCTTGCCAATAGCCTTGCCCGACAAGCGGACCAGCGTGGACCAGTTCGCCCGGCTGATCCGATGCGGCTTCGCTGCCGTCCGTGGCCACGACCATGATCTCGGCAAAAGGAATAGCGCGCCCCATGCTCGTCGGGTTTGCGTCGATCAGAGCAGGATCAAGAAAGGTTGAGCGGAAGGCTTCAGTCAGTCCATACATCGCATAGATATCGGTCCGCTCTCCAAAAATGCTGCGCAGCATTTTTACGAGGCTTGGGGTCAACGCACCGCCAGAATTGGTCAGTCGCCGCATATTCTGCGTCGCTTCCACAGGCCACAATTGTTCAGTCAACTGCACCCACAAAGGCGGCACTGCGGCGAGGGTGGTGATTTTATGCTGCACGCAGGCTTTGATGACATCACGCGGCGTCAGATAATCCAGCGGAACGACGCAGCCCCCTGCCCGCCATGTCGACAGCAACTGGTTCTGACCATAATCAAAGCTGAGCGGCAGCACCGCGAGCGTTTTGTCATCCGGGGTGAGCTTGAGATATTGCGCTACGCTCGCGGCGCCCAATGCAAGGTTCGCGTGCGAAAGCATCACACCTTTGGGACGACCCGTAGAGCCGCTGGTATATAGGATCGCGGCCAGCGTGTCTGTGTCAGTTGAGGGTGGGAGTGGCGGAATTGATAGGGCGCTACTGTCGTCCAAAACCGCCAACACAGTCTTTTCGTCGACAACGCTATAGTCCTCGCCGTTTCGGGGAGGAGTTAGCGTAGCCGCCCGCCCAGCATTCGTAATCAACAACCGCGCAATACTATCGCCCATGATATGCGCAACCTGTGGCGCTTTCAGCAGCGGGTTAACTGGTACATGCACAAGCCCAGCACGGACCACTGCCAAAGGCATCAGGCACGCTACCTCGCCTTTGCCCAACCATGTCGCCACCCGGTCACCAGAACGCAGGTCCGTCGCCGCCAGCCATGCAGCCAACCGACCGATACGGAGATTTAACTCCTGATAATTATATGTGCGATCACGAATCGTCAGCGCGCTCGCGAGAGGTTGCCCAAACAGGGGCAAGTGATCGAGTGGGAACAACGGCAAATCGTGCGTCATATTGGCAATATCGCTTGGAGTGAAAGTTCATGTCAGAGGTCAGCTATTTGCCGGTAAAAGGTGAATATCACGATAATTTCCTGACAGCCCAGGTGGCAGCCGGAGGACGTCTTGACCGCGAATTTCAAAAGAGCCTGTTTGACCGGCTTGACTGGCTGGACCAGCTTCATCGCCTCGCGCTGCGCGACAACCCGCCATTGTTGTTGCGCGCACATCAAGGGGACGCCGACGCTTGGATGCCGCTGATGCGTCAAGGCAATGGCCATCATGTCGCGCTTGCCAATTGGTACAATTTCAGCTGGCGGCCGATTTTTGGCGGCGCTTATGACGAAGTGACACGCTTGGCGTTGCTCCGTCAGTTTGCGCAAAGCGCAAAGGATCGCACGCGCAGGCTGACATTAGCCCCCGTTCCGGATGAAGACGGCTCAGCAAGCGAAATCGCCGCGGCCTTTGCATCAAGTGGCTGGGTCGTGGAAATGTCCGCCTGCGATGAAAATCACCATCTGCGCGTCAAAGGCCGGACGTTTGACGAATATTGGGCAGGACGTCCCGGTCAGCTGAAAAATACCGTCAAGCGCAAGGGTAAAAAGGGAGTCGTTTCGATACGCATCGAACAGACATTTGATGAGGCTGCGTGGCGCGATTATGAACGCATTTATGCCCGCAGTTGGAAGCCCTCGGAAGGCAGTCCGGAATTCCTCATGCAACTGGCTCGGCAAGAGGGTGCGGCAGGCAATTTGCGACTCGGATTGGCCTATATTGATGGGCAGCCTGTGGCCGCGCAGTTCTGGACAGTCGAAAACAAAATCGCGCTCATTCACAAATTGGCACATGACGAACGGCATCTGGCATCATCGCCTGGTACGTTATTGTCAGCAGCACTGTTTCAGCATGTCATCGATATCGATAAAGTTGCTGAAATTGATTTCGGGACTGGCAGCGATCCTTACAAACGCGAGTGGATGGAAGAAATGCGTCCCCGGTTTCGAATTGACCTGCTGTGGCCAAACCACATCGCCAACTGGCCCATGATTGCCCGCCACCACTTACGCCAAATGCGCGGCAAAGCCGCTTAACAAGAAAGAGAAAAATGTCACAGGACGTAGAAACAATAATCCGCACGCTTTTGTCAGATGTGCTTGGGCTTTCATCGGAACAGGTCTCGGCTTTGCAAGATGACAGCGAATTATTCGGCGCGATCCCCGAATTGGATTCAATGGCGGTGGCTGGTTTGTTGACAGAGCTTGAGGACAGGCTGGATATCATGATTGACGATGATGAAGTCGATGGCGAGTTGTTCGCGACATTTGGCAATCTGGTGCGCTTTGCTGAGACGAAGGTCGCTGAGTGAGGCCACAGCCACTCCATATCTACTACAATACAGCCGGCCAAAGCGAATATGGCCTTCGCTTTGGCCCAGCTGATGCCGACCGCATTGTCCTCATCCTCCCGCCGCTGTTTGACGAAATGAACCGCACACGGCGGATGATGGTCGAGGCTATGCGGCATTTGGCAAAGCGCGATGTGGCATCGCTGCTACCGGACCTACCCGGAAGCAATGAAAGCAGAACAGCCCTTTCAGAGCAGTCGATGGAAAGCTGGCGGCGCGCTGCATCTGATGCCGCTATACAATCGAAGGCAACGCATGTGCTTTCCATCCGCGGTGGCAGCTTGCTCGACGATGCCACGGGCCTTCCCATTTGCCGATTGGCACCGGTGAAGGGTGCCTCGCTTTTGAAAACGCTGCTGCGCGCGCGGATTTCGGCGGATAAGGAGGCCGGCTTAGTCACCAGTGCCGAGCAGCTCATAATAGAGGGACAACGCCATGGGCTTAATCTTGCTGGCCATGCGATTGGTCCAGCGATGCTCGGCGATCTCGAGAAAGCACTTCCCGTCCTATCTGACGCAACGACCGAAGCGGCGCTTAGCGACGTGGCTGGAACCGCTTTGTGGTTGCGGTCAGAGCCTGGCGACAGTCCTGAAATGTCAGCAGCGCTTGCTGGCTACATTGACCAATGGAGCGCAACGTGCGGACGATAGTCAATTTTCCATGCGGCACCGACAATATGACGGGCGCGTTCGATGCCGCCGACGGCACGACTGGCCTGCTCATAATCAGCGGCGGGAACGAAATTCGCAGCGGGGCTTATGCGGGCCAAGCTGCCATGGCGCAGCATGCCCAGGCACTTGGTTATCCCGTCTTCCGCTTTGACCGGCGCGGCGTCGGCGACAGCGAAGGAGAAAACAGAGGCTTCGAACATAGCGCAGATGACATTGCTGCGGCTTTGCAGGCCTTTCGTGCTCTGGCACCCCAATTGCGTAACATTGTCGGATTTGGAAACTGCGATGCTGCGACTGCTCTGGTGCTTTTTCCAGATCGCGATGCGTTCAGTACGCTTATTCTGGCCAATCCATGGACCATCGACGGCGCGCCAGAGACGGACGAAACCCACTCCCCCAACGTTGCGGCCATTCGCGCGCGTTATTGGGCAAGGTTGAAAAACCCCCGCAGCATCATCGATCTTTTGACGGGCAAAATTGACGTCAAAAAACTTGCTTCAGGCCTAGCCAAAGCATCCGTGCGCGAACCGGTTTCGGATTTGGCGACACGTATTGCCGCAAACTTGCTGGAACGCGAGGGACCTACCGAAATATTGGTTGCGGAACGCGACACAACGGCTCGTGCTTTTCTGGCGGCATGGCGGTCCGCGACGTTTCAGAATGTGCGCGCGAAGGCGAACATATCTCTGTCATCTTATGACACCGCGTCACACAGCTTCGCCGATCCCGCCGCACGCAATTGGCTATATGCGCACGTCGAACGGGTGCTTAAACAGCAGGACTGAATTGCCGCGATGCCGGTTTACGGTAGGCATCAAGCAGCGACGCAATCGCCCGCGAATATGGAATTCCGTCCGGCTCAATGATGATGCAATCTTGTTCCAGCCGGGCAAGGCCTTGGTCAGAAAATCCCCGCATTTTTAATGGCAAATCAGACACTAATCCGACGGGAATTGGGCCAGAATTGCCTGTGCATAGCAGTTTTTCGATAAGTTTGCCGCGCAATTGGGCATCATCATCGCGCGCGACGCCGCGAACTGCAGTCATGTCATGTGCAGTCGTCCGCGCGCGATAATCGCCTACATTTTTTTCGTTTTGGATAATGTATTTTGGAAAATTGCTGATCGCGCTTGCGCCCATACCAATCATGATATCGCTATTGTCGTCAGTGAACCCTTGGAAGTTCCGGCGAAGTGCCCCTGCTTTAGAGGCTCTCGCAAGGCTGTCATCTGGTCTCGCAAAATGGTCGAACCCGATGGCCGTGTAGCCAGCCTTTGTGAAATATTCGTACCCCAATTCTGCCATCGCAAAACGCTCGGCTGAGTTGGGTAACGCGGAATCATCAATGCGCCGCTGTCGGGGAAATAATTGCGGCATGTGCGCATAACCAAAAAGTGCAATTCGGTCTGGTGCAAGGCGCGTTGTGATTTCCAGCGTCTCAAGCAAATCTGACTGCGATTGCCCGGGCAGGCCATACATCAGGTCAAAGTTGATGCCTTTGACGCCGACTTCGCGCAGCAATGCCATGCAGTTTTCAATCAACTGCAACGGTTGTGTCCGGCCAATCGCGCGTTGGATGTTTTCGGAGAAACTTTGCACACCTAGGCTGACGCGCAATACACCACAGCGCGCCAGCGTAGCCGCCCATTCGACGTTGAATATCCGGGGGTCGAGTTCCACAGAGATTTGCGGATCGTCGCATGTAAACATCGTTCGCACACGATCCATAAGGCGGACAAATTCCACTGGAGCTAAGGCATTCGGGCTACCCCCGCCAAAGGCAATATGTTGAACTCTCCCGCGTCCGTTTAGCCGTGCCGCAATGTGCGTTATCTCTGCCTCAAGCGCAGCGAGATAGCTGGTTAACCGTTTTTCCTTGGACGCGGCCCCGGTGTTGCAACCGCAATACCAGCATATTTCCCGGCAATATGGGATGTGCAGATAAAGCGACATAGGTGCATCGGTGGGTACATCGTCTAGCGCCTGGGAAAATGCGGACGCACCGACAGTTTCACTAAACTCCACGGCCGTCGGGTAACTTGTATATCTTGGGACATTTGCCGCCAGCAGTTCAGGATAGAAAGTCCACATGCTCATTAATTGAACAGGACAGCGGCGGCCTGTCTTTGATCTCGATCAACCACTTTCTTGGCCCAGATCAATGCGATCATGCCGCATGAGGCCCACTGCGGTTTCAGCATCATCGACCAGAAAGGAAATGACATGCACTTTTGGAAATACGCAGTTCTGCCCGCCATCGCCGTCAGCGCCTTGGCTTCACCCGCTTATGCAAAAGCAGGGGACACTTTCGTCCGGGTCCGCGCAATCATGGTAGCACCAACAGAGAGCTCGGGCGGCATATTGCCAACCTTCCCTACCGAAGAAGTGAGCGTCAACAACAGCATCATGCCAGAAATTGACATCACCCATATGGTCAGCGACCATGTCGGGCTTGAGTTGATTGCAGCGACCACCAAGCACAATGCCAGCGGCACGAGCGGAACAACTGGCAGCATTGGAAAGCTTGCTTCAACATGGGTATTGCCGCCAACTTTGACCGTTCAGTATCATTTCGCGCCAGATGCAAAAGTTCGGCCCTATGTCGGCGCAGGCGTCAATTACACGATGTTCTACTCGGAAAAGCCTTCGGCTGGACTTGAAACGGCAGTTGGGCAAACCGACGTCGATTTGAAGGACAGTTTTGGCTGGGCCGCGCAAGCAGGTATCGACATTGACCTGAATGAGAAAATGTTCCTCAATTTCGATGTCAAATATATCGATATCGACACCACGGCACGTTTGGCAACGACCGCCATTGGCACGCAGCGGGTGAAGATCAGCCTTGATCCGATTGTGTTCGGTGTTGGGGTCGGTTTCCGCTTCTAATAGCCAGCATATCCAAACCCCAGCGGCGCTTTTCCGACGAAGAGCGCCGCATTCCTGTCAGCAGCAGCCGTCCTCGCCAATCCCGTCGTCAACGTCACCGGCAGTGCGCTTCTTGCGCTCATTGGCCGCATGGCAGCCTTTCTTACAACAGCCATGACCGTCGCCCTCTTGTGGCAATCGGGGCTTAACCGGTAAAGCCATGCGCCCCCCAGGTTTACCGCAAACATCGACCATGATGGCACGCGCAGCAACTGGCATTGGTGGCATAATCAGCGCCAGCACAGCCGCCAAGGTAGCCACACGCCTCATGGCTGATCCTCATCATCAATCAGTATGCGAAGTGCGGCGCCGTCGGCATCGTCAAACTGGCCGCTTTTCACGGACCAGAAAAATCCAGCAAGGCCGAGCAAGCCCAAGCCCAAAGCAACGGGGATGAGCAAGGCAAGACCAGTCATCGCGCCGCGCTCCGCAAGCGCAGCGCATTGGCAACGACGATCAGCGATGAACCCGACATCGCAGCAGCCGCAATCAATGGCGTAACATATCCGCCAATCGCCAGCGGCACGGCGATGGCGTTATAGCCAATGGCCATGACGAAGTTCTGGCGGACGATCCGCTGCGTGCGGCGGGCTGCACGGATTGCGATGGCAACGGGTGCAAGCGAATCTCCCATGAAGACAATGTCTGCCGCCTGCTGTCCTGCGTCACTGGCCGATGCTGGTGCCATCGAAGCGTAACCGGCGGCCAAAGCAGGGCCGTCGTTCAGCCCGTCGCCAACCATCAGCACTTTGTAACCCGCCGTTTTCTGGCGCGCGATGGCGTCCAACTTGTCTTGGGGCAGCATGGAGGTCTGTGCGGTTAATCCAAGCGTTCGCGCGACAGGTGCAACCGAGACCGCGCGGTCTCCCGACAAGATAGCTGAGGTGATGCCCATTTCCTTAAGCCCTGCCACTGTTTCTTCGGCATGGGGCCGCATCATATCTGCGAAATGCACTGCGAAAGGCGGCAAGTCGCCAATCTGCAATTGCGATGCCATGCCCTCGTGCGAAATTTCGACCTCGGGCCGACCGAGCGAGACATTTATGCAGTTGAAACTGCCATATATTCCGGAACCTGCAACCTCCCGCACGGCGTCGATGTCCGCAGCGATCACGCCCTCGGCCTCCAACGTGCGGCGGATGGCTTCTGACAATGGGTGGCGGCTTGCCCGCGCAAGAGCGAGCAATACCGATTTCTGCGTTGCATCGGCTTGGTCAAGATTGACAGGTTCAGGCCGTCCGCGTGTCAGGGTGCCGGTTTTATCGAACATCGCAAGATCGACCTCAGCCAGTCGCTCAAGTGCACTTCCATCTTTCACCAATATGCCGGCACGCATCAACGCACCAGCAACGACGATTTGGGCTGCTGGCACGGCGAGGCCTAACGCGCAGGGGCATGTGATGATCAGGACTGCGACCGCAATCAAAAGGCTTTCGTGCCAGCCAGCACCAGCGATCATCCAGCCGCCAAAGCTTGCCAGCGCGAGCGTGTGCACGGCTGGCGCATAAAAGCGCGCAGCGCGGTCGGCGATCCGCACATAGACCGATTTGCTTTGGCCGGCTTGTTCCATCAATCGCGCAATATCGGCAATCGCGGTGTCGGGACCCGATGCCGTCACGCGCACAGTAACCGGCGCATCGACGTTCAGCGTGCCGGCATGAACGACATCGCCCATATTGACGGACTGCGCAGCAGATTCGCCCGTCAGCAGCGAAAGGTCAAAACTGCTTTGCCCCTTTACAACGATGCCGTCGGCAGCCAATCGCTCCCCTGCCGCTATGATCATCTGCATACCCGGGACAAGGGCGCTGGCATCGACCCATTCCGTCTTGCCATCCGCCCGCAAAACCATGGCACCTGCCGCCGTTTGCTTCAGCAGTGCGCTGACCCCATCGCGGGCCCGGTCTCGCATGACGGCGTCCAACCAGCGTCCTGTTAGCAGAAAGAACAGCAGCATGACCACGCCGTCAAAATAGGCGTGCTGGCCGTGGTTGAATGTCTCATACAGGCTCAACATTGTGGTAATCGACACACCAATAGAGATCGGCACATCCATATTGGTGCGACGCTTGCGCAGCGCGTTCCATGCCGAACGGAAAAACGGCTGGCCTGCGTAAATGACGGTGGGCAACGCTATCATGGCCGACAACCAATGGAACAGGTCGCGCGTCACCCCGGTTGCACCTGACCAAACCGACACCGACAGCAGCATGATGTTCATCATGGCAAACCCAGCCACGGCCATGGCTTTCAACAACTGATGTGCTTCGGCGGCAGCAGGATCGCCTTGCTGGTCGGTAATGGCTTGCGCCTCAAACCCGGTTTCGGCGATTGCAGCGACCAACTCTGGCATGGTCAATTCGGGCAGGTGCGAAATGGATACCCGCTTCGCGGTAAAGTTAACGCGGGCATTGACGATTCCGGGTTGTTGTGACAGGCCGCGCTCAAGTTTCGAAATGCAGCCAGCGCAACGCATAGCTGGCACGGAAAAGTCGGACTGCATCAACGCCGCAGAGGGCCGCAATATGCTCTCCGCGTTCATTGCACCTGCTCTGCCAACTTGAAGATATCAGCACCACGGCGAAGCGAGAGCCGCAAGTTCCAGCGACCTGCCGGCAATGCTGTGGTCGAAATCAAGGTTCCGTCATGAGCAGGGGCGAAAGACAGCGCAATGTCGTCCGCCCGTCCAAGCGGGTGCAGGGCGTCACCGATAGCAGTCATCTGCGTGATAGCGACGCCATCGGTGCGCGCATCCACCTGCACATGTCGGCCAGTATCGAGTGACACTTTCACATTCCAGCCAAGCTTTTCCTGACGCGCAGCCGCACCCAACCACGCGTTATATTCCTGACTGGCAACATAGCTATTGTCGACCACTGTGCCGCCAAAAGTGCCCACCGCCATCCGCGCCATGTAAAAGTTCACGGCCATAACGATGCCAAAAAAGGCGACCAATATCGCCGTCATGTGCCAGCCAGTGAATCTGCCGTCGGTCAAAATTTTCATTCTTCTGTCTCCGGCCGTTCAAAGATGACGGTGTCGCTGTCACCACGTTCGTCACCGGAACGTGCGCGTGTGGTGATGCGAAACTCTGTGCGCTCTTCGCCTTCGGGCGGCGCTGCGATAAACAGCCGGACCTTGTGCACCGCATCTGGTGCAACCGCGAAATTCACGCTCTGCTTGGCGAATTCGCGCTTGCCATCTGCCGTCCACATGACTGCGCCGCTAAGCCCGTTGATAGTCACGTCCACGATACGCGGCCGGGTTTCCATATTGCGGATTTTGAGTGTGAAATTGTTTCGGATCGCACCATCGGAAAGCCGAACATAAACCGGGTTACGATCGGGTTGAACTGATAGATCTAGCCGCGTCCGTTGCCCCAGTGTGAACAGCATCGCCAAACCAATGGACGCCCAAATTCCAAAATAGACAATCGTGCGGGGCCGAAAGAGCGTTTTTAAAGGCGGGTTCGCTTGCCGACCCGATTTCACCGCCACGGCATCATCCAGCGTGCAATAATCGATCAGGCCACGCGGCTTGCCGATTTGTGCCATGACCTTGTCGCAAGCGTCGATGCACAAAGCGCAGGTGATGCAGCCGATTTGCGGACCTTCGCGAATGTCGATGCCTGTGGGACACACGGCGACGCATTGGTTGCAGTCAATGCAATCGCCGAACGCCTGCGGATTTGCCTGCGCCTGCTTAAGGCTGCCGCGTTGTTCGCCGCGCCAATCCTTGTAGGTCACGAGCAACGATTTTTCGTCCATCATGGCTGTCTGGATCCGCGGCCAGGGGCACATATAAATGCAAACCTGCTCACGCATGAAACCGCCAAAGATAAATGTCGTTGCGGTCAAGATGCCGACCGTGGCGTAGGCGACTGTTGCCGCCTCGCCCGACCAGAATTCGCGCACCAAAGTGGGCGCGTCGGCAAAGTACATGATCCACGCACCGCCAGTCCAAAATGCAATGAACAGCCATGCTGCCCATTTGGTCAGGCGCTTGGATATTTTCTCGACGCCCCATGATGCCTTTTCGAGCCGTATCTGGGCATTGCGGTCGCCATCGATGAACCGTTCCACATGTTGAAACAGGTCGGTCCACACCGTTTGCGGGCAGGCATAGCCGCACCAAGCACGGCCTACAGCGCTGGTGACAAGGAACAGGCCAATTCCTGCCATGATGAGAAGGCCAACCACATAATAAAATTCGTGCGGCCAGATTTCGATCTGGAACATGTAAAAGCGGCGATTGGCAAGATCGACCAACACGGCCTGATCTGGTGCATATTGCCCGCGGTCCCAGCGTATCCATGGCGTGATGTAATAAATAGCGAGCGTCACCGCCATGATGACCCATTTCATCCGCCGGAAAAATCCGTCAACGGCCTTCGGATAAACGCCCCTTCGCCCTTCGTATAGCGCCGGCTGCTGGACCTTTAGTGGTTCAATTCCCGACATTGGTGGCCACCTTGGCCGGACTGGTTCCAGAAACGGCAACTGGCGCAGTCACGGGAGCTGGCGCTTCCTCTCCGCCGCCGAGCGAATGGACATAAGCCGCCAGCATTTTTATCGTCACGGGATCCAACCGGTTGTTCCAGCGTGGCATAACGCCATAGCGGGCCTGATTTACCGTTGCGGTCAGTGTGGCTTTGTCGCCTCCATACAGCCATATGCCATCTGTCAGATTGGGGGCACCGAACTCACGCATGCCCTTCCCATCAGCGCCGTGACATGACGCACAATTGTTGCCAAAAATCGTCGCGCCTGCAGCAGTGTTCGCGCTGGCTTTTTCCAGGCCCGACAACGACCGAACATAAGATGTAACGGCATCGATTTCCCCCGTGCTCAACACTCCTGCAAAGGCGGGCATCTGCGAAAAACGCGTTTCATCATGGTCAGGCTGCCGGATTCCGTGGGTGAGCGTGACATGAATCGCATTCAAATCGCCACCCCAAAGCCAGTCGTCGTCATTCAAATTGGGATATCCCTTTGACCCGGCAGCACCCGACCCGTGGCATTGCACGCAATGCACTTTAAAAGCGGCACGGCCACCCTCAACAGCCGCCTGATATAGACGCTCATTGCCTGCAAGCTGCTCAACAGGGATCGATGCCAACGCGCTGGTAATGGGCGCTCGGCGCAGCGTTTCTGCCTTCATCTCTGCATCAAGTTCGCCTCTGCTCGTCCAGTTCAAAACGCCTCGCGTTGCGCTATTGGCCATCGGGATGGCGGGATACAAAATGAGGTAACCAATGCCCCAGACAATGCAGGCCCAGAACGAGATGACCCACCAGCGCGGCATAGGTGTGTCGAGTTCCTCAATGCCATCCCATTCGTGACCAACGGTTTCAGTGCCCGTTGGTTGGTCAATCCGTTTTTTATCAGACATGGTCGTCGTCCCTGAAAATGATATTTGCCGCGTCTTCGTTGCGCTGCGACGCCCCTTTGCGAAATGGCCACAATATGAGGACAAGGAACAATATCCCCATCATCAACAGGCCCCAGCTGTCAGCGAAATGCCGGAAATCATTGTAGTTCATCGTGGCTGCTCAAAGGCTTTTGCCTTTTGATGATCAACGAGTGTGCCAAGCATTTGCAGATAGGCGATGACGGCGTCCAATTCGGTCACCTGATTAGGGTTACCGTCGAAATCCCGCGCTTGTGCCTTGGGATATCGCGTCTTCAATAACGCAGGATCTCCATTGGGATCAGCTTGCGCCACCAAGTCAGCGTCCGCGGCAGCGATAGCTTCCTTGGTATAGGGCACGCCGACACGTGAAAGCGCTGTCAAATGCCCTGACATGTCACCGACCTTCACAGGCCTTTCGGCAAGGAAAGCATAAGGCGGCATAATCGATTCAGGGACGACGCTGCGGGGGTTTTTCAGATGCGCGCGGTGCCATTCGTCCGAATAGCGACCGCCAACCCGCGCCAAATCAGGTCCAGTGCGTTTCGAACCCCATTGGAACGGGTGGTCGTACATGCTTTCGGCGGCGAGGCTGTAAGGGCCATAACGTTCAACCTCGTCGCGGAAAGGGCGGATCATCTGGCTGTGACAGACGTAACAGCCCTCGCGCATGTAGATATTACGTCCCGTCAGCTCCAGTGGAGTGTAAGGCCGCATGCCTTCAACCTTTTCCACCGTTGAATCGATCCAAAACAATGGCGCGATTTCGACGATGCCGCCAATGGCCACTGCGCCCAGCGCACAAAGGCCAAGCAATGTCACATTACGTTCCAGTTTCTTATGGCTGAAGGCGCGTTCGGTTGTGCTTGTCATGATTGGCAATCCTTATTCAGCTGGAACGGCGACATAGGGACGGTCAGCGTCCGCATTGTGCGGCGTTTCCGTCATTGGCTTTTCATCGCGCAGATGGCCCGCCACGGTCATCCAGACATTGTAGACCATCACCAGTGCGCCCGAGAGGTACAGCAGCCCACCCAAAGCGCGGATGAGATACATGGGGAACATCGCGGCGACGGTCTCTACAAAGGAGTAGACGAGATAACCGTCCGCGCCATATTCGCGCCACATCAGCCCTTGCATGATGCCAGCGACCCACATCGCCGAGGCATAGAAAACGATGCCAAGTGTCGACAGCCAGAAGTGCCAGTTGATCATTCGAAGCGAATACATGCGGCTACGGCCCCATAGACGCGGGAACAGATAATAGAGGCAGGCAAAGGTAATCATGCCGTTCCAGCCGAGCGCACCGCTGTGCACATGGCCAATGGTCCAGTCAGTGTAGTGCGACAGGCTGTTGACCGCCTTGATCGACAACATTGGCCCTTCGAATGTGCTCATCCCATAGAAGGCGAGCGCCATAACCATCATACGGATGATAGGGTCAGTGCGGATCTTGTCCCATGCGCCGTTCAGCGTCATCAGGCCATTGATCATGCCGCCCCAGCTTGGCATCCACAGGATGATGGAAAACACCATGCCCAGCGTCTGTGCCCAATCGGGCAAAGCTGTGTAGTGCAGATGGTGCGGCCCCGCCCAGATATAGAGGAAAATCAACGCCCAGAAGTGGACAATGGAAAGCCGATAGGAAAAAACCGGACGCTCGGCCTGCTTCGGCACGAAATAATACATCATGGCAAGGAAGCCAGCGGTGAGGAAAAATCCAACCGCGTTGTGCCCATACCACCACTGCGTCAGCGCATCCTGCACACCTGCAAACGCGCTGTAGCTTTTGGAACCGAAGATGCTGACAGGCATCGACAAATTGTTCACCAGATGCAGCATTGCCACAGTGATGATGAAACTCAGATAAAACCAGTTCGCCACGTAAATGTGCGGCTCTTTTCGCTTTACGATTGTACCCACAAACACCGCGAGATAGCTGACCCAAACAATCGTCAGCCAGATATCGACATACCATTCGGGTTCGGCATATTCCCTGGCTTCGGTAACGCCCATCAAATAACCGGTGGCCGCCAACACGATGAAGAGTTGATAGCCCCAGAACACAAAACGGGCGAGACTGGGGAAGGCAAGTCTCGCCCGGCACGTGCGCTGCACAACGTAGAAACTCGTCGCAATCAGCGCATTGCCTCCAAATGCAAAAATCACTGCAGAGGTGTGCAACGGCCGAAGACGGCCGAATGTGGTATATTCTAGATTGAGGTTCAGCGCGGGAAACGCGAGTTGGAGCGCGATGATGAGTCCAACGAGAAACCCGGCGATCCCCCAAAACATCGTTGCGATAACGCCCCAGCGAATGGGATCATCATCATATTGCGATTGTAGCGCGGGGCCACCAAGTGCCGGAAACCGCCGCGTCACGAAATCAAACTTGTTCATGGAAGCAGCCATCGCAATCAGCGCGGCAACGCAAATGATGGCCATATGAACCGAGTAAGCTTGGTCAGCCCCCAGTGCCATGGCCATAAATGCCAGTAATGCGATGAAAAACCACACGCCGACGCGTGATAAAAGCGAAACCATTGTCTTCCCCTGAACCGCAACATTGCAGCTTCAGGGTCATCCATGCCGCAGCGCAGCAGGGCGTTCCTTGATTCAGATCAACGAATAGAAAAACCGCCTTATGCGGCGGCGGAAAGATCCTGAAGCCGCGCGCGGTTCTGGATGGCCACAGTCCGGCGATCGGGCAGGTTAATGACACCGTCGGCTTTCAACAGCGATAACTGCCGGCTGACCGTTTCAATGGTGAGCCCAAGGACATCGCCCATCTGCTGACGATCAAGCGGCAGTTCAAACGCATCCAGCGCACCGTTTTCGGCGGAACAGCCAGTCTCACCAAGACGCGCGGACATTTCCAGCAGCAAAGTCGCAATGCGCTCTGTTGCGGTCTTCTTCCCCAGCAGCAACATCCATTCATGAGCGCGATCAAGTTCGTTCAACGTCCGACGCAGCAGCTTATGCTCCAGTGCGGGATGCTGACGCGCGAAGCTGTCGAACGTCGAACGGGAAAATATGCATAACTCTGCATCGGTGAGCGCAGTGACGCTATACGGGCTCTGCTGACCAAAGGGCCGACCAATGAAGTCTGAAGCAAATACAACGCCGACGATCTGTTCGCGTCCATCCGAAATGCTCATCGAAACTTTCAAGACACCTTCGATGACATTGGCAACAACAACGGAATCGTCGCCTTCCCAAACGACAGTCTGTCCCTTTTTTACACGCTGCCTTCGGCCAAGCTGGCCCAGCGTATCAAGCTCATCGGGTTCGAGGCCGGCGCAAATTGCACGGTTACGCACAACGCATTGGGTGCAGTCCTTCATGCGCTAACCTTAGCCGCCGCAAGAACGTGAGGCAACCGTTCATAATCCCAGCAACCGAACTGTTCCTGTGCCTGTTATGTCGATGGGAGGATGGTAGCGAAGGAGGGACTTGAACCCCCGACCTATGGATTATGATTCCACCGCTCTAACCAGCTGAGCTACTTCGCCATCCAAGCGTGAATCCCAGCCTTTGCGGGGAAGCACGCGGCGCTATAAGCGTGGGGGTTGAATGGGTCAAGGGCTGCAAAAAGTTATTCAGCCTCGAAATGCCCATCTGCCGATTTGCTCCCATGGACCGCCGCGGTAATAATAGGCCGCAAGGCCGTTTATGGCCAAGGGCCGCGGCTGGAAATTGCTGGAAAGCCTTTCGTATAGCGCTTTTGCCACGGAAGGTTCGACCTTGTTCTGGACAGTGATATGCAACCGAGGGCGCGCTTGATCTTGAGGAATGAGCAACCCACGAAATTCCGCCGCCAGCTCATCGCGAATCGAGAGGAGTTCTTCGCTTTCAACACGATAGGCAACGCCGCTGCCGAGCTTCATAAGTTCGCTCAGATACGCCTTTGGTGCCGGGCATTCAGCCGCAAGAGCCGCCAAGCGCGCTTTGATTTCGCCAATATGGCCTGGTGGCAAATGGTGAAACAGCGTGATGTGCGCATCCACCACATTGCGGTCCGCAGGATAATGCGCGCGCCGCAAGCCATTGGCCCACGCCTGATCCGCTTTGCCCATTTCGGCGGTAATGATGATGGGTGCGGTCATGACTGATGTCTCGCATTATAATGAACAAACATTAGCTTCGTCATCCTGAACTTGTTTCAGGATAACATGCAAATGTCGTGCGTTATCCTGAAACAAGTTCAGGATGACGGATGTTGGTACGTTGATGGCTGGGTCGCGCAAATACGACGATGGGCACAAAAAAGCCGCCCGGTCTTGCGACGGGGCGGCTTTTTGTTTTTCTTGGAACGAAAGCTTAAGCTTCGTCAGCCTCGGCCGACAAACCACCGGCAGCTTCAGCAGCGGCCTTGGCAGCAGCTTGCTCTTCGCGGCGCTTTGCGTTGGCAGCAGCTTCAGCAGCATCTGCAGCATCGGCAGCAACTTCGGCTTCAACCTGAGCTTCAATGACTTCAGCAGCGATTTCGGCCTGTTCTGCTTCGAACATCTGGTCGAGAACGTTGACGCCGTCCTTCTGCAACTCGGCTTCGTCGTCCGAACGGGCCACATTGACCTGAACATTGACCGAAACTTCGGGGTGCAGAACAACCTTAACGTCAAATACGCCGAGCGTCTTGATGGGGCGTTCGAGAACGATCATCGACTTGGAAACCTTGGCGTCCTGGGCGACCAGACCGTCAACGATGTCCTTGACCGAAACCGATCCATAAAGCTGACCAGTTTGCGAAGCCGCACGGATCAGAACGATCTGCTTGCCTTCGACGCCGCCTGAAGCCTTTTGAGCTTCGTCACGACGGGTTGCGTTGTCGCTTTCAATCTTCGCGCGGTTCGCTTCGAAAACCTTGCGGTTTGCGTCGTTCGCACGGAGCGCTTTTTTGTTTGGCAGCAGGAAGTTACGGGCATAGCCGTCCTTCACGGTGACAACGTCACCAATTGCACCAAGCTTTTCAACGCGTTCGAGAAGTATGATATCCATGTTTCGGCTCCTTACTTCACGATGTACGGCAGAAGGCCGATGTGACGGGCGCGCTTGATAGCTTGGCCCAGTTCACGCTGCTTCTTTGCCGAAACGGCGGTGATGCGTGATGGGACAATCTTGCCACGCTCTGAAATGTAACCCTGAAGCAGGCGTACATCTTTATAATCAATTTTCGGCGCATCTTTACCCTGGAATGGGCAGGACTTGCGGCGACGGAAAAACGGACGTGCCATAATTTAAGCCTCCTGCTCTGCACGGGGTGCGCGATCGGGACGGTCGCCACGATCTGGACGTGGGGCACCGCGATCACGGTCGCCGCCACCGAATCCACCGCGCTCGCTGCGCTCTGGACGGTCGCTCTTGCGCATCATGACCGATGGGCCTTTTTCATGCTCGTCAACGCGGACAGTCATGTAACGAATGATATCTTCGTTCATACGTGTCTGACGCTCGAGCTCAGCGATGGTGTCGCCATTAGCTTCGATGTCGAGCATCACGAAATGCGCTTTGCGGTTTTTCTGAATTTTGTAAGTCAGTGTGCGAAGACCCCAGGTTTCGGTCTTTACGACCTTACCTTTATTGTCTTCCACAATCTTGGTGGCAACTTCTGCCAGCGCATCAACTTGGGCCTGTGAAAGGTCCTGACGCGCCAAAAATACATGCTCGTACATTGGCATGGGCGTTTCCTTGTTCCTACCGATCGCTGACGCAGCACCATGCATACGCCCCTCCGGCCTTCTTCGTAATCACTAGGGTTACCCCCAAGCGAAGTGGCGCGCTTAGGTGGGATTTACGGGAAAAGCAAGCGATTCGCCGGAAAGGCGGTGGCTCGAGATATTGCTAGGCTGCAAGCCGCGCCAGAATGTCCGCCGCAAACGCGCTCAACGTATCATCCCGCGCGCCCATGATGACGATCCGGTCGCCTGGTTGCGCTAACTCCGCAATGCGGTTCCCGCAGTCTTCGCGCGAAGGGATATATTCGGCGCTTTGCCCCTCTGCAGCGACTGCGTCGATGATGCTTTGGCTGCCAATGCTCTTGTCCACGGTGCCGCCGAAATAGACGGGGTCACAGAGGATGAGATGGTCGTCCGGGTCCAACATATCGACAAATACACCTGCCAATTCAGCGCCCATGACGCGGATTGGTCCGTAGCCGTGCGGTTGGAAGAACGCGATGATCCGGCCCGGAAAGGCTTTGAGTGTCGCAAGCGTTGCGGCGATCTTGTCGGGGTTGTGGCCGAAATCGTCGATGACGGTGATGTCGTTGGCAGTGCCGACAATGTCGAAGCGGCGGGCAAGGCCATTGAAGCGCTCTACCCCACGAACGGCTTGCGCTACTGACACGCCAAGCGCTGTCGCGGCGGCGATGGCCGCAAGTGCGTTGGCGATATTATGGCGACCGGGAACGATGAGCGCGACAGGTTGGATTTCGCCCATAGCATGCAATGTGAAGCGGCTTCCGAGCGGCAAATCTACAATGTCGGTAGCGCGGAAATCGGCTTGCGCTGTGAAGCCAAAGCTGATCGCCCCTGCCAGCGCTAACGGTTTGATCAGCGCCGCAGTCTCGGCGTCATCGGCGTTCCAAACACATGTCTTGGCTTTCTTGGCAAAGTCACCGAACAGCTGCCGCAATTCTTCTAGGCTCTTATGGTCCAAACTGACATTGTTGAGTACTGCGACTTCAGGCGTGAACAAAGCAATGGAGCCATCGCTTTCATCTACCTCGGAAACAAAGACGTCCCCCTGCCCGACCCGTGCGCTGGCAAAGGGCGCGTCATCGGCGACGAAATTTTTCATCACAGCGCCATTCATGATTGTCGGGTCCAGCCCCGCATCGGTCAATATCCAGCCAATCATGCCAGTGACGGTCGACTTTCCGCTCGTCCCGCCAATAGCAACGCTGCGCGGCGCGGTATTGAACAAGTCAGCGAGCAGCTCGGCGCGGGTCATGCGGGCGCAGCCTAAAGCATTCGCCTTGGCAACATCAGGCACGCTGTCTTCGATAGCGGCCGAAGCGATCAGGATTTGGTCGCCGCTGATGAGGCCACTGCCGTCCTGCGCAAACAGGTCGATACCAAGGCTTTGCAGCCATTCAAATTTTGCGCCCAAGCGGCCTTGATCAAGCGCGCGATCGGACCCGGCAACGGTTGCGCCTGCATCGCGAACGATATTCGCCAAAGGCAGCATGCCCGAACCGCCAATGCCACAGAAGAAATAGGATTTGTTTTTGTGCATAAGTGGCGGTTATTGCCGGAACATGATTTTGGCAATGGCCCTGTATACACACAACATCGTCACCCCCGCGCAGGCGGGGGTCCATCGGGTATACGAAACGGTTCAGAGATGGATTCCCGCCTTCGCGGGAATGACGAATTTGAAAGAAAATAGGTAGATCATGCGAATAGCCATATGCGCGCCGTCGACGCCTTTTACGCGTGAAGACGCTGCGCGGGTCATTGCGCTTGCTGCAATATCACATCCGAGCGCTGAGCTTTACTTTCACAACCAATGCTTTGCCGAGGCTGGGCATTTCGCTGGTTCGGATCGCGAACGGAGCGACGCTTTTGTCGAGCTTGCCAATGACCCAAGCTTTGACGCGGTCTGGTTTGTACGTGGAGGATATGGCGCATGCAGGATGGCCGAAGACGCCATCGCGGCGCTGAAATCTGCGGCGGGTGATAAACTATATATGGGCTATAGCGACGCGGGCAATTTGCTCGGTGCTTTATACCGCGCGCAGATTGGCCGTGTATGCCATGGGCCTATGCCCGCAGACATAAGGCGCGCCGGCGGTGAAGCAGCTATGACGCGCGCGCTTGATTGGATCGTGCACCGATCGCCGCAATCGCTTGAACCCCATGTGCAGGCTGGCGAGAAATATGCTGCGTTCAACCTGATGACGCTGGCCATGATGGTCGGAACGCCGTTGATGCCCGACTTGAATGGTCATGTGCTCATGGTCGAGGAAGTCAGCGAATATCTATACGGATTTGACCGGGCGTTCTTCAATGTCAGCACCCATCTACAATCGACTGGCATCGCAGGGTTGCGGCTTGGCCGGGTAAGCGACGTGCCAGATAATGACCGCCCATTTGGCGAAGGCGCAGAAGAAATCGCCCGACGCTGGTGTGCCAAGACTGGCATCGCCTATCTTGGCCGCGCGGAAATCGGCCATGACGCCGATAACCGTGTTGTGCCGTTCGGGCTTGCAACATCCAGCGCCGCGCCATAGGCGATTTGGCACAAACAAGGACTGACGGGAGCGAATATGCGCGCATTTATATTTCCAGGACAAGGCAGCCAGACGGTCGGCATGGGCAAGGCGCTCGCTGACGCCAGCCCCACTGCCCGCGCGGTATTTCAGGAAGTCGACGAAGCTTTGGGCCAACATCTGTTCCGCCTGATGTGCGATGGCCCTGAAAGCGAGCTTACGCTGACCGAAAACGCCCAGCCAGCGATTATGGCCAACGCTATTGCGACGTTGCGCGTGCTCGAAACCGAAGGCGGCGTTCGCCTTTCGGAGAAATGCAATTTTGTCGCTGGGCATTCCTTGGGCGAGTATAGCGCGCTTTGTGCCGCTGGCGCGTTGCCATTGTCGGTGACGGCAGCGTTGTTGAAGCTTCGTGGTCGCGCGATGCAGGCCGCTGTTCCAGTCGGCATTGGCGCCATGGCTGCGTTACTTGGTGCGGACATTGCCAAGGCCGAAGCTTTGGCCGAAGCTGCGGCCCAAGGCGAAACCTGCACCGTCGCAAACGATAATGATCCGTCGCAGGTCGTGATTTCAGGGCACAAAGGCGCGATTGACCGCGCCATCGAGCTTGCCAAGGACCATGGGATAAAGCGCGGTATATTGTTGCCGGTTTCGGCGCCCTTTCATTGCCCATTGATGCAACCTGCAGCCGATGAAATGCAGAGCGCGCTTGGTACCACGACCATTCATGCGCCGCTGGTACCGCTTTTCGCGAACGTCACGGCAGCCGCCGTGTCCGAACCCGACGTCATCGCCGCGCAATTGGTGCAGCAGGTCACTGGCCGCGTGCGCTGGCGCGAGTCCGCCATCGCCATGGCGGAGGTTGGCGTTACCCATTTCGTTGAGTTCGGCGGCAAAGTACTATCACCCATGGTGAAGCGCAGCACACATGAAGACATCACCACCACGAGCGTCATCAGCATGGATGACATCGAAGCTCTGTTGAAAGCGATATAATGACGGACCAAATTCTCCAATCGCGCGATGGCGGCATTTTAACCATCACGTTGAATATGCCCGAAAAGCGCAACCCGATATCGGACGTCGCAGTCGTCGAACAAATGTGCGACGCCTTCATGGCTGCGGACCAAGATATGTCGGTTCGCTGCGTCATCCTCACAGGTGCTGGCACGGTATTCTCATCAGGCGGCGATCTGAAACAGATGCGCCCAGATAGCGGCGGATTGCGCGCAGGATTGCCAGCCGAAACACGGCGGAACTATAAATATGGTATCCAGCGGCTCCCATTAATGTTTCAGGCGCTTGAGGTTCCGGTTGTTGCTGCCGTCAACGGCCCCGCCATTGGTGCAGGGCTTGACCTCACGACGATGTGCGATATCCGCATCGCAGCAGCTTCGGCAAAATTTGCCGAGAGCTTCGTGCGATTAGGCATTACCCCGGGTGATGGCGGCGCATGGCTGTTGCCACGCATCGTCGGGTTTTCGAAAGCCACCGAGCTTGCTTTGACGGGCGAGACCATTGACGCTGCCGAGGCTCTGCGCATCGGGCTTGTTTCCGAAGTGGTGGACGATGCCGATCTCATGACTGCGGCGCGCAAGGTTGCCGACAAAATCGCAGCCAACCCGCCACATGCCGTCCGCATGACCAAGCGGCTTTTGCGCGAAGGGCAGACGGCGGACCTGAAAAACATTCTCGAAATGTCCGCCGCGATGCAAAGTCTTGCGCATGCCACCGCGGATAATGACGAAGCCATCACCGCGTTTCTCGAAAAACGCGCACCCGAGTTCAAGGGAGAATAATATGTTTGATCTTACTGGCATGACCGCGCTCGTCACCGGCGCATCGGGCGGGATCGGTAGCGCAATCTGCCAAGCACTTGCCGCTCAAGGCGCGCAGCTTGCTGTTTCAGGCTCCAATGTTGACAAGCTTGAGGCATTTCGCACGTCCTTGGCAGGCGATCATGTCGCGGTGCCATGCAACCTTGGCGACAAGGATAGCGTTGAAGCTCTCGTCCCGGCCGCGCTCGAAAAATTGGGCAAAATCGACATATTGGTCAACAATGCGGGCGTTACGCGCGACAATCTGACCATGCGTATGAAGGATGAGGAATGGGATGACGTCATCCGCATCAACCTCGAAGCGACATTCCGCCTCATGCGCGCCGCCACGAAACCCATGATGAAAGCACGCTTCGGCCGCATCATCACGATTACCAGCGTCGTCGGAACAACCGGCAACCCCGGACAAGCCAACTACGCAGCATCAAAAGGCGGCCTCACTGCTATGACAAAGGCCATTGCGCAGGAACTGGCCAGCCGCAATGTTACCGCGAACTGCGTCGCACCGGGCTTTATTGCAACCGCAATGACCGAAACTTTGCCCGATGCGCAAAAGGAGGCGCTGAATGCGCGCATTCCGATGGGACGCATGGGTGAAGGCGCCGATATTGGCGCTGCGGTGGCGTATCTCGCGTCACGAGAAGCTGGCTATGTCACTGGCCAGACTATTCACGTGAACGGTGGCATGGCGATGCTTTGACGCATAACCGTCGCTTGCCACTTGCCAGCGACGCATCTGGACATTAGGGCGAGTCATGAAATTCATCCTCCCAACATTATAAGGGGCACAAAAATGAGCGATACCGCGGAACGGGTCAAAAAAATTGTAGTCGAGCATCTCGGCGTTGAAGCTGACAAGGTCACGGAAGCTGCAAGCTTCATCGACGATCTTGGCGCAGACAGCCTCGACATCGTCGAACTCGTCATGGCGTTTGAAGAAGAATTCAACGTTGAAATCCCTGACGACGCGGCTGAAAAGATTGCTACCGTCAAGGACGCAATCGACTTCATCAACAGCAACGGCTGAACCGTCTCGCGCGCTATGTCGCGCGGGCAGTTAAAAAATCCAACGGCTTTCCGACCAGCGCCAACAGCGCTACCGTCGGAAAGCCGTTTGCATTTTGGCATTTGTTCGCGGTAATGGGCCGCGAAGAATAGCATTTTGGAGATAACGCAATGCGTCGTGTCGTGGTTACCGGACTGGGTCTGGTTACACCTTTGGGGGCTGATGTCGAAACGACCTGGTCCAACCTGATTGCTGGCAAATCCGGCGCAGGCATGATTACGCGTTTTGACGCAAGCGACCAGAAATGCCTTATTGCCTGCGAAGTTAAACCAAAGGATCACCCATGGGGCTTTGACCCCGACAAGCGCGTTGACCACAAGGTTCAGCGGCAAGTTGACCCTTTCATCATCTACGGCATCGATGCCGCAGGTCAGGCATTGGAAGATGCTGGCCTTACTGAACTGACTGAAGACCAGAAGGTACGTGCGGGCTGTTCAATTGGTTCAGGCATTGGCGGCTTACCCGGCATTGAAAGCGAAGCATTGCTGCTTGCTGAAAAAGGCCCCGGCCGCGTTAGCCCGCATTTTGTGCATGGCCGCCTCATCAACCTGATCTCCGGTCAGGTCAGCATCAAATACGGCCTGAAAGGCCCCAATCACGCTGTGGTTACCGCCTGTTCAACGGGCGCGCATTCCATTGGCGATGCCGCGCGCATGATCCGCGATGATGATGCCGACATTATGTTGGCTGGTGGTGCAGAAGGCACAATCAACCCACTCGGTATTGCCGGCTTTGCGCAAGCACGCGCACTGAATATGAGCTTTAACGATCGCCCCGAAGCCGCAAGCCGCCCCTATGACAAGGACCGCGACGGTTTCGTCATGGGTGAAGGCGCAGGCGTTATCGTTCTGGAAGAATATGAGCACGCAAAGGGTCGTGGCGCAAAAATTTACGCCGAAGTTGTTGGCTATGGCCTTTCGGGCGATGCCTATCACGTAACCGCGCCGCATCCTGACGGCGACGGAGCCTATCGTTCGATGCAGATGGCATTGAAAAAGGCGGGCATGACGCCAAGCGACATTGATTATATCAACGCCCACGGCACATCGACGATGGCAGACACCATAGAACTGGGCGCCGTGAAGCGCTTGTTTGGCGATGCGATTGCGGACGTCTCCATGAGCTCAACCAAGTCTGCCATTGGTCACCTTCTGGGCGGTGCCGGTGCGGTCGAAAGCATTTTCTGCATCTTGGCGCTCCGCGATCAAATCGTTCCGCCAACGCTTAATCTGGACAATCCCGATGAAGGCACAGAAGGCGTCGACTTGGTTCCGCATGTGGCCAAAAAGCGCGAAGTGAAGGCTGTGTTGAACAACAGCTTTGGCTTTGGCGGCACCAATGCCAGCCTCATCATGAAGGCCATCTGACGATATGCGCCGCCTCGCCAAATGGGCGATATTAGCGGCGGCGCTGCTGCTTGCTATCATTGCAGGCAACTTCATCTACGGCTGGACCGCAGCCGGTCCGCTGGAGCGAGAAGTCACGGTCGTTATAAAGCCCGGCTCAAGCATTACCCTGGCCGCACAGATGCTTGAAAAAGGCGGAGTCATCAAATCAGCCGATGCCTTTGTAAATCGTGCAAAAATCTTTGGCGGCACTAGCACAATTAAAGCAGGCGAATTCATCATCCCGCCGCAGGCTTCGAATTCGGAGATATTGTCCATCCTGACCGGCGGTAAGACCGTTCAGCGGATGGTCACGATACCCGAAGGGATGCCGTCGATCATGGTCTACGAACGCCTGATGGCGAATGACCGTCTAAGCGGTAATATCGCGATGCCTGCCGAAGGATCAGTGCTTCCTGACAGCTATGCCTTTGGCAAGGGCGAACCACGTGCTGCCGTGCTGAAACGCATGCAGTCGGCGATGACAAAAACAATGGACGAGCTTTGGCCAGCGCGAAGCCCGAACACAGTCGTTAAAACGCCGCTTGAGGCGTTGACGCTGGCGTCGATCGTCGAAAAGGAAACGGCGCTAAAGTCTGAACTGCGGATTGTGGCTGGCGTGTATTCCAACCGCCTGCGCAAGGGCATGATGCTTCAGGCTGACCCGACGATCATATACCCGATTACCAAAGGCAAGCCACTTGGCCGCCGCATCCGCCAATCCGAAATAGCCGACGTCAACGACTACAACACTTACGCAATGACTGGCCTGCCAAAGGGTCCAATTGCCAATCCGTCACGCGCCGCGATAGCTGCCGTGCTGAACCCGCAAGCGACGAGCGCATTGTTCTTCGTCGCCGACGGCAAGGGCGGACATGTGTTCGCCGACACCCTGCAAGAACACAACGCCAACGTCGAAAAATGGTATGCAATCCGCCGCGAACGCGGGGAAATGTAATCCTTTAAGGTTCGACGATGTTGAATGCGCCCGGCATCGGGTCAAGCGCCGCCTGAAGCTTCTCAACGACGGACCGGTCGCCCTCAATCTTCAGCCCAGCCATTTGCAATTGCGCTGCTGGCATTTTCAGAAACAGCAGAGCCAGAAACAATTGACGCGGTCCGGAAACCGTGACCGCTGGCGTGGCATGGCCTGTTCCCATTTCGCTGATCATCACCGAGTTGCCAACCGTGACTTTTGCCGTCTCTTTCCGGTCTGAAATCACAAAGTTCAACGTCAGCGCTGCATTGCCGATAATCGTCGGATCCAATCGCGTCGCGACCGATTCAAGCAACAGGCCCGTTGGAATAGCTGAGATCATATCGATGCTTTGGGCATTGATACCAGCCTTCATACCCTCCCGAAGGTCGCGTGCGCCCGACAGAAACATATTGCGCCAAATCGCGGATTCAGCCTGATAACCTTGCTGTTCATAGCTATCTGCGAGCAATGCGCGGCCTTCGACATTTTTAGGGTCGGCAAAGACCAATTGGTTCAACAAATCCGAGGACCAGCGATAGTCACCCGCCTTCATCGCTTTTTTGGCTGCGGCTACCAGCTTTTTGGCTCCGCCCATTGCGGCCACCATTTTCGCCGCACGAATTTCGGGTGGGTGCGGGTTGAGATTGGCGGGGACTGCGTCGTACCAGCCAAGATAATATTGATAAACTGCCTTCGAATTGTGGCTATAGGTGCCGTAATAGCCCTTGTTGAACCATTGGTCACCAATTGCTGGCGGCGCTTTCAACACCTCGGCAATTTCGGCCTGAGTCATGCCCTTGTTCATCATGCGGACGGTCTGATCATGCAGATAGCGATAGTTATCGCGCTGCCCCGACAACGAGCCTTTGACTTCAGGCTGCCCAAAGCGCGGCCAGCAGTGGCTTGAAATCATGATATCGCTCCGGTCGCCGTAAAGGTTGACGGCTTCGTTGAGGAACCCGGACCAACCCAACGCATCACGTACCTTTGCGCCGCGTGGCGTCAGAATATTATGCAGGCTGCATGTCGCAATTTCTGCAGCTAAGAATGTGCGGGCTGCAGGGACGTAAACGTTCATTTCAGCTGGCGCTTCTGTCTGCGGCACCATTTGGAACTCAAGCTTTACCCCGTCGATTTCCTGCACTTCTCCGGTTTTGCGAATGTCGATGGTTGGCGAAATAAGGGTAATGTCGCCGCCGCCAATGCCTTTACCGATGCCACTACCCATTTGGCCCTGCGGCCCCGGTGCCAAGTTGCTACCAAACTGGAACGTGGCACGCCTGCTCATGGCAGGGCCAGCCATCACATTTTCGGACGCGGTTTCGGCGAGAAAATGTTCAGGCGCGACAATGGCAACCTTCCCTGCCTTCACGTCGGCTTCATTAACGATTCCGCGCACGCCACCAAAATGGTCCCCATGGCTATGGCTATAGATGACCGCAGAAACAGGACGTGCACCCAGCTTTTCATTCACAAGCTTCAGCGCAGCCGCCGCCGTATCGCGGCTCGTCAACGGATCGATGATAATCCAACCCGTTTGCCCTTTGATGATGGTCATGTTGGACACATCAAACCCGCGCACTTGCCACATATTGTCGGTCACCGCGTAGAGGCCATGCTTGCGCAAAAGCCCCATGTGCCGCCAAAGACTTGGGTTCACCGTATCTGGTGAAGCGTTATTACTCATCCAGTCATATGCGCCCAGATTCCAGACAGGCTTGCCATCTTTGTTCGTGATGACGGGGTCCGCCAACGTGCCGATAAACCCGCGATCTGCAAATTCAAGGTCACGACCATCTTCGGCCGGAAGCTGCGCCGCCATGCTGCGCTGTGCCGCGACTGTCGCGTCCGATGCTGGCTTGGCGTCTTGTGCAAAAGCACCTGTGGCCGACGCCGTGCTCAATAACACGGCGCATAAGAATTTCTGCATGTTGGTCTCTCCCCCAAATTTTTTGCTAAGATGCATCAGATGGCGGCGGAGGTAAATCGACTATTTAATCGCGCGGTTGAATCTACAAAAAACTATAGGGATCAACATCAACGCCAACGCGGACGCTGCGAGGAAATTGTAAGCCGCCGAGCCACTCGCGAATGATAGTCTGCACCTCGACCGAACGTTGCGCATGCACCAAGAGCCGCTGGCGATAGCGACCGCGCAGCATTGCCAGCGGCGCTGGCGCAGGGCCATAGACATACATGCCGTCGACCTGTGGCGCGGCGCCGCCAACCGCACGTGCCGCCTCAATCGCCTCGCGCTCGTCTTCTGAAGAAATGATGATTGCGGCAAAGCGCCCGAACGGCGGCGCTCCTGCGGATTTGCGTTGCTCGGTTTCCGCATCATAAAATGCATCGCGGTCACCCGCGACCAATGCGGCGATAACGGGATGCTTAGGGTTCCGCGTCTGAATGAACACCTCACCCGGCTTTTCGCCGCGCCCTGCCCGCCCAGCCGCCTGTGCAATTTGCTGAAATGTGCGTTCAGCAGCGCGCAGATCGCCACCTTCAAGCCCCAGATCTGCATCAATGACGCCAACCAAGGTCAGCTCGGGGAAGTGGTAACCTTTGGTCACCAACTGCGTGCCGATGATGATGTCGACCGCCTTGCTTTCAACGCGCGAGACGAACTCGGCGGCTTTTTCGGGAGACCATAAGGTATCGGACGTGGCAACAATCGTTCGCGCATCCGGCAACAGCCTGTTTACCTCATCGCAAATCCGTTCAACGCCGGGCCCGCAGGCAACCAAGGTGTCGCTTTCGCCGCACTCAGGGCACTCCTCAGGTGGCGGCATGACATGGCCGCAATGATGGCACGCAAGACGGCGGACGAGCCTGTGTTCAACCATCCAGCTTGTGCAATTGGGGCATTGAAAGCGGTGTCCGCATGTCCTGCACAAGGTGAGCGGCGCAAACCCGCGCCGGTTAAGGAACAATAGGCTTTGCTCACCGCGCTCGACGCGCTCTTCCAAAGCCTTGAGCAATGTTGGCGCAATCCAATGTTGACGCTCGGGCGCATCCAAGGTGAGGTCAATCGCCTTGATTTCCGGCATTTTAGCCGCGCCGAAACGTGACGGGATTTCCAATCCCTTATAGCGGCCAATCGTCACCATATGGCGCGATTCCAATGCGGGTGTGGCAGACGCCAGCACCACCGGAAATCCCTCAAAACGACCACGCATCACCGCAACATCACGGGCATGGTAGCGTACGCCATCTTCTTGCTTGAAACTGCTCTCATGCGCTTCGTCGACGATGATCAGCCGCAGATTGGCGAACGGCAGGAACAAGGCCGATCGCGCGCCGACGAGCACTTTTGCGCTGCCATCTGCAACAGCGCGCCACACACGGCGACGCTGCGTTGACCGCAAATTGCTATGCCATACGGCAGGCTCGACCCCGAACCGCGCTTCAAACCGCGAAAGGAACGGCGCCGTCAGAGCAATTTCGGGGAGCAGCACGAGAACTTGCTTGCCCAGACGAATGGCCTCAGCAACCGCTTCAAAATAGGTTTCGGTTTTGCCAGACCCGGTGACGCCGTCGAGAACAAACGTATCAAATCCCCCGGTGCGGACGGCAGTGACCATTGCGTCTGCTGCGACCATTTGGGCGTCATTCAGTTTAGGCACGTCGAAATCTGCCAGCGGCTCGGGAAGCGGCGAATCTACACTGATTGTCACCGGCTCAAAAGCGCCCACCTTTATGAGCCCGCGGATGACCGCGTCACTTACGCCGGCTTCTGCCGCGAGTTCCCGCACGAGGCCTTGGGCGCCCTCCAACGCGTCAAGCGCGGCAGCACGTTGCGGGGTCAACCGTGCCGGTTCAAAGCCGGTGCGCCGATATTCAGTGATAGTACCAGATGCGCTGAAGGCCGCAGACGACGCCAAGACCATGCGCAACACCGCTGCATGGCTCGTCAGATAATAATCCGCGACCCAATTGACCAAGCGGCGCAGCCCTGACCCAAGCGGCGGACATTCGACCAATTCGAGCACAGATCGAAGTTTGCTGGCATCAACCTGCTCATCGCCAAAGACATCATCGTCCCAGATAACACCCGGCAATTTGCGTGGACCCAGCGGGACCATCACCACGCAACCAGGACCTGCATCCATGCCAGCAGGCAACCGATAGTCGAGCGGACCAATCGCTTGCGTCAACAGGACGACACGGACACGGTTGGTGGGCGGACTCATCGCAACGATATAGGCAGACAATCAGGGGACGTCACCCACCTATCCCTGCCAATTCAACAGCATGGTCCATTAGCGGGATATATTGCGGCGATTCGTCGCGGAATATTGGCTGTCATTTCCGCCCTAACTTTGCCAATAGGCAATCTAACGAATCTACTATCAGGAATAACGTGCCATGAAATTCTTTGCCGACACCGCTGACATTGCCGATATCAAAGATCTGGCAGCGACCGGCTTGCTTGATGGCGTCACCACCAACCCGTCATTGATTGCCAAATCGGGTCGGGACTTCATTGAAGTAACACGCGAAATTTGTGCGCTGACTGATGGACCTGTATCCGCAGAAGTCGTCGCGCTCGATCATGCAACAATGATGAAAGAGGCAGAAATCCTGCGCAAGATTGCAAGCAACGTCTGCATAAAGGTGCCATTGACGATTGATGGTTTGAAAACCTGCAAGGCCCTGACCTCAGAAGGTACTATGGTCAATGTGACTTTGTGCTTTTCTGCCAATCAAGCGCTGCTTGCTGCCAAAGCGGGTGCGACATTTGTATCGCCATTCGTCGGTCGTCATGACGACAATGGCTTTGACGGCATGCAGCTCATTAGCGACATTCGCCTGATTTATGACAATTATGCATTCGACACTGAAATCCTTGTCGCAAGCGTGCGCCATGGTGTTCATGTGCTTGAAGCTGCCAAAATCGGGGCAGACGTGATGACGGCACCACCTGCTGTCATCAAGGGCCTGTTCAAGCATATCCTGACGGACAAGGGCATCGAGGGCTTTTTGGCTGACTGGGCAAAGACCGGACAAGCCATCGGCTGAACCTATCGGCGCGGGTTTAATTGAAGTGCTACCCGTGCCTCGATATGATATCGCATAGCGGCGAAGTGCCTATGGGTTATTCGCCGTATAGAAAATAAATGCGGGCAGACCTATCTTCGGGATTAAAGTTAGTGGGCACTGCGGTCCGCTGGAGACCCAAGATGAACAAGCCCGAGAAGGTGTTTACCATCGCACATATACATTATGAAGACGAAATTGGTGAGAACGGCAAGATTGTCGTTCCCGACGACGTTCAAGACGCCATCCGTACATTAATCCGCTGGTCTGGTGATGACCCAGCCCGCGAAGGCCTTCTGGATACTCCAGCGCGCGTCGGACGGGCTTGGCGTGAATATTGTGGCGGCTATGCGGAAGACCCTGCTGCGCATCTGTCTCGCACGTTTCAGGAAGTCGGCGGATACCATGAACTGGTCCTGCTGAAGGATATCCCGTTCCAGTCGCATTGCGAACACCACATGGCTCCGATTATTGGCAAGGCATCGATTGCCTATATGCCAACCGATCGCGTTGTCGGCATTTCAAAACTCGCGCGCGTGCTGCACGGTTTTGCACAACGCCTTCAGGTGCAGGAACGCCTGACCGCTGAAGTTGCAAACTGCATTTGGGAGCATCTAAAGCCCGAGGGCGTAGCGGTTGTCATCGAGGCGCAGCATGGTTGCATGACTGGCCGAGGCGTAAAGGTGCATGGCGTCGGTATGGTGACGTCAAAGCTTATCGGCTGCTTCCTTGATGACCAATCCAGCCGCAAGGAAGTCATGAGCCTGATGGGCTACTGATTACGGCATTGCTGCCCGGTTCGAACGCACTTATGGATAGGGGCAACCCCATCCCGTAAAAATCGCCGGACTGCACTGACATGGCCTTTGACCTTCCCCATTTTGATCTCGACGCATTTGTCCGCGCCACGCTTGCCGAGGATTTGGGGCCAACCGGAACCGACGTAACATCGCAAAGCGTTATTCCGGCCGATGTGCGGTTTGAAGGCACGATGGATAGCCGTGACGCGATTGTCGTCGCGGGGCTGCCAATTGCCATCGCTTTTTTCAAATCGCTTGATCCGTCGATGGAAATCGACCTGCTGGTCGAAGAAGGACAGCGCGTTGCTGCTGGCACTGATCTCATGCGGCTTCGAGGCAATGCCCGTGCCATGCTGACGGCAGAGCGTTCGGCCCTGAATACGGTCCAGCATCTTTCGGGCATCGCCACCCTCACACGGCAATATGTCGACGCGATTTCGGGCACGGGCTGCATCTTGTTGGACACGCGAAAGACCATTCCCGGGCTTCGCGTGCTTGAAAAATATGCCACACGCATGGGTGGGGCCACGAACCACCGCATGGGCCTGTGGGATGCCGCGATGATTAAGGACAATCATGTGGCAGTCGCTGGCGGCGTTGCCGAGGCTGTCCGCCGCGCACGTGACGCAGGCGTCGAACGCATCATATTGGAAGTCGATAGCATCGCGCAGATCGAACCCGGCCTTGCAGCGGGCGCAAGTCACTTGCTGCTCGACAATATGGACGCAGATACGCTGCGCACGGCAGTTGCATTAATTGCCGGCCGTGTGCCGACCGAAGCATCTGGCGGCGTCACGCTTGATACCATTCGCGCCAAAGCGGAAACCGGCGTCACGTACATCTCGGTTGGACGCCTGACGCAGAGCGCGCCTGCAGCCGACATCGGGCTGGATTTTGCGCAGGCTTAGCGGTCTTGCTCTAATGAGCGCAGCCGCTTGTTTGCTGCCCGCGCCGGTGCTGGCGCAAGCATGGCAATGTCAACCAACGAACTACTTACCGCGCCCCGCACTTGAGCTTCCTGCGCCCAATCAGGTCCGACGCACGGCAATTGCAGGCTATGTCCTGACATTAAGCTGGAGCCCCGAATTTTGCCGGGGACGCGAACGTGATCCATCGATGCGTTTCCAATGTTCAGGGACCATCGGCGACTTTGGTTTCATTCTTCATGGCCTGTGGCCCGAAGCCAAGGGACCAAATTATCCGCAATATTGTAGGTCGGTGGGCGTGTTGCCCCGGCAGACAGTCGCCAACAACATCTGCCTTAGTCCGTCGCCCCAATTGCTGCAGCACCAATGGGCAAAACACGGCAGCTGCATGGCCAAAACGCCCGAGGCCTATTTTGGTGCAGCCCAGCTGCTGTTCAAGGCGATCGAGTTTCCCGACATGGCGCGGCTTTCGCGCGAGCCAGAACGCGGAACGCCATTAACTGCAGCGACGATTGCCGAGAGGTTTTCCGCGCTGAACGACGGGATGCCGGCGGATTCGATAACCGTTACGGTCAGCCCGAAAGGCTGGCTTCAGGAAGTACGCATTTGCCTAGACCGCAAATTCAAACCCCGGCGTTGCCCCAGTTTTAGCCGCGCCGGGTCTAGCAAAGCGCAGGTCAAAATCTGGCGCGGCCGTTAGCGGTCGATAATGCGCGTGGACGGATGATGTTTATCGAGATGTTTGCGGATTATCTTCAAATTCTTCGTATTTGAACGCCATACCAAGTCAAAGGCATCGCCCAGTAACGGCACCGCACCAATCGCAGTATCAATCCCAATGTTCGCCGTCATCCGCACCAGTTGCCATTTTGACATGCCCAGATTGCGGGCTTCCCAGACCATATATGCGCCCATAGCGGCAGTCACGAGATCGCCTAGCACGGGCACCAAACCAATTACGGTATCTAAGCCCACCGGAATTCTTGTACCCGGAATGTGAAAGGCGCGCTCAAGCACTTTTTCCAGTGCTTCGACGCGCATGCGGATCGCCTGCGGATCATTGCCCATGCCCGGCAAGTCCTTAGCAATCTGCGCAAACTGTTCCTGCGAAATCGGCACTGGCATAACTCCTTTAGACTTATGTTGGGTCCCGCCCGAGATATTGCAACAGGTGCCATCCCCGTCCATTTGCAAAATGTCCTAAAAGCCCAGGTCGCACGACCGACCAGCGTAGCGGATTGGCGATGGGAATGAACCCGACTGTTGACTGCATCTCAGTTTCAGCCTGCCCCAATAGCTGCGCGCGCATCGCCATGTCTTTTGTCATGCGCGCTTCTGCTACGATTTCGTCCGCCCGCGCGCTGCATATCGCGGCAAATTTGCAGGAAAGTTGGTCAAGATACCATGCAGGGCTGGATTGTTGTGCGGTCAGGTCAATCAGACGCAGGTCATGTGGTCTGTCCACGGTCACCCGTTCAATGTCCACGCCAACGGTGGCCAAATCTGCGCGAAGGCGCGCGAAAAATATGCGGCTGCCATAGCCACGCGGCAGCGCAACACGCAACGGCCGGATAGGTCCGTTCGCACTCTTCCAGTTTGCAATGCTTGCAGCAGCCATGGATCGCCTTTGGTCCATTGAAGGTGCCGCCCAATCCGGTCGCGATATGTCCGCGCGGTTGGGCAAGCTTTCGGGTACCAGCGTCACCGTTTCCCGCCATGCCACGATGTCGAAAGCGGTAAGCAACTTTGGCCGGTCAATCGCCATGGCTATCGCTGTTCGGTTATCCTTGTCAGCCAGAAACGGGCCAGCCTGCGCTACCAATAGCCCAAACAAACCGGGGACAGCATCAAACTGGATTTCATTGGCATTGATCTTTGCTGCTTCAAGCAACGGGAAGGTTTCGAAACGTCCGCCTTCAATCAAATCCGTCTGCGCGAGCACATAACGCGCGAGCACCAACGAAGCTTCGCCCCGGCGGAGCGTAACGGTTGCATTTCCCAGAACAGCCGCCCCATCGGCGTCGATTTCGTTGCGCCGCAACTGCATGGCCTGCCCATTTTTCTTAGCCTGCATTGGGCCGGACCCAGCCCCACGACTTAATAGTCCGAATTCGGGAAGTGCCAGCAACTCAAGCAAGTACGGCATCGGCGCCTTAAGCCGGACTTCGACGACCTTGCCCGTCATAGCAACCACACGGTCGATAACAGCAAGTTCAGCGCCCAAACGCCCTTTTTCGAGTTCGCTTATGCGACGGATCAACAGCCGCGCAACCTCTTGCGACTCCAGCTCGCGTCCATCATTCCACCGCGCTTTATTGAGGCGGAAGATATAGCTCATGCCGTCTTCAGTCACGATCCAGCGGTTCGCCAGTCCCGGCGCCACCCGCCCTTTTTCGTCAAAGGTCACCAGACCTTGGGCCGTTGCACTGCGCAGATAGGCAGAGGCGGGCGGCAATGGCACCGCAGACACGTTAAAAGGCTTCGGACGGTCTTCAATGACGTCCACACGCACCCGATCATTGTCGACGCCTTGCGAGCAACCGGCAAGCGCAGCCGAAAGCAGCAAAAGCAAAAACGGCAGCAGGCGGATCATGCGGCCACCATAATCAGAATGTCCCCGCGCACAATCCACGATTCAGCGGTCAGTGCAGGTGAATAGCAATATCTCGTTTGGGGCGGGCGGCAACTGGGCTGCAATGGCCTTGTTCATATTGTCGATGTTCGAAAGCTGCCCAGCATCCTTGGTACATGTCTTCACGTCATAACGCTGACGCGCTTCGCGGGCGGAACGCATCGCATCAGCACCAAGCAGAAAACGTTCAATGCGATAGATGTCGGTGTCCGGCGCGTAACTCGTAACCGAAATCTGCGCATCGTTGTTCGGCACAAAGCTGCGGACCCACCGGCCGCCGCTTTCGACATATTGCGTCCGCCCATTAACGCATCCGTCCGGCCGCCAGGTAAAGTCTACATCGGCGGTATCGGACATCGTGATACGGCTGCGTTCGGACTGAAGCACGCATAGTTTAGCCACTTGCTTTGCCGCAGCTTTGACCAATTTGTCCTGCGGAGCATCAGCGGTGAGGGCCGCGCGCACCCTGTCATCGACTTCGTCAAAAGATGGACGCGCTGCGAAAATACCTACCGCCGACACCAATAATATTGCACCGGCAGCCGCAGCCGCTTTGAAACGATCGCGTTGCACACGCTCCGAAAACTGCCAAGCAGCGCCACCGGCCACAGCGCTTAGGACCAGCAGCAACGCCGCAAGTGCAATGTGGTTTTCGCGGGCGGAAATGACTGCGTGCTCGGCGTCGCTGCGCACTTTACCTTCACGACTGCGCTGCAATTCGGCGGCGACGCGGGCTTCTTTCTCAATCTTGGCACGGGCTGACGCTTCAAGCTCCGCCTCGGCGCGCGTCAATTCAGCAACTGACTTGCAATCGCCCGTCACGGTTCTGAAGGTAACGCCCTGATTGTTCAGAAATGCCGAAAGCTCGCGCGCGGAAATCGCGAAGTAGAACTCGGCGCCGCCATCGTTCGATACCGATCCAAAGCTGTTGATTCCGACCACGCGTCCACATGCATCGACAATCGGCCCGCCGCTATTGCCTGGAGCAATGGGCGCCGTGTGCAACAGCGACTCAACGGTTTTCGATGTCCGGCCCGACGAAATCGTCCCCCGCGTTTTGACGGGCGGCTGGGGACGCAGGACGTCCGCCTCGCTTTGTTCGAGCGCAACATCAACGCTGGCGGGATACCCAATCGCAAAGACGTCAGCGCCATCGGACACAGTGCCTGCAAATATGCTCGCTGGAACCAACGCGCCCGAAGCAAGTTGCAACAGCGCAAGGTCCTTGCCAGCCACAACAGCGGACACCGTGGCGCGATAGCTTTGCGTCCCGTCAGAAGGCACAACGACAATTTCGACACTATCGTCGAAGCGCGCCTGTTCAACGACATGCGCGTTGGTAATGATCTTGTTGCGGTCGACGACCACGCCAGAGCCAATGCTGACGATAGTCTGCTGGCCATCTGTAGAACTGAAAACGACGATGCGCACGACACTGCGTGCGGCAGCGCTAATGTCGCTTGCATCAGCATATGCTGGAGTGGCGACCACCGTGCAGAAAAGGACTGCCAGCGCGAGCACGAGTTGCCTGATGGAAAGCAAGGACCGGACGAGCATCACCGCGGGGCCGGCGCTGGGCGCGTTTCGGGTGGGGCCGGTTGGATATTTACGCCTTCGCGGTCTAGCTTGACCTCAAGCGGAACGCCGCCAACTTCCGTGTTCACGGTAACACCCTCCCCTTGGTCAATCCGGACTTCGGAATTACCGACATCGACAGGAAATTCCGTAAGCTCCGGCAAATCCAAGGGCTCGATCGGGCCTTCGGGATCAGGTTGCTTGCGCGGTTTAGGCGCGGCGGCAGGCGCCGCATTGCGGATCGACTGCGCCATGAAATCACGCCAGATGCGCGCAGGCAGACCGCCGCCATTGATGCCACGAAGCGGGGTATTGTCATCATTGCCAATCCAGACACCGACCACCAAATCACCCGCAAATCCAACGAATAAAGCGTCACGATTGTCTTGGCTTGTTCCGGTTTTGCCATAGGCCGGAATCGACAGGCGTGCCGCGCGTCCAGTTCCCTTGTTGACGGTAGCGCCAAGCAGGTCGAGCAACATGCGGTGCGTCCGGCTGCTGAATGAACGCGGGCCCGAAAACAGCCACTCAATCCAGCCTTGCTCTTCGCGTTTGATGGCATGTGGTTCCACAGGCCACTGGTTACCGGCAACGCCAGCATAGGCTGAAGTGAGCTCAATCAAGGTTAGGCCAGAACTGCCAAGCGCCATGCTCTGGTCCATCGTCAATGGACTGCGCACCCCTAAATCCTGTGCTGCGCGCGCGACGGCTTCGCCACCGACTTTCTGGTACAGCCGAACCGCAGCGACGTTGCTTGACTGGGCAAATGCCTGCTCAAGCGTAATGTCGCCCCGGTAATTTTGTCCCGAATTTTTGGGGCGATATGCACCTTCATTGATTGGGGTGTCGGCAATCAAGGATTCCGGCGTCATCCCTGATCGAAGTGCCGCCAGATACACAAACAGTTTGAAGGTCGACCCCGGCTGCCGCTTTGCCTGCGTCGCGCGGTTGAACGCGGAATCCTTATAACTTCGGCCACCGACCATGGCCACGACTTCGCCATTCGGGCGCATGGCAACCAAGGCAATTTGCGCATTGCCAACGGCTGATCGTGCCACAACCTTGCGCGCGATATTCTGCAATCGCGCATCCAGTGTCGTTGTAATCCGGACGTCGGCATAGCCGCTTTCGGTTAGCAACCGCGCTTGGGGGATTGCCCAGTCAGCAAAATAGGTGCCAGTGGGCAGCGTTTCCCGCACACGGACATCAAGCCGCGCGACGGGTGTCGCATCGGCCTTGGCGCGCGTAATGACATTATTGGCGACCATTGCATTCAGCACCAATTGCGCCCGCTTGGCCGCACGTTCGGGATTTTTTGTCGGCGCAAGCCTCGACGGTGCCTGCACAAGCCCTGCCAGCATCACCGACTGGCTCAATGTCAGGCGTTCGGGCTGCCTGTAGAAATAATATAGTGACGCTGCGCGCAGGCCGTAGACATTGTCGCCGAAATAGACGTTCGACAAATAGCGCTCGAGAATTTCGTCCTTGGTCAAACGCCCTTCCAGCCAGAAAGCGATGAGCATCTCACGAGCCTTGCGCGTGAGGCTGCGCTCCGGGGTCAGAAACGTGAATTTCGCCAGTTGCTGGGTAATCGTGCTTCCGCCCTGCGTCATTCCGCTGCCAAAGGCATTCGACCAAAAAGCACGGGCCAGGCCGCGCGGGTCAATGCCGAAGTGCGAATAAAAACGGCGGTCTTCGATAGACAAAAATGCCTGCACCACATGTGGCGGCAACGCGCTTACGTCGACGGGCTTATCGACGATAGCCCCGTTACGTGCGATCGGCGTCCCATCCGACGCGAGCAGCGTAATACGTGGCGGCGCAATGGGCTGAAGCGATTTGGACAATGGCGCCGTGATCGCAAGCCACAATATCAAAAGGATGAACAGGCCAAGCAGGGCAGCGCTGATACGCCCAAACCACCACCACCGGGTTTTGCCGAGAATGAGACGCCGCGTCGAAGCTGGTTTCGCGTCGGGATTCCAAGGCTGCGGATCATCGGGAAAACGCTGCGCATAGCTTTCATCAAAGGCCGCAAGACGACCGTCAATATCCGAAGGAATGTCAGAAGAGGAGCGCCAAAAAAGCATCGCGTGGCTGTATTATATCGATATAACGGTGAAGGCGAGGGTATATTTGCGCTTTTCGCTGAACGTCAGATGAAGAATCTTTTCAGCGTCCGCCAGCGCCCAGCCAATATTGTCCGAATTCACTGTCCAGCGTGATAGGATTAAACTTGTCCAAGCCAGATCCCGGGTAGAAAGTCATCTCGCCAAACAGCGGCGCACCGTCGATTTCATAGAAATCACAGCGCACTAAATCAATCCCGCGTGCCAGCGTTTCCGCCGCATCCAACATGCGATCCAGCGACGTCGGACACACAGGGTCAGTATCTGCAGTGGCTGCGGAAACACGGGTCCAGTTTCGATCAAACACAATCCACCGGTGCCGCTTTTCACGTTCAAGATGCACCTGAACATGCGTTGCGCGTCCGCCGAAAACAAAAATCTTATAATCCAAGGGCAGTTTGCCGTCTGTCCCGACAAAGGGCTCAACCAGCAGTCCACGCGGAATATGGCCATAAAGCCATTCATCCAGCCAGCTTCCATAGGGACGCTTGACCCATTTTTTGGCACGCGCGCGCACCGATGCCCAATCAATATCGCGTTCGCGCACAAATATATTCTGGTTACATCCGTGCCGCGATTTCAGCACAAATGGATGCGGCCAGTTTGGCTCTTCCGGCAGTTGAGTCCCGTGCCATAGGGTCGGGATCACCCATTCGTTCCCCAGCAATGCTGCGACATGAGACTTTACGGCGACCTTGTCCGCCAAAGTAACCATGCGCTGGTCACGGTTCAGCAGCTTTCTACGCTGAACCAGTTCGTTGAACGTTGCCGGATCAGCAAGATTAACCGTTTTCTGGTGGCGAACCAAATAACATAGCTTAATCCGTAGTCGGGCCAGCATGCCAGCTTTTGTGCCGAACTCTCCCGCCGTTTCAGTGCCGATGACATCAGTGCCAATCAAGCAGCGGGCTCGATTTCATAATGTATCGGCTTGAACGATCCGTTGTTCGACTGAAGCGCAGAGCAGGCGGTGAGGCCAATGATAAGATCCGCATGCGCCAAAAACTTTATGCTGTCTCCCGCCCTGCTCAACGGTGGATCGACGCGCAGAACACCCGTCGCACCATCGACCGCCACGTTCATAAAGCAATTGAATGCGATAGGGATCATGTCCTCCGTGATACCAAAGGGTGAAAGCGCGCCGGCCAGATTTCCAAAGCAGCCCTGATGCGGATCGGTGTCGCCATAGATTATCCGGAATGTATCTTTGCTGCACGGCGTGAGCAAGAAATCATGACGCCCCACATCGTCGGCGACAATCTCCAACATGACGTTGCTGCGGTTGGAATATAGCAAGTCACCGGTGGTGAGGAACAACCGGCTCGCATAATCGAGCGTCCGCCCTGAAGAGATAACCTCGCCGATGTCACCTTGATGAAATGCAAGCAAGTCCGCCACCTGTTCGCCCTTGGGGTCGGTGACAGTCAGGATATCGCCCTTGTTCAACGTAAACGCAACGCCCGACCTCGGCTCAATCTGTGATGGCATCAAGCAGCTCCAAATCGGGATGCGTTCCAGCGCGTTGATATGGGCATTTCCATCCGCTTTCAACTGCCCTGCCACTATACTGACGCGCGGCCGAGACTTCACCATGTTTGGCGAGCATTGGATTTATTGTTCCTGCAATCTTGACGTCGCGATCCAAAATTGACGCCCGCAGTTTTTCATACTGATTGGTTTCGCGCAGCTTTTCAAATTGGTCGTGGAGATTGAATATCATCGTGGGCCGCATGAACCGTCGTGCGGGTCGACTGGCCTGCGGATGAAGGCCAACCACGAAAAATGCCTCCCCGCCAAAGCTTAATGAAAATTCGGGATGGTTCGGGTCATGTGCCACACGGCTATCGCGCTCTTGCCCCAACCAGACGTCCTTGTCGCTCAACGATTGCAAACGCTGCCACAATCGTTTTTCAAAGGTCAGCTCGTCCATTGCGGTCTCATTTTCGAATATGACCGCAAGTGAACGAAACGGCGCGGGATTCTGGCGATAGAGTTCAACGATCTCCCGAATTTTTGCATGGATCGCGAGGTCATCCCAGGCGGATGTGATGTCGCGGGCAACAACATATGTCATCTGCTGCTTGGCCATCGCGGCCTTCGCGCCCACGCACGGAAATAAGGGATCGCGCACGAACTCTTCAAACGCGGCGATGAGCCGATGTTGGATAACGGGTACGGTATGAAGCATTCGGTAGTAACGGTCCGTGCGCAAAATGGTTTCAAGCTTAAGCAGCTTTTTGGCGCCGTTTATCGACAAACACCTGCAGTTCGCCGAACGATATGAAACCACCGAGCTCGACACCAGCCATGATGTGCATTGCCAATGTGCGTGCTGGCGGCAAATGGACCAGCTATCGCCTAGCTTTGATAAAGATTAGGCAAGGCTAGGCCCGGCCAAGATCGCCCTTACCAACTGTTCCGCTTGCCATTTCAAGCATGCGGTCGAGGCTCTTCTTGGCCGCCAATCGGACGGTTTCGTCCAAATGAATCTGCGGCTGAAGATCGCGCAGCGCGAGGTAAAGCTTCTCCATCGTATTGAGTGCCATGTAGGGGCAGATGTTGCATGCGCAGTTGCCGTCGGCCCCAGGCGCACCGATGAAGGTCTTCGTGGGCTCGGCCTTTTCCATCTGGTGGATGATGTGCGGTTCAGTTGCAACGATAAGCGTGTCGCCCGCCATGGTCTGGGCATATTGCAATATGCCGCTGGTGCTGCCGACATAGTCCGCATGATCGATGATGTGTGGCGGGCATTCGGGATGTGCTGCCACAGGAACGCCGGGATGCTGCGCCTTCAGCTTCAGCAGTTCGGTTTCCGAAAATGCCTCATGCACAATGCACACGCCCGGCCACAACAACATCTCACGGTCAAACTTACGGCTCAGATAGCCACCCAAGTGCCGGTCCGGTCCAAAAATGATTTTCTGTTCGGGCGGAATCTGGCTCAAGATCGTCTCGGCGCTGGAGGACGTGACGATAATGTCAGACAGTGCTTTTACTTCGGCCGAACAGTTGATGTACGTCAAAGCGATATGGTCAGGATGCGCTTCGCGGAACGCCTTGAACTTGCCCGGCGGGCAGGCGTCTTCCAACGAGCAGCCGGCGGCCATATCGGGCAGAATGACGGTCTTTTCCGGGCTCAGAATCTTGGCGGTCTCGGCCATGAACTTAACGCCGCAAAAAGCAATAACATCGGCATCGGTTTCCGCCGCACGCTTGCTGAGTTCAAGCGAATCCCCGACAAAGTCAGCAAGGTCCTGAATCTCCGGCTTTTGATAATAATGCGCGAGGATAACGGCGTTGCGTTCTTTTTTCAGCCGGTGGATTTCAGCGAGCAGGTCAAGACCTTGAAGATTTTCGCGTGCTACGGGGGCGTTCATGCTGTCGTACCTTTGCCATGCAGAGCAGTAGTCTGCGTCTCTATTGAGGCTGTATGTGGTCCATATGGCCGAACGAAACAAGTTCCGGTTCGCGCTTTTACGGCGTTTTCTGTCGGCCTTTGACAATTTCTTCAAGCGGGGTGGATTTGTCCCACCGCGTCGAAACTTCGCCACCGATTTCGTCGGCAAAATATGTCTCCACTTTCGCGTTGATTCCGGCGGCACGGAGCGGAACTTGAAAGTTCTGGGCAATCGCCCGTTTGAAGGCATCGCGCGCCAGTTTCATCGGTACGGGGCCTTTGGCTTGCCGGACAAGCTCAGCCTGCCCCTTTGATCGGTTGGCATCATCCAGCGTATCGTCGACATTGGTAAGGGCGCGCAAGATACCGTTCTCGCCATATTCCTGAATGGAATTCAGATCGATCTGCGGCGGCGCAACCTCAATCGGCGGGATTTTGACCCGAAGCGTTTGTGAAGCCGCCTCCCAGCGGACGTCGTCGTCGGTCAACTTTGCCATATCCACTTCGTACCGCACGAGGCCCTGCATGATGAGTGTCTTCTTTGCGCTTAGGCCAAAGCGTTGCTGCTCGCTCGTCACGACCGCTGCATAACTGGCCGCAAAGGCCGAAAGTCGGTTCTGTTCACGGATACCGGTCAGGCTGGCACTGGCAATCGTTTCAGGCGAAGGCCCCTCCCGCCAAGAACGAAAGCCATCAATAGCCCACCACAGCAGCAGGATAAACAATATCGGCACGGCAAGCGCGGCGAACCGCATGGACCAATCGCGAACTGGATTTGATGTCATGCCATCTACATAAGGGTAAATGGCACAGGGGCAAATGCACCAATCATTATTCAGGCATCAATGGCGGCGCAGGAAATGCCAATCCCGGAACAGTTGCGCCCGGGTGGCCCGCGGTCACAGACGCATAGATGGCGTCACCCAGCGCGGAGTTCGCAACTACGTGCGATACGGGAATCACAGAGACAATCGCTGCAACACCCCAATACCATGCCGGATGGACGCGGCCATATTTGCGCTTATCGTGGATCATGCCAGCCAACGGGAACAGCAGCCCTGTGATCCCTGCAAGTTCAAACGCATAAGGAATAAGCAAAGGCATGGGGAGCAAGCGTCCGAAAGCCGGGCCAATAATCGCGGTCATCGCGCATATATGGAGCCGCATGTGCCAGTCGGTTTGTCGCCGCAGCCGAATGGCTGTCCACGCAAGCGCAGCGAATACGATGACGGAAAGAGGGTTGGCGATCAGGAAGTTTTGCGGCTGAAAGAAAAACGGCGTTGTCCCGCGCTGCGTGACGTCAATGCTTATCCAGCTGCCCAATATCACCAGAACCACGATCCAGCCTGCGCCAATCCACCCCAACCGCCGGTGCAGCGCGATGGAACCGTGTGTTGCCAACCAAGCTTGCGTGATAAACAAAGCCACCCAGCCCATGAAGGCTAGTCCATGCAGATGGACAAGCGGCCGGGCACCAAAGCTCGACCGTCCAGCAAGAAACTGCATGGAAAAACCGGCGATGACGGCGAGCGCCATAAACATGGCCAAGATGCGGAAAAAACGATCACTTGCCGCTGTTTGCGTTGGTGTAGGTGTAGGTACGATTGTCGCCATGACTATCCCTCCCCGTCATGAGGCTTCGCGACCTACTTTGTAACTACCACGCTACATAAATGGCTTCAAGCTTGCGCGATTAAATGCCAACCTTCGCCTTGGGCAGCGACCCGGCCCTGATTTTGTAAATCTATGAGATGCGCCAAAACGGATCGGCCGGCAGCTCCCGTCAAACGCGGATCAAGGCCTTTGTACATTGCAGCGACCATCTCGGGAATGTGCCCCTCGCCTGCCTCAAGCAGTTTCAATATCTGGCGTTCACGCTGGCGCCGGTGACCAATCATGCCACGTACAAGCTGTCGTGGATTTTCGACCGCTTGCCCATGTGCGGGGTAATAGATGCGATCGGTGCGCTCATATAACTTCTGCAACGATGCCAGATAGGCGCTCATGTCGCCATCGGGCGGGCTGACGACGCTGGTGGACCATTTCATAACATGGTCGCCAGTAAACAGCGCGCCGCTCTCGACCAGTCCATAGCATATATGGTTGCTGGTGTGCCCGGGGGTGGTGACGGCTTCCAAAGTCCAGCCATCACCTGAAATCCGCTCACCATCGGCAAGGATCCGGTCAGGGGCATAATCCGGATCAAAGGCACTGTCGGAACGCGGACCATCGTCGCGCAATACAAGCGGCGCGCAACCAATGATGGGTGCGCCCGTAGCAGCCTTCAACGGCGCGGCGGCTGGCGAATGATCGCGATGGGTGTGGGTGCACATGATGGCCGCGACACGCTTACCAGCGATAGCGCGCAAGATCGCCTCGACATGACCGTCGCCATTAATGTCAGCGGGATCGCCAATGCTCATTCCGCTGCCGACTGGACCCGGGTCGATCACCGCGACATCAGACCCTGCGCCAACCAACCAAGTTTGCGTTCCGGTGTACGTATATGGGGAGGCATTGGGGGCTAGCACGCGGCGCACCAGTGGTTCGTGCTGCTCGATCTCACCAGCTTGTATCGTGTCGGGCCAATTGGTCATGTGACGGCTATGGCGCAATGCGGCGCAAAGAAAAAGAGGCGGCTCTCGAAAATCGCCCCGCTGGACCCGAAGTGTCGGTTTTTTGTCGAAATACTTTACACCTGACCGTCGGGTAAATGACGCATTAAGCAGTTATAGAATTGATTTATAACATTTTTCATCATTTGGCATGACCAGTGCATATATAGGTATGTTCAACACCCACTCAGCCAGGACGGGTGGTTTGCTTCTGGTCTCGCACCACCCGTCCTCGCTTTCTCATCCCCGAAAATTGACACAAAAAGGGCCGGAACCCCATTGGATTCCAGCCCCTTTCTTTAAGTCTTACAGTCGCGTGATGGATTACATGCGGAAGCGCAGGCTTGCTCCCATGTAACGATCTGCATCACGTGGAATGTGCAGACGCTGGCCAGCGCTGGTGTTCAGCAGCACATAGCTTTCGTCTGTGATGTTGCGCATGATGAAGGTCAGGCGCCAGTTGTCTTCGGCGTCCGAATATCCAACGCTTGCATTCCAAAGGCCGTAGCTGTCGATTGGTCCGCTCTGGCCCAGATCCGAGAACTGGCTGCCAACATGATTGTAGCTTGTCCGCAGATAAACCTTCGCATCCGCACTGAAGATGTTGAACGGCGCTTCATAGGACGCGCCGATATTCCAGCTCCATGCCGGTGCCAAAGGCAGCTTGGTGCCGTTACGGGCATCGGGTGCATTGGTCAGCGGGTTCGGGTTGAACTTGCGCACCTTGGCATCCGCATAAGCAACGCTGCCGAACAGGTCGAGGCCTTCAGCTGGGTTGGCAAGTGCATCGAGTTCGAAACCGGTGCTGCGGACCTGACCAGCGTTCGTGAGGTTGCTGATCGTCGTGCCGTTTACAACGATGAAGTTGTTTGCTTGGAACCCATCATACGTAACCTGGAATACCGATGCGTTCAGACGGATACGGTTGTCAGCAAACTGGCTTTTTACGCCTGCTTCAAACGAATCCGATGTTTCTTCATCGATTGGCACCGCGTTGTCAGGTGCGACATGGTTGAAGAATACGTTGAACGCTGGGCCCTTATAGCCGCGTGTGTAGCTGCCGTAGAACAGGACATCCTCGGTCGGCTTAACGGTGAGCACCGCTTTACCAGAGAAGTTGCTGTTCGACGATGAACCGGTCGACAAAACAGTGCCGTTACCTGGACGAACGTTTGTCGTCAGGCCGCCTGCCGGGTTGATGTTAACGCCCGTACCGCCCAAAACGCTCGACGGCAAAGGAAGGCCGGTTGTACGATTGACCGCTGGCGCACGGCTATGTGCAAAATCGATCGAGTCATTGGTGTAGCGCAGACCAACGGTCAGGCCGATCCAATCGGTGAAGTCATAAGTCGCCTGACCAAAGACCGCATAGTTTTCAATGTCGACAAGGCTGCGTGACGTTGCTGTTGGGAACAGCGTGTTGACCGTGTCGGTAAGGTTGCAAGGCTGACCACCGGTGCGCGGATCAACAGGCAGCGTTGATGTAGCGCAGCGGACTGCCTGACGCGTGAAATCCTGCGTGTTTTCAGATTTCCAGTAAAAGGCACCAACCTGATATTTGAAAGCTTTGCTCTGGTCAGATGCCAAACGCAATTCGAGCGAGCTCTGGTCGGTTTCGACAAAGCCGCGGTCATGCAGTTCAGGCGTGCCAACGAGTGCGCGTGGCAGGAAGTCGCCTTCACGCAGTTCTTCGTTGTTCCAGCTGCGATAGCCGTAGATCGCGCTGAGCGTGTGATCACTGAAAACGTCGAAATCGGCGTTCACGGTGATGCCATATTGACGGTCAAGCGACTGCGTGACCAAATTGTGGCTCACATAGCGCTGGTTTTCGCCTTGTGCGACGCCAAGCGGCAAGTTCAATTCAGCGTTCAGAACTGAACCGCGCGAAACGCCTGTAACTTCGCCACAGCAATCGTCATCGGCTTCGTAATAATCAGCGATGATCTTTATACGTGCGGGGCCATTGTCGTAGTCCAGCAATCCGCGGAAACCGATATGCTCGTATCCGTTGATCTTTTCATCTCGCGTGCTGAATGGCGCGACGTTGGTGATGTTGCCCTGATACTTGCCGTAAAACGCGTTGGCGCGGAATGTCAGATCTTGTGCCAGCGGACCCGAAACAGTTGCGCGGGTGCGGACTTCATTGCCTTGGTAATATTCAGCGGTGAATTCACCCTCAAGCGTGTCCGTGCCGCCCTTCGAAACAACATTGATCAAACCGGCCGAAGCGTTCTTGCCGAACAATGTGCCTTGTGGACCACGCAATACTTCAAGGCGCTCGATTTCGACGAGGTCAGCAAATGCCTGACCTGACCGGCTAAGCACGATACCGTCAACAACAGTCGATACGCTTGGCTCGGCTGCGATGGAAAAGGAAATGGTTCCGACGCCGCGCAGGACAACTGCGGAGTTGGCGTTGGTCGTGCCCTTGCGGAATGTGACCGATGGGACGAGCTGGCTAAGGTTCTCAAGGCTGGTTGTGCCTGATGCCGCCAAGGTGTCGCCAGAAACGGCGGTGATGGCGATTGGCACATCCTGCACATTTTCTTCGACCTTCTGGGCCGTAACAACAATTTCCTCAACTTGCGCAAAAGCCGGGGCCGATACGCCTAGCGCGATTGCGCTTGTGCCGAGCAATGCTGCGCGAACGAGATTCGTCTTTTTGTATGTCGAAAAATGCATCCTGTGCCTCCCTTAATTGCCGCCCGTTTGTGACAGATTCAGAGAAACTTAGGGCCCCGAACCCAGACAGGTCGACGTATTCGTCGTTGATAACGGGGTTGATGTAACCAACACCGCTTGATATGTCTAGCGGTGTCATATAGCGACAATATTTAGGCGAAGACTGTGGCAATCATGCCATAGTTGATGCCGTGACGGCGAGAGGGACACGTGTTGCCATTTTCAATCATCATGCACCCTGAAGGCTTTGACCTGCTGCATGGTGACGTCACCATATTGTCGCACCGGAACGATGCGCCTGCGATCAGCATAGGTACCGGTCGGCCTGACATGGAGATGGTCCGCGGTAATTTCCGGATTGACGATGTGGTGCATACGCAGCTTCCGCTGGATTGTTGCACGGAAGATAATGGCGCGGTCCGGCTGTGGAACAGTGCGCATCCAGATGTCATATTGGCGTTTCTACTGGTGCAGGAATCCCACCGTTCAGTTGTAAAAATGCGCTGTACCGACCACATGATCAACCGGATTTGGTTGAAAATGCAGTGCGCGGATACAGAAGCTTTTTGGGGCGGCGGCGAGCAGATGTCCTATTTGCGCCTGAACGGCAGGCGCTTTCCATTCTGGACATCTGAACCCGGCGTTGGCCGCGACAAATCTACAGCATTGACGCAAACGATGGATGCCGAAGGTTTGGCGGGTGGTGACTATTGGACCACCAACTATCCGCAGCCGACATGGCTCAGCTCGGCGCGTTACGCCGTCCACCTCGATACCGATGCCTACTCCGTGTTGGACCTGACCGAACAAGGCAGCATTGGCATCGAATGCTGGAACGGCGATCTCGATCTAGAGCTTTTTGACGCGCCTACCCTTCCCGCGCTCGTTACCAAAATGTCTGATCGCTTTGGTCGCCAGCCCGCCTTGCCGGATTGGGCCATTTCAGGCGCAATTGTGGGCCTTAAGGATGGCGCAGACACGTTTGACCGGTTCGAAAAAATTGCAGCCTCTGGCGCCGCTATTACGGGTCTTTGGTGTGAAGACTGGATCGGCATCCGTCAAACCAGCTTTGGCAAACGGTTGTTTTGGGATTGGAAATGGAATGCTGCCCGCTATCCTGATTTACCCGCACAAATCGCTGCGCTTGCCGAGCGCGGCATTCGCTTTCTGGGCTATGTAAATCCATATTTGGCCGTCGACGGGTCGCTGTACGAAGAGGCCCGCGCCGCCAACTTTCTCGCGCTGCGGCAAGACAGCGACGAACCTTATGCCGTCGATTTCGGCGAATTTGACGCAGGCGTGGTGGATTTCACCAACCCAGCCGCAGCCGCCTGGTTTGCCGACCGCATCATTGGCCAGGAAATGCTCGACTTCGGACTGTCCGGATGGATGGCAGATTTCGGGGAATATCTACCGACTGATGTCCGCCTGTTCGATGGCTCCGACCCGATGGAAGCGCATAATCGCTGGCCGGTGCTTTGGGCAAAGGTCAATGCCGATGCCATCGCGTCACGCGGCAAAACGCATGACGCCACATTTTTCATGCGCGCCGGTTTTTCGGGCGTGCAGGCGCATTGCCCTTTATTGTGGGCGGGTGACCAATGCGTCGACTTCACGCGGCATGATGGCATCAACACCGTTATCACCGCAGCCTTGTCATCCGGGTTGTTGGGCAATGCCTACCACCATAGCGACCTCGGCGGGTATACCAGCCTGCATGGCGTGGTCCGGACCGCAGAATTGATGCACCGTTGGATTGACTTGGCGGCCTTTGCGCCTGTCATGCGCAGTCACGAGGGCAATCGTCCTGCAGACAATCTGCAACTCGATAGTAGCCCCGAAATACTGACCCATTTCGCGCGGATGAGCCAAGTGCATGCCCGCCTCGCGCCTTATGTCCGCGCCTTGTCGGACGAGGCCGTTGAGACTGGCCTGCCTCTCCAGCGTCCGATGTTCCTGCACTATGCCGACGCCGACTATTACGACATTCAGGACCAATATCTCTACGGCGCTGACATGATCGTCGCTCCGGTGGTTGAAGAGGGTGTCAATGGACGCACCGTCATTTTGCCAGACGGGAATTGGGTCCATCTCTGGTCAGGCGACGTTTACGGCAAAGGCACATATGACATCGCGGCACCGGATGGGCAGCCACCAGTGTTCACCCGCAAGGACAGCGCGCATGCGGCGTTGTTCAGCGCTATCACGCAGGAATTCAGGCAATGAATACCCGGTCAAATATCCGTGATGTCGCGAAACTTGCGGGAGTAGCTGTAAAAACCGTCAGCCGCGTGCTCAACAACCACCCTTATGTAAGCGCGGAAACCAAGGCCAAGGTCGACGCCGCGATGGCGGAACTGCGGTTCTCACCAAGCATTGCAGCGCGCATACTTGCGGGCACCAAGTCAGGCCAGATTGCGCTGATTTACGACAATCACAGCCCTTATTATATGCATCAGATCATGCAGGGCTGCTGGGACCGTTGCCATGAAGAAGGCATGCGCCTGATTGCCCAGCCCGTCGATGTTTCCGACCCCGATGTCGGCGAGCAAGTGCGCGGCATGGTTAGGCAGACGCATGTTGATGGTGCGATATTGTCGTCTCCGGTCACCGATTGCGGGCCAGTGCTGAACGTCCTTGAAGCGATGAATATTCCGTTCGTGCGTATTTCGCCCGGCACCAACCATGCGCTCACCAGCTCGGTATTCATGGATGATACGCAAGCCGCGGACGATATGACGACACACCTGATCAATATCGGTCACCGCCGGATTGCCTTCATCAAGGGCCACCCCAACCATATGGCCAGTGCGGAACGTCAAGCAGGGTATGAGCGCGCGCTCAGCCGCGTGGGCATCTCCGTTGACGCAGAGCTGATCGCCGAGGGCCATTTTGATTTCGAAAGCGGCGTGGCAGCAACCGAGCAGTTTCTATCTCTTAAATATCCGCCCACTGCGGTCTTCGCATCCAACGACGATATGGCGTCGGGCGTTCTGGCGGTGGCCCATCGCCGCGGCATTCCCGTGCCAGAGCAACTGTCAGTGGCTGGGTTCGATGACACGACGCTTGCCCGTGTTGTTTGGCCGCCGTTAACGACTGTGCGCCAGCCAGTACGTGACCTCGCTTCGACCGCTGCGGACCTTTTATTTGGCGAAGGCGGGATTGAACATCGCCGTCTTCCACATGAACTCATCAGCCGCGAGTCGGTTGCACCGCCTTATTCACCCTCACTTAAAAAGAGCAAAAACACATGACGCTTCCAACACCTCCGTTCACGCGCCCCTTGGGTAAGAGCGGCATTGAAATTTCTTCACTCGCATGGGGCATGTGGCGTTTTGCCGGTTTGGAAATGTCAGCAGCCCGCGCGGCCATTGATGCCGCGTTCGCGGCGGGTATTACGCTGTTCGACACCGCCGATATTTACGGCTTTGGCGAGCAGGGCTTTGGCAAAGCCGAGGAACTGCTTGGCCGTGTATTTGCCGAGGCTCCTGAATATCGTGACCGGATGGTGCTTGCCACCAAGGGCGGGATTACGCCGCCAACGCCTTACAATAGCAGCGCGGAATATTTGACCAAGGCGATCAACGACAGCCTTTCGCGTTTGGGCACTGACCACATCGACCTGTGGCAAATTCACCGTCCCGACATCCTGACCCACCCGCAAGAGATCGCGCGCACCATCGAAGACGCGCACAAGGCTGGAAAAATCCGCGCCTTTGGTGTGTCGAACTTCACGACCGCGCAAATAGCGACGCTGGCGCAATTCAGCAGCGTTCCGATTGTCTCGACGCAGCCGGAGCTTTCCCCGTTGCGGATCGATACCATCGAAAATGGCGAGCTTGACCAAGCCATCGCCATCGACTTGGCCGTTCTCGCCTGGTCGCCACTGGGTGGTGGACGCATCGGCGACCCCGGCGATACGCGCGAGCAAAATGTAGCCGCGGCGCTCTCCGGTGTTGCAGCTGCGCATGGCGTTTCCCGCACGGCAGCCGCGTACAGCTGGATCATGGCGCACCCGGCGCGGCCAATCCCGATTGTCGGCTCGCAAAACCCAAAACGCATTGCTGAGGCTGCTGATGCCTTCAAAATCAAATGGACCCGCGCTGATTGGTATAGCGTGTTGGTCGCCGCGCGAGGAGTTCCCCTTCCATGAGCAATCCCATCGAAGTCAGCTGGTTCTCCGCATTATGCGACGATGATTATGAATTTCTCGGCGTGCCAGATCCGATGCTCGCGTCGAGTTGGGAGCATTGCCGCAATATCGTGCTCGCCGCTGAAAAGGGCGGGTTCGACAACATATTGCTCCCATCGGGCTATGCACTTGGTTTGGATACCACAGCTTTTGCCAGCGCCATTGCCGCGCTCACCACACGCATCAAGTTGCTGATGGCCGTACGCATTGGCGAAAGCTGGCCACCGCAATTGGCACGTCAGATTGCCACGCTTGACCAGATTTCAGGCGGGCGGTTGAACATCAATATCATCTCGTCTGACCTACCCGGCGACAAGATGGACAGCGAGCCACGTTATCGGCGGACCGTCGAAGCGATGCATATCCTTAAAACATTGCTGAACGGAGAGCATCTGTCGATTGATGGCGAACATTACAAAATCGATCTTGACCCGCCACGGATGAAAACCGTGAGCGGCAAGTGCCCACCGCTTTATTTCGGAGGCCTTTCGCCAGCCGCTAAGGATGCTGCTGCCGAAGGTTGCGATGTGTATTTGATGTGGCCCGAAACTGTGCAGGGCGCAAAGGATCTCGTCGAGGACATGACCGCGCGCGCGGCAAAATTTGGTCGGACATTGAAATATGGCTTCCGTGCGCATGTCATCGTGCGTGAAACCGAGGCTGAAGCTCGGGCTTATGCTGACCGTCTCTTGTCTAAGCTGGATGCGCAGCAAGGCGACGTAATCCGCAACAAATCGCTCGACACCCAAACTTTTGGTGTAGCGCATCAGGCTGAATTGCGCGCGCAATCGGAAGCGAACGACGGATATCTTGAAGACAATCTGTGGACCGGAATCGGCCGCGCGCGTTCAGGTTGCGGGGCAGCTATCGTTGGCGACCCGGACCAAGTGCTGGCCAAAATCAACGCCTATCGCGCTGTGGGCATCGAGGCGTTTATATTGTCGGGTTACCCGCACATCAACGAATGCGACATGTTCGCACGCTACGTCATGCCAAAACTGGACCACGGGCGGTTGGTGATTTGAATGCTGCCTAATTCTCCCCATCGACTTGCGATGGGGAGCAGAGTCTAAATCACTCCCCCAGCCCCGCCATGCGCTCGGCTTGGTCTTCGGCAATCAGCGCGTCGACCAGCTCGTTAAGGCCGCCGCCTTCCAATATTTCGGGCAGCTTATGCAGTGTCAGGTTTATCCGATGGTCGGTCACGCGACCTTGCGGGAAGTTATACGTGCGGATGCGTTCCGAACGGTCGCCTGAACCAACCATCGCCTTGCGGGCTTCGGCCTCGGCGCCTTGGGCTTCCTCGCGTTCCTTTTCATACATGCGCGCACGCAGCACTTGCATTGCCTGTTCTTTGTTCTTGTGCTGGCTGCGGCCGTCCTGACAGGTCACGACAATACCTGTCGGTAAGTGCGTGATGCGCACAGCTGAGTCGGTTGTATTGACGTGCTGTCCGCCTGCGCCTGACGCACGATAAACGTCAATTTTCAGGTCGCGTGCTTCGATCTGGATGTCCACTTCCGTCGGCTCAGGCAGCACCGCGACAGTCGCGGCGCTGGTATGAATTCGGCCGCCGCTTTCGGTCACGGGCACGCGCTGCACACGGTGAACGCCGCTTTCATATTTCAGCTTGGCGAAAACACCAACGCCCTTGATGGCGACAACAACTTCCTTGAACCCGCCAACATCGGAAGCGCTGACGGATATAGGCTCAATCTTCCACCCCTGCCCCGCGGCATAGCGTTCGTACATGCGGTACAGGTCACCGGCGAACAACGCAGCTTCATCACCGCCAGTGCCCGCACGAATTTCAAGCATTGCAGGCCGGTCGTCAGCGGAATCGCGCGGCAGCAAGGATATGGCGAGCGCGGTTTCGGCATCAGATAGCTGGTGCGTGACATCTTCCAGTTCCTCGACCGCCATATCATGCAGGTCAGGGTCGGATGAGTCCTGCACCATATGCTGCAGCGTATCGATTTCTTTACGCAGCCGCCGGACTTCGCCAGCAGCCTTAGCCACAGGCTCCAGCTCTGAATATTCGCGCGACGCAGCCACAAAGCCTTCACCCTCGAGCTGCCCCGAAGCCATCCGCGCCTCAAGCTCGGAAAAGCGCGACTCAATCTGCGCAATGCGGTGCGGGGAGATTTTGGTCATCGGGAAATAATGTCAGAGACCATCTGGCGGATCGGAGCAAGCTCATCGGCTTGCACTTCTTTAGACCGCACCGTCCAACTTGGATTGCCTTGGTCTAACTGAATCGCAAATAAAATGCGTGCATTCTTAGCGACCGCTTTGTCATAGCGTTTGCGAGGCGATCCAGTTGTCACAGCCTCCGCTGCAAAGCCGGCCCTTCTAAGTGCAATTAGTATCGCCGTACCTTTTAGAACCAAACTGTCGTCTTCAACTGCAATGACGACGTCGAGCCTTTCCGCCGGACTATCAACCAACATCGCTAACCGCTCAATACCCGCTGCCCAGCCGACCGCAGGTGTCGCTGGTCCGCCTAAGTTCTCGATCAACCCGTCATAGCGCCCACCGCCAAGCACGGTGCCCTGCGCGCCCAGCCGGTCGGTGACGAATTCAAACGCGGTGTGGCGGTAATAATCGAGGCCGCGCACCAACGCCGCATTGCGCGTCCAAGCAACGCCAGCAGCATCAAGGCCTGCGGTCACCGCGCCAAAGAAATCCTGTGCTTCGCCCGACAAATAATCATCGATCACCGGAGCAGCGTCGGCAATCGGGCGATCTTTGGGGTCCTTGCTGTCGAGAATACGCAGCGGATTTTTCTCCAACCGCGCGAGGCTGTCTTCGGAAAGCGCACCCTTGTGATCGTTGAAATAGCCGACCAATGCCGCGCGCCACGCATCACGGCTAGGCGTGTCGCCCAATGTGTTGAGCTGCAACGTCACGCCGTCATTTATGCCCAGTTCCTTCAGCAACTGGTCCGCCATGACCAGCAGTTCAACATCGGCGGCAGGCTCAGCTGCGCCAATAATCTCGGCGTCAATTTGGTGAAATTGGCGATAGCGGCCCTTTTGCGGGCGTTCGTAGCGGAACAGTGGTCCGTGCACCGACAGCTTCATTGGCGCGAATTGCTGCCAACCGTTGGTGAGGTAGGCGCGCGCAATCCCTGCGGTAAATTCAGGCCGCAACGTAATGGAATCCCCGCCACGGTCTTCGAAGCTGTACATTTCCTTTGAAACGACGTCGGTTGCCTCACCAAGGCTGCGCGAAAACACGGCGGTTGGTTCGATAACGGGCAGTTGGAGGCCCTTGAAGCCGTAAAGCCGGCGCACGCGCTCAAATGTCGCGACGACATGCGCAAAGCGTTCTTCTGTCTCGCCGAACATGTCTTGCGTGCCGCGCACGGCTTGGGGTGTCTGTATCTTTGCCATGGGAAAGCGCCCTAGCGGCTAATTGTTGTTAGTGGAATAGGGCTGGACGCGCCAATCTGCTTTCGCCAAAAGTCACCTCCATGAATCCACGCATATTGTCGCGCGCTATCGCCGCATTCGCCCTTTCCGCCAGCCTCATTTCTGCAGCATCTGCGCAAAACAGCGCCCCGCAGCCAGTGCCTATCGTCTCGAACATCCCTGAGCCGCAAGACCGTCCGCTATCGGAGCCGATGATTTTGCAGGTCGATGCAACCGATGTTGATCGCGCGATCTTCAACGTGCGTCAGGTCATTCCTGTAGAAACAGGCAAGCCGCTCATCCTGCTGTATCCACAATGGCTGCCCGGTAAGCATGGCCCACGCGGTGCATTGGCCGAAATGACTGGCCTGATGATCCGCGCAGGTGGAAAAACGCTGCGCTGGACGCGCGATCCGGTTCAGGTTTACGCCTTTCATGTCGATGTGCCTGCGGGAACATCGACGGTCGATGTGGAATTTCAGTTCACGGCGCCCGTGCGCGAGAGCGAAGGCCGGATCAACGTCACACCCAATATGATGAACGTGCAGTGGGAACAGGTTGCCTTGTATCCAGCCGGTCATTTCACGCGCGCTATTCAGGTAAAGCCTTCCATCACATTGCCTGAGGGTTGGACGGGCGTTGCCGCGCTTGATGGCGCGAAGATCACTGGCAACCGTATCGATTATGGCGTGACCAACTTTGAAACATTGGTCGACAGTCCGATGTTTGCTGGGCCGCATTACAGAAAATGGGACCTTGGCAACAATGTCACGCTGAACATATGGGCGGATGCCGCAAAATATCTGGAGGCAAAGCCCGAGCAAATTGCGGCCCACCGCGCATTGGTGGATGAATCGCTTTTGCTGTTCGGCTCAAAGCATTTTGACCGCTACGAATTTTTACTTGGCTTGACCGAGGAATTGGGCGGCATTGGGCTTGAGCATCATCGCAGTTCGGAAAACACCCGTGAAACTGACTATTTCACCGAATGGGATGACAATATGTCGGAGCGCGGGCTTCTCCCGCACGAATTCACGCATAGCTGGAACGGCAAGTTCCGCCGCCCTGACACGATGTGGACGCCGGATTACGCCACCCCCATGCGCGACAATTTGTTATGGGTATATGAAGGGCAGACCAGCTTTTGGGACTTGGTATTGGGTGCGCGTTCGGGTCTGCAGTCCAAAGAGATGGTTCTTGCCGAATGGGCAAAATATGCAGGCTTTTACGCAGAGCAGCCCGGCCGTAGTTGGCGCTCGGTCGAAGACACCACGCATGATCCCATTTTCGGCGCGCGCAAAGCAAAGCCATTCGCAACTCAGGCACGTGGCGAAGATTATTATAATGAAAGCTCGCTGATCTGGCTCGACGCCGACATGACCATCCGCGAACTGTCAAAGGGTACGAAATCGCTCGATGATTTCGCCAAGGCTTTTTTTGGTGTGCGCGATGCCGATTGGGGCGTGTTGACCTATAATTTCGATGAAGTCGTCCGTACGCTTAATGCGGTGCAGCCTTATGATTGGGCGAAGTTCCTTGATACCAAGTTGCGCCAGCCGGGCCAGCCAGCACCGCTTACCGGCATTGAAAAGGGCGGATACAAGCTTGTCTGGAAAGAAGAGCCCAACATCTTCGACAAGGAGTCGATGAAGGAAGGCAATAACTTCAACCTGACCCATTCGCTTGGGCTAACATTGGATAAAGATGCCAAAGTCACTTCCGTTTTGTGGAACAGCCCAGCGTTCAAGGCGAATATCGTCAGCGGCGCCAAAATCATTGCGGTCGATGGCTATGCCTATTCTAAGGATGGACTGACCGCGGCCATTAAAGCCGCCAAAGACAAAAAAACCCCCGTTCGGCTGCTGGTGGAACGGAATAAGCGCTATGAGCAAATAGACATCGCCTATTCGGGCGGTTTGCGCTATCCGCACCTCGAACCGACGGGCCAAGGCGAAACGGCGATTGATCGTTTACTCAGTCCGCGGCGGGCCAACTAAAAACAATTTTGAAAGCGTTCTCCCATGCGTATTGATTTGATTCCAGCAGGCGACAATGTCCCTGAAAGCCTTAACGTTCTGATCGAGGTTCCCATTGGCGGTGAACCCGTAAAGTACGAATTCGACAAGGCATCTGGCGCACTTTTCGTGGATCGTTTCCTGCACACACCAATGCGTTATCCGGCGAATTATGGCTTTGTTCCGCACACGCTGGGCGAAGATGGCGATCCTCTCGACGCTCTGGTCGTAGCTCGGTCGCCTATCGTGGCCGGTGCGGTCGTCAAATGCCGCCCCATTGGCGTGTTGATGATGGAAGACGATGCTGGCGGCGATGAAAAATTGCTCTGCGTGCCGGTCAACAAAACCTTCCCTTATTATTCCGATGTTGTGACCTACAAGGACATGCCACCCATCGTCCTTCAGCAGATTGAGCATTTCTTCACCCATTATAAAGACCTGGAGCCCGGGAAATGGGCCAAGTTGAATGGCTGGGGTGATGAAAAAGACGCAAAGCGCATTATTCTCGAATGCGTCGAACGGGCAAAGGAACATGGTGTATGAAACGGGTAGCGCTGGTCACATTTACCGTACTGGCGCTCTCGGCCTGCGCCACTCCTGAAACCCGCGTGCGGACGGCTCTCATGGATGCTGGTTTGTCTCAACCGATTGCAGCCTGCATGGCTGATCGGATGGTTGACCGGCTTTCGCTTATCCAGTTGAACAAGCTAAGCGGCCTTAAAAAGCTGCGTGGTCAGGACATGCGCAAGGTTACGGTCGAAGACTTCCTGAAGCGCACGCGGTCTTTACAAGACCCCGAAATCTTGGGCGTTGTAACGTCTTCCGGGCTTATTTGCGCGGTGAAAGCGTAATCAGCTCAAGCGATATTTGTCATCCCGAGCATAGGTTCGGGATGACAATGATTTAGCTAAACGCCTTTACCAACACAGCAAACCAGCCGGTATCAGCCTTGGTCGTAGCTGGCGCACCAAAATCCACACATTCAAGGCACTTGGCCTGTGCTCCGCGTACGCCAGTCAGCATATTGAGATCAGCCGAGACCCGCTGAAGCAACAATTGCTGCTGCCACGATGCTTGCGCAAAAATATCCATAGGCGCAGCGGCCTGCGTCCGCTTTGGCATCAGCCCGCTGATCAGCGTTCCTGCAAAACTCGTTGGTGGCTCAATATAGACAGCATGCCATCCGTCGGATTTCAATCCTGCACGCTTTACGGCTTCCGCAAGCGCTTCATTCATACCACCGGACCTGTCGACAAGGCCAAGTTGGCGTGCCGTACCACCGGCCCACACACGACCCTGTGCGACGGCATCTACCTGCTCGGGCGTTTTCTTCCGGGCAGTGGCTACACGCGTCAGGAACTGACGATAGCCGTTTTCGATGGCACTTTGGGCAACGCGGTCAAATTCCGGACTGAAGCCGTTCAATATGTCGGGTTCGCCGGACAACGGCGTCGTCTTCACACCGTCCGCATTCACACCGATTTTTGCAAGGCCAGCCTCAGCGCTTGGGATCACGCCGAAGATGCCAATCGAACCCGTAATCGTGGCAGGATCGGCAAAAATGACGTCTGCGGGAAGCGATATCCAATAACCGCCGCTTGCGGCCAAATTCGCCATCGAAACGATGACTGGAATCTTTTTCGCCTTGGCCGCTTCAATGGCCAGCCGGATTTTTTCAGATGCGGTGACTGAACCTCCCGGCGAATCCACACGGACGACCAGAGCCTTCAAATCCTTATTATCCAGCGCATCGTAAATAAGGCCGCTGACCGTGTCGCCTGCCGCTGATCCGGGTCCGCCTTCACCATCGACGATCGTTCCAGCGATCGTCACGACGCCAATCTGGGCACCAGCGGTTGGTGGACCGTAGCTCGCAAGCAAGGCGTCCATTGGGGTGTAGGCAAAGCCACCGGTTGTTTTCTTGTCGTCGGCGCCAACCTTGCTGGCGATGAACTTGCCGAATGCGATACGGTCGCCAAGCTTATCGACAAGCCGCGTAGACAGCGCCAACTGGCCCAGATCACCTTTGACAGACTCCACGGCACCGGCCGGGTCGGTCAACATGCGGTCCAACTGCGCCTGAGGGCGGGCCTTCGCGACATCCGCTTTCCACTGGCCCCAGACTTCATCATAAACGCCCTTGATGGCCATTTTGGATTCGGGGGACTGTTCGGACCGCATATAGGGTTCAACCGCGCTCTTGAAGGTACCGACACGATAAATATTGGCCTTCACCCCAAGCTGATCGAGCAAGCCTTTATAATATGGCTGCGATCCGCCGGGTCCCGTAATCATCGCGCCGCCAAGCGGGTCCATCCAGATTTGCGTTGCATGTGCTGCGAGTTGGTAGCTGTCGTCCGTGTAGGCCGTGGCGAAGGCATAGACCGGCTTACCGGCCTTTTTGACTGCCTCAAGGCTGCTGCCGATTGCCGCTAGGCTTGCCTGTCCGCCGCCCATGAAACGTTCCATGTCGACAACGACAAGTTTTACCCGCGCATCTTTTTCAGCAAGCTTGAGCGCACGGACAATGTCACGTTGCCGGATTTCACCAGTTGGCATAGCTGTGGATGTCAGCGTCGTAAGCGGGTCGATTTCCGCAGGCTGTTCAGAAACAATGCCGTCCAGTTTCAACAACAATGCACCATCACGAACGACGGCGGGATTGGGGCTCGCGTTCAGAAGGGCGAATATAGCGAGGAAGAACAATAAAAGGAAAAAGAGCACCAGCAGGTCCTTAAACCCTACCAATATTTTCCAGCTAACGCGCAGAAACCGCATAATGTCTTGTCCCTTTTTACCTTTTTTCTGATGTAAGCATTCGAAAGTCGTTTGCCACTGCTGTTCGACAAAAAGATGTGGCCCGCGGTCACGACGTCACCGCCAAGCGGATTTAATCCGTCTTTTTGCGCCAATTGCGCCTGTTACAGAAAAGGGCCGCTGGAGTGATCCAGCGGCCCTTAAACATGGGTCAGCGGTCGGATGTGCCGCTGCCGGAAGTTGCTTTCATGCCGTGACCGGCATCGCCGATGTTATCGGCGGCCGATCTCCCGAACGGAATTGCCCGACCTCTTAACTGAACCATGAGACATCGGATCACCTCCTTTCGTTGAATGGAAATTGCTTGCTTCAAACATATATCTGCCCTCCGCAGGACTGAAGTTGAATCAAACCGGTTACTTAAACAAGTCTTGTAATAAATTTTTTTTCAGGCAAATATTGTGGTTCTGCGCCGCGATATTCGACGTCGGCAAATCGCTAGTTGCGGCAGTCCTCGACAATCCGTGTAATCTCTGCCCATGCGGGTAAAATGACTGGCTGATGTCCGTCGGTTTCAACCAATATCCGCCCGCGGCTAAAAGCCATCGCGTCCAATATTGCGTCCGTGGGCATGATTTCTGTTGCGAGATACGCCGGATTTCCGCCAGTCGGCTTCGCAGCAAACTCCTTCATTGTAGAAGATGTCCGTATCACGATGCGTTGACCCGGTGCAGTCGCGTCACGCGACAAATAAATGCGCCGATTTTGCACGTCGCAACGCAGGCTTACGAGCGCATTTTGACCCGACACACCGAATAGGCCAATCGATCCGCGTTCATCGCGCCGATACACCCATTCGCCTAATGAAAATGGCCAGTCATTCCAGTCACCTGACAGGCGCGGTGCTTGCGCAGGCTTGGCCGCAACGGGGGGTGGTGTGGGCGCGGCCCTGGGTGCTGGCGGAGGCGGAGGCGCAACGCAGGATGCGAGCAGCAAAACGGCGGCGAGGGTCAGGTTACGGGTTTGCATGGCTTTGTCTTATGGCCAAATCGCATCTGCTCCGCTAGCGCGTTGCGACATGGCGACAAAAAAAACACGACTGGACCAATTGATCGTTGATCGCGGGCTAGCAGAGAGCAAGACACGCGCGCAGGCGCTCGTCATGGCTGGCCATGTTTATATCGGCGATGCCAAGGCACTGAAGCCCGGACAGCAAATTGCCGAAGATACCGAAATTAGCGTGAAGGGCAGCGATCATCCTTGGGTGTCGCGCGGAGGCATTAAACTTGCGCATGCCCTTGAGGCATTTAGCGTCGATGTAGCCGGGATGGTTGCCATAGATGTTGGCTCATCGACGGGCGGCTTTACCGACGTCATGCTGACGCACGGAGCAACGCGGGTTTACGCCGTCGACAGCGGCACAAACCAGCTCGCGTGGAAACTGCGGCAAGACCCTCGCGTGGTTGTTCATGAACAGACAAGCGCGCGCATATTGACCGATGTACATATCACCGAACCCGTTGATCTCATCGTATGTGATGCAAGCTTCATTGGCCTCGCTAAAGTGTTGGAGCGGCCTTTGACTTTTGCAAAAAGCGGCGCACAGTTGATTGCACTTATCAAACCACAGTTTGAGGCAGGCCGCGAAGAAGTTGGCAAAGGCGGCGTCGTGCGGGACCCGCAAGTCCACGAACGCGTTTGCAACGAGATAAAGCTGTGGTTGGTCGAAAAAAACTGGACGGTATGCGGTCTAACCACCAGCCCGATTACTGGGCCGCAAGGCAATGTCGAATTTCTTAT
>JAIXOE010000052.1 GCA_027486895.1 Sphingomonadales bacterium
GCACGGGTAACTTGTGTGAAGCCACCAAAGATTTCGGCCTTATCCGTCAGCTTATATGCAACACCTGCATGCGGCTGGAACCAGTCTTGCGACTTGATTTTGCCGGCAGCCAACGAACCCTGAATGCGTGGGTCGGATTCATTGTTAACTTGAAAACCCTTCCAACCAAGGTTGATGGTCAGATCGCCGAGGCTGATCTTGTCCTGCACATAATATTGCAGCGTGTCGGTGTTGAAATCGAACAGCCATTGCGTGAAGAATGGGTTGCGCAAGAACTTGGTGTGATCAAGGCCAGGTGTCGTGTTGCTTTCATAAGCATAAAAACGACGCGCTTGCGTGAAGTCGTTATGCTCGTACCAGCCACCGACAGTGACTTCATGGTCGCCCACTTCAGCGTTCAGCGAGCTGAATACGCCGCCACGCTGAATGTCATACTCGGTTGTACGCGCCGACATTGGAACACCATTGGGGCTTGCAACATAAGGCGTGCCCCATGTGCCTTGGCCGGTATTGTCGTGATAATATGCTTTGACCTTGAAGGTTACGCCATCGCCCAAAGGTGTGGTGAGACCATAAGAAGCGAGCGTATCTTTACGCAGGCCCGACGCATCATAATAGCTGTCGTCGAGGTTGTTGATTGGGGCAACGAAAACACGACGTGCAGCGGCAATCGCCTTTGCATAATCAGGGAAGTAGTTGTCATGGTCATAACCAAGGCGATTGATCATCTCGAGCGAGAGATCCTGATAATCCTGCTCAGCGCGGTCCGAATATGAGAAGAAGCCGTCAAATTCGGCATCACCCACTGGAATGATCGCCTTTGCGTTTACGTGGATGCTGCGCTGTTCGCCTGCGCCCTTCCATTTATCGGCATTGTGGTAAACGCCGGAGAGAAATCCGCGAACGCCACCCGCTTCACCGAAATTGATGCGGCCAAATGCGCGCATGGTGTTTGACGAACCATAAGTCAGGTTTGCATCAACGCCGAAGCCGTCGCTTGGATCAGCCGAGAAAAACTCGAGCGTCCCGCCAAGGTTGTTGGTTGCTTGTGTGCCGATTGATCCCGAACCTTGCGAAACGCGGGTCACGCCGATGTTCTCGGAAATGATCGCGCGGCCAATGTGCAGGCCGTTGTTGTTGCCATAGCTTGAATCGCCCAACGGAATACCATCGAGGGTGTAGCCGAGCTGGTTCTGGTTAAAGCCGCGGATCGATACCCGGCTTGACCATTCATATGTTCCAAACGGGTCAGCCGACTGGAAGTTGACGCTCGGCAACTTTTCAATCGCCTTCAAGGGGCTGGTTCCTGGCGCTAGGATCAAAAGTTCTTTGCTGGAGACTTCTTGGACCTGACGCGTTTCGCCTTTGCCGAATACGACGATTTCGGATTCTTCCGAGTCGACGGCGGTTGGCGCGGTGGATTGTTGCGCCATAGCTGGCACAGATCCGAACGCGACTCCGGCTAAAAGCAATACTATAATTTTACGCATTTTGTTACCTTCCCTGCATAGGTTTGCAGCGCGGAACTAGGGAAGGGTGGTGGCACTTTGATGCGCTTATTGTGCGACTTTCATAGAAGTTATGTGTCGGAAATATTTCTAGATTTCAGCGTCCGTTTTCGTGCTGCTGGAAAAATGACAGATATATTACAAATATATTGCAGTGATGTCATATAAGTGTAATATTCGATGCAGGGATAAGGAGAAAACCGATGAAACTGCTACTTGTAGGCGCTTTGGTAACTGGCATGATGAGCGTTGCTGCCCATGCCCAACCGACCATGAATGGTGAAACAGCGTATCCAAAGGGATCGATTGGTTATGAAGCGCTTGTGCGCGGCGACAATGAGCGCGCAGTCTCGCAAATATTGGCGAGTGAGCAAGTGAGCCGTCATGACCCTGCGAAGCTGCTTAACCTTGGTCGCGCCTATGCGCGCATGGGCCGCATGGAAGAGGCGTCGACTATGTTCGCAGCAGCGATGCAGAGCCGCGATACTGTTGATCTGGTGCTCGCCGACGGACGTGTGATGAATTCCAAAGATGCTGCACGTAAAGCCTATGCAAGTTTGCAGACGCGGATCGCGACACGCTGACCTAAATTTGCTGGGGTAACATTTCGCCTCTAACACTTTATTATATAAGGCGGGCCTAACGGCTCGCCTTTTGTTTTTTTGGCGCATAGTTGTGCCGTGACCCGCCAGTTCTGCGGTTGTCACATCTTTGACACAAAACATTCTTCTAACTGCAATGTGATAAGCACAGCCATGTCACAGCTCGCTCCTATTCGCGGCATGGACAACGGGTGGGGCCTTACGTTGATTCGATTCTGGTCCGTTGCATGTGCCCATATCGGGCAAGTCTTATTTGTTGCGGAGATTTAGAATGTTGAACCCAAAATTGCGCGGGATCGTGTATGCGACGGCAGCAGCTGCCCTCGTCACCGGTTGTGGCGCAGATGATATCGCGTCACCAGGCACTGGTGGTAACATCACCATCAATAACCCGGCTGCACCTCCTCCGCCGCCACCCCCACCGCCACCACCTGCAACAGTTACGCCAGCTGGCGGCTGCCCAACCATCGCCGATGCGCAAGGCTTGACCGACAGCGGCACGATCACTGGCCCAACCGGCACATATCGCGTCTGCACATTGCCAGCGCGCCTCAACACCACCAGCACATTGCCAAAGATTGCGGGCGTTCTGTACCGCCTTGGTGGCCGTGTTGATGTTGGTACGGACCAAGGTCCTTCATCGACCAACAACGTCGTAACGCTGAACATTGAACCGGGCGTTGTCGTTTTTGGCGGAACCGGCGTGTCATGGTTGAACGTAAACCGCGGCAACCGCATCAACGCTGTTGGTACGGCCGCTCTCCCCATCATCTTCACAAGCCGTGACAACGTTCTGGGTCTCAACACCGACAGCTCGATCGGTCAGTGGGGCGGCGTCGTTCTTAACGGACGTGCACCAATCACCGATTGCGCAGCACCTGCAGCAACGCCAGGCACCGTCGCTTGTGAGCGTCAGGTTGAAGGCGCAGTTGACCCAGCACTTTACGGCGGCGCGAACAGCGCAGACAATAGCGGCCGTTTGAGCTTCGTCCAAATCCGCTTCTCGGGCTTTGTTCTCTCGGGCAACTCCGAACTGCAATCGCTGACAACCGGCGGCACAGGCACGGGCACAGTTTTGAACAACATCCAGTCGTTCAACAGCTCTGACGATGGTGCAGAATTCTTCGGCGGCAGCGTCAACATGAAGTATTTCGTGTCGATCGGTGCGGACGATGACAACCTCGACACCGATGTTGGTGTAAAGGCGAACTTCCAATATGTCTTGGCAGTCCAGCGTCCAAATGCTGGTGACTCGATGATCGAAGCTGACTCGGACAACGCTTTGGACGGCAACACGCCGCGCCAGAACACACGCCTGTCGAACTTCACCTTCATTCAGCGCAACAACACAGGCAACCTGACGGCCATGTTGCTGCGTGGTGGTACGGACTACAGCATGTTCAATGGTGTGGTTGTCAGCCCATCGGCATCATGCCTGCGTATCAGCCGTCCACAAACCGCGTCGGCAACAGCAGATGCAACGATTGACGAAGCTGGTGCGCCAGTGTTCCGTTCGGTTGTCATGCAGTGCGCAACGCCAGCATTTGTTGGTTTGAACGGTGTAACAGATGCGCAAGTAAGCGGCATCTTTGGTTCCGGTGCGAACAACAATAACAGTGCGTTCACACCAAGCCTGACATCGTTGTTCATCAACGGTGCCAATGAAACCGCGGTAACTGCGTTCAACGCAAGCACCATTGCATCTTACTTTGATGCCACAACCTATGTCGGTGCCGTCCGTGACGCCAACGACCTTTGGTACTCAGGCTGGACCTGCAACAGTGCAACTGCTGCACTGGGCACCAGCGTAACGGGTCTCTGCACCTCACTGCCAACATACTAATAGTTGGCGGATAATATCGGGTGGGGTGCGGCCAAGCGGGCATGCACCTCACCCTTTTTTCGAATTTATAAAAGGGAATTACAATGTTGAAGCCAGTGGGGGCAATCAGACTGTTGCTTTTGACGTCGGCGCTTGTTTCGCCGTCCATGTTGATGGCGCAGGACGCCGCAGCGGATCAGGCCGAACAAGCGAGTGCTGAAGCAGCACCAGCAGACACGCCAGCAGATACGCCAGCAGACGCCGCCGAGCCAGTCGAAGAGGACGTCGATGTCTCTATTCCGGGCGGCGAAGAAATCGTCGTACGCGGATATCTGGATCGCAACATTTCCAAGAACGCGGCGCAAGTCGTTTCCGTGCTGTCGAGCGCGGATATTGAACGTACCGGTGAAGGGGACATTGCCGGCGCACTATCGCGCGTCACTGGCCTCAGCGTCGTTGGCGGCGGGTTCGTCTATGTCCGTGGCCTTGGTGATCGCTATTCGCTCGCATTGCTCAACGGTTCGCCGCTCCCAAGTCCTGAACCACTGAAGCGCGTTGTTCCGCTCGATCTTTTCCCGACAAGCGTGATCGCATCTTCGCTTGTGCAAAAAACCTACTCGGCAAACTTCCCCGGTGAATTTGGCGGCGGCGTTATCAACCTGACCACCAAAGCGATCCCGCGCGAAACATTCCTGACGGTTGGTGGCGACCTCAGCATCAATGGCGAAACCACCAATCAACTGGGGTACACATATTATGGTAGCTCGCAGGATTGGAGCGGCTTCGACAATGGCAACCGCGATTTAAAGCCAGCGCTTGCTTCATATCTCGCCAGTGGCGCACGCATCAGTGCCGGCACGGTGGATACACAGGCTATTGCCAGCCAGTTGATTACGGGCCGCAATGCGGTTGTCCAGCGTGACAAGAATTTGCCACCTAATGGCTCGGGCACGATTACTGGCGGCACGAACTTCGAAATTGGCGATGATGCCACCATGGGGATCATCTTCAACGCTGGTTACAGCAACAAATGGCGCACCCGCGACACGATCCAGCAAACGGCATCGACGCTGGACCTGAGCCAGAAAGAGCTCGATTTCCAGAAAGTCATTACCGACAATCGTATTGTTGTGAATGGCTTGGTCGGCTTCGGTATTGAAGCGGGTGAACAAAAAATCCGTTGGACCAATCTGTTCATTCGCGACACTCTGAAACAGGCGCGCCTCGGCGTCGGTACCCGCCAGACAACATCGCCCACCGCGACATTGTTGCAGCAGGATACGGCATGGTTTGAACGCCAGTTGGTAGACAGCCAGCTTGTCGGTGAATTCAAATTGTCGCCTGACGTGAATTTGAGCTTCCGCGTGGCTTACGCCAATTCGCAGCGTGAAGCGCCCGATGAAATCAGCCTTGAATATTACCGCAGCAACATCGCATCTGATCCTTATGGCCAGTTGTTCATAAACCGTCTTAACAACGGTCAGCAGGGAAGCGCTGAAGTCAGCTATTCCTATCTGAATGAAAATCTCTGGGCGGGTGGTTTGGATCTGTCGGCAAAGGTCACGCCAGATATTACGGCGACGATCGGCTATGCCTATTCGGACACGGTTCGCCGCACCGAACGCCGGGACTTCCAGTTTGTTGCGCCCGGCGGCACGCCAATTGCGCCGTCATTATTCCGTCCAGACCTTTTGCTTCAGCCCGACATTATCGATTTTTACAACATCGCGTTGATCGATACCAACGAAGCAAACCCGGTGTTTGATGCAAGTTTGCTTAACCATGCAGGATACGGCCAGATTCAGGCGTTCATCACGCCCGAAATCAGCCTGAACCTTGGCGTGCGTTACGAAACCGCTGAACAGACCGTTGTGCCAGTTCAGGTATTCACGACGCCAACGGCCTCGCTTGCTTCCACCAGCTTGAATCGGAGCTATTGGTTGCCAGCAGCAACGCTGACGTGGGATATCAATGACCAGATGAAGTTCCGGTTGAGCGGGTCGAAAACCATTGCTCGGCCACAGTTCCGCGAACTTATTTTCCAGAACTTCTACGACACGGACTCGAACCGTTTGTTCCGCGGAAATCCGTTGTTGACGGACAGCCAGCTGTACAATGCGGAAGCACGCTATGAATGGTATTTTGACCGTGACCAGCGCTTCACCGTTGCTGGTTTCTTCAAGCGCATCGACAGTCCTATCGAGTCCTTCTCGAGCTTTGATGATAACTCGGTTATCACGAGCTTCGCGAACGCACCGAAGGCTGATTTGCTCGGTGTTGAAATCGAAACGCAGAAATATTTCGATCTCTCTGCGATTGGCGATGAAGGCTTTTTCTCGACACGCCGTGCGGTTGTCATTGCCAACTACACCTACACCAAGTCAAAAATCAGTGTGAAGGCGGGTGACACGGTTGCGGTGTTTAACGCATCGTCCACCAACGCGCTCGACTTCTTCACCGACGGTTCGCCATTGACTGGACAGGCTGACCATCTGGTCAATCTGCAGTTCGGTCTTGAAGATACCGAGCGCTTGTCACAGCAGACGATCTTGTTCAGCTATTCTACGGAGCGGGTCACCAGCCGAGGTGCTTCGGGTCAGCCGGACATCAAAGAAAAACCTGGCATCCAGCTCGATTTCGTAGCGCGTGAAGGCTTCACGCTTGGCGGCAAAGACGCCGAATTGAAATTCGAAGTCCGCAACCTGACCAACACCAAATATCAGGAGTTTCAGGAAAACGGCGCGAACAAGATTTTCTACAACCGTTACAAACAAGGCATCAGCGCCTCAATCGGCGTTGAGCTGAACTTCTAAGAGAAATACAGCCCCCTGACTCGCGGCGACATGTTGAAATCAGCATGTCGCCGTAATTTTGTCCGCACCAGCTTATTCGCTGGATGTGTCATCAAACTGTAATTTATACTTCACCTAACAGTCACAGCCGCGCCTTAACGCAGCACCATCAGGCGGATTCGTCCGGGGGGACTCAGTGGCAATATCATTGGTAGAAAGGGTGAAAGTACAGTCGCGCAGGGCCACATCTGTGCCCGTCGGTCGCGTGATACTTGGCGCTTTGGCCATATTGACCGCCGTTCAATTCGCACGTCTTTTCTGGATATTGATAACCCCCGTCGGCCCGGTCAATGCATGGCGCGCACCTTCGGTCAATGTCGTGCCGCAGTCCGCCCGCATGGCGCTATTTGACGGATTTGACCCGTTTTTCCGCAATGACGCCACTGCAGCTTCCACCCAGAATGTCACGTCGTTAAGCCTGACATTGTACGGCATCCGCGCCAATGAAAGTTCGGGCGGCGGTTCGGCGATTATCGCTGGTGAGGATGGCGTTCAAAGCAGCTTTGCCGTTGGCGAAGAGGTCGCGCCGGGTGTGGTCTTAGACTCGGTTGCTTTTGACCATGTTATCCTGTCCCGCGGCGGCGTTAAAGAATCGCTGTATCTCGATCAGTCGGTGCCAGCAGAAACCGTTAGCCCTCCTGCATCAGGTTCGCCAACAGCGCCATCAGCGGCCAATGCTGACGTTGGGTTGAACGCGGAGACGCTGCAAAAATCCATCGGCTTTGCGCCCCGAAATGAAGGAGGCAGGGTCACCGGCTTCGTTCTTCAAGCGCGCGATGACGGCACGATGTTGCGGCTCGCCGGATTTCAGGCTGGCGATATCGTCGTTGGAATAAACGGCCGCCCGGTTTCCTCGGCGGCTGACATTGCTTCTCAAATCCGGCCCGGAGCCCGCTTAAGCGTTGAAATAGAACGCGGCGGCGCAAAGGTCCCCATTGCTCTAAATCTGGAACAACAGTGATCCGTAAATTTACCCTTTTGCTGGCGTGCAGCGCGCTTGTTTTTGCCCAGCCTGTCGCGGCGCAGCAGACATTGAATGTGCGTGACGCAGACATTCGTGCCTTTGTTCAGGATGCAGCGCGGGTCACTGGCCAGACCTTCATTGTTGATGGCCGCGTGAACGGAAAAGTGTCGGTGGTCACCGATCGGCCATTGTCGCGTTCGGAATATTTTGAAGTGTTCCTCTCGACGCTGCGGGCCAATGGTCTCGTTGCCATTCCGATTCGTGGCGGTGGTTACAGGATCCAGCAGTCTGACGGAGCTGCTACGCAACCGACACGCGTTGGCAGCAGGGCAGCGACCGCAAGCCAGTTTGTAACGGAAGTGTTCCGCTTGCGTTCGATTGACGCGACTTCAGCCGTTGAAACGCTGCGTCCCTTGGTGAGCCGCGAAGGTTCGCTGACGGCCAACAAAAATGCCAACAGCCTAGTCGTGGCTGATTATGCCGATAACATCCGGCGCATTCGCGACCTAATCCGTCAAATTGACCGCGATAGCGCCGCGACCCAGATTGTTGCGCTCGATAATGCCGGTGCGCGTGAAATCGCCACAGCGCTTCAGGGCCTTGCTGGTCAAGGCGGCGGCGAAGGCGGTCGTTCGCCGGTTTCCATCGCCGCAATTGATAGCAGCAACGCGATTGCCCTGCGTGGAGATCCGACGTCGGTTGCGCGCTTTGCCGCTATGGCCAAGCAACTGGATGCCCGTGCGCAGTCGGGCGCCGAAATTCGCGTTTACCGTCTTGAGCATGCCAACGCTGCTACCTTGCTGGAGACGGTCCAGTCATTGATAGGCGGGCAGAGTGGATCGTCTGCATCCAACGACGTTCCGCCGGTTGCGGCTCCAGTGGCTGGCGGCAGCGCTGCCGCCGTCGTCGCACCAATAGTCGCTTCTTCCTCTGGTCCGGGCCCTAACGGCATTGGTGGCCGTGGCCCCGTTGTGGTGACCCGCTACGAAGGCACAAACGCACTTATCATTGCCGCAAACCCCGACGTGCAGCGCACGCTGGGCGAACTGATACGGCAATTGGACACGCGGCCAGAACAGGTTCTGGTTGAGGCAATCGTTGTCGAAATCGGCAATGAAGCCGCAAAGAAGCTGGGCGTACAGTTCCTTGTCGGCGGCAAGGACGCACCTTTTGCAGCGACCAATTACTCCAATGCCTCACCGAACATTCTAACGATTGCAGGGGCAATTGGCGCGGAGGAGCTGACGCGCACAACGACGACGGTGAATGGCAATACAACCACGACTGCGACGAACAGCGCGCTGGGTGACAGCCTTCAGGAAGCAGCTGCCGCGTCGATCCTGAGCGCTACAGGCGGCTTCGGCGGTTTCGCGCTGGATATCGGCAAGAACGCAATCTTTGGCACGATTATCAACGCGATTGCGGCGGACACCGAGTCCAACTTGCTTGCGACGCCGCATATCGTGACGCTGAATAACCAAAAGGCGAAGTTCCTCGTCGGCCAGGAAGTCCCCGTGAGCACGGGCGAGCAATTGTCCGCCAATTTCGAAAATGCCTTCCGCACGGTTCAACGGCAGGAAGTCGGCATCAAGCTTGAGGTCACGCCGCAAGTGAATGCACAGGGCGACGTGAAGCTGTTCCTGAAGCAAGAAGTGTCGAGCGTTGCTGGGCCTGTGTCGTCCCGCTCCAGCGATCTCATCCTCAATAAACGCGAGTTCGAGACAACATTGACCGTTGGCGATGGGCAACTGTTGGCGATTGGTGGTCTGCTCAATGATGATGAGCGTCGGACTATTGAACGGATCCCGCTGCTGAGCGACATTCCGATCATTGGCGAACTGTTCAAATCGCGTAGCCGCAGCCGCAGCAAAACCAATTTGATGGTGTTCATCCGCCCGACAATCTTGCGCAGCCGTGAAGATGGCGACCGGTTGACGGCGCGACGGTACGATTATGTCCGCGACATGCAATTGAAGCGCAATCCGGATATCGAACCCAGCATAGACGAATTGTTGCGCGACTATATGGGCGCAGTGCCGCCGGCAGAGCCAAATGTCCGGACAAATGACATCATGATCGGTGCCGATGGCAATTTGACCCGGCCACAAACAGGTGGCCCCTTGCAACCAGCTGAGGTGCCAGCAAGCGCGGTACCTTCCACCGCTGGAGAGGGGCAATAATGGCATCGCATGAGGAGCCAGCCGAGCAAGCACCCAATTTATCGGTTGGGCCGGATGCCGCAATTGCACCGGCTTTGATCGCACCGCTGCTCGATTTGCCTTATGCCTTTGCCAAGGCGCATGGCCTAGTGCTTCGGCACGAAAATGATGACCGCATTGTGGTTGCTATGCGTGAGGGTGCTGACCCATTAATGTTGCTTGAGGTCCGGCGCTATCTGTCGATGCCTTTCGATGTCGAAATGGCTGATAATGCGACCTTTGACCGTTATTTGTCGGACCATTATGCGATGGATGGCAGCGCCGCTGCTATGGCTGGCTCGATCGGCACAAATGACGGCGACCTGCTGTCCGACATGCTGCCAAGCGCAGATGATTTGCTCGACAGCGCCGACGACGCGCCCGTTATCCGCTTAATCAACGGCATCATTGCGGAGGCCGTGCGTCAGGGCGTATCCGACATTCACATCGAGCCATATGAAACCGGCTTGGTCATCCGCATGCGTGCCGACGGTGTTTTGCAGGAGCGCCTGCGGCTTCCCGCCAACGTCGCGCCCGTCGTCGTAAGCCGTATCAAGGTCATGGCGCGCCTCGACATCGCCGAACGCCGCATTCCGCAGGATGGTCGTATCGGCCTGACGCTCGGAGGTAAGCTTGTAGACGTGCGTGTGTCGACCTTGCCAAGCCGCGCAGGTGAGCGCGTCGTGATGCGTATCTTGGACAAGGAAAACGCAGGCATATCGCTTGATTTGTTGGGCATGTCGGAAGAAACGCTCAAAATCCTGAACGAAGCGCTTGCCGAACCCAATGGCATCATCTTGGTCACAGGACCAACGGGGTCGGGTAAAACCACGACCTTATATGCGGGCCTGAAACGCTTGAACGATGGCACGCGCAACATCCTCACGGTCGAAGATCCGGTTGAATATGCTGTGGAAGGCATTGGCCAGACTCAAGTCAATGCAAAGGTCGGCATGACTTTTGCGGCGGGCTTGCGCGCGATCCTGCGTCAGGATCCGGACGTCGTGATGGTCGGGGAAATCCGTGACCGTGAAACCGCCGATATTGCAGTGCAGGCTGCGCTTACTGGGCATTTGGTGCTCACAACAGTGCACACCAACGATGCACTGGGTGCCATCACGCGGATGCGCGATATGAAGGTTGAGCCATTCTTGCTCGCGTCGACATTGCGCGCCGTGATTGCCCAGCGCCTTGTGCGCCGTCTGTGCCCAAGCTGCCGCGAAACGGTTCAGGCTGATGGCAACGCAGCATCGTTGCTCGGCTTTGACAAGGGCACCGCGGTCTACAAGGCCGTTGGCTGTCCAGAGTGCAACAACACGGGCTTCCAAGGCCGTATCGGCGTGTTTGAGGCGGTCCGTGTCGATGATACCATCCGCCGCCTGATTAACGACGGTGGCGATGAAGCGATTTTGGCACGCCATGCCTTTGTGAACCAGCCGAACCTGAGCGCTGCTGCCCGAAAGCTAGTACGCGCTGGGCATACCACGCCCGAAGAAGCCATTCGCATTTCGCGGCGCGAAGACATTGTAGATGCCTGAATTCGCATATCATGCGATTGACCCAGATGGCCGTGAACAGCGCGGGCGGATAGCCGCGGCCAATGACGATGCGGCGCGCGATCGTCTTACGTCGAAGAATCTGTATATTGTTAGCGTTGCACCAGCGCCGGCGCGCGTATCTGCGCTCGCCAGCCTGCCGATTAAGCGGCAGCCGCGTTTGAATGCCAAGCAACTCACATTGTTTACGCGGCAATTGTCATCACTGGCGCAGGTTTCTCCATTGGAGGAAGCGTTGCGGACGATAAGTCGGCAGAGTGAACAGCCGCATGTCCGCCAGATATTGACGGAAGTGCACGCAGGCGTGGTCGAGGGACAGCGCCTGTCCGAGGCCATGCGCCGCGAAGGCAACAGCTTTCCAGCTTTGTATCGCGCGATGATTGCAGCGGGCGAAGGGGCCGGCACATTGCCGCTGATCACGGAACGGCTGGCTGTATTGCTCGAGCGGCAGGCCGAGATGCGGGGCAAATTGATTGGCGCACTGGCCTATCCCGCAATCTTGTCGCTGGTCGCGATTCTGGTTGTCATGGGCTTGATGGTCTCGGTGGTCCCGCGCGTTGTCGAGCAGTTTGACAATGTCGACCAGCAACTGCCGCTGATTACGCGGATCGTCATTGGCATATCGGCATTTTTGGCGAACTATTATTGGGTGATTATCATCGTCATTGTGCTTGGTGCGCTGGCGTTTGCGCAGGCGCTTAAGCAGCCGGCGTTTCGCCTGTCGGTTGACCGCACGGTGTTGCGCATTCCCTTGCTGGGGAAGCTGCTGCGTAACCTGCACGCGGCGCGCATGGCGCGGACTTTGGCGACGATGGTCGCCAGCCGCTTGCCGCTGCTGGAAGGTTTGCGCTTGACCGGCGGGACTATTCGCAACAAGGTTTTGTCCACCGCCAATGACGACATTGTGGAATCGGTACGCAGCGGCGGAAGCCTGTCGGGCGCGATGCGCACAAGCGGAGTTTTTCCGCCTCTGCTGGTCTATTTGACCGCGAGTGGCGAGAGCGCCGGGCAGTTGGACACGATGCTCGAACGCGCGGCTGAATATCTCGAGCGCGAATTCGATAATTTCACCAGCACCGCGCTGTCGCTTCTCGAACCACTCATCATCGTTGCAATGGGCGGCGTAGTTGCTGTCATCATTTTGGCAATTTTGCTGCCTATACTTCAACTCCAAAACCTCACGGGACTATAGTAATGCTCCGCATCATTTTTCATTTGTTCACTGACACCAGCCGTCCAGCGGAGAAATTCAGACGTAAGGCCGCGGCGACCCAGCGTAATGGCTTCACCTTGGTCGAAATGATGGTGACACTGTTCATCCTCGCGCTGCTGACAACCATTGTCGCCATCAACGTCTTGCCAAACCAAGACAAAGCGATGGTGCAAAAGGCAAAGGCCGACATAGCCGTTTTGGGACAAGCGCTGGAGACATATCGCCTGGATAATCTGACCTATCCAGATGCCGGGGCCGGATTGCAGGCTTTGGTCACGCCGCCCGCTGCGGCTGGCGCGCGCGGCCAAGGATATATCAAAAAACTGCCGTCGGATCCGTGGAACCGCCCATATCAATATTCAACGCCGGGCAAAAACGGTGCCTTTGACATTTACTCGCTTGGTGCCGATGGCGCACCGGGTGGCGAGAATGAAAATGCCGATATTTACGGCGACTAAGCCGTCAATCCATCCCAATATGAAAGCCAATGAACGCGGTTTCACTCTGGTGGAACTGATGGTGGTTATTTTTATCATTGGCATTGCGAGCGCAGCGGTTGTCATGACGGTGCGATCAACCGATCGCGGCGCACGTGATGAGGCGGAGCAATTTGCCGCGCGTGTCGCGGCTTTGCGGGACCATGCGATATTGCAGTCGCGCAGCATGGCGGTGACCGTCCGCCCGTCGGGCTATGGTTTTGAGGCGCGCAACGCGGGTGCGTGGCAACCATTGTCTGAGGCGCCGTTTACAGCGACGGATTGGAAGCGCGGTACGTCAGTTGAAATGACAGGTACACGCCAAATGCGCATCGCGTTTGACAGTACCGGAATGCCGTCGAGTGCGGCCAACATCACGCTTAGGCATGATGCGGTGACTGTAACACTCGTGCTGGCTGCGACCGGGGACGTACGCGTTGTCCGGTAAGCCGCTTCATCCGCAAAATGGCTTCACCTTGCTGGAGATCATGGTGGCATTGGCGATTTTCAGCCTCGCTGCGCTGGCGATGGTGCGGCTGCAGGGTTACTCCGTGCGCTCAACATCCAATTTGAGCGACAGCAGCATGGCATGGCAAGTGGCACGCAACGTGGCGGTCGAAATACTGTCAAACCCCGCGCCGCCGACCTTGGGCGAAACGCGTGGTGAAGAATTGAACGGTGGCCAGAACTGGCGGTGGACGGCAACGGCAAGCCCGACCGATGACACACGCCTCGTCATGGTTGATATCGATGTTGTCGGAACGGGCAATGCGGCCTTGCGTAAGGCCCGCCTGACCATCGCACGGCCTGTCGAACAATGAACGCTGCAGGGCAAAATGACGCCGGCTTCACGCTGATCGAGTTGCTGGTGGCGCTGGCGATTTTTGCTTTGATTTCGGTCGCGGGGGTGACGCTTCTAAGGTCAGGCACTGACACGCAGATTGCGGTTAAAAAGCGTCTTGGCGAAATGGCGCTATCACACCGGCTGGCCAATGCGCTTGAGGCGGACTTCGCACAAGCTATCGCGCGGCCTGTGCGTGACCAATCCGGACAGCCTGTGCCTGCCTTTACCGAAGGCGACGCAAATGTGCCTGGCGGGATATTTGGGCTGGTAAGGGCAGGATGGTCCAATTTCGATAACGCGCCACGTGCGGGCCTGCAGCGCGTGTCATATGTGCTTGAGGACGGCGCGTTGAAGCGTCTGAGTTGGCCCATGCTTGATGGGGCTGCGCCTGCTGACGCAGCAACGATGCTTGAAGATGTCGTGGCGGCGACAGCGGAATATCGCGACGACAAGGGGCAATGGCGCAGCGATTGGATGGCAACCGATGCGAACGCATTGCCGCGGGCGGTCGCGTTGAAAGTCACCGTGAAGGGCAAGCCCGAACAGCGCATGCTGTTCCTTGTGGGGCCGCAGACACGCATCATGCCAACGCCCAGTGCCGAAGGTGCTGCTGGCTGATGTTGCCCAAAGCATCTGAACGCGGGGCGGCTTTGCTGTCGGTATTGCTGATGGTCGCAGTGCTTGCGGTCATTGCCGCAACAACGCTCGATAGGCTGACGCTGTCGAGCAAGCTTTCGGCCAATGGCAATACGCTCGCGCAGGCGCGGATGTTCACATATGCGGCCGAGTCTATTGCGGCGGCGCGGATTGAGGACTTGGTGGGGCGCGATGCCGCGCAGACGACTTTGGCGGGCGGCTGGTTGGGTGCGCCGCAGAGCCTGCCTATTCCGATCGGTACGGCAACGGCAACGCTGCACGATGCCGGAAATTGCTTTAACCTCAACAGCCTAGTGACCGAAGCGGAGGGGCGGTATCAAGCCAGCGCCGCGGGGCAGGACCAATTGACATCGTTGCTGGTGGTTCTTGGCACAGATGAGAATGCTGCCCGCGCAATTTCGGCGGCGGCGGCGGACTGGGCCGATAGCGACATTACCCCGCTGCCTAATGGGGCCGAGGATGACGCTTACCGCGCCGCGCCTGTGCCCTATATGGTTGCCAACCGGCCCTTTGCGCACCCAAGCGAGCTGCGCGCGGTAAAGGGCGTGAGCCCGGCGATTTATGGCAAGCTGCAGAACTGGATTTGCGCGCTTCCCGAGACCATATTATCGCCGCTGAACGTCAATACTTTGTTGCCCGAACAGGCACCCTTGTTGGTGATGCTGTTCCCGCCAGGGAAGATGAATATCGCGACTGCGCGGAGCTATCTCGCCAAGCGGCCATCGAGTGGCTATGGCAGCCTCATTCGATTCTGGGCTGCCCCCGAACTGGCAGCGTTGGAGCCGGCACCTCTGGTTCAAGGGCAGGTAAAACTGACGAGCAATTATTTCTTGCTGGATACGCGGGTATCGCTTGGGGAACTTGCGCTTGCTGGTGAATCGATGATCGTTGCGTCGCCTGCGCCCGCGCGCGTAATTTGGCGCAGTTGGGGGGAAGAGGAATGACGGTTGTTATCCTCCGCTTCCCGTTGTCCGACTTCGACGACCCCGCACTTTTCCGCGTGACGGACGGGCTGTGGCAACATGCCGGTTTGTTGTCCGAATTCATTACTTCAGCGGATGACGAAACCGTCATGGCGGTTGTGTCACCCACAGACGTCCGGTGCAGCTGGTTTTCCCTGCAAGGGCTGGAGGCGCGTCAGGCAGAAGGCGTCGCGAAGTTGCGCGCTGCCGAACAATCGCTTGGGCTTGTGCACGCGGTTGCGGCGCAGGAAGTCGGCGACGATTATGTCACCGCGATAATCGCGCCCGAAGTTATGCAGCGTGGGCTAGATCGGCTGGCAACACGCGGTGTGAACCCCGAAATTGTCTTGCCATTCGGCCTGGCAATTGACGCACCGGCGGACATTGTCGTTGGTGCCGAATTTGATGGCTTGAACGTCCTTCGCGGCGCGCAATTTGCGATCCCCGACGAGGCTGCTTTTCGCAGCATATTTGCTGGCGATAACGCAGTCGAACATTTGGACGCTGACAGCGTTCGGGCCTTGCTTTGGAAGGCGAGCCAACAACCGCTGTTAAACTTGCGTGACGGCATGTTTGCCAAAAAAGAACGCTCAATCTGGGCAACGGCTGAGCAGCTGAAATGGATCAAGCGCCTGTGCGTCGCATTGGTCGTAATCAGCCTGCTGACCGTGTTGGTGACACTCGGAAAATATTGGAACGCAACCAGCAACGAAAACAGCATCGCGCTTGCGTCTGCTCAGAAGGTTGATCCAGCGATTACCGATGTTGAGCAGGCGGAGACGCAATTGGCTTCTGCCATGCGCAAAAAAGGCATCGTCCAAGGGCGCTTCTCGCCATTATCGGCGGCGTTGTGGCGCAGTGTCAAAGCATCGCCCAATGTGTCGGTGCGTGACATGCGTTTTGGTCAGGATGGGACACTGACGGTAGTTTTGGCCGCACCAAGTTCCGACAATATCAACCAGACACTACTCGCCATTCAGCAGGATGGGTACCCCATCACGGCCACACCGCGCACAGACGCGACGGGCGCGACGCTGGTCGATCTTACGATGAGGATGCCATGATAGCTGCGGCACGTTTGTGGTTTGCTGCGCTGACGCAGCGTGAACAATGGCTTGTCGGTTCGGCCGGCGCGCTGACGGCATTTGTCGTGCTGGTCTTCGGGATTATCATGCCGGCTTTATCTGCGGTCGAGCAGGCCCAGCTTGACCATGACGCCGCGGTGCAACGTCGCGGGCGTATTGTTGCGACAGTCGACGCGGCGCTGGCAAGGCCAAGTGTTGCCCGTGCAACCGCCCCAGCAAATATTGATGTTTTGATTACGCAGGGTGCGGGCGAAAAGGGCTTTGATATCATCAAGTCCGGCAATGGTGCCCCGGGCCAAATTAGCTTTCGTATCGAACAGGCACGTGCACCTGCTTTGCTTGCCTGGTTGACGGAGCTTGAGGCGCAGAACGTTAGCGTAAGCAGCCTTACATTGCGCACAGGCACGAATGGCAGCGTCACCGTGGATGCCCAGTTGCAGCAGGATGCGCCATGAGCCGCCGTCTTGTCGTCGCGTGCGTTCTGCTGCTGATACTGTCGGCGATCATATTCATGCCACTGCGCACAATCGTGGGCGGCGAGGGCGTTACGGCCCGCAAAGTTGATGGCATTATCTGGGACGGGTCAATCCGCGACTTGCGTCTCGGCAAGTTGCCCATTGGCGATGTGAACGCGCGATTGCTGGTTTGGCCTTTGTTTTTGGGCCGGGCAGAAATTATGTTGTCGCGGGGCAATGCCCCCTATCAACCGGGCTTTACTGGCACGGTTTCACGCGGTGTTGGCGGCATGTCCGTCAATAATCTGAACGCAACGCTGCCCGTTGCTGCACTTTTCACGCCTTTTCCTGCTGAAAATATCCAGTTTGAAGGCTTCTCGGCGAAATTCGCGGCGGGCAGGTGCATGCAGGCAGGGGGTCAAGTCCGCCTGATCATGTCGGACACTGTCCCTGGACTGAACTTGCAAAATGGCATGCTTGGGCAACCACGTTGCGATGGTGCGGGGCTTTTGCTGCCTTTGGTCAGCCAATCTGCGATGGAACGCGCAGACATCCGGCTTTCACCGGACGGAAACTACACAGTAACGGTAACGCTTGAAACCGATGCGGCAGAGCAGGGCGCGATGCTCACGCTCGCCGGGTTTCGCCCAATCGCTGGCGGCTATCGCTTTGTGCAAAAGGGTCGGTTCTGAACAGCTTCTTCGTGACGACAGATGCTTTCCTGAGCGGCTTGCCGTTTTGGTATAAGCTGGCATCCGCTATATTACTGGGCGCGATATGGGGCAGCTTCGTTGCCGCACTGTGCAGCCGCTGGCCCAATGGTGAAAGCATAATCAAGGGCCGTTCGCGATGTGACCATTGCGGCACGGAGCTCGTCGCTGCTGATCTTATCCCGATTTTTTCATTCGCGTGGCTTCGCGGAAAATGCCGTTATTGCGCGCATCCGATTGGTGCGAGTGCCTTATATATTGAAATCGCGGCGGCATCGATCGGCGTAATTTCGGTCTTGGCGCTTGATGGATATCAGGCGTTGGCTGCTGCGGTCTTCGGGTGGCTTCTGTTACCGCTTGCAGTACTGGATTATCAGCGACTTTGGTTGCCAAACCGGCTCGTGCTTGCCCTCGCGTTCACGGGCACACTGGTCGGTCCCTTGCTGACGCCAGAGATTGGCTGGATGGATCGCGTCGCAGGCGGGCTATTCGGATATTTGGCACTGGAGGGTGTGCGACAGGCATTTAAAACCCTGCGCAAGAAAGAGGGCATGGGCGGCGGCGATCCAAAGCTCTTTGGCGCACTGGGAATCTGGATGGGATGGCAGACTCTGCCATTTTCGTTGTTGCTGTCCTGCATCATCGGATTTGCATTCATTTTGACCAGTGTGATGACCAACAAAACACGTTCGGCGCAGCTGCCCTTTGGCAGTTTCCTGTGCATCGCTGCATTTGCTTTATGCTTCTGGGGATAGGTCGCTCGTCAAGGGGGGCGATACGATACTGACCGCCTGATCATCTGCCCAGCGCGCCAAAAGCAAGCCAGCGCGCTCAATGCCAGCTTGCGCACCGTGTTTTTGCTCAAGCTGCACGCATATATCCGTAAAGGGCAACGGGGTGGTCATATGCGCAAAAATCTCCGCTTCGTCCGCGTCGAGCACCCTAAAACATGGGTCCCAATGGCTCCTCCAAACGAGGATGTCGATTGGACTTTCCGCATTTTTGGCCGCTGGCGGACTTTCGGCGCGCGACAGTGCGGACCAAATCTCCGCAGCGTTGCTGGTGTGACGTAGCACCCTTCCCCCGGATGCATGTGTGACGGCGACCAATTCCCAATCGAGATCGGTGAACATATCGCGGGTTAGAGGCAATCGGTCGGTCGCAGTCTGCGCGTCGCTTAGCGCGAGCTCCAGCTCTGCAAGTTCCGGGGCTACAGCGTCCTCCGGAAACAATGCGGCGACTTCAGCGGCAAAAGATGCGGGGTAGGCATCAAGCGTCCAAGCAACTGGCGGCGTCGCCATAATATGGCAACGGGCGCCTGTGTGGAACCGGTCGCTGCCCAGCCAACTGCGCGTGTGTGGGAACACTTGGTCCAAGCAATTCAGTAATTGCGTCCGGTAATTGTTGAGGTAGATGTTAAGTCCAGGCCGCGCAGCTCCGCCAAGGTCGGCGACATAATCAGTATCTCCTGTCTCAAGCCATGCTCTGATCGACTGTTGTAGACCCGCTAGATTCACTGTCTATCCGCGCCTTACAGCAGCGTCTACGCGCGTGCGTGCAACTGAAAGCTCGTCGAGCAAATCGCCAATCGGGGGGATATTGTCATCACGTTCGATCATGACGGCAACGGACCCAGCGCGAGTCATCGCTGTCTCAAAAAGGTCCCAGACGTCATCGCAGACGGGTTGATCGTGCGTATCGACCAACAGATCGTCTCCCTGACTATGACCAGCGACATGGACCTGACGGACATGGTCCATTGGGAAGCTGGCAATATAGTTCATTGGATCAAAGTGCAGATTGCGGCCGCTTACATAGACATTGTTGACGTCCAACAGCAGGCCGCAGCCAGTTTCCGCGCACAGTTCGGACAGGAACGCCCATTCGGGCATCTCTGACTCGGCAAAACCAAGATAGGCGGATGGATTTTCGAGCAGTATTTGTCGCCCGAGTATCTCTTGGGCCTCTTGCACGTGCTTGGAAACAATGCCCAACACCTCATGCGTATAGGGCAGCGGGAGAAGATCGTGCGAACTGAATCCGGGTACGCGGGTCCAGCATAAATGGTCTGAAACGAATAGAGGATCGATGACATCAACCAGTGCCCGAAGCCGGTGCACATAGTCGTGGTCGAGCCCCGATGCAGAGCCTATCGACATCGAAACACCGTGCAGGGCAACCGGGCATTTTTCCCGGACATCCAACAAGTCCGCTATCTGACGTCCGCCGGGAAACATGAAATTTTCCGAGATGACCTCGACGAAATCGAGTTGCACATTCCCCGACAGGACGTCTTCATAATGCGGCTTGCGAAGGCCCAGCCCGAACAGCGTCATTGGCCGATGCTCATGACTGGTCCAGCAAGCTAATTACTACTTGGCAGACTTTGCAGGGGGAGTGGTCTTTCCGCCTTCTTTTTCGCATGTGCCCTTTGCGACGTATTTCCATTCGGTTGCACTTTTATCAGCCTTTGCCTGCCCGGCGCAGCTGTGAACACCGTTAGCGTCAGCACAATCATTCTGGCCTGCCTTGGCAATACCATAGCATTTTTCTTTGTCCCCGGCAGCGAGAGCCGGCGTGGTGCTCAGGGCGATCGATACGGCGATTGCGGCCAGGGCGAATTTACGTTCCGATTTTTCGGTCATTTTCATTCCTTATGTTATCAAATAAGTGGGCTCAGTTCGGGGATCTAATCCAAGCTACTATTCAAAAGCGTTTCAAAACCGACGCGCGCTGCAAGATAATTACTTCTTGGCAGGAGGGGTGGTTTTACCGCCTTCTTTGCTTACGCATGTGCCCTTTGCGACATACTTCCATTCGCTAGGGGCATTATCTGATTTTGCCTGTCCTGCGCAGCTATGAACGCCGTTGGCGTCAGCGCAATCATTTTTGCCAGCCTTGGCGATACCATAGCATTTTTCTTTGTCGCCGGCTGCCAGAGCAGGCGCGGTGCTGAGTGCGACTGTTACGGCGAGTGCTGCAAGAGTGAATTTACGTTCCGATTTCACAGTCATGTTTTCTCTCAATTCACTAGATGATGGACTTCGTAAGGCGCGCTAGTCCATATTATTTTACAAGTATATCTAAAAACTGACGGGTACATTTCGAGCGCGCTGAGCATGGATGTTCGTGCATGAATCCATCGCGCCAAGCGTCCGGAAACGGCTTGACGATTTCTGGGACAAAGTGACCGATGCCAAATAGTTTGGCTGGATTCGCGAGGTGATTTGGAAAGTGGTGCCGGCTACAAGGTTCGAACTCGTGACCCCCTGATTACAAATCAGGTGCTCTACCAACTGAGCTAAGCCGGCACTCTGTGGCGCCCATTGCCTTAAATGACGCCAAAGGTCCAGCCCTCAGTTGCGGCAATTTCGCAATTTAATTCACTTGGCATCCAAAATAGTGGATTTGTGGCATTTGCACGCAGCCATGCGGCGGTCAGCAGGGCGTCCGTTGCATGGTCAGTATAGCGTTCGAGCGGTGTATGGGGCAGGGATCCGACGGCCTGCAAAGCCTCGTCTAACCCGCCTGCGTCGCGTATTTTGCTGCGGCCTTTGGCGACGCCTGCTGCCCGCGCGGCGATTGTGGTATAGATTTCTACCGCAACAGGGCCGCGTTCGGGCAACGGATCAAATGGCCATATGGCGACATGGTCGCGGACATGATTTAGAAAACGCATGCCCGCAAAGCTCGCCTTTGCAACCTGCGATGCGCCTATGGCGTCGAAGACGGTCGATGTTTTGCCGCTGCTATTTTTGTTCAACAACTCGCATTGCCGCCAATGCAGAAATGTCGACTTCACGCCATCGGCAGCGCCGAAATAGAAATGGCGACGATGGTGTTTTTCAAGGAACGACGCTGCTCCCAAATCCGGGTCGTCGCAGATATCATCAACATAGGCCCAGAACGGCTTGGCGGATGTCGGCAGTGCGTCCCCCGGCAAATAGCTGCCACGTTCAATCATGGGGGGCGCAAAGCTGAAGTCGAATCCGATTAGCAAATCATCATCCTGTGCCAGTAACCAGTCAGCGACTGCCTGACGCGACCATATACCAGCGGGGGCGCGAACGAGGCGCGGGGCTTCGTTGCCTGCGTCGCATACGGCAAGCGCAATGCCGGGATGGCGGCTGCCCTTTGCGCCTGACCAATCGGCACAGGCAAAACGCGTGAAGCGCCGCATCAGGCGTCTCCGTTAAGAGCTGGTGTCATACCGCGTCTGGATCGGTCTTGCGGGCGCGCAGACGGTCCCAATATTGAAGCCGTTCGACGATCTTGCGTTCAAAGCCGCGTTCGACCGGCTGGTATAACTGCGTCGGCGGAACTTGGTCGGGCCAGTAGTTGGCACCTGAAAATCCGTCCTCGCTGTCATGGTCATACGCATATCCCGCGCCATAGCCGATGTCTTTCATCAGCTTTGTCGGAGCGTTTAGAATGTTCGCTGGCGGCATTAACGATCCAGTGTCGCGCGCCAGCTTCCACGCAGATTTCTGCGCTTTGTAAGCAGCGTTCGATTTTGGCGCGGTCGCAAGGTACAGGCACGCCTGCACGATGGCGACTTCCCCTTCAGGGCTGCCGAGAAATTCATATGCGTCCTTTGCCGCGAGGCATTGGACGAGCGCTTGCGGGTCGGCGAGGCCAATATCTTCGCTGGCGAAACGAACGAGGCGGCGCAGCACATATAATGGCTCTTCACCTGCCACCAACATGCGCGCCATCCAATAAAGCGCCGCTTGCGGATCAGAGCCACGCAGGCTTTTGTGCAGCGCAGATATCAGATTATAATGCCCTTCGCGGTCTTTGTCATAGACCGGCATTCGCCGCTGAAGCAGCGCCGCCATCGCGGACGGGTCGAGCGGGTTTTCGATTGTGATGGAAAACAGCGTTTCAGCTTGATTGAGAAGGAAGCGACCATCGCCATCTGCGCTTGATATCAACGCGGATTTGGCATCTGCCGTGACGGGTAGGGGGCGCTCCATGATGGCCTCTGCGCGTGCCAGCAATGTCGCCAAAGCCGCTTCGTCAAGGCGGTGAAGCACCATGACCTGCGTACGTGACAGCAACGCAGCGTTCAGTTCGAACGACGGATTTTCGGTTGTCGCGCCAACGAGCGTGACAAGGCCGCTTTCGACGAAGGGCAGGAATCCGTCTTGCTGCGCGCGGTTAAAACGGTGGATTTCGTCCACGAACAACAAGGTCTGTTTGCCAGTCCGCGCCATAGTCTCGGCTTCAGCAAAGGCCTTTTTCAGCTCAGCAACGCCCGAGAAAACTGCGGAGATCGGCTTGTAGTGCATGTTGACGGCATTGGCCAACAAACGCGCGATGCTGGTCTTTCCGGTGCCGGGTGGCCCCCAAAGGATCATCGACGACAATTTGCCTGCCGCCACCATACGGCCAATGGCACCTTCGGGTCCCGTCAGATGTTCCTGACCGATGACCTCATTCAATTGCGCAGGACGAAGCTTATCGGCGAGCGGCGCTGTTTTTGGAAGCGCCCCTGTTTGCGGTGGTTCATCGTGGAAAAGGTCGCTCATGCTTTTGCCTTGTTCCCTATGTGGCGAAGGCCCAACCATCTGCCTCTGGAGTGGGTTCCGTCAAAGGCCCGACTTGCTTCCACAGACAGCGCGTTAGCGTGCTGCAATGGCACGCGCGGCATGTTGGCGGATGAGGCGCAGGTAAGTGTCTGCAACGGTCTGGTTGATGGCATCCCAGCTATAATCATGTGATCTGCGTTCGCCGGCGCTGCCATGTTCGGCGCGCAGGTCTTTATTTACGCAATAGCCCTGCAGTGCGTCGGCATATTGGTTGATTGCACCCGGCGTAATGAGGCGTCCCGAAACTTTGTCTTCTACCAGACTTTGGCTACCCGTTGCTTTTGCCGCGACGACGGGCAGTCCGCAGGCCATCGATTCAAGCGTTACGTTGCCAAATGCTTCCGTGACCGACGGGTTGAAAAACAAATCCATGCTTGCAACGGCGCGACCCAGATCCGCCCCGACCTGAAAGCCGACAAATTTGGCATCTGGTATCCGCGATTCGAACCATGCACGTGCGGGGCCATCTCCTATCACCAAAACCTGATGCGGGACATTGCGTCGTTTGAGTTGGTCAATCGTGTCGGAAAACACATCAAGACCCTTTTCCATCACCAGACGGCCGAGAAACCCGATGACAGGTATATCGTCCGATATGCCAAGCCCGCGCCGCCATTCTATGTCGCGGCGGCCTGGATTGAATATTTCCCTGTCGACACCACGTGACCAGATGTCGATGTCGTAGTTCATCCGCTGCTCGCGCAGAACTTGGGCAAAGCTCTCCGACGGTGCCACCAAAGCGTCGCATTTTCGATAAAGGCGGCGGATCCATGCTTCAACGACTGGCTCGATAAAGGACAAGTTATAGTAGCGGAAATAGGTTTCAAACCGGGTGTGCACCGAACACAGAACCGGAAGATTCTGCTTTCTTGCCCATTTGACGGCCTGACGGGAAACCCGGTCAGGACTTGCGATGTGGACTATATTTGGACTGAACGCCTCAAGGTCACGGCGGACACTGCGCGATAACGACAGGGGTATGCGATATTCGGGACGAAAGGGAATTGCCATTGAAGGTACCGACACCAGGTCGCCAGTTGCTTCAAATGCGGGCTGGTCGACCGTCGGCGAATAAACGCGCACCGATGCGCCTTGGCTTAAAAGATATCCCACCAGCCGGTTTAGCGCCTGATTGGCGCCGTCACGTACATAGTTATAATTGCCGCTAAAAAGCGCAATGCGAAGGTCGCTGGTTTGCATTGCTGGGCTTTTATCGGCGGTAAAGCAAAATGCCAATGGGAATGCTGCATTTGGTGGGATATGTCTTTGCGATGATTTTAAGCCAAATTGACACGCTGCTGATTGGCGGCCCAAAGCCCTTCCGCGCCGATGGCACTCTGAGCGCTATGGCCCGCACGCCCGTTGACCGGCCCGTGATGCTGGGTTTTTTAGGTTTTGAGGGCGATCAGGTCGCCGACCCAACGGTGCATGGGGGCGTTGATAAAGCGGTGCATTTTTACCCTGCCGAACATTATCCCAGATGGATTGCCCATTTTGCAGCGGAAGGTTTTACGAATCCCAAACTCGATTACGCCGGCGCCTTTGGTGAAAACATCAGTGCATCAGGGCTGACCGAGGACAAGCTGCGCATCGGTGACAGGTTTCGGATAGGACAGGCTTTGGTTGAGGTGGCGCAGGGGCGTCAGCCATGTTGGAAGCTTGACCATCACTTTGGCGTTCACGGCCTCTCTGGAGTGGTCATTAGATCAGGCCGCTGCGGCGGCTATTTCCGTGTGATTGAGGAAGGCGTAGTCGCGCAGGGCGACCGGATTGAACTGGTTGAGCGCGCTGGGCACGACTGGACCGTTGCCCGCACATTCAAACTGCTTATCGGCGGCGGACATAAAAAGGCTGATGCGCTGGCGGAGTTGAAGGCGCTGTCACAGCTCGATACATTGGCCGAAACCTGGCGGATACGCGCCGCGAAACTCGCCAACCAGCTTTAACCGCTTCTTATTCGCCGAGTTCGTGTGCATCAAGCACTGGCGCGAACAGCCGAATGCGCGTTACCCGTTTTTCGTCCGCTTCCAATATCTCGAGTTTCCATCCACTGGCTTCGTGGGTCAGCATTTGGCCGATGTCGGGAACTTGTCCGGCGATAACAAACGCGAGTCCCCCTAACGTGCCGACATCTTCCTCAACTTCGGAGAGTTTCGGATCAATGGCTTCGGCAAGATCATCGAGCTCGGCGCGCGCGTCGGCTTCCCACAAGATGGGGCTCAATTGCGTGAACAAAGCTTCTGGTTCTTCGTCATGCTCATCTTCGATTTCACCGACGATTTCCTCGACGAGGTCTTCAATCGTCACCAAGCCTTCTGTTCCTGAATATTCATCGAGAACGATTGCCAAGTGCGTGCGTGTCCGGCGCATTTCGTCTAGCAACGCCAATACGCTCATATTCTGCGGGACAAAGCGGGGCTGACGTATGAAGGATTCCAGGCTCTCCGGAGGCTGTTCACCGGATGCAAGAACGGCGAACACATCCTTGATATGGATCATGCCGATGACGCTGTCCAACGTGTCGCGATAGACGGGTAGGCGGCTATGGCCATGTTCGACGAAGGCGGCGATGCAATCGGCAAAGCCAGCGCTTTCTTCAATGGCGACAATGTCACTGCGGGGCACCATGACGTCATCAACGCGATGCTCGCTAAAATGCAAAAGGTTGCGCAACATCGTGCGCTCAACTGCGGTCAAGTCGCCATCATTGTCCGATTGGTTGCTATCGTCGCTGTCTTCTTCATGCTCGGCAATGGCTTCTTCAAGCTGCTCGCGTAAAGTTGGCTCGTGATCGCGGCCGAAAAACATCGTTTTCAGCCGCTGCCATATTCGTCCGTCGTTATCGTCGTCGGTTGCGGTTCGTGAACCGCTAAAACTGTCACCCTCAGGCATAATGGAAGCGTGTTGGCCTCTTTTTGATGTAATTAAGCGTCATATGGATTGTGAAGCCCTATTGATGCAAGCGCTTTTACCTCCAGCGCTTCCATGGCTTCTGCTTCTTCATCGTCCACATGGTCGTGACCGAGCAAATGCAGCATCCCGTGGATCACCAGATGCGTTGCGTGATCGGCAACCGAGATTTCCTTTTCCTCAGCCTCGGCGGCGCAGGTTTCGTAGGCCAGGATGATATCACCCAGCATGATTTCCGGCGCATCATATGTGCCATCCAGCAATGCGTCGATTTCATCATCGTCGAGCATAGGGAACGACAGTACGTTGGTTGGCTTGTCTTTTTCCCGCCACTCACGGTTGAGAGCATGCACCTCGGCATCGTCGGATAGCTTTACGCTGACGCTCATGGGTACAATGGGGTCGGCCAGTTCAGGTATTGCAGCAAAGCGGACAGCCGCATCGACCGCCTTTTCCACTTCACTTTGTCCGAAACTGCTGCTGCCCCAAGGCAATCCGATGTCTAATTCGACGTCAATCACGCGCACCCTCATACGCATCGACGATCCGTCCGACCAATGGATGGCGGACGACGTCGCTGCTATTGAAGCGGATGGTCTGGATGCCGTCGACGCCTTCGAGGCGTTGAACAGCATCATTCAGGCCGGACATGCGTTCACCGCCGGGAATATCCACCTGATGCGGGTCTCCGCAAATGACCATGCGGCTGTTCATACCAAAACGGGTCAGAAACATCTTCATCTGCGCCGCAGTGGTGTTCTGCGCTTCATCCAGAATGATGAAGGCATCAGCCAATGTACGTCCGCGCATGAAGGCGATCGGCGCGATTTCGATTTCGCCCGATGCGATGCGGCGCTCAACTTGCTCGGCTGGCAAACAGTCATACAATGCGTCGTAAATTGGTCGCAGATAGGGATCGACCTTTTCCTTCATGTCGCCCGGCAAGAAGCCAAGCCGCTCACCAGCCTCAACCGCTGGACGCGAGAGGATGAGGCGCTGAACTGCGCCTGTAATGAGCATCGCCACCGCCTGCGCGACTGCGAGATATGTTTTTCCAGTGCCTGCTGGCCCAAGTGCGAAGATAATCTCGTCGCGGGCCAACGCCTCCATATAGGGTATCTGCGTGGCCGAACGCGGCACCAAAGTTTTCTTGCGCGTGCGGATCATGATGCCAGGGGCGTCATTGTCTTCCTTGCGCAATATGCCTTCAAGCGTGGGTTCGGCGGTCATTGCGATAATTGACTGCACGGCTTCAGTATCCATTTCTTGTCCGCGTGAAATGCGCGAATAAATATCGTTGAGAACATCGCGTGTGCGGCCAATGGCACCAGCTTCACCTTCGATTTGGACGCGATTGCCGCGAGCCGAGATATAAACGCCAAGCCTGTTTTCGATTGTGACCAGGTTGCGATCAAATTCGCCAAACACCGCATTGATAAGATGTGGTTTGTCGAAGCTCATTTCCAGCCGGGACAGGTCACCGGCTTGCGCTTGGGCTTTTTTGGCCATTCAGGCGGCTGCTCTCATCGTCGGTTCACCTTTTAAGCTAAGGGGGCCAGAATCGGTAATCTGCACGCTAACAATATTGCCGATAGAAAGGTCCGGCGCAAGGACATGAACGGATTGAAGCCAAGGAGATTTGCC
>JAIXOE010000048.1 GCA_027486895.1 Sphingomonadales bacterium
AAAAACAGAAGCAGCGGAGCCCCGAGCACAAGCCAGAAAATGACGTCGCTGAGCACGGGCGATGTGCGGCGGGCGTAATAAGCGATAAATGCAGCCTCGCACACCCACACTATCCAGGCCCACGGATGATGCCATAAAATGATGGTCCAGATGCTGGAAATGGCCACTGCCAAAATAGTCGACGGCGGAGCCAACACGCGGATGAAAACGAAAATCAGCGCATTGCCGAATATAAAATGCATCCCCCAACCCAGATTGAGTTCCAGCGTGTTGAGCCAAAGCCCGGCCAGTCCCAGCAAGATTGCCGGTATAATTTCCTTTGGCGGGATTTTCGGAAACGCGAAATCCGAAAGGCGCGGCATCTTCAATGCACCAACACCGCACGAATGGCGGCAACCAATGCGTCTGTGTCTGCCGGTTTCAAAAAGATAGGGATATCGGCCACGTCGTCAGGAAGCTTGCAATTGGCATCGCCTGTCAGAATCATAAAGTCGACATGACGGCTTTCCGGCAGGGCAGCGCGCACGGTTTTAATGATGCTGATGCCATCAAGATGCGCCATGCGCAGGTCAGTGATGACGACCGCAATATCGGGCATTTCCAAAACCATGGCCATCGCTTGAACGGGATCCGCGCAAGTCAGGGTTCGAAACCCCGCGAATTCAAAAAATTCCTGATATTCGGGCAAAATTTCCTGCTCGTCATCGACGAGCAATATGCTTGAAGGCGAATGAAAGGGTTGGGCGCCGCTCTCTTTTAGCATTAAACTCACGTAGCGCCCCAGTTTCCGTTTTTTATAGTTGGTCCTTGTCTAATCGATTTTAAACGGGTTTACATCCAAAAACGACATCATGTTGCAGTCGCGGCCGCGCTTTATTTTTCATCTGCTTACGCGTACCTATTAGAAAAAAGGACGCTCCGTTGACACCGAAACGGCCTATTAAATTTCCGCTTCAGGCCTGAATGTATGCACTTAGCGAGGCAGAAGTTCCAAAGCGCCAAACGATCATATTCGAATACATTTGCCCGGGACGGAGCACGGCCGAAGCGAAAACGGGTTGGTTAGGCGCATCGGGAAACATTTGCGGCTCAAGCGCGATTGCATCCCCAATCCCGTAACTTTTGCCAGCTTTACCCGACGTCGTGCCGTCAAAGAAATTGCCAGAGTAAAACTGAAGCCCCGGTTGGTTCGACAGCAATGCCATCGTCCGGCCCGACACCGGGTCTTCCAAATGCGCCATCAATTGGGGTTCGCGCGCGACTTCCCCACCAACGATCCAATTATGGTCATATCCGCCGCCATGGGTCAGTTGGGCGTCGGCGTTGCTGCGGACATGTTTGCTGATCGGCATAGGCTTGCGAAAATCAAATGGCGTTCCCGCAACGCTGCGACGCTCGCCCGTCGGAATCAGCGTCGCATCGACCGGCAGAAACTGTTCGGCGGCTATGGTCAGGAGATGGTCCGTTGCATCATAGGAAGCCCCCTCCCCGCCCAGATGCCAATACGCATGGTTGGACAGGTTGACGCACGTCGGCGCGTCGGTGGCGGCTTGATAATGCACCGAAAGCGCATTGTCGGGATGCAATTGGTATGTTGCAGTGACCTTCAACGTGCCGGGATATCCTTGGTCGCCGTCGGGACTGACGTGCGATAGCGTTACCGATAAAGCCTCTTCGTCGCAGGCCGTGACCGTCCAGTTCACTTTGTCGAACCCGACATCGCCCCCGTGCAGTGAATGCGCGCCGTCATTGGCAGGCACGCTATAGACCTTGCCATCAATTTCAAATCGCGCACCTGCAATCCGGTTGGCGACACGGCCAACGGTCGCGCCGAAATATTGCGGCTGGGCAACATATTCCTCAAGCGAGGCATAGCCCGTTGTGACGTCGGCAAACGTGCCATTGGCATCCGGCACACACACCGATTGGATCGATGCGCCATAGCTGATGATTTTGACCGACATTCCCGCAGCATTGGTAAGCGTAATCGCGTGAACATCTTCACCGTTTGCCAATGTTCCAAAAATGTCGCGATTCAAGCTCGACTGCGTCAACCTGTTTTCCCGTAAATGTCGTTAGCGTTTGTTAACGACACGCGCTTATCAGTTACGCTCCGCAAGGCAACGTTCGACGTCATTCAATTCATAGGGCTTGCCCAAAACGCCAACCGCTTTTGCTTCAACATGCATTGCGAGTTCGCCATCCACGGCATGTCCAGATGAAATGATGACACCCTTATGCCCGGCAGCCAAAAGTTCGGTGACCCAGCTTTCGGCATTGCCGTCGGGCAAACCAATGTCGGTGATGATGACGTCGAAACTATCTTTATCGCACGCAGATCGCGCATCGGCCAATGTCGCCGCTTCGGTCACTTCGGCATTCAGTTCGTAAAGCATTTCGGCGAGATTCATTCGGATGAGGGTTTCATCTTCGACAATTAAAACGCGCAACGCCGATGCTTCCGCTGTTGCGACCATTGGCTCTGGCGCGGGTTCGACTTCGCGCATCTTTCCCATGACCTTGCTGATTTTCTGGAACAATTGATCATTGGTGTAGGGCTTCGACAACAGCTCAACGCCTTCGTCCAAACGCCCCGAATGCACGATGGCATTCTCCGTATATCCTGACGTGAACAAGACACCCAAATCTGGCAAAAGCTCTTTCGCACGCCGTGCCAGTTCTGGGCTACGCACCTTTCCGGGCATGACCACATCGGTAAAGAGCAGATCAATTTTGACCCCGCTTTCGATGACCGCAAGCGCCTGCTCGGCATTGACAGCTTGCAGCACGCCAAAGCCGAACGCACGCAATGTTTCGACGGCTGTCGCGCGGACAATTTCATCATCTTCGACGACCAAGATTGTTTCTGCAGAAACCGCTTGATGCGGAAAATGGCTAAATGGAGCTTCGACCTTCGTATCCTCGGCAGAATGTGTGCGCGGCAAATAAATCCGCACCGTCGTGCCGATACCCATTTCACTGTAGATGTTGATGTGCCCGCCGGACTGCTTCACCAGTCCATAGACCATGCTGAGGCCAAGCCCCGTTCCGCTGCCGGGTTCTTTGGTCGTGAAGAATGGGTCAAACGCCTTTTCAAGCACTGCAGGCGGCATGCCTGAACCGGTATCGGTGACAGCAAGCATCACATATTCGCCGGGCTCAAGGTCTGCATGCGCCGACGCATATCGTTGATCAAGAGTGGTGTTGGCCGCCTCAATGGTCAGCTTCCCAATGCCATTCATCGCGTCACGCGCATTGATCGCAAGGTTCAATATCGCGTTTTCAACCTGCGCCGAGTCAATTAGACAATTCCAGATGCCGGAATCTGCTATGGTCTCAACCTCGACAGTTTCGCCAAGCGACCGGACAAGCATTTCATTCATGCCTTCAAGCAACCGGCCGACATTGCTTGGCTTTGGCTGCAAAGGTTGCTGACGGCCAAAGGACAGTAAATGCGACGCCAGCTTTGCACCGCGCGCCACACCGCCCATGGCATTTTCCAGCCGCTGGCGCGCCTTGGGGTCATCGGCCACGTCGCGTGCCAAAAGCTCAAGGCTGCCGCCAATAACCTGAAGCAAATTGTTGAAGTCGTGCGCGATACCGCCTGTCAGTTGGCCAATCGCCTCCATCTTCTGTGCTTGCAGCAATTGTTCTTCGACGCGTTTGCGCTCTTCGATTGCCTCGGCAACTTTCATCTGCAGCGACTCATTAAACTGGTGCAGCGACTTTCTGGCTGCCAGTTCATCGCTAATGTCGCGCACTTCAATGATGGTTCCGATCGCGACATCATTATCGTCGCGGATCGGCGAGGCAGTAAAGCCCACAGGGTAGAAATGGCCGTCCTTATGTACGAACGTTTCTTCGCCCGTCACTTGATTTTCCTCGGGCAAAGCGCGGTCGATTGCGCATTCGTGCAACGGGAAAGGCCGTCCATCGGGATAGCTGTGGTGAATGACGTCGTGCAGGGGTTTGCCTTGCGTTTCTTCAAAGCGATAGCCCGTCAGTGTCTCTGCCGCGCTGTTCATGAAAATGCACTGTTGGGACGCATCCATGACGAACACTGCCATCGTCGTATTATGTAAAATCGCCTTTAACCGGCCCGAAACCGCGCGCAGCTCGCGCTCCATCTTGTTGCGCTGGGTAACATCCTGAATCGCCGCAAAAAACACCGGGTCCAGATTCTGGGTCTTAATCTGCTGCAGATGCACCGAGACTTCATATTCGGTGCCGTCTTTGCGTCGATGCACGGTGTTAAAATGCAACACTTGCGTTCTGTCCGATGCCAGCGGCTCAAGCATCGCTTTGAACGCGGCTTCCGTAAATTCTGGTTTGAGGTCCCAAGGCGTCAGGTTGCGCAGCTCCGCCATCGAATAGAGCAGGTTCTCCCTTGCGCCGCGGTTGACGAGGTTGAACCGGTAATCTTCACATGAAAAAACATAGACTTCGCTTGCGGAGTCTTCGACAATTTGGCCTAGTCGTTCATTGGACAAAGGCGATGCATGGTAGTCAATATTTTGCATAGCTTCATCCTCATCAGTAACATCCGACACAAAACCGCGATCATTACCGGTTGAATATTTGCATACCCAATCTGGCTGCTAGCAAAATCCCGGTTTTTAAGCAATTGCGTAGCTCTTCAAACTTTCAGATTTCGGACAGTTCTATGCAAAGCTTTGCAGGGTTATTGTTCGCGTTTCTCAACTGTTGACAAACTATTGTCTCCGCGTGCGGCGAATACTGCCATCAATCCCTCCGACGCGTGGTCGCTCCGCAGGATCTGGAGCGCCTCGCGTACATCCAGAACATAGTGGCTCACACTATCCAGCGCTGGCGCACGCTTGGCCCCCAAAAATGTAACGAGGTTATGCGCGGCGCGATTTTCGGACAGCATTTGCATATCAAGGGCGTGCAGATCTTCATCGATGCAATCGAGCAAGACGGCTGCAATCAACATGCGCGCCAACCCAAGACCGTGATAGTCATCGAGCACCGCAATCGCCAGTTCACCATGCGAGGGAACGTCCTTCGACCGAATGGCATGCGCTGCGGCAATGGGCGGACATTCATCCCCGTCCAGCAATATCGCGCCCCAACCGATATGATCATGCCCGTCGACCGCGCTGAGCTGCTTCACAATCGATTCAGGCGGGGATCGAAATGCCGAGAAGAAGCGCAGGTAGCGCGAGCGGTCCGACATCTCATTGATGCCATCGCGAATACGCGTTTCATCGCTTGGCCGAATGGTGCGCAAGCACACTGGGCGACCGTCAGACAACACGGTCTCGATTTCGCATGGGAGATGCGGCGTTGGATTACCCGGTTGAACCATAGCAAATATGCATAACGCATAACGGCGCCAAAAGCTGCGCCAACTTCATTTGAGATTAAAGGGCGGCGCTATCTTTGTCAGCGCCATCATAGCGTATTTCAAGATACCTACCTCGGACAGCCAGCTTATCCAGTTCGCCACGCGATATTTGCCCAGTCATTGTTTCGATTTCGCGATCAATTGTTTTCAGGCCATCGACCAGCTGCTGCGCGGGTGTCTTTCCGGCATGTTCCTTGTTGCGAAGGCTCTCTGGAATACGCTTATACCCGTTAATTAGCTCCGGCAGATGCTCCCCAACCAGCTTGCGCACTTCGCGTGCAGCAGGGTCATTGTCGTCAAGCGTTTGGAGTTGCGGGGCCAGCTGATCCAACCGGACGCCTATGTCTTGCATCAACGTCACCGCAGGCGCTGGCAATGCAGGGCGCTGTGCCTCTAGCCAAATCTCTGCCTTGCCCGCCAATGTACCCAGGTCCGTCAGCTTCAGGCTTTCGGTTGTGGGCATCGGCATTTGCGGAAAGCGCATAAGGACATAGGCTGCGGTCGCAACCAACAGAGCAGTGATCATCACGCCCCAAAAACCGATACCGCCGATGATCCCGCCGATGATGCCTGCTCCGATTAAAACAGCACCCACCGCCATTATGGCCTTGCTGAGCTTGCCCCAAAAATGTGCGCGGCGCAGCGCCTGCGACTTTGTCCCGATGGGGGCAAAGCGGACATTGCGCAGCGACCGTGCGGCGGCATTAAGCGTGTCGTCGGAATTGGAGGCTGGGCTGTTCATATTGTACCTTGATGTGCAAACCGCAGTGCTGAGCCTGTCGAAGTACGTCCAGCCGACAAGCGCCCTTCGACGGGCTCAAGGCTACGGTAATTCATAATTACGCTTCCAGTGACAGCAAACCGCTGTCCTGCACCGACTTGGTCGCCTGCGCCTGCCCTTCGGCGCGCGCAATATACCCTTTGGACTTTTCGACTTCTTTCTCGAGCGCGTCGGATGTTTGCTTCATGCTGTCGAGCGCCTTCATCTTGAAGGTGTCGATGGCATCCATCGTGTCGTAGATATTCTGGAAGGCACGGCTCAACGTTTCCAACGGGATGGTTGCACCCGCTGCTTGCTCATGAATGCGGCCCGTATTATCGCGCAGCAACTGTCCGGTGCTGTCGATGATATTCGCGGTCGTCGTGTTCAGCGCAGTGATCTGATCAAGAACCAGCTTTTGGTTGGTCATTGCCTGCGCCACGGTAACCGCAGTTCGCAGCGCGCCCACGGTGGTGGTGGACGCGCGGTCGACACCTTTAACCAGTTCGACGTTATTCTTCTTCACCAGATCAAGCGCGAGATAACCTTGTACGGTCACGGCCATTTGGGTGAGCAGATCCTGCGTGCGCTGCCGCACGTAGAACAACGCACTTTCCTTGATCGCACGTGATTTCGCGGGGTCGGATAACTCAAGCTCGGCAGCTTTTTCTTCCAGCTTGGCATCCAGTTGCTTGGACATGACAATCATCTGCTCAAGCTTGCCCATGGCAACCCACAGATTCTGCCGTTCAACGTCAATCGCGGCATTGTCCATCAACAGCTCGTCCTTGCCATTGCCAAGACGGCCCAGAACCGAGCTGATATGCGTTTGCGAACTTTGGTAGCTATCGAAATAATTGCGCAGCTTGTTACCAAAGGGAATGATGCCAAACAGCTTTTGCTTGGTCATCAGATTGCCCTTTTTGGAAGGGTCGAGGTCTTCAACAACGCGGCGCAGCTCAGCGAGATCAGCGCCAACACCAGAGCTTTCGTCCATGCGGCGAATAGGCTTGTCGAGGAAGCGGTTCGACTGCGCCGATGCCTCCATAATTTCCTTGCGGCCCATGTTGGTCAACTGGTCCACGCGCTTACCGAATTCGGGGCTGTTCACATCCTGCGCGACCAAGTCAGCGACATAGGCTTCAACCCGCTGCGCAAGCTTGCTTTGTTGTTCGTCGGTCACCGGAACCAAACCCATCGCCTGTTGCGGTGCGACGGTTGGCACGGGATCGGGCGGAGTGAGCTTCAGTTCTGGTACGGTCTGGGTAACGGTTTCAGTCGACATCGCTAAATCCCTCTGTCCTTCGATAACACAACAGATGGAACGAGTGCCCGACCATTTCAAGCACTTCCGTCCCCAGCTGTATTATTTTTCTAATACAGTATCACTTTGGGTCTTCAAAGTCGCTTCGACCAGTGGTGATAATCCTTCGATAACCCGCGACACGCCTTTTGCATTGGGATGGATGTTGTCAGGCAGCATCAGCGCAGCATCGGTCACGACGCCATCGAGAAAGAATGGATATAAAGGCGCGTTATATTGCTTCGCCAGTTGCGGGAATATCCCGTTGAAAGCATTGCCATAATCCTGCCCCAGATTCGGCGCGGCGAGCATGCCTGTCAGCACAACCGGAATTTCGCGCCGCTGAAGTTCAGCCATCATCGCCGCCATATTCGCCTTGGTTTCTTCAGGCTTGATACCGCGCAACATGTCATTGCCGCCAAGGCCAAGCACAACGAGATCAGGCTTGCGGTCGAGATTGTCCAACACGAAAGCCAGCCGCGTTTTCCCCGCCGCCGTCGTGTCGCCGGAGACGCCAGCATTATGCACCCGCGCATTAATGCCATCGGCCTGCAACGCGGCCTGCAACTGCGGCGCGAGCCCTTCATTGGGGGCAAGGCGATAGCCTGCGTACAGGCTGTCACCAAAGGCCACGACCAGCCGGTCATATTTTTGGACTTTCGCCGTCTCGTGAACTTGCGCCTTATTTTCGGCTACAGGGTTAGACCCGCATGCAACCAGCCCTTGGATTGCGACAATAAGCGCACCATATAGCCAAAAACCTCTGTTCATAAGGATGCTTCCTTGCACGCTCCGGTCAACATGAAAACGGATATGGCAATCCGCGCCGCAAATGTCACCCTCAGCCTTGGTTCCAACGACGCCGAGGTGTCGATTTTACGCGGCGTGGACCTTGAAGTGCCCTATGACAGCAGCGTTGCACTGCTTGGCCCTTCGGGGTCCGGCAAGTCTTCGCTCATGGCGGTATTGGCCGGGCTTGAACAAGCCACTGGCGGCACCGTGCTGGTTGATGGCCTCGATTTCACGAAACTGGATGAAGACGCGCTGGCACGCGCAAGACGCGGGCGCATCGGCATTGTGCTTCAGGCTTTCCACCTGTTGCCGACGATGACCGCGCTTGAGAATGTCGCCATTCCGATGGAACTGGCTGGAATGGATGATCCCTTTGGTCGCGCAAAGGCCGAGCTGGAGGCCGTTGGCCTTGGCCACAGGCTGACGCACTACCCCTCGCAACTCTCGGGCGGAGAGCAACAACGCGTTGCCATTGCCCGCGCCATGGCGGCTGCGCCCAAGATTATTTTTGCGGACGAGCCAACGGGCAACCTCGACGGTTCCACAGGCACATCGATTGTCGACCTGCTATTCGCGCGCCGCGCGGCTTTGGGCGCGACGCTGCTGATAATCACGCACGACCCTGAACTTGCCAAAAAATGCGATCGCGTCATCGTCATGCAAGACGGCCATGTGGTGGAGGGGTGAACATCTGATGCGCGGCTCCAACTCCAAAACAACCGTAGTCCTGAGCAGCGGGTGCACAGCAGCCACGTCCGTCGAAGGGCGAGCCTCGGACTTGGAGCAAACCTTTAAACACCCTTCGACAGGCTCAGGGCTACGGTGTTCGTTTTCGGCGCGCGTTTTATGACTCTTTCCCTCGCCGCGATTTGGCGGATATCGCGCCGTGATCTGTCCGCACGTATTCGCGGGCTTCGGTTGCTCGCGATTTGCCTGTTTTTAGGCGTTGCGACATTGGCCGCGATTGGCAGCCTCACCGCCGGAATTGCCGACGAACTTTCGCGTCGCGGTCAGACCATTCTTGGCGGGGATGTCGAAATCGGTATTGCGCAGCGCGAAGCAAACGCCGCTGAAATGGCCGCGATGCGTAAGGCAGGCGCAGTTTCTGAAACGGTGCGTTTGCGGGCGATGGCGATTGGCGACGACAGCCTGCTCGCCGAGCTCAAGGCCATCGATGGCGTCTATCCACATTACGGTGCGTTGAAGTTGCGCGAAGGTGGGTCAGTCAAGGCCCCAGCGAAGGGCGAAATCTATATCGGGCCAACGCTGTCCGAAAGGCTGGACATCGCGACGGGCGGCACAGTCCGTTTTGGCGAAGCAACCTTCAAGGTCGCCGGCATCATCGCGGAAGAGCCAGACCGGCTGGGCGAAGGTTTCACGCTTGGCCCAGTTGCCATCATCAACATGTCATCGCTGCCAGACACTGGTCTCATCCAGCCGGGCAGCATGTATGAGAGCAAATACCGCATAAAGCTTGGGGCCCAAGAAGACGCAGCCGCTGTTGCCAAGGCGCTTGAAGCACAATTCCCCTCGGCAGGTTGGGACATCACCGACCGCTCGAACGGCGCACCCGGAACGCGGCGTTTCATTGAACGCATGGGCCAATTTCTCACATTGGTGGGCCTTGCCGCATTGGTCATCGCAGGCATCGGCGTCGGCAATGGCGTCGGCAGCTATCTCGCCAGCAAGCGCGCGAGTATTGCAACGCTCAAGGTTACTGGCGCGGACAGTCAGACCATTTTCCGCATCTATATGCTGCAAATCCTGGCAGTTGCTTCCGTCGCGATACTGGTCGGACTTGCGGTGGGCAGCGTCATGCCGATGGCGATCGGCTGGGTTGCGGGCGATATTCTGCCCGTTGCGCCGGGCTTCAACGTGCATCCTTTGCCACTGGCGGTCAGCGCCATCTATGGCCTGCTCATTGCTCTGGCCTTTGCCCTGCCCCCACTTGCGCGCGCCCGCACGGTGCCTGCCGCTGGCCTGTTCCGCGCGATTGTCGAAGGCAACAGCCGCATTGATCGTAAAAGTACCCTCTGGGTGATCGGCGCGATTTCTGCGATTGTGGCACTGGCGGTGGTGACAGCGCGCGAACCGATGTTCTCGCTGGCATTCATTGGCGCGGCGTTCGGGCTGCTGCTTTTACTCACCGGCATTGCGTTTCTGCTGCGCTTCATTGCTATTCGCTTGCCGCGTCCAAAGGCACCATTGCCCCGGCTTGCGCTTGCCAACTTACATCGGCCAGGCGCGCAGACACAAGCGCTCGTCGTCGCATTGGGCCTTGGCCTGACCTTGTTCGTCACACTCGCGGCCATTCAGACCAGCATCAACAACGAGATCAAGAACAGCGTCCCCGAACGCGCGCCCAGCTTCTTCGTGCTCGACATCCCACGCGATGGCGCAGCGAAGTTTAAAGGCATGGTCAAAGACGCAGATGCGAACGCCACGATTAACCTCATCCCCGCGCTGCGCGGAACCATCATAGAATATGGTGGCCAACGCGTCGACCAATTGGAGGAACTTCCTGAAGGCGCATGGGTGCTCAATGGCGACCGCGGCCTGACCTACAGCGCCGATATTCCAAAGGGCAGCGAACTCGTGGAGGGCGAATGGTGGCCTGCCGATTACAAAGGGCCAGCGTTGGTGAGCCTTGATGCGCAGATAGCCGAAGTGCTTGACGTCGGCATTGGCGACAGCCTGACCGTCAGCCTTTTGGGCGTTGAAGTCCCCGCCAAAATCGCGTCGCTGCGCACTGTAAATTGGGAGAATTTCGGCCTCAATTATGTGATGGTGTTCTCGCCCGGAAGCCTCGACGCCGCACCACATAACATGGTTGCGACGCTCACGGTGTCAAAGAACGCCGAGCGCTTGCTGGCCAAATCCTTGCCGCCAGCGTTTCCGTCATCATCTTTGATTGAGGTTGGCGAAGTCACCGCGCAGATTACCACCCTGCTGAGCCAAATGGCGCAAGCCATCGCGGCTGCGGCTTCCATTGCGATATTGGCTGGCATCGCTGTTCTCGTCGGTGCCATTGCCGCTGCGCGCCAGTCGCGCATTTATGACGCCGTCATCACCAAAATGCTCGGCGGCACGCGCGGCCAAATATTGGGAGCGCAGGCGATGGAATATGGCATATTGGCGGTCGTGCTCGGCCTATTGTCGCTGGCGCTTGGAATGGGTGCGGCATATTATGTCGTGGTGCAAATCTTCGGTTTCACCTTCGCGCCTGATTATGGAGTATTAATGCTGACGCTGGTGGGCGGTGCGGGGCTGACATTCATACTCGGCATTGTCGGTTCATTGCCGATATTGGCCGCGCGGCCCTCGGAAGCGCTAAGGAGCCTGTGAATAATCACCGTAGCCCTGAGCCTGTCGAAGGGCGCCCGTCAGTGGGGCTTGCTTCGACAGGCTCAGCACTACGGTTTTTTATCCGCAGCCAAATGCGTCGCTATCGGCGCCGATAATATCAACTGCGCCATATGATACGCCAGCGTCGGCAACAGTACCATGCCCGCAATCGCTGGCGGAAATATCGTTGCGGCCAAAGGCGCGCCAATCGCGATGCTTTTCTGCCCGCCTGAAAACAGCATGGTGATCCGGTCACCGCGCGGAAGTTTCATCACGCCACCCAGCAACCACGCACCACCGAAGCCGATGATGAGCATGATCGACAGGGCCACTGCCAACCAAGCCAGTTCATCGCCGCGCACTATGCTCCAGATACCCGCCACCACTGCGCCGGAAAACGCGACATAGACGGCAATGGCAATCGATATGCGGTCCATCCAGGTCGCGAGCGACTTGTGCCCGTCGACCCATGGTTTGAACCATCGCTGCATTATTTGGCCAAGTGCAAAGGGCAAGAGCAATATCAACGCAATCCGTCCCACCGCTTCCCCCGACACGCTGCCTTCGCCAACATGTGCCAGCAAAGCGAACAGAGCAGGCGAAAGGACAACGCCGACAAGATTAATCAACGCTGCAGCCACAACCGACGCGGCAACATTGCCTTTTGCCAATGCGCTATAGGCGGCGGCTGACTGCACCGTTGATGGCAAAATCCCTGTGAACAATATCCCGAGCGCCAGCGTGGCTGGCAGGACATTGTCGAAAATATGCGACAGCATTAATCCGGCTGCTGACATCACGCCAAATACAAACAGGAATATTGCGCACTGCAGCCGCCAATTGCGCACGCCATTGACGACCTCTTGCCGCGGCAAACGGACACCATTCAGGAAAAAAAGCACAAAAATCGCCGCTGAGGAGATTGTCGCCGCAACGTGAGCAGCTTCCCCACGGACGGGCAGAAAGCTTGCCAGCAATATCGTGCCAAGCAGCAAAAGAACGAAGCGGTCAGCAAAGATACGGGCAAACATGGTGACGCTTTGACCTGTACAATCGCCCATTGCAACACCAGCGATGTTGCGCCGCAACACATATTGCGTTAAGGGCGCGCGAGAATCTGGTGGCATGTGGCTGCCATGAAGACCTTCCAAAAGGCCCATTTCTACATGTCATTGCGTAATATCGCCATCATCGCGCACGTCGATCACGGCAAAACCACCCTTGTTGACCAACTGTTTCGTCAGTCTGGCACATTCCGCGACAACCAGCGCATTGAAGAGCGCGCCATGGATTCCAACGACCTCGAAAAAGAGCGTGGCATCACGATTCTTGCGAAGTGCACATCGGTCGAATGGAACGATACCCGCATCAACATCGTCGATACCCCAGGCCACGCCGACTTCGGCGGCGAAGTTGAACGTATCCTCTCGATGGTCGACGGCGTTATTTTGCTGGTCGACTCATCCGAAGGCGCGATGCCACAGACGAAGTTCGTTACTGGCAAGGCGTTGGCCCTTGGCCTGAAGCCAATCGTCGTCGTCAACAAGGTTGACCGTCCTGACGAGCGTATTCAGGAAGTGTTGGACGAAGTGTTCGACCTTTTCGTCTCGCTTGATGCCACCGACGAGCAGTTGGACTTCCCGGTTCTTTATGCATCGGGCCGTAATGGCTATGCTTCGTCAGACCCAAGCGCACGCGAAGGCACGCTGACACCGATGTTCGAAACCATCGTCAGCCATGTTCCAGAACCAAAGGCCGACGTTGACGGCGAGTTCAAGATGCTTGTCACCTTGCTTGACCGCGACAACTTCCTTGGTCGTATCCTGACTGGCCTAGTGCTGTCGGGCACCGTCAAGGTGAACCAGCAGATCCATGCGTTGAACCCGGACGGCAAGATTGTCGAAACCGGCCGTGCATCAAAGATTATGTCATTCCGTGGCCTTGAGCGCGTTCCCGTCGACGAAGCCAAGGCAGGCGACATTATCTCCATCGCGGGCATGACCACGGCGACTGTGGCTGACACCATCGCAGAACCAACGGTAACTGAGCCATTGCAGGCGCAGCCAATCGATCCGCCAACATTATCGATGCGCTTTTCCGTGAACGACAGCCCCATGGCTGGCCGCGAAGGCACGAAGGTAACGAGCCGCATGATCCGCGACCGCTTAATGCGCGAAGCCGAGAGCAACGTTGCCGTCCGTATTACGGAAGCCGAAGACAAGGACAGCTTTGAAGTTGCTGGCCGTGGCGAACTTCAGTTGGGCGTTCTTATCGAAACCATGCGCCGCGAAGGCTTTGAGCTTGGCATCAGCCGCCCACGCGTGCTGTTCCGCGAAGACGAAAAGGGCCAGAAGACCGAGCCATATGAAACCGTCGTGATCGACGTCGACGATGAATATTCAGGCACAGTTGTTGAAAAAATGGCTGTGCGTAAGGGCGACCTTACCGACATGCGTCCATCAGGTGGCGGCAAGACCCGCATCACCTTCAGCGCGCCATCACGTGGCCTGATCGGCTATCATGGCGAATTCCTGTCCGACACGCGCGGCACCGGAATCATGAACCGCTTGTTTGAAAAATATGGCCCGCACCGTGGTGCAATCGAAGGCCGCAAGAATGGCGTTCTGATTTCAAACGGCGCTGGTGAAGCCGTTGCTTACGCACTTGGACCATTGGAAGAGCGCGGCATCCTGATGGTATCGCCTGGTGAAGCCCTCTACGAAGGCATGATCATCGGCGAAAACGCCAAGCCAGACGATTTGGAAGTAAACCCAATGAAGTCGAAGCAGCTGACGAACTTCCGTTCGACCGGCAAGGACGACGCCATCCGCCTCACTCCGCCAAAGCGCCTGACGCTTGAGCAAGCCATTGCCTACATCGATGATGATGAAATGGTTGAGGTCACGCCAAAGAACATCCGCTTGCGCAAGCGTTTGCTTGATCCGAACGAGCGGAAAAAAGCATCACGCTCTAAACAAGCTGCATAAACAAAAAAGGGCGCCGGTTTGGCGCCCTTTTTCTTATTCGGGATATCCGGTTCGCTTAGAAACGGAATGCCGCCGTTAAACGGATATTGTGCATATCGAAATCGCTGTCGCCGCGGCGCATATCGGTTCCGCCCGATGCGAGCAGGAATGGATTGGTCGCAGCAGCTGAGCCCGGTCCGACCGACACGACATAATCATCATCGACGAAGTTGGTGTAAAGATATTCGAGGCCAAGCGAGAAGTTCTTGGCAAGCTTCACTTCAGCGCCGCCGCCATATGAATAGCCCCAGCTTTTGGTATTGCCATTGTCGGTAAAGCTGTTGACGCCATTGGTGGTGGAAAAGCTGTTATTGATCTTCGCATAGGCCGCACCACCGGTTGCATAGAACAATGCACCGCGCGCGGCATAGCCAACGCGGGCACGGGCTTGCACCTGATAATCCAGCTCACGCGAGAAGGTGTAAGCCGCAGGTGTTGAGCTGAATGCTGTTACGCTGTCACGCGATTCATTCTTGCCACCTTCAAGCACAAAACCATAGACGATGTTGCCCGATTGCGCGTCATAGCCAGCACGGATATTGTACTCATATCCGTCCTTGTCACTACGGCAACCATCGGTAGGCGCAGTTCCCGTCGACGCGCCGCCACAGAAGCCGGGTGCAAAAGCGTTCGCGCCCAAAATTGTGTTTACGCTGTTATCGAATGCGCCGTCCCGGTTGGTGTCAAAAACGACGGTTTCGTTGCGATCATTGCTTTGCGCACCGAGGCCGAACGAGCCGCCAATATACGCGCCTTCCCACTGTTCGTCTTCTGACTGCGCAAATGCAGGTGTTGCGAAGGTTGCCAGCGATGCAGCGCCGATCAACAATATTTGGGAGATTTTCATTTAGATTTCCTTGTTGTTCGTTGGTCACGAAACCAGAGAACGCGGAAACCTCAGATTGGGTGCATGAAACTGTACTAAAAATGGAACTGCGACATTCCTGCAACGGTGTTCGCAATGGCGGAAACCCTAGAGCGCTTCACCCGCAGCAACGCCGCTCGCCCACGCCCATTGGAAGTTGTAGCCACCCAGCCAGCCAGTCACATCAACAGCCTCGCCTATGCAATAAAGCCCCGACATTTTCTTGGCTTCCATCGTCTGTTGCGAAAGGCCGTCGGTGCTAATCCCGCCAAGTGTAACTTCGGCCTTGGCGTAGCCCTCGCTGCCATTGGGCACGAATGGCCAGCAATCGAGCAGGGCGCCTGCCTCTGCCAGCTTACGGTCGCTTTGATCGGCAAGGTTACCTTGCAGCGCCAATTTATCGGCCAAAGCCTCCGCAAGCCGCGCTGAAAGAACGCGATCGAGCGTCGATTTCAACGTGGCCTTCGGGCGGGCGCGCTTTTCCGCCAACAACCATGTCGACGCATCATGATCCGGCAGGAAATCGATCCCAACGCTGTCGCCCGGCCGCCAGTAGCTGCTGATCTGAAGAACGGCAGGGCCACTTAACCCGCGGTGTGTGAATAACGCTGCTTCGCGGAATGCGGTTTTGCCATGCTGGGCAACGACCTCAGCCGATACGCCTGACAATTCACGGAACAGGACGTCATCTCCGCCGAGCGTCAGCGGGACCAGCGCTGGCCTTGGTTCCACGATCTTCAGTCCAAATTGTCGGCCCAGATCATAAGCGAAAGCGGTTGCACCCATTTTGGGAATGCTTGGACCGCCTGTGGCAATCACCAATGACCCTGCAGATGCGTGCAGACCATTATACGTCACATGATAGTCGCTGCCGTCGTGCGACACCTCGCCAACAGGGGTGTTAAACGCAAAGTCGACACGGCCGCCAAGCGTTTGTGACCGGTCGCACTCTTCCATGAGCATTTCGACAATCTGGCGTGCCGAACCGTCACAGAATAGCTGGCCCAGCGTTTTTTCATGAAACGCGATGCCGTAACTGCGCACCAGTTCGATAAAATCCTGCGGCGTATAACGTCCCAAGGCCGACTTCGCGAAATGCGGGTTGGCCGATAGATAGCGCTGCTGTGCATGCACCGTCGTCGCATTAACGTTGGTAAAATTGCACCGACCACCGCCGGAAATCAGGATTTTCTTGCCGGGGCCCGTTGCATGGTCAATGACCAGCACGCGCCGCCCGCGTTGTCCTGCGGTGAGCGCACACATGAGTCCAGCGCCGCCTGCGCCAAGGATTATTGCATCATAGTTGTTCGAAACTGCCATTTTGAACCCCCTGCACTGCCCGCGCCATATTGCCAAGTGCTATGCTTTGCGGCAAAGCCGCGCGCATGACTGAAGAGACAAAAGCTGCAGGGGCAGATACCCCACCCGATCACTTGTCGATTAACCCGATGAGCCCGCATTTTGACGGTGATTTGCTGTCGCGCGGCGTGGGCATTCGTTTCAAGGGCGAAGTCCGCACAACCGTCGAGGAATATTGCATTTCCCAAGGCTGGATCAAGGTTCAGGCCGGCAAAGCACGCGATCGCAAGGGCAACCCTCTGCTTATCAAGCTTAGCGGACCAGTCGAAGCTTGGTTCGAAGACCTCGGCGACAATGCACCGGTGGCTAAATCCTAATCATGTAAGCTTTATCATTTCGGGAAGACCGAAATGAGCTTCGCCAATTGGTCGTTGACCGGATCGAGTTGATCATCCGGTGTGTTGCCCAACCGCACGATTGTCAGGCGATGCTGCGGGGACACAACGACAAATTGGCCCAGATGTCCGAGCGCTGCGAACACATCGGATGGCGCTTTTCCGGGAAACAGGACCTGGTCCCGCCCTTCATTGCGCGTGCGGTTCAACCACAGATGGCCGCCATAGCTTTTATCGTTGGGGCTTTGCGCCTTCATAAAGCGCATCCAGCTTGTCGGCATCAATTGCGCCGCCCGAACCGATCCGTT
>JAIXOE010000063.1 GCA_027486895.1 Sphingomonadales bacterium
GACCCAGCGACCAGCAATATTTGGCCGTACAGGCTTCGCGGCCACAAACGGAATGTGCGCGTCGGTTTCACAATCGGGTCACCGCGGTGGAAAAGCGATAGCCGCCACCCCAGATGGTCTTGATATGCTGAGGGTCCTTTGGATCACGTTCGATTTTGCGCCTTAACCGGCTGACCTGATTATCGATCGCTCGGTCAAAGGGGCCACCCTCGCGGCCGCGGGTAAGATCGAGCAGCTGATCGCGGCTTAATATGTGCCCCGCGCGTTCTATCAATGCCTCAAGCATCCTGAATTCACCCGATGACAACGGCACCAGAACACCTTCGGGATCAAACAACGTCTGCTCGGTGGTGTTCAAGGTCCAGCCATCGAAGCTAAAGCTCTGCCCTGAACGTTCTGGCTTTGGCGCGCCCGAAGAGATGCGGCGCAGCACAGCCTTTATGCGCGCCACCAGTTCGCGCGGGGAAAAGGGTTTGACCACATAATCGTCCGCCCCGATCTCAAGGCCAATGATGCGGTCAGTCTCTTCCGATTTTGCCGTCAGCAATATAACCGGTGGGCCCTCATGTGCCGCGATATGACGGCAGAGGCTCAGTCCATCCTCACCGGGCATCATGATGTCCAGCAGGACCATGTCGATGTCATAAGAAAGCAAGGCCGAACGCGCGGTCGATGCGCTCGCGGCGTCGGTGACACGAAAGCCCTGTCGTTCAAGATATTTGCCCAAAGGCTCACGAATCGACGCTTCATCGTCGACTAGCAGCAAATGTGGGCGGGACTTGTTCATGTCATACAGGCTTCATCGTTGGACAGAGATTAGCAAGAAAAAAGGCCGGAGAAGACAAAGCACCTCCGGCCAAGAAAGACACGGTCAAAAAGGGGAAAAGACCGCGCCAGCAAAGTTCGTTAGCCGCCGTTGGGCTGGGCAGGGGCTATTGGTCCGTTTCCGCGGCCCTTGCGTCCTGCCTTACGTTCGTCCGATGTGATGCTGCCATCGCCATTGGTATCTGCTTTGGCAAAACGCGCTTCGGCGGCTGCGCGAAATTCCGACTGCGATATAGCCTTGTCACCATTGCTGTCGGCAGCGGCCATCATATCCATGCGTCCACCACGGCCACCTTCGCGTCCATGATGCCCACCCATCTTGCCGCGCGCCATACGCTTTTCGCTTCGGTCTCCACGGCGCTCACCGCGCGCTTCATGACCCGCCATAAATTCACCTTGGCTGATCGAACCGTTATTATCGGTGTCCATCGCAGCGAAACGCTTGCCGAGCATTGCGGTCTTGTCGCCTTCATTGAGCGTACCGTCGCCATTGGCATCCATCTTGGCAAAACGTGCATCAGCAGCGGCCATGGCTTCGGCTTTGGTGACAACGCGGTTACCATCTTGGTCCGCCTTTCCACCGGGTGCAGCATATAATGCAGCCGCCGACGTTACCGAAAGGGCCATCAGCCCGGCATATATCGAAAGTTTCTTCATCCTCATCGTTCCTTATGATCGTCCGCAGGACTGCAGATGAAAGCGATATAGGATGTATATGTCGCAACTGTTTGTCGACGCAAAGGCTGCTTTGTCGCAAACTGTAACAGCATGCGGAAGGTTATGTGACTATTTCAAGCGAAGGAAGTTGGAGCGGGTAAGGGGGTGCCGCAGGCGAACGGAGCGCAGCGGAGGACAATCGAACCCCGAGGTAGCAGTATCGAAGTGTCGTAAAGTTGGAGCGGGTAAGGGGAATCGAACCCCTCTAGCTAGCTTGGAAGGCTAGTGCATTACCACTATGCTATACCCGCGACTGGCCAAAGGCCGTCTGATGCGCCGCTATTGCCATTATACGGTCCTAGCGTCAACGCCCAGATTGCAAAAGAAAGGGCCGCAAAAGCGGCCCCTTCCAAAAACTATGTGTTTCTATCAGTGTTTCTTGTCTGCCCAGATCGTTTTGTAGGACATCCAAGCAAGGACTGTGAAAATGAGGAGGAAGCCAAGGGCTGCCCAACCTGCGCTCTTGCGGTTTTCCATCTTCGGTTCTGCGGTCCAGGTCAGGAATGCAGCGACGTCCTTGGACATCTGCTCCTTGGTAGCCTTCGTACCATCGTCATAAGTGACCTGGTCATCCGCAGCGATCGGTGCTGCCATCGCGATGTTCAGGTTGGCAAACCATGGATTGAAGTTCAGACCAGGAGGTGTGGCAGCTTCAGGGAATTCCTTCAGAATTTCCATACCTTCTTCATTCTTATAGCCCGCTTGATCGCGGTAGCCCATCAATAGTGAATAGACATAGGCAGGGCCATCGGCACGCGCTTTCGTGATCAGTGAAAGATCAGGTGGAAGCGCATTGTTGTTTGCCGCTCGTGCAGCGGTTTCGTTCGCAAATGGCGAGGGAATCTTATCAGCTGGAATGGCGGGGCGTGTTGCCGGCTCACCCGTTTCAGGGTTGATACTTGGCACTTCGGTTTTCCAACCCTTGGCCAACGCCTTCACTTGATCTTCGGAATAACCCAAAGCTGCGAAGTCGCGAAACGAAACCAGCTTCAGGCTGTGGCAAGCGGCGCAGACTTCAGAATAGACCTTCAAGCCACGCTGCAACTGACCGCGGTCAAATTTCCCGAGCGGACCGTCATGGGCAAAGTTGACCGCCAATGGCATTTCATGAAACTCATGCTCAGCCGTCGGCTGGGCAGGTTCCTGGATTGCCGTAATGACCGTATCACCAAGACCGAGCAACAGCATGCCGCTGAAAAACAGGCCTACCAAAAAAGCAACTAAACGAACCATGATTATGCTTTCCCTGTTTTACGCAGCCGCTGGTGTCAGCGGAGTGCCGGTAACAGCTTCAGTGATTGAATTTGGCAGCGGAAGCGGCCGTTCAATGCGCGAAACTATCGGCAGGATGATCAAGAAGTGAGCGAAGTAGTACGCGGCCGCAATCTGGCTGAGCACAACCCACTGGGTATATGGAGGCTTGCCGCCGCAATAGGTCAGTACGACCAAGCATGGGATCAGACCGTACCAGAAGAATTTGCGGAACAATGGACGATAATGTCCCGAACGCACTGGCGACGTATCCAGCCATGGCAGGAAGAACAACAGCAAGATCGAACCAAACATTGCCAACACGCCCATCAGCTTAGCTGGGATGATGATGATGCCAGTGAACGGAATGCCGAAGTCGACCGTGAACGCCTTCAAAATTGCGTAGAATGGCAAGAAATACCATTCAGGCACAATGTGCGCTGGTGTCGAAAGCGGGTTCGCCGGAATGTAGTTGTCCGGGTGGCCAAGCATGTTCGGTGCAAAGAAGGTGACCGCAACGAAAAGAATCAGGAAGATCCCAAGGCCGAAGCCGTCCTTCGCCGTGTAATATGGGTGGAACGGAACTGTATCCTGCTCACCCTTTACGCTGACGCCGGTTGGGTTTGATGACCCTGGAATGTGCAACGCCCACACGTGCAAGATGATGACGCCCGCAATAACGAATGGCATCAAATAGTGCAGCGAGAAGAAGCGGTTCAGTGCAGCTTGGTCTGGCGCAAAGCCACCCAAGAGAAGCTGACGCAGCGGTTCACCGACCAATGGAATGGCGGAGAAGAAGCCAGTGATAACCTGCGCACCCCAGAAGCTCATTTGGCCCCATGGAAGTACGTAGCCCATGAACGCAGTGGCCATCATCAACAAGAAGATGGTAACGCCCAGCAACCAGATCATTTCGCGCGGCGCTTTATACGAACCGTAGAAAAGACCGCGGAAGATGTGGATGTAGACCACGATGAAGAAGAAGCTTGCGCCGTTCATGTGCGCATAGCGAATGAACCAGCCCGAGTTTACGTCGCGCATGATGTGTTCAACGCTGTTGAACGCGCCATCGACACTGGCATAATAATGCATGGCCAACACGATGCCGGTTACAATCTGGATAACCAAAGCGACGCCCGCAAGGACCCCGAAGTTCCAGAAGTAATTGAGGTTGCGTGGAACCGGATAACCGGCACCTACGGCGTTATATACAAGGCGTGGCAAAGGTAGACGTTCGTCCACCCATTTGCTCACTGTGCCCTGCGGCTTATATTCTTGTGCCCAAGGGAAGCTCATGACGTTTTAGCTCCTCAACCGATTTTGACGACTGTGTCAGAAAGAAATGCGAACTCCGGAACAGTGAGGTTCAGCGGAGCTGGACCCTTCCGGATTCGTGCTGCGGTATCATAATGCGAACCATGGCATGGGCAGAAATAGCCGCCATATTCACCCTTAACTTCGCCAGCCGCAGCGCCCAAAGGCACGCAACCCAAATGGGTGCAGACGCCAAGCGTGATCAACCAATTTTCCTTACCAGGCTTCGTGCGCTCGGCGAGTGTTTGCGGGTCACGCAGCGAACCGACGTCAACCTTGTTGGCTGCATCGATTTCGGCAGGAGTCAGGTTGCGGATAAACACAGGTTGCTTGCGCCAGCTGGTTTTGATGGATTGGCCGGGCTGGATCGCGGCAACGTCAACCTCGATTGAAGCGAGTGCGAGAACATCGGCACTGGCGCTCATCTGCGATACCAATGGCATTGCGACAGCTGCGGCACCGACGCCGGCAAAGCTTACGGTTGCAATATGAATGAAGTCGCGGCGACGAACGCCGGAACCTTCACCACCAGCTTGGTTCTGCGTACCAGCAGTAGCTTGCGTTACAACCGTATCGGTTGGCGCGACCGCTGGCTTCTTTACTGTGCCTTTTGTCTTTTTGACTGTCGACATAATCTGCCCTTTTTGCGTTGCGGCGGTTAAGCCCGCAATACCGTCGAAATCCTGTCTCTCCCCAAACCGAAAAGCAATTCGCCTTACAATAGGGTCGATTCAGCGGGCCTGATAGACGTCTTTAAAGGTTTTTGCCAACAGTGAATTTGGTGGCGCTCATGCCAAACGACGGCATGTTGATTGCATTTTGCAAAACCGGCGTAAATTCGCGGCTAATGCTTGCTTGTCGCAACATTTTTAGCCTAAAGGACGCGTCTTTTGAATGAATATTGTTGGAGTAGATAGCATGGCGACACACTGGACGCCTGACAGCTGGAGAAATGCTACGGGTATCCACATGCCCGAATATAAGGATGCAGCAGCGCTTGCAGCCACCGAAGAGACGTTGCGGAATTATCCTCCGCTGGTTTTCGCGGGCGAAGCGCGCAATCTTACGGCTGATCTTGCCAAGGTGGCCGATGGAAAGGCGTTTCTGCTGCAAGGCGGCGATTGCGCCGAAAGCTTTGCCGAGTTCCACCCCAACAATATCCGCGATACATTTCGCGTCATTCTGCAAATGGCCGTCGTTCTGACCTTTGCTGGCAAGCTGCCCGTGGTCAAACTGGGCCGGATGGCTGGCCAATTTGCCAAGCCGCGCTCGACCCCGACTGAAACCATCAATGGTGTCGAGCTGCCCAGCTATTTCGGCGACATCATCAACGACATCGAATTTGTTGCCGAGGGCCGCGAGCCTGACCCGGCGCGAATGATACGCGCATACAGCCAGGCTGCCTCAACGCTCAACCTGCTGCGCGCATTCTCAAATGGCGGGTACGCCAATCTGCAGCAGGTCAATGCGTGGACGCATGATTATATGGGCCGCTCGCCATGGGCGCAGAAATATAAGGAAACGGCCGATCGCATCAGCGAGGCGCTGGCTTTCATGGAAGCGTGCGGAATTACGCCAGAGACCGTTCCCCAGATTAAGGGCACAAGCTTTTACACCAGCCACGAGGCATTGTTGTTGCCGTATGAGCAAGCGATGACCCGGCAGGACAGCCTTACCGGCGGTTGGTATGATACATCTGCGCACTTCCTGTGGATCGGTGACCGCACCCGCTTTGAAGGTTCGGCGCATGTCGAATTTTTGCGCGGCATTGGTAACCCAATCGGTATCAAGTGCGGACCAAGCCTTGAGCCCGACGCATTGCTGCGCATGTTGGATGAACTGAACCCGTCGCGCGAAGCTGGCCGGATTACACTGATCTCGCGCTATGGTTATGACAAGGTCGAGAGCGGACTGCCTACTTTGGTGCGTGCAGTGCAGCGTGAAGGGCATCCTGTTATCTGGTCGTGCGATCCGATGCACGGCAATGTCGTCAAATCGGCAAGCGGATATAAAACGCGGCCGTTTGAGCGTATCTTGGCTGAAGTCCGCGGCTTCTTTGCGGTGCACCGTGCGGAAGGCAGCTTTGGCGGCGGCATCCATATCGAGATGACGGGCCAGAACGTCACCGAATGTACGGGCGGCGCTGTTGCTGTGACCGATGAAGGCTTGGCGGATCGGTACCACACGCATTGCGACCCACGCCTGAACGCGGCGCAATCGCTTGAACTCGCCTTCCTGCTTGCAGAAATGCTCAATCAGGAAATGACCGAGCGTGCAAAGAAAGCCGCATAAGCAACAGTGAAGGAACGATCATGAAGCGTGTCTGGGCTCCTGTAATCATTATCGCACTTGGCCTTTCGGGTTGTGCGCAAGATGTTCAGACGCGGGTGTCTAGCGCTGGATTGACGGATGCCCCGGCTGGCGCGTTTATGATTTCGACGACAGAGGCAACGTCCGCCGAGTTGCGGCAAGCCTACCCGTTGGTAACGAAGAAATTGGCATCAAAGGGTTACAACCTCGCCAAGGACGCGCCACTTCACCTGCAAGTCACCCTTGATGCGCGCGACGCGGCATTGTCGGTTGGCGGCGCAGATGGCCCAACGGGTATCGCTGCTGCAAAAAAGCAAAAGCCGCTGCAAAGCTGTAAGGATCAGGAATATCGCTTTGGCGTGACCCTGACGCGAGTCGCAGATGGCGCAGAAATATATCGGGGCAGGGCGGCCGAATTTCATTGCCAGATGACGCTGGTTCAGGCGCTGCCTAAGCTTGTCGATGCCGCGCTTTCCGATCTGGGTGCGCCGCGCGGTGCTTATACGCTTTCGCGCAAGGACGTCGACTAAAGCACTTCGTCCGTTGCTTCGGCTTCAGGCAGCGCAAGGGTAAAGGACGCTCCGCCGCGTTCGTTGTTCTTGCCGGAAACCCGGCCACCATGCCGTTCCATCACTGCTTGAACAAAAGCAAGGCCGAGGCCAGTGCCTTTCACGCGGCCTTTGTGGTCGGCGTCTGACATAAATCGGCCGAAAAGATGCGGCAGGATATGCGGTGCAATGCCCGGGCCCTGATCGGTAATCTCCACGGAGATATGGGATGCGTCGTTCAGCCAGAACCGTTTAACCCTGAAATGGATTTCCGAATGGTCAGGCCCATATTTAATGGCGTTGTCGATGATGTTGCAGACGGCGCGCAACAGACTGGCCGGTTCGCCCGATACGAATGCTCCGCCACTTTCATCATGGAACAGGAATTTGATGCCGCGTTCATGCGCAAGCGGCCATAAGCCGTCGGCGGCTTCGCGGACAAAGTCGGCGAGCAGAATATCATCGCCTTTAAATTCGACTTCTCCCATGCGCGCGATTTCAATGAAATCCTGCGCTAGTTGCATCGTCTGACGGGCATTACGCTCAATGCGTTGCTTGACATCAGCATTCATATCTCCGCCCAAAAGCGCTATAATCGTTGACTGCGGCGCGCGCATATCATGCGACAAAAGCTGAAGCACCTCTTCGCGTCGTGCCTCCGCAAGCGCCAGTGACGTGATGTCGGTCAGATAGAAGATGTAGCCCTGCACAACGTCATGCTCATTCGTAATTGCCGAGGTGCGCATCACGAAACTGCGCTCATCGGTAGAGCGGAAGCGAACGAATTCCGACCCAGTCATTGATTTTTTTTCGAGATATGCGTCGACCAAAAGCCTCTGTTTGGGATCCACAATCTGGTCAATCACATCTGTGATTGTTGACGGTTTATGCTTCAGGCCAAGGCCAGCTTCAAACAACTGGTTGCCCAGCGTAATCCGCCCTTCGATGTCTGTGACGAACATTGGGTCGGGTAATCCCGACAATGTGTTTTGCTGGTGCCGCCTTAAGTCGCCCAATTGGTCGATTGCACCGGCAAGGGCTTCGCTTTGACGACCAACAACATCAAGGGCCGGCTTAAACACAGTCTCGACTGCGCTGCTTTTATAGTCGGCTTCCAAATGTTGCAGGCGGACTGTCAGGAAATCGCTCATCGCCTGCAAGCGCCGCCAACCCCATAATGGATAGGCAATGATAACCCCGATCAATGCGGTCCCCGGTGGCAACCAGATACGGTAGGATAATAGCAGCAGTGTTGTGCCAAGAATGGCGAACAAGCTCATGACCGAAATAGACAAAGCCAGCCGCGGTGGCCAGCGCAAGAAGCCGATCAGCAATATCCAGAGTGGCAATAGCGACAGGGCTGCAACCAGCAGCTTTGGCGGCGAGGTTATGAAATCATTGCGACGCAACGCCCCCACAACATTGGCCATGATTTCGCTTCCGGGCAATAAACCCATTTCACCATTGGGTGTGGGATAGGAATCGCCCATGCCAGGCGCGACCGAGCCGATTATGACGTCCTTGCCCCGCACGAAATCTGAAGGCAGGTTGCCTTCGAGCACATCAATATACGAGATCTCCGAAAAGCTACCGCGTTCCGAAAAGGGAATGCGTAGTTCTTGTCCGCATGATGTGTCGGCTGCAAACGCAGGGGAGGGACCACCTCCTGCCCCGCGATAGATATATTCGCTGATATGCGGCCAGCGGTTGGCATTCGACCCATCCCTGAAGCACAGGTTGGTTTTTCGGACGATGCCGTCGGGGTCGAACAGGATATTCGCATGCCCAACTGATTTTGCTTTCTGTCGCAAAACCTCGACTGGGCGGGCGGGGTCATAACCAAGCCGGCCGTCGCCCGGCGCGCTGAAATGCATCGGAACGAGGACAGGTGCCGAACCGCTGGTGATGGCGTTCGCAAGCAAATCGTCGCTGTTTGTTGGTTCGCTTAACAGTAAATCCAGCGTGATGGTTCTTGGCTTCGCTTGTTGCAAAGATTTGACCAATTTCGCATGAATGGCGCGATCCCATGGCCATCTGCCCAAAGCCGAAATGCTTTTGTCGTCGATGGCAATGATCAGCACATTGTCGTCCGCCGGCGGTGCGCTGACCGACTCGAATGTGTCATAGAATAGCTCATCGAAAGATGATGTGCCGCCTGACCAATAGGCAGCCAGTGCCAGCAGCGTGGCAACAAGGCCTATCGCAAACCATTCAATTGCAAGACGAACCTGTAGAGTCACAGGCAGACATACGTTCGGAATAGCAAAATATTAAGCGCGCACGTGACCTCAGTCACCTGAAACGGTCAATGTTTCTAGCGGCGTCCAGTTGATTGCAACTTCACCGTCCAGATATTGAACGACAGCCACGCGCCACAAATATTTGCCAACACTCAGATCGGAAATGGTGACACGGTCCCCAGCCAGTCCCGCCTCGTCGATCATCGGGACAGTGTCCGCAGCGGTGCGGAATAGCTGGAAGTGGAAGTTTTTCTTACCTTCGCCTTCGGCAGACCAACGGAAGACATAGCCTTCATCGCCTTTGCCCGCCGTTGCGCTGACGCCGTTAAGTCGGCGCTTGAATGCATAAGTTACGGGTAGGCCTTGGATACCGTTTCCGGATATCGCACGGCCACGTACGAAATAATTGCCATTGGGCAGGTCGCTGATGTTGGCTTTGCCATCCGTTGCGACAATGTCGGCCACTTGTTCGATGAACGAGGAATCCGACGCTATTGTAAATCTTGTCGGGGTTGATGCTTCGGCTGCAAAGCTGACAATCTTTTCGGCCTGAGTCTTCCCTGCGCCAGGAAGCACGGGTGGCGGTAACATCGTCTCGGTCAGTTTTTGGCCGTCTTCAGTTACGGCAAGTCCCATTTCGGCGGGCAGGGGCAGCAAATTTCCGGTGCCTATATCCACCGCCAGCGCGCCTTCGACGACTTCAGCAAAATCCCGTTTGGTAACAGGGTCAATGCGCGATTGGAAATCGGTGCCGCGAACAGCAGACACGGCTTTTGGTGTGCGCATCCTGAATCGGTCATCTTGGGATTTCTTCTTGCTAACGGTGGACCTCGTCCCGCCTTTCAATATGTCGAAATCATAATCGAGGCTTCCGCCAAGCACATAATTGCGCATACGGCGAATGCGGACGTCGCTGTTCGATGGTAGCGAAATGCGAGACCCATCTGCGAGTTGCATGGTGGCGAACGACGATGGCCCCGTGCTGATGACGATCCCCTCGCTGACGCTCTGACCAACATTAGCCGCCACGGCTCCCGTGTTCACTTGTCCGCGCACAGAGATAATCTTTGCGGCAGCTGGTTTGAATTTGAGCAAATTGCGGGGAATGGAAATGACGGTCCCCACCGGAACGGCATGCGGGTCTCTTATCTTGTTTTGCTGCTGAACGATTTTGTAGCGGTCGCGCGACACCATATAGCGATCAGCCAACCCAAACAGCGTGTCACCTGACTTTACCTTATAAGTGATTGGCTCGTCCGAAGGCGCTGCACCAGCATAAGCGGGCGAAACTGCGGTCCAAACAAGCGGAGCCGCAAGTGCAAATAGTCGTGGCAGGCCCAAAACTAGCTACCTTTAGCAATCGTTTCCAAACGGTAGCCATAGCCGAAAACCGTGAAAATGCGAAACCCGTTCTCGGGCTGCAAATTCAACTTCGACCGCACGCGCGAGATATGCATGTCCAATGTGCGCGTTGCCAAGGCTGCCGTTGTCCGCCAGATCGTTTCCATGATGTAATTGCGCGACAAAGTGCGATTGGCATTCCGGAAAAACAGATCAGCGAGTTCAAATTCTTTGGCGGTCAGCGCAATGGTTTGGCCATCAACACATACCGTCTGTTCAATCCGGTTGAGGCGATAGACGCCGTATGTCGCCTCAGTGTCGAACGCACCACCCACCGCACCGCGACGCAACATGGCCGTAATACGGGCGGCAATGACTGCGCGATCTTCGGGTTTTGTGATGTAGTCAGCCGCTCCGGCGTTTAACGCATCGGTTATGTCTTTTTTCGCCGACCGATTGGTGATCATGATGACGGGCGGGCGTTCGGGGAGTGTGTCGTGCATCCATTTCAGAATCTCGAGGCCGTCTTTGCCGGGCATGTTCCAATCGAGCATCAGCAAATCGAAAGTATCACGCACCAAAGTTTGCATGAGAACGTTGCCATCCGAATAACCGACGGCGACGTGGCCCAATTCTTCGACAATCGATTTCAAATGCTGAACCACTTCTGGTTCGTCGTCGGCAATTACTACCCGCATGTTTTGGTCCGCCCCTCAGCAAACTGCCGAATTCCGGCGTAAGATTAGGTAAATACGCTGATAATCATTACGTTACCAGACGGGCCCCTCAATATTCGCAAACATTTACAAGTGTTTACATGTGGCAGAATATAAAATCGGAGCGATTTAATGAAAATGGCTGGGGCGGCAGGGATCGAACCTGCGAATGGCGGCATCAAAAGCCGCTGCCTTACCGCTTGGCGACGCCCCAGCAAGCCAGCAAACTGGCCGATGTGCGCGGCTTATATCGTGCGAATCTCGGAGCGCAACAGCTTAATCGATACGCTGCACCCATCCATGGGTGTCCGGTGTGGCTCCGCGTTGGATATCCACAAGTTTTGTGCGGATTTGCTGGGTAATCTGCCCCGCGCCGCCTGCGCCGATGGTGAAATCACCTTGCGTGGATTTCACCGTACCGACGGGCGTGACGACCGCTGCGGTGCCGCATGCAAAGACTTCAACAAGCCGTCCGGATTCGGCATCTGCGCGCCATTGATCAACGGCATAGCGCTCCTCACGGACGTTCAAGCCTTGCGCACGGGCGAGTGTCAAAACGGAATCGCGCGTGATGCCTTCTAATATGGTCCCATCGGCTGGCGGGGTAATTAACGATCCGTCGTCGAATAGGAAAAACAGGTTCATGCCGCCAAGTTCCTCCACCCAGCGATGTTCAGCGGCGTCGAGGAAGACAACCTGATCGCAACCTTGGCGAATAGCTTCGGATTGGGCGACAAGGCTGGCGGCATAATTACCCCCGCACTTCGCCGCGCCCGTTCCGCCCCGTGCGGCACGTGTATATTGTTCCGATACCCAAATCGAAATCGCCGGTGCGCCGCTTTTGAAATAATTGCCCGCCGAAGACGCGATAACCATAAACAGATATTCCGCCGATGGCTTTACGCCCAAAAACACTTCGCTGGCGATCATGAAGGGGCGCAAATAGATGGAGCCGCCATCGACAGGAGGAAACCAGTCCTTGTCGACCTGAACCAGTTGTTTGCACGCTTGCAGAAACATCTCTTCGGGCAGTTCAGGCATTGCGAGCCGCTTTGCCGAGCGCTGAAAACGGCGCGCGTTTTGTTCGGGACGAAACAGCGCCATCGTCCCGTCCGCAAGGCGGTACGCCTTTAGACCTTCAAATATTTCCTGCGCATAGTGCAGCACAGCTGTCGCCGGATCGAGCGTCAATGGCGCTCGGGGACCAACTTTCGCATCATACCAGCCTTTGGCATCTGAATAGCGGATGGTGACCATATGATCGGTAAACACGCGACCAAAGCCGGGATCGACAAGCCGCGCAGCACGTTCCGCTGTCTCAACGGGGTTGGGATTTGCTTCAAACGGAAATGCGCCAGACGTCATATTTGCTCTCGTCAGTTAGGGTCTTGCTTCGTCCTATGGGCTGGGCCTAGATACGTCAATATGGCTGTCCCATCTTCTGTATCTGTTGCGCCGACCGCGTCGCCTTTGTTCCTTCGCGAACATGAGGTGCGGCGCGGTGTCGAGCTTTTGTTTTTCGGCTACACGCGGCTCACGCGGGCGATCGATGATGGATTGGCAGAGCATGGCCTTGGCCGCGCGCATCATCGTGCGCTGTATTTTATCGCCCGCCAGCCCGATCTGACGATCAGCGAGTTGCTCAAAATCCTCGCAATCACCAAACAGTCGCTGGGCCGGGTTCTGACCGATTTGGCGGAAAGAGAATTGGTCGAAACCCGCACGGGCGAGGTTGACCGGCGGCAGAAGCTGCTGCGGCTGACCGCAGAGGGTGCCCGCTTTGAAGCACAATTATTTGATGCGCTGCGCACAAGCCTCGCATCGGCTTATGCCGCAGCAGGGCAAGAATCCGTCACAGGTTTCTGGCGCGTTTTGGAAGGGTTGATACCCGCAGAGGACAAGGCCATGGTCATCGCCTTGCAGAAGGATATTTGATGCGCGACACGCTTGCACGACTTGAACAGACAATTGCACAGCGATCGGGCGCAGCGCCTGACAGCAGCTATGTGGCCTCGCTTTTCGCCAAAGGGCGCGGCAAAATAGCGCAAAAGGTCGGCGAAGAAGCGACCGAAACAATCATCGCTGCGTTATCGGGTGATGCCGACCACCTCACGGCCGAAGCGGCGGATTTGCTTTTCCACCTGATGATCTTGCTTGCCGAAGGCGGCGTGGCGTTTGACAATGTGCTCGCGGAACTTGACCGCAGGGAAGGCGTATCCGGCCTGGTTGAAAAGGCCGCGCGCGACAATTCTGGAGAATAAGATGCCGATTGATGCGACATTGCCGTACGACGACCAGAATATCTTTGCCAAAATCCTGCGCGGGGAAATTCCCTTCAAAAAGGTTTTTGAAGATGACTGGGCACTCGCCTTTTACGACATCAATCCACAAGCACCGACGCACATCCTCGTTATTCCCAAGGGTGCTTATGTAAGCTGGGATGATTTTAGTGCCAAAGCCAGCGACGCCGAAATAGCCGGCTTTGTGCGCGCTGTGGGGCAAGTTTCGCGCGAATTGGGCTTGGTTGAACCCGGATATCGATTGCTTGCGAATATCGGCATGGATTCGCATCAGGAGGTTCCGCACCTCCATGTTCATATTTTTGGTGGAAAACCGCTCGGACCCATGCTTATGCGGTGAAATTAAGTTGCGTGGAGACTTTTAGAGGTTAGGTTCCGCGCGATAAGAAATCCATCGGGGAGATTATGATGGCGATTGAGCAGCAATCCGTGATGCAGCGCATGTTCGCGCGCAAAACGATCGCACAAGTACAAAGAGAGTCAGCCAACAGCGAACTGAAGCGTTCGTTGGGCAAGTGGAACCTTCTGCTTTTGGGCGTTGGGTGCATCATTGGTGCGGGCATTTTCGTCCGTACGGGTAGTGCTGCCGCATTGCATGCTGGCCCTGCCGTTATGCTGTCTTTCGTCGTTGCTGGCTTGGTCTGCGCATTTGCGGGTCTGTGCTATGCCGAACTTTCGTCGACGCTGCCTGTTTCGGGCTCGGCCTATACATACAGCTACACCACATTGGGCGAATTTGTCGCCTGGATCATGGGTGCGTTGCTCCTCCTCGAATACGGCCTTGCCGCTTCGGTGGTCGCGGTCGGCTGGAGTGGCTATGTCGTCAGTTTGCTTGCGGACTTCGGCCTTGTCATCCCGCCGCAATTCACTGGACCAACCGGACATGCTGTCATGCGTGACGGTGTGCCCATGTTGGTGGATGGTGCTGCGGTTACCGCAATCTTCAACCTGCCTGCGTTCCTCATCTGTATGTCGCTTGCGCTGTTGCTGATGGTGGGTGTTTCGGAATCCGCCAAGGTCAACAACGTCATCGTTGCGATCAAGGTTAGCGTTCTGGCGGCATTCATTCTCGTTGGCGGATATATCGTTCTTTCCAATCTGCCTGAATTGGTGGCGAAGAACTGGACGCCGTTCATTCCGGAAAACACCGGCGACGGCCAATTCGGCGTCGACGGCATCATGCGTGCCGCATCGATTGTGTTCTTTGCCTATATCGGTTTTGAAGCTGTCTCGACCGCTGGTCAGGAAGCCAAGGACCCCAAGCGCGACATGCCATTTGGTATTATCGGCTCGCTGATTGTCTGCACCGTCATCTATATGCTGGTGGCTGCAATCATGACCTTGCTCGTACCTTATGCAACATTGAACGTGCCAGATCCTGTCGCGGTTGTTGTCGATAGCTTTGGCCCACAATGGGCTTGGTTGGCGAAGACGATCAAGGTCGGCGCAATCATTGGTTTGACCTCGGTCGTTCTGGTGCTGATGTATGCACAAACACGTATCTTTTACACCATGGCCCGTGATGGCCTGTTGCCGAAGATCTTCTCCAAGGTACATCCACGGTTCCACACGCCATATATCAACACCTTGTTGGTTGGCACGATCACCGCGGTTGCGGCTGGGTTCTTCGACATCAACGTTCTGGGTGATATGACCTCGGTCGGCACTTTGGCAGCGTTTGCCATCGTCTGCCTTTCGGTAATTTACCTGCGCCGTGCAGCACCTGAATTGCCACGTGGCTTCTCGGTGCCATTGTATCCTGTCGTTCCGGTCCTTGGCATCCTGTCATGCCTGTATCTGATCACGACGGTGCCTTACAATGTGTTGATGTTCTTCATCTACTTCCTGGTTGCCGCCATCGTGTTGTACTTCGTTTATGGCATGCGCAATTCAAACCTGCAGCATGACCAAAGCATGGATGATGCGCCGGATATGGGTGAGTTCCCTGGTCCAGTTGTGGACTAAGGTTACTGCTATAATGCAAAAGGGCAGGGGCGCTTCGGCGCCCCTTTTCTTTGCCTTAGCTGCGGGGGTCGGCTGGAAGCGGCTGGGTCGTGCCGGGGCGGGTAAACAGCTTCCCCTTTTCGCACCATAGAACCAATGTTAGCGCCGCAAGCCCGCAACCCAGAAATCCAAGTGCCACGGGAAAGACGCTGCCATCGAACTGCTGTCCGATAATTGCGCCCAGCGAGGCTGCTAGGCACGTGCGCACGAACGTCTGAAACGATGATGCTGCGCCCGCCACATGGCCAAAGGGCGTCATGGCAATCGACGAGAAGTTGGAGCCGATAAATCCAATCATCGCCATGTTGCCGGTCAGCAGCAAAAGGAAAAGGGCCAGAGACTTTGGCTCGAATTGCGCAGCGAGCAATTGCAGAGCGCCCAATGTGATAAAGGTCAAAAGCGCGGTGTGCGAGACACGGCGCGCGCCAAAGCGTTCCACAATCCGCGAATTGGTGAAATTGGACACAGCGATGCCAATGGCGATGATGGCAAAGCCGATGGTGAAGAAATCGGCAGCATTAAACACCTTGTCAAACATCTGTTGCGAGCTGTTGAGATAGCCAAACAGCGCGCCCTGGACGATGCCGGCACCAATCATATATCCCGCAGCATTGCGGTGAAGGACGACGACTTTCCATGCCTTTGCCAATGCGTGGGGTTCAATCGGGATGACATTTTCGGGCGCAAGTGTCTCTGGTAGGCGCAAATATACCCAGATGGCGGCGGCGACGGCCATAAAGGCCATCAGGTCGAATATGGTCCGCCAGCCTGCAAACAGCAGAACCATTTGCCCAATGGTCGGCGCGATAATCGGTACGATCATGAATATCAGGAAAATGGTCGACATTCGCCGCGCCATGGCATCGCCTTCGAACTGGTCACGAATAACGGAAACCACGAGCACACCCATCGCCGCTGCGAGCAAACCGTGTGCGAACCGCATCGCCAGCATCATTTCAAAGTTCGGGGTGATGGAACAAGCGAGCGAGAAAATGGCAGCGCCGATGGTTGCAATGAGCAAAATCGGCTTGCGGCCATAGCGGTCGGACAACGGACCATAGATCAACGCGCCAATGCCAGTGCCAGCGAGAAAGACAGAGATAATATATTGGATCTGGTTGGGATCGGTAACGTTCAATCCCTTCGCCATGGCGGGAAATGCCGGTAACATTGAGTCAATGGCAAGCGCGTTAAGCGCCATCAACGACGACATCATGACGGTCAATTCGCGCGGGCCGATGGATTTTTTTGCAGAAGCTGGGGAGGACATGTTGCGGCTATGGGGTAGCAGCGGCAATTATTCCACCCGCTAAATCATCAAATCAACCCAGCGCTGCGCATACTGGAAAAGCCATCTTTGCCGATGATGATGTGGTCATGCACTGTTATTCCGAACTTCTGCCCCGCATCGGCAATGTCCCGCGTCATGGCAATATCCTGCCGGCTTGGGGTGCTATCGCCGCTTGGGTGGTTGTGGACAAGGATGATGGCCGCTGCGCCCAAGTCCATGGCGCGCCGGATCACTTCGCGCGTGTAAATCGCCGCCTGATCGACCGAACCTTCGCTCGCGACCTCATCGCGGATAAGCATATTCTTGCTGTTGAGATATAAAGTCCGCACCCGCTCGATGGTCAAATGCGCCATGTCGGCACGCAGATAGTCCAGCAACGCCTGCCACGATGACAGAACGGGAAGTTCTCGCACCGGCTCGCTCAGCAGTCGCAGGGCAGCAACTTGCACGATTTTAAGTGCAGCGACACTCGTCTCGCCCATCCACTTTTCGCGCATGATGCTGTCGGCATCGGCGGTCAACAAGGCCGAGAGGCTCCCATATCGCGCGATAAGATCCTTGGCGATTTGCTTGGTGTCGCGGCGCGGAATTGCCAGTGCGAGCAAATATTCGACCAATTCATGGTCGTGCAGACTTTCGCCCTTCTTCTCCAAAAGCCGCTTTCGCAGACGCGCGCGGTGGCCGGTGCCATGATGTTCGATTTTATCCGCGCCGTCGGCCATCAGCACTATCCTTCTGTGATAGCACTCTTTTCTGTGATTTTTGCGACGGGTGCAAGTCGATTGACGCGAATGCCGTTGCAACCGGACGGCCTTTCCCGCATTTGATGATGATGCGGACTGCTGCCGACGAAACACCGACAGATGACGCCGATGTGCAGCCCTTTCGGGGTGCGCGGTGGAAGCACCGTGTTTTCGGCGCAGTCGCGCTTTTGCTGGCCGGGCTGTTGGTGTTCGCATGGGCGCAACGCAACAGCATCGCCGACCGGTTCGTACAAAACGCCTTTGCTGCGCGCGGCGTTACAGCGACTTACAAGATCGACACCATCGGCTTTCGCACGCAACGCATTCGCGATCTGGTGATTGGCAATCCCGCGCGACCTGACTTGACGGCTAAGCTGGTTGAAATCGACGTTGCACTGAATTTTTCCGGGGCGAACTTGCGCGATGTGCGTGCGGACGGGGTCATGCTGCGCGGGCGGTACGCAAACGGCAAAATGTCCTTTGGAGAGCTGGATAAGTTTACCGACCCAAAATCCACCGACCCGCTTGAGCTGCCCGACATCGCCCTATCGCTCAAAAATGCACAGGCACAAATTGAAACGCCGTGGGGCGTGTTCAATGCAGCAGCGAATGGCAGCGGGCTGCTTCGAAACCGGTTTACGGCAAATCTCTCCGTCCGGTCTCCGGGTGTCACGGCCGCTGATTGCAGCGCCTCCATGTTAAAGTTTGATGGCAAGCTGATGCTCGAATGGCGTCAGCCGCATTTGGTTGGGCCGATAACGGCGACAGCAGCGAAATGTGCCGATGCCGGGATTGCAATCGCTGCGCCGCGGCTGGAAGCGGACATAAAACTGTCGGAACGGTTCAACCGGTGGGAAGGGACGCTGGGTTATGCCACAGCCAATCTGGTCATCCCCCAAGCGCAGTTGAAAGACGTCGCGGGCAAGCTGACGATTGATGGCGATTTGAAACGCACCAATTTTGCGCTGCTGCTCGACACGGCGGCATTGCGATCCGCGCCTTTGTCGGTTGGCCGATTGCAGCTGGATTCAAAGGGATATGCCGGCTTGGCAAATGGCCGGCTGGCGTTGAGCATTTCGGGCAATGCCGCATTGGCCAATGGCGCACTTGATCGCGGAACCGTCGGCGACCTTGGCGGATTGGTTGCGCAAACGCAGGCAACGCCCGTTGGACCCATTGTCGCGCGGATGGCTCCAGTGCTTCAACGTGCAGGTGACCGATTTGCAGCGCGTCTGGATTTCGAATCCTTTCAGGACTTTCAGGGGCGCCTCGGCGGCGACATCAGCGCGTTGTCTCTGACCAGCGCGTCGGGTGTGCGGCTGCGTCAGATTGGCAGCTTTGGTGTATCAGGTACACCCAAAGGCTGGCAGTTGAATGCGCCTGCGCAACTGACATTGTCCGGCACGAACTTGCCGGATACACGGCTATCGATTGCGCAGACTGGGCAATCATGGTCGGGCAATCTGGTCATTGCGCCATATAGTGCTGGCAATGCGCGGCTCGCGGTTTCGAACCTTGCATTCAACGGTAACCCGGACGGCGCGTGGCGTTTTCAGGGGCAAGCCAAAATATCGGGACCGTTGCCGGGAGGTTTTGTCACCGGGCTGAACTTGCCGATTGCGGGCCGTTATAATGCCGGCGCGGTGTCGCTGTATGACAATTGCCAAAATGTTCGGTTCGACTCGCTGAAAATGTCGTCGTTGGCGTTACGCGGCAACGCATTCCGGCTGTGTCCCGACCGAGGCCGGTCGATGTTCTCCATCGCGAACGGAAAACCGGCATTTGCCACAAATATCGCCGATTTCAGGGCAAACGGAAATCTCGGCCGCACACCGATATCGGGACGAAGCGCGACGGTCCGGTTCAGCTTGGATGAAGGCTTTGCGGCGCAGAATGTCAGCATCAAGCTGGGTGCAGAGGACGCACAAAGCGCATTTGATATCGCGGCCCTATCCGGACGTTTCGGGCAAGACGGGATATCGGGTGCGCTGTCCGGCGGCGCGGGACAGATTGGCAATGTGCCGTTGCTGATGAACGACGCATCGGGTGAGTGGCGCTACGCCAATGACATTTTGACGCTGAATGGCCGATTGGGCGTGACAGACGCAGAGCAAGTTGACCGGTTCGAGCCCATGATCGTCCCTGACATGCTGCTGACGCTGGAGAATGGAGTCATCTCCGCGATTGGCCATTTGGTGGAACCGACAACGGGCACGCGCGTTGCCGGTGTCGATATTCGCCACGCCCTTGGAAGCGCCACAGGACGCGCGCTGCTGGCCGTTGATGAGCTGCGTTTTACCGAACGGTTCCAGCCGGACTTGCTCACGTCGCTTGTTTTGGGTGTGGCGGCCAATGTTGATGGCACAGTTTCCGGCGATGGCCGCATCGAATGGGATGCGCAGGGCGTTCGCAGTACAGGCAAGGTCGCAACGCGCGGCATGAATCTGGCCGCGGCATTCGGCCCTGTTGAAGGACTTAATACGGAAATCGTTTTCACCGACCTTCTCGGGTTGGAGACGGGCGCTGCGCAAGTGGCCGAGATCGCATCGATCAATCCCGGAGTTCCGGCGCTGGGTGGGAAAATCAACTACCGCTTGCTTCCCGACCGGCGCGTTGCGATTGAATCGGGTCGTTGGCCGTTCGCCGGTGGCGAGCTGATATTGGAGCCAACTATTCTCGATTTCGAAGTAGAGTCCGAACGGCGCCTGACGTTCCGCGTGATTGGGGTCGATGCTGAAAAGCTTTTGGCGGGCTATGATTTTCAGAATTTGCGCGTCACCGGTGTGTTCGATGGCACGTTGCCTATGATATTCAATCAGGACGGCGGCAGAATTGTCGGGGGCAGTCTCGTGTCACGTGAAGGCGGCGGTGAGGTCAGCTATCTGGGTGAACTCACATATAAGGACATGGGCGTGTTCGCCAATTATGCCTTCAGTGCATTGCGCTCGATCCGCTATTCTACGCTGACCATTGGTGTCGGTGGCGATCTCGATGGAGAAATCGTAACGGACATCAGCTTTACAGGATTGCAGCAAGGCAGCCTTGCAAAGCGCAACTTCATCACGCGTCAGCTTGCCCGCATCCCGATTAAGTTCAACGTCAGCGTCACTGCCGAGTTTATGAAGCTGATCGGGTCCATTCGTGGGCTGTACGACGCGAATTATGCGGCAGACCGGGATTTGCAATATTTGTTGGAAGAACAGCGCGCGCCAACCGATGCCAAAGTGCCAGCGAGCGTTCAACCGACAAAAGAAACGGCGAATGAATGAACTATTCAGCAAAGGGAAAGCGACCATGCCGCATCACCGTCATCAATTGACGAACCGCAAAGATAATGCGATTCGCCGCCTTATGGGAAAAGTGGTATTTTTATTCACACCGTTGATGTTGTCTGTTTTGGCTGGCTGCGTACAAGTTACTGCGCCCGACAAACCGATTGTCATCAACCTCAACATCGCAATCCGGCAGGAAATTTTATACAAGCTGGCTGCGGCGTCCGAGAAAGTGATTGAAGATGAACCGGGGATATTCTGATGAAAAATTCTGTTGAAATGACAATTGCCGCTTTGTTGCTTGGCGCGACCGCCACAAGCGCAGTGGCGTTTCAAGCTGGCCGTGATCCTGCGTACCAAAGCGCACGCCAAAGTGGGTTGGTGGGTGAAAAGGCCGACGGTTATCTTGGTTTCGTCAGTTCGCCTTCGCCCGCTATCAAGGCATTGGTTGAAGACATCAACATCAAGCGCAGAGCGGCCTATTCGAAAGAAGCGCTCGCCAATGGCGCAACCATTGAAGAAATGGCGCTGCGTACCGGATGCCGCTTGATCGCAGAACGCACCGTGGCGGGTGAAAAATATCAGACGCCATCGGGCCAATGGAAAACCCGCGATTCCAGCGCCCCTGAATTGGACTCGCGCTGCCCTTAACCACTGAACCTCGTCATCCCGAACTTGTTTCGGGATAACGGGCGACAGTTTGTTATCCTGAAACAAGTTCAGGACGACGACCAATAAATAAGGCTATCACCCGAACAAAAATACGGGGCCGGGGCAGCGATGCTTCGGCCCTTTCTGTTGCATCGCAACATTCTTGGCGACGCGCTGTTGACTTGGCGCAGACGCTCTCCTAAAGCGCCGATGCCTAGGCGGGGTTGCCCCGATTGCGTGGCGGTTCCGTGTGTTTAATAGGATGGAATCACATGATATCGGACAATTCCGGGCAGGATGACAAAGGCAAAAGTGACGCCCGGCTCGTGTCGTTAGATATGCAGTTGAAAGCGGCACGGAAAGCCGAAGCAGAACGCTCAGGTCAAGATCAGGTTCCAGCCAAAGGAATGCGGCAAGGGAACAGGGTTTTAACCGAGTTGATCGCGGGTCCTGCTGGTGGTGCTTTGGTTGGTTGGGTCTTGGACCGCTGGCTGGGTATCGCACCTGCGCTCCTGTTGACCTGCATGTTTTTGGGCATCGCAGTGGCCTTCAGGAATATAATAAAGATTTCATCAGAGCGTCCGGACTAATCCGGGCGCTTGACGTGTATATAACAGGGTAGTGAACGTGGCAGGCGAAAGCGGCAAAATCGATCCGATGTACCAGTTCAAGATTGAGCCGCTCGCGCAGCTTAACCTTGCGGGTTACGACGTCTCCTTCACCAACTCTTCGTTGTTCATGGTGCTTGTCCTTGGCGCTCTCTGGGTGTTCATGGCGGGCGGAATGAAGCGCGAGATGGTCCCTGGCCGCTGGCAGATGGCTGTTGAAGGCGCGACTGGCTTCATCAACAATATGCTGACCGCAAATGTCGGTCCCGAAGGCAAGAAATATGTGCCTTTGGTGTTCTCGTTGTTCATGTTCATCCTGATGGCGAACTTCATGGGCATGATGCCATTCGGTATCGTCCCTGGCGTGCATCCCTTTACGATCACAAGCCACCTGACCGTAACCGCCGTGCTGGCGCTGTTCAGCTTCGGTACTGTCTTGGTCGTCGGCTTCTGGAAGCATGGCCTGCATTTCTTTAGTCTGTTCGTTCCGCATGGCACGCCATGGTGGCTGCTCTGGCTGATCCCCGTCATTGAACTTTTCTCGTTCATGATCCGTCCATTCAGCCTCGCGCTTCGTCTGTTCGTTGCGATGACCGCAGGTCACATCATGATGAAGGTGCTCGCCGGCTTTGTCATCAACGGCCTGAATGCAGATGCGGCTTGGGTTCCACTTATCGTGAGTTTCCCAGCGTTTGTTCTGATGATTGGCATTACCCTGCTTGAACTGCTCGTTTGTGCTATTCAGGCTTATGTTTTCGCGCTTTTGACGTCGCTGTACATCAACGACGCCGTCAATTTGCACTAAGATTTCAACCA
>JAIXOE010000062.1 GCA_027486895.1 Sphingomonadales bacterium
ACTTATGTCGTATTAGCTGGGTATATGAGGATATTGACCGAAAGCTTCGTTGACAAATGGGATGGCCGGATGCTGAACATCCATCCGTCCCTTTTGCCCAAATACACAGGGCTAAACACCCATCAGCGCGCGATAGACGCGGGTGATAGCGCCGCTGGTTGCAGCGTGCACCTTGTCACTGCTGCGCTCGACGAAGGCCCTGTCCTGGGCCAAATGGAAGTCGCTATTTTGTCCGATGACACGGCCGAAACGCTGGCGGCGCGGGTCAAAATGGCAGAGCATCAATTATATCCGCGAACGCTTGCGGATTATGTTTCGCGTGCAACCAATCCTGAATATCTGACGTCGATGGTGCGCGAAATCGCGCTGGCTCAGCCCGAAGCCGATGAAGTGTTATCGCATGGTATGCCGTGCTTCGGGATCATCGGCGGCAAGAAATTCGCTTATGTTTCTGTCGACCACCATGGCGATGGCAGAATTGCGCTCTTGGTAAAAATCAGTGGCGTCGAAGAACAGGCGATGCTGATCGATAATGATGAAGAGCGTTATTATCGGCCTGCATATTTTGGCGATAGCTGGGTCGGCATAAGGCTGGATCTTGGCGATACCGATTGGGACCATATCGGTGGGTGGATTGAAAAGAGCTGGCGTGCTGTGGCACCCAAAAAGCTTGCAACATTGCTGGATATTCTCGGCTCAGCCTAATCGGCGGAATCTCTATCCACCTCCTTCTTCAGTCGAACTCAATTTTTTGGAAATCCAATGATTGTATTTTCGCGTCAAACATTCTTACGCCTCAATCCCTTAGTTGCCTTCCGCCGCAATCTCAGCATTTTGGTACTTGCTGTTTCCACGCTGCTATTGTTGCCATCTGTCGCAACGGCGCAAACGTTCACTAACGCAGGTACATGGTCATACACAGTTCCAGCGGGCGTTTCGGCTATCGAGGTGCAAGTGTCTGGCGCAGGCGGCGGTGGCGGTGGTTCTGACAGTGCCCGAGGTGGCAATGGCGGCGCTGGCACCAAAGTAACTGCGGTAATTTCCGTTACCCCGGGTCAAATTCTCTCTGGCACCATCGGCGGCGGAGGCCGTACCGGGGTCACTGCGGGTGAAACCGCAGCTGGATTTGGATCACCCTGTACAGGTGGTGGCGCGGGGGGAACAGGCGTTGGCGGTGGGGGCAGCGGTGCAAATGCCAACTGCACGGCAGTGGGCTACAGCGGCGGCGGTGGAGGCGGAGGCGGAGGCACGTCATTTGCCATAAACGGTGTTGTTTTCATACAGGCCGGCGGCGGAGGCGGCGGAGGAGGCGGTGCCAACGGTCCCATAGGAACCAATGGCACGAGCAATACGAACCTGACGACGGCCATTACGTGTGGAATATTCGCCACTGGCGCTTCATCGCCCTCTTTCAACGGTGATGGCGGCGGCGGCGGCGGTGGAGGCGGAGGCTATTCTCCTGGAACTGCAGGCATAAGCAACAACGATGGCGTTAACGCGACGGGCGGCGGCGGCGGCGGCAACTGCCGAACGACGTCAACTCGGTTTTTTTCTGCCACAACAAGTGCAGATGGTGGTCTTGGCGCGGCCGGACAAACCCAGCCAAGCGCAGTCGCAGGGCCAAGCGGATCGAACGGCTCGGTGACAATCAGCCTGTCCAGTATTAACGTCCAGAAAATCTCAACTGTCGATGCTGATACCGTCAGCGCGTTCAATCCGAAAGCGGTGCCAGGGGCGACGATCAGCTACTGCATTGTGACGTCCAACGTCTGGTCGACGAGCGCAAGTAACGTTGTGATTACAGATGTTTTACCGGCACGGACGAGCTTTGTGTCCAACAGTCTTTCTGCCGGCACAACCTGTGCAAATGCCACCACGCCGGCCACCAATGCAAGCATCAGTGGCACGACGGTCAGCGCAAATGTAGGAACATTGGCACCAAGCGCGAGCTACGCGCTTGTGTACCGGGTGGTCTTAAACTGACCGAGTTTAGCCAACGATTTCTTCAGGCTTAAAGAAATAAGCGATTTCAATCGCTGCGTTTTCGTCGCTGTCCGAACCGTGGACGCTGTTTGCTTCGATGCTTTCAGCCAGTTCCTTGCGGATCGTGCCGGGTTCAGCATTTGCAGGGTTGGTCGCGCCCATGATGTCGCGGTTACGCTGCATGGCGTTTTCGCCTTCCAGAACCTGAACGACGACTGGGCCGCTGATCATGAAATCAACGAGTTCACCAAAGAACGGACGCTCACGGTGCACCGCGTAGAAGCCTTCGGCCTGTTCGCGTGTCATGTGGATGCGCTTCGATGCGACGACGCGCAGGCCAGCTTCTTCAAGCATCTTGGTGACTGCGCCAGTCAGGTTGCGACGCGTTGCGTCAGGCTTGATAATCGAAAAAGTGCGGGTAACCGACATGAAAAGCTCCATTTTTGTAGGGGGAATTTGGCGCGCCTCTAGCGTTGCTGTACCTTGAGTGCAAGCTTTATGGACCTTGGACCCATTTCCCGCCGTCCTGTTTCCAATAACGACGCTCTACCGCGTCACCCAATGTGCGCCATGCAGATCGCGCATTGTCGGTCTGTTCCGGCGGGAAAAGGTAGAAGGCGCGTTCAAAATGTTCGGTAACCGCACGCCAGTTGCCATCAGCTATCGCAACGAACCGGGCTCCATTTGGTGCATCGGCATGTTGCGACAACAATATCGGCTGAAGTGCATCATCGCCCTCCCCCGATTTAGCATGCGCTAAAAAGCTGTCCTGCCGTGCGGTCCACAAAGCGCCGGATATCGCATCCAGTTGGCCGGCATCATCACTGACAATCAGCAACCGCCCGCCATTGTCCAACACACGTTGGGCGATAGCGGGCAATACTTTTTCAGCAGGATCACGCGTAAGCTGGTAAAAATCGACCTGCATGCTGCAGCAACATCAACCTTCGAAATTGTCCGCGACAAAACGGTCAAGCAGACGCACACCAAAGCCGGTTGCACCCTTGTCCCATACTGGGCCGGCCTTATCGGCCCATACGGTACCAGCGATATCCAAATGCGCCCATTTCACGCCGTCCTTGATGAAACGTCCAAGGAATTGTGCAGCGGTAATTGAACCAGCGCCTTTGCCGCCGATATTCTTCATATCGGCAATGGGGCTGTCGATCATCTTGTCATAAGCCTTCGACAGCGGGAAGCGCCACAGCGGGTCGCCTGAGGCCTTACCCGCAGCCGTCAATTTGTCTGCAAGCTCGTCGCTGTTCGAGAACAGGCCAGCATATTCGCTGCCCAGCGATACGATAATCGCGCCGGTCAATGTTGCGAGATCGACGACATATTCAGGGTTATAATTTTCTTGAACCCAATGCAGCGCATCACACAGCACCAGACGGCCTTCTGCGTCGGTGTTCAGAACCTCAATCGTTTGACCCGACATTGACGTCACGATGTCGCCCGGACGCTGCGCGTTGCCATCAGGCATGTTCTCAACCAAGCCGCAAACACCGACGACATAAGCCTTCGCCTTGCGTCCAGCGAGCGCCTTCATCGCGCCGGCGACAGCGCCTGCGCCGCCCATGTCCCACTTCATATCTTCCATGCCCGCGGCAGGCTTAATAGAAATGCCGCCAGTGTCGAACGTGACGCCCTTACCGACCAATGCAACTGGACGTTCCTGCGTTCCACCAGTGCCGTCCCATTTCATAACCAGCAGACGAGCGGGACGACGCGAACCTTGTGCTACGCCAAGCAACGCTCCCATACCGAGCTCGGCCATCTGTTTGTCATCAAGGACGCTGATTTCTACGCCAAGGTCTGCGAGATGCTTGCAGCGCTCGACAAAGCTTTCAGGATAAATAATATTCGCAGGTTCCGTAACCAGCTCCTTGGTCAGGGCAACGCCCTCCGCAATCGCTTGATAGCTAGGCCACAGCGCATTTGCTTCTGTATGCGCACTTGCGACCGTCAAGGTTTCAACCGTTGGCTTTGACGTTTCCGCCATTTTGGTGCGGTACTTGTCCATGCGCCAGTTGCGCATCGTTGCACCATAGGCCGCTTCCGCCGCAGCTTTCGCGCTTAGATTTGCCCCATGAATGGCAATATGCTTTGCGCCAGATGTCTGAACCTTTGCAACAATTTCGCCGCCAGCCTTTTGATAATCGCCAGCCTCGCCGTCAGCGACCCCTACGAGAATGATCCGGACAAGCTTTCCGCCTTCTTCGTTTATGAGCAGAAAGCTTTGTCCTGCCGCACCTTCAAAACGCGCCAGCTTTGCCGTCGCGTAAACAATATCGCTATTTTCCAATGGAAATTTGAAGTCAGCAAAGGTGGTTTTTGTGACGATGAACGCAAGAACGTCAGCATCTTGAGGGCGTGCATCGGTAAAATTAATCTTCATGGAAACGATATGCCTTTTTGCGGATAACGGGTTTACGGGTCTATAGGCCTAATTCACCATGGGATTAAAGCAAAAGATGGGGGTTAAATGCCCTCTGTTAACCGCAAATACAGCCTTAGTTGGGAACATGGGTGGACCCAAAGCAATCGCGGCGATAAAGGACGGCACGGTTTTTATGAACATCCCCGCTACCCGGACCTTTTTATCTCGTGCTTTGATCGTGCCGATTATTTTCGGTTGTGGGTCTGTGTCGTCTGTTGCCATTGCCCAAACGGAAGCCTCAACAGCAGTGTCGCAACCCGCCAGCGATCAAATCGATTTCTCTGCCGCTGTCGTTGAATATGATTCAAACACCGAGACCGTCACCGCAAAAGGCGACGTTATTGTCAGTCGCGACGGCTACACCGTACGCGCCGACAATATCATATGGGACCGCAACAGCGGCAAGGTTTTTGCAGAAGGCGCCATTCGCGCTACCGGGCCAGAAGGCGACGTCGCATATGGCGATAAGATTGAACTCTCCGATGCATTAAAAGACGGCGTCATCGACAATATGCTTGTGGTTTTGGCTGACGAAAGCCGACTTGCCGCCAAACGCGGTGCACGTAAAGACGGCATTTATACGCTCGATTATGCCGCATATACGGCATGTAAAGTCGTAGATGCCGACGGCTGCCCAAAAAAGCCAAGTTGGGAAGTAAAAGCGGTTAAGGTCGTTTATGACCCCAGCAAGAAACGCGTCGTTTACAGAGGTGCACGGATTGAGTTGTTTGGCCTTCCGGTCATTCCGCTGCCATTTCTATCACACCCCGTCGATGCTAAGGCAGGCAGTGGTTTCCTTGTACCGAGCATCGGATTTTCGCGAAATAACGGCGCGGAGATTGAGCAATCCTATTATTGGCGAATGGCTGAAAATCGTGATGCTACCGCTGCGATAACAGCCTTTTCCGGCGCAGCGCCTTTGGGCAGACTAAACTTTCGGTCCCTCGAAAAAAATGGCGCTATCGATCTGACCGCATACGGAACATATAGTAATCGTATTAACACCAGTGGCGCGTCGACACCCATTGGTGCAGATGTCTTCCGTGGGTATCTCGAAGGCGCAGGGAAATTCCAGCTCGATACAAATTGGTCCATTTCAGCATCAGGCCGATATGCTTCTGACCGCACGTTTCTGAGACGTTATGACATTAGCCGGGATGATAGGCTTCGTTCTACTTTTGCCGCTGAGCGGATTGACGACGCGAGTTATTTTTCCCTCGCGGGCTGGGCGGTCCAAACGCTGCGCACTGGTGATCGTCAAGGTCTAGCGCCCATCGCGCTGCCCGAAATTGATTACCGCATGCGGATGGACGCTCCAGTGGTGGGCGGGACAATTCAGCTTCAAGCGAACAGCCTGGCAATTGGTCGTACCGAAGGCCAGGACACGCAGCGGGCATTTGCGGCCGCCAAATGGGATCTGCGCAAAATCACCCGGCTTGGGCAAGAAGTGTCATTCACGATGCTGGCGCGCGGGGATTTGTACCACAGCGACGAAAATGCCAGCACGCCGACAACGATTTACCGCGGCGATTCAGGCTGGGAGCACCGCGCCATATTCGCTGCCGCAACGGACATTAAATGGCCTTTTGTCGGTAAAGCCTTTGGCGGAACCCAGATTTTTACACCGCGCGTCCAAGTCGTCGCAGCGCCATCGATTTCCAATTTGAACATTCCAAACGAAGATTCGCGCGCAGTCGACTTGGAAGACAGCAACCTGTTCGCACTGAATCGCTTCCCGGGCTATGACCGGTTCGAAGACGACTATCGCATCACTTACGGGTTCGACTGGGCATTACGGAAGTCCGATTTCACCGCTGACATCAGCCTGGGTCAAAGTTATCGCCTGTCCAACCGAGAGTCGATTTTCCCCGACGGAACGGGCCTATCCGACAAAGCATCGGATATCGTTGGGCGGTCGGAATTTCGCTTTAAGGACTTGGTAAAGCTCACACACCGGTTCCGCCTTGATAAAGACAATTTGTCGATACGCCGTAATGAGGTCGACGCCACGATCGGTTCGCGCGGGACCTACGTTCAGGCGGGATATTTGAAGCTCAATCGCAATATTGGCCCGACCCTCGAAGATCTCAATGACCGCGAAGAAATTCGTTTGGCGGGACGAATCCGTGTCGCCCGTTATTGGTCGGTATTTGGCTCTACTATCATCGATTTGACCGACACCACCGAGGATCCGACAAGTATCTCCGATGGCTTTGACCCCATCCGGCACCGGCTGGGTGTTGCGTATGACGATGACTGCCTGTCACTTAGTCTAACGTGGCGTCGCGACTATCAGCCAGTCGGAGATTCGCAGCGTGGAAACAGCTTTCTGTTCCGTCTGGCATTTCGCAATCTCGGTGTGTAAAGCATCCCGAATAAATTCGTGGGCAAGGATGATACCGCTCATCTGCTGTTCAGCAGTGTCTGGTTACCGGTCCCCTCGAACTGTCTGTGTACTGGATGTAAATCAATGAAGTTATTCAAGCGCCTGTCCCTCGTCGCTGTGCTCGTTTCCGCCACGGCGCTGACACCGCTGATCGCACAAACTGTCGGTGACGATGCTGTGCCAGAAGCCAAGTTGGCCATTCCAGATGGACAGCAGCTTTTTGGGAAAAACGACCCGAATGTGCGTCGCGCAACCGCGCAGGTGAATGGCGAGATTATTACTGGCACAGACATTGATCACCGCCTCGCGCTCATCGTTGCGGCTAATGAAAACAAGCTGCCGCCCGAGGAACTGGCCCGTTTTCGCGCACAGATTTTGACCAACCTGATCGACGAGACACTGCAAATTCAAGAGGCCGCAGCAAATGAAATTGAAGTCACTGACGCTGAAGTGAATCAGTATTTCGACCGCGTGGCGCAGCAGAATTTCAACCGGCCTGCGAATGAAGTTGAAAAATATCTGACGTCTATTGGTTCATCGGTAGCTACATTGAAGCGCCAGATTAAGGGTGAGCTGTCATGGAGCCGCCTGCTGTCGCGCAACGTCCGTCCTTCCGCCAATGTTAGCGACGATGAAGTGAATGCGATCATTGAGCGCATCAAGGCAACCAAGGGCACCACAGAGTTCCGTTTGGGCGAAATCTACCTTTCGGCGACGCCAGAAACGATGCCAGCGGTCACCGAGAACGCCAAGAAAATCATCGACCAACTTCGTCAGGGCGGTAACTTTGTTGCATATGCCCGTCAGTTTTCTGAAGCTTCAACGGCATCCGTAGGCGGTGACCTTGGCTGGCTGTCTTTGGCTCAATTGCCGCAGTCACTTGCCAACGCCGCAGCAAACATGAACGCAAACGAAGTTCAGGCCGTTGCGTCGCCGGGTGGGATTTCGATATTGCTGCTGATCGACAAGCGTCAGGTCGCAACATCCGATCCGCGCGATTCAGCCCTGAGCTTGAAACAGATTGCGATTACCTTTCCAAAGGGCACCACGGAAGCTGACGTTACGCCGATGGTGAAGAAGTTTAGCGAGGAAACCCAGCAAATCACTGGTTGCGGTGCGGCCGACGAAATGGCGCGTAAACTCGGTGCTGACGTGGTCAATCGTGACGGCATTAAAATCCGTGATCTTCCCGTCCCACTTCAGCAGGTCATGCTTGATTTGCAGATCGGACAATCCACACCGCCTTATGGTTCGTTGGCCGACGGCGTTCGTGTATTCGTCTTGTGTGGTCGTGATGCTCCGCAGGAAGCTGCATCCGAGAGCTTCGATGAGATCATGTCGCGGCTGGAAGAAGAGCGCGTAAACAAGCGTGCCCGCATTTATCTGCGCGATTTGCGCCGTGACGCCGTTATCGAATATAACTGATGGCAGCTGGCCGACTGGAACTGCCACTGGCCGTTTCGGTCGGTGACCCTGCGGGTATAGGGCCGGAGATAATCGGCAAAGCATGGGAGGCGCGCCACTCGGCTCGATTGGCGCCTTTCTTTGCCATCGGCGACATCGCCAGTTTTGCGCCGCACTGGAATGGGCCCGTCGTCCGTATTGAAGACCCCGCTGAGACATTTCAGCATTTTGACACGGCACTTCCCGTCATCCAGTTGCACAACTGCATTTCGGTTGTTCCGGGCATTCCGGACCTTGATGGTGCACATTGCGCATATCAGGCGCTTGAAATGGCGATTGGATTTGCGCGCGCAGGCAGTTCCGCCGCGCTGGTCACAGGCCCCGTTTCCAAGACGCAATTATACGCTGTTGGTTTCACGCATCCCGGCCAAACAGAGTTTATTGCAGAGCGTTGCGGCGTTTCCAAAAACAACGCCGTCATGATGCTCGCTGGCCCTGACCTGCGCGTTGTTCCGATGACGACCCACATCCCGCTCGCATCCGTCGCGGAAAAGCTTGATGGTCGGCTCATCCGCCAACGCCTGCGCGCGACAGCCAAGGGTCTGCAGCGTAATTTCGGCATAGCAAACCCACGGCTGGCGGTTGCAGGGTTCAATCCGCACGCTGGAGAATCGGGCAATATGGGACGCGAAGAGCTGGATATATTTGAACCAGCCATCGAACAAATCCGCGGCGAAGGCTTCGACGTCATTGGCCCCTTGCCTGCTGATACGATGTTTCATGCTGAAGCGCGGTCGCATTATGATGCGGCACTGTGTGCCTATCACGATCAGGCGCTCATTCCCCTGAAAACGCTGTATTTTCATGACGCGGTAAACATCACCCTTGGGCTGCCAGTGGTCAGAACCTCGCCAGACCATGGCACCGCGTTCGGAATAGCCGGTAAGAACATAGCGCTTCCGCATTCCATGATTGCTGCGATCAAGATGGCAGAGTCTGCCGCGCTGCATCGCCTAGCTGCTGCTGATTGTGGCTGATGACAGTATCCCTCCCTCCCCTTAGAGACGTCATCGCGCGCCATGGTTTGTCCGCAAGCAAAGCGCTGGGCCAAAATTTTCTGTTTGATGAAAAGCTACTCGACCGCATTGCCGCCATTCCCGGCAGCTTGGCAGGCGAGCAGGTATATGAAGTTGGCCCAGGCCCCGGCGGCCTCACCAGAGCGCTGCTGCGCGCTGGCGCACAGGTTCTGGCAGTCGAGCGGGATCGTCGTTGCCTCCCTGCACTTGCTGAATTGTCAGAGGCTTTTCCGGGCCAGCTTCGCGTAATTGAGGGCGACGCTTTAAAGATCGATCCCTTCGCTGAAATTGGCGCGCCGTTTCACGTTGTGTCAAACCTGCCGTACAATGTCGGCACAGCGCTTGCTGTGGGCTGGCTCGGCGGTAACGACTGGCCGCCACGTTGGAAAAGCCTTACGTTGATGTTCCAACGTGAAGTGGCAGACCGCATTATCGCGGCGCCCGGCACGGGTGCATTTGGTCGGCTCGCGATATTGGCGCAGTGGCGGTCGAATGCTGCGATTGCGATGCCCGTTCATCGGTCGGCCTTTACACCACCACCAAAGGTGATGTCGGCAGTGGTACACATCACACCCAAGGATGCGCCCGCAGACGTCAAAATGTCTGTTCTCGAAAATCTCACCGGCGCTGCCTTTGGTCAGCGCCGCAAAATGTTGCGGCAAAGCCTGAAAGGCGTCGCAGGTGCGTTAGAAGCATTAAGTGTTGCTGGAATAGCCGAAGATCGGCGGCCCGAGACTGTAACCATTTCGGAATGGTGCGCTCTCGCAAAGGAAGTGGGTTAACAAAGATAGCAGGGGTGGCCCTTTGGATTATCCAAGGCTAAGACCCTTATATGCACACGCTATCTGCCAGCGAACGACAGGCGCTTGAGACCATTGAACAACCACGCATGCTTGGCCAAGTCCAGCAGTGGGCAGCCATCAACAGCGGCTCCGGTAATCTTGAAGGGCTTGCCACCACCACCGATTTGCTCGCGGACGCCTTTTCGACCCTTCCCGGTGAAGTGACGCTGGTTGAACCCGAACCTGTGGATCGCGTTTTATCTGATGGAACAGTGACGACAGTCTCACATGGACAGCATTTGCTCATGACCGTGCGCCCCGAATGCACGGCACAATTGCTGTTTACCGGACATATGGACACGGCGTTTCCCGCAGACCATAGTTTCCAAAGCCTGCGTTGGCTTGACGATAACACGTTAAATGGTCCCGGCGTAGCTGACATGAAGGGCGGCATTGCTGTGATGCTAGCAGCGTTAACGGCTGCAGAATCGTCCGGGAAACTCGCACATACGGGTTATCAGATACTCATCAACAGCGATGAAGAGGTTGGCTCGCCATCATCCGCAAAACTGATCGCGCAGCTTGCACAGAACACGCTTGCTGCGCTCACATACGAACCAGCGCTGCCCGACGGTACGCTCGCGGGTGAACGTGGCGGGAGCGGCAATTTCTCCATCATCATGTCGGGTAAGTCGGCGCATGCCGGCAGAAACCCTGACGATGGGCGCAATGCACTTTTGGCGGCGGCAGATCT
>JAIXOE010000059.1 GCA_027486895.1 Sphingomonadales bacterium
CTTTCTCTCTCCTTCGATGCGTAATTTTCCGTGTCGCCATTGGCCGGGGCATTGACGATGATTTGCAGTCTTTCAGGCTTACCTGCAGGAACAGCACCCTGCCCGCGATCAAGCGCGCATACATAAGCGGTCGGATGTGCCGGCGGCCGTCCCGATTTGATGTCGCGAAATTCGGACTCGTAATCGTCCGAGAAGAAGACATTATGGTGATCAAGGTCAAAGCCACTGGTTTTGGTCTTGGCCAACCAGACCAACGCGGAAAGCGAGCGGGCCGTCACTGGCATTTTCCGAGTCGCCCCTGAAACCGATTCGCCCAATAGCCCAGCCCCCAGTGCTGCCGGATCGCCATTGAAAATGATTTTATCGACTTGGAGGTATTCTCCGGTGGAAAGCGCGACACCCGCCACGGCCTTATTACGCACATCAATCTGCTTAACCGCGGCGCCAAATCGGAACTGCACGCCTTTTTCGCGCGCCAGCTTTTCCAGCCCTGCGGCAAGCGCATTCATCCCACCTTCAATCGCCCAAACGCCTTGCGCCTCGACATGCGCGATCAGCATCAGCGTTGCGGGTGTCTGGAACGGAGATGATCCGCAATAAGTGGTGTAGCGACCAAACAACTGGAGCAAACGAGGGTCGTCAAAATGCTCCTTGAGCACTTTCCACAGACTTTCATATGGCCGGATCGCCAGCAGCGCGTCCACACGCCACAGTCCAATGCGCCACATCAAGCCGGGTGGATAGGTTTTGCTATCCTGCAGAAACGGGCGGTCCAATATATTGAAAATGCGCTGTGCTTCTTTGGAGAAGCTCGCGAAGCCAGCGGCTGCCTTTGCGCCTGCAAATTCGCCGATGGCATCAGTACTCCGCGAATGGTCAGCGAACAAATCCAACCTTGTGTCCGCGTCCCATGCATGGCGTGCGATTCGGTCGGCCTTGTGCAGCGTTACATAATCTGCAGTCTGGGCACCCGCTGCTGCGAAAATGTCATCAATGACAGATCGCATCGTGAATACAGTCGGGCCTGAGTCTATTTTAGCGCCATCAACTTCAAGCTGCCGAACCTTCCCGCCCGCCGACGCCTCTTTTTCAATAACCGTGACAGCCATCCCCCGGGATGCCAGCAATACCGCGCTGACAAGGCCGCCGATACCGGCGCCAACAATCAATGCGGATGCGTTTTGCTGAATGAACCTTACCCTTATTCAAGATTGAATTGACCGCAGGCTATCAGAAGTCCAATCAAATGGACAAACAATTATGTCTGATACTATTTACACTCTTTCACTCAAAGCGCGCTGGGTTCTTCGGCGGAACGCAATCCTTGGCAGTCCGGTATTTCAGCGATGGGCGTCACGTACGCCTGTTGTCCGTATGATTGCCCGCCGACGGGCCGCCGCACAGTTCGATATGATCGCGGGCTTTGTGTATACGCAGATCGTGACGGCGTTTGTGGAGGCAGAGCTTCTAACCTTCTTGAAGGGCCAACTGCGTAGCCTGTCCGATGTCATTGCGTTTACGGGCCTGGCGCCCGATGCGACGCGCCGACTGCTTCATGCAGGCGCATCGCTGAAGATTTTCGAATCGCCAGATGATGATCGGTGGACCTTGGGAGAGGCGGGCGCTGCTTTGTCGTGCAACGATGGTGCGATTGCCATGATTCGGCACCATCATCTGCTTTACCAAGATCTCTCAGACCCGCTGGCGCTATTTACGAACGGCAGGCGCAAGGAAACCGCGCTGTCAGCCTATTGGACCTATGCCTCGAAGGAGAGCAACAAAGCCAAGGCGGCTGACTATTCAGAACTTATGGCGGCGACTCAGCCAATGGTCTCGCAGCAGATTACCGACGCTTATGATTTCAACGCGCATAGCCGCATGCTTGACGTCGGCGGCGGCTCAGGCGCGTTTGCCTCAGCCATTGCGAAAGTGGCACCCGAACTAGATATCGGAATTTTCGATCTGCCCGAAGTCGTGGAAGCGGCGCGGGATCGATTCGCGGGTGGATTAGGCGCGGCGAAATTTGAGCTTCACCCCGGCAGTTTTAAGGAAAACCCGCTGCCGCGGGGCTATGACCTGATCACATTATCGCGAATATTGCATGATCATGATGATGACGTTGCACAGGCGCTTCTTTCCAATATCCATCGCGCGCTTGACGACAATGGCCGCCTGTTAATTGTTGAACCCATGGCGGGCAGTAAATCCGCAGAACCCATGGGTGACGCCTATTTTGGGATGTATTTGTGGGCGATGGGTTCGGGGCGTCCACGGACCCAAGAAGAAATTTTTCACATGCTGAAGCGCGCCGGTTTCAAGAGCATAAAGACCATAAAAACGGCCCTGCCAATCATCACGAGCGCCATTGTCGCGATTAAATGACACTGCACTGTCCAATTTATTTGACATTTATTTTTGTTAAGATAATTTGACACTTGAGAGAGTCTCCATTCCGGATTTCGGGATAGGCGACCAGGGAGACCGCAGTCATTTTGGAAACTTCAGCCATCATATTTGATGCCCCGGGCAAGCTGGAAATGCGCAACACCGCGTTGACCCCCATGTCTGATGGCGATGTGCTGGTTGAGATTCACTACAGCGGCATAAGCACCGGCACAGAGAAGCTCCTGTGGACAGGCAACATGCCCAGCTTCCCCGGAATGGGCTATCCATTGGTCCCTGGCTATGAATCCATTGGCCGGATTATCGACGCCGGCACTGGCCATAAAGCGCGAATCGGCGAATGGGTCTTTGTACCAGGCGCCAGCTGCTATCGTGATGTCCGCGGATTATTTGGCGGTGCAGCGCGCCACCTGATTGTCGCCTCGGCCCGCGCCATGCCAATTGACGAAACACTCGCGGAGCGGGGCATATTATATGCGCTCGCCGCAACGGCCTTACACGCCATTTGCAAAGGCGAGCTGCCGCAACTTATCATCGGCCATGGTATCTTGGGGCGGTTGCTTGCGCGGCTCACCGTCGCAGCAGGCGCGCCACCACCCATTGTATGGGATACAAATGCAAGCCGCATGAGCGGCGCACAGGGCTATCATGTCATTCATCCAAAGGATGACGACCGAACCAATTACGCGCGGATCTATGACGTAAGCGGCGACGCAGCGTCGATAAACAGCTTCATCGGCCGGCTTGCCAAGGGCGGGGAGCTTGTTCTCGCTGGCTTCTATAGCCAGCCGATTTCCTTTGATTTCGCTCCCGCATTTCAACGCGAAGCCCGCATTCGCGTCGCCGCCGAATGGCAGCCCGACGACCTGCATTCAGTACATGCATTGATTGAAACGGGCGCCCTGGACCTTTCCGGTCTGATCTCTTGCATTGAGCCTGCATCGAATGCGCAGGCTGCATATCCCGAAGCCTTTGAAAACCCTGACTGCCTGAAAATGGTACTCGACTGGAGAAACTGCGAATGACTATGCTGGACATAGAGGCTTTGCGCGGTGAAGCCGCGATCGAACCCGATCCCGTGCACACGGGCGAAGTAAAAAAAGAGACCCAGATTATTGCCATTTACGGCAAGGGCGGCTCGGGCAAAAGCTTCGCTCTGTCGAACCTGAGCTATATGATGGCGCAGCAAGGCAAGCGCGTTTTGCTCATCGGTTGCGACCCCAAGTCGGATACCACGTCACTGCTGTTCGGCGGCAAAAGCTGCCCCACCATCATCGAAACATCGTCGCGCAAGAAGCTCGCGGGCGAAGAAGTTTCCATTGAAGACGTCTGCTTTCAACGCGACGGCGTTTTCGCGATGGAACTTGGCGGACCAGAAGTGGGTCGTGGCTGCGGCGGGCGCGGCATCATCCACGGCTTCGAATTGCTCGAAAAGCTTGGCTTCCACGATTGGGGCTTCGATTATGTCTTGCTCGATTTCCTGGGCGACGTTGTCTGCGGCGGCTTTGGCCTGCCGATTGCCCGCGACATGTGCCAAAAGGTTATCGTCGTCGGATCGAATGATCTTCAGTCGCTTTATGTCGCAAATAACGTCTGCAAAGCGGTCGAATATTTCCGCAAAATGGGCGGGAACGTCGGCGTAGCGGGCATGATCATCAACAAGGATGATGGCACTGGCGAAGCGCAAGCTTTTGCTGAAGCCGTCGATATTCCAGTGCTGATTTCCATCCCGGCAAACGAAGATATCCGTCGCAAATCCGCCAATTACCAGATCATCGGTACCGCCGACAGCGAATGGGGCAGCCTGTTTGCGGCGCTGGGCGAAAACGTCGCCAATGCGCCACCACGTCAGCCAAAGCCGCTTGAGCAGGATGGTTTGCTTGGCCTGTTTTCGCCGGATGAAGTCGGCGGCAATATTCAGCTCGTGCCAGCAACGCAGGCCGACATGCGCGGTGGCATCTTCGAAGAAAAGCCATCGCTTGAAGTCATTTATGATGAGGTCTGATGCGTGACTGAACTTGTTGCCTCTGCAGGAACTGACCGTGCGCGTGACCGCATTGATCTATCCGCTGCGCCCGCAGAGGGTGGTGGCTGCCATGGCGGCAAGGACACGATGCTTGAGGCCGCGAAGAAAGCTGGCAAGACCGAAATTCTCGACCAATATGCGGCCGATTATCCCGTTGGTCCGCATGACCAACCGCAGTCCATGTGCCCTGCCTTTGGCTCGCTGCGCGTTGGCCTGCGTATGCGCCGTACGGCGACGATCCTCTCTGGCTCCGCATGTTGCGTCTATGGCCTGACGTTTACCTCGCATTTCTACGGTGCGCGCCGCAGTGTCGGATATGTACCGTTCAGCTCGGAAACGCTCGTCACGGGCAAGCTGTTCGAAGATATTAAAGAAGCTGTCGAGCAGATGGCTGACCCCGAAAAATATGACACTATCGTCGTCACCAACTTATGCGTGCCGACCGCAAGCGGCGTTCCGCTGCGGTTGCTGCCAGACGCAATCAATGGTGTGCGCATAATTGGCATTGATGTGCCAGGCTTCGGCATCCCAACCCATGCCGAAGCCAAAGATGTTCTCGCCGGTGCCATGCTGAAATACGCACGGACCGAAGCGGGACAGGGTCCCGTCGCGGCGCCGGCATCCTTGCCGGACAAACCATCGGTGACATTGCTTGGGGAAATGTTCCCTGCCGACCCGATGGGCATTGGGCATATGCTTGAACCATTGGGGCTTGCAGCCGGCCCAGTGGTTCCCACCCGCGAATGGCGCGAGCTTTATGCCGCACTCGACGGCGCAGTTATTGCTGCCATCCATCCGTTTTACACCGCCAGCGTGCGGGAATTTGAAGCTGCCGGACGCAAAGTTGTTGGCTCCGCTCCCGTTGGCCGCGACGGCACCGCTGCATGGTTAAAAGCTATCGGTGAAGCCACTGGTGCAAGCGCGGATCAAATCGCCGCGGCACAAAATGCCATCTTGCCTGCCATTCAAGGCGCGCTCGCTGCAAAGCCTATCAAGGGCAGAATTACCGTTTCAGGCTATGAAGGATCAGAACTTCTGGTTGCGCGCTTGTTAATCGAAAGTGGCGCTGACGTGCCCTATGTCGGAACCGCATGCCCGCGCACCAAATGGTCGGACCCCGACCGCGAATGGCTTGAGGCCAAGGGCGTGCGCGTCAACTATCGCGCCAGCCTTGAACAGGACATCGCCGCCGTCAACGAGTTCGGACCGGACTTGGCCATCGGCACCACACCAGTGGTCCAGCATGCCAAGGCGAAAGCCATTCCCGCGCTCTATTTCACAAACCTGATCTCGGCCCGTCCTCTGATGGGTCCTGCCGGCGCCGGTAGCCTCGCTCAAGTCATCAATGGCGCCATCGGCAATAAGGAACGCTTCGATCGGATGCATGCCTTTTTTGATGGTGTCGGTTCGGGTCATGCAGCGGGCATCTGGGAAGAAACGCCGGTCGACCGGCCCAAGTTCAAAGCCAAATTTGCCGCGCAAAATGCAGCCGCCGCCAAAGCAGCGGAGGCCATTGGATCATGACACTCATCATCGATCATGATCGCGCTGGCGGCTATTGGGGCGCAGTTTACGCGTTCACTGCCATTAAGGGACTTCAGGTCATAATTGACGGACCCGTTGGTTGCGAAAATCTGCCCGTGACGTCGGTGCTGCATTACACCGACGGTTTGCCGCCGCATGAATTGCCCATTGTCGTCACGGGTCTGGGGGAAGAAGAGCTCGGCAAGACGGGGACCGAAGGTGCGATGCGCCGGGCGTGGAAAGCACTGGATCCTGATCTACCCGCTGTGGTGGTTACTGGCTCCATCGCTGAAATGATTGGTGGCGGGGTAACACCCGAAGGCACCAATATCCGTCGGTTTTTGCCGCGCACGATTGACGAAGACCAATGGCAGTCCGAAGATCGCGCGTTGACATGGCTTTGGACTGAATTTGGTCCCAAAAAAATCGTGGCGCCCAAAGAATTGGCTGAGGGCGAGAAGCCCAAGGTCAACATCATTGGACCATCCTATGGCGTGTTCAACATGCCATCGGATCTCGCTGAAATCCGCCGGTTGATTGAAGGCATTGGCGCAGAGGTGAACATGGTGTTTCCGCTCGGAAGCCATCTCGCTGACATCCACCGCCTTGCGCTCGCATCAGTCAATGTCTGCATGTATCGCGAATTCGGTCGTAACCTTTGCGAGAAACTTGAACGGCCTTATCTGCAGGCGCCAATTGGCCTCGATTCAACAACCCGTTTTTTGCGCCAATTGGGCGAAATGACTGGGCTCGATCCAGAGCCATTCATCGAAAAAGAAAAGCACACGACCATCAAGCCTTTGTGGGATTTGTGGCGGTCCGTCACGCAAGATTTCTTCGGCACGGCAAGCTTTGGTATTGTGGCGACCGACACTTATGCCCGCGGCATCCGCAAGTTTCTTGAAGATGACATGGGCCTGCCCTGCAATTTTTCATTCAGCAGAAGCGCAGGCAAAAAGCCGGACAACCAAGCCGTACGCGACGCAATTTTCGACAATCCACCCTTGGTGATTTTCGGCAGCTATAACGAACGCATGTATATGGCCGAAAGTGGCGGACGCGGGATATTTGTTCCGGCGTCATTCCCGGGCGCAGCCATCCGCCGCCATATCGGAACGCCCTATATGGGATATTCCGGTGCGACCTATCTGGTGCAGGAAGTATGCAACGCGTTGTTTGACGCGCTCTTCCACATTTTGCCGCTGTCGACGCAAATGGATGCCGGAAAGGCAACGCCTGCGCGCAGCGAGACCAATTTGCGTTGGGATCATGACGCCAAGGCAAAGCTTGACGAAATTGTAGAAGCGCAACCCGTATTGGTGCGCATTTCAGCAGCAAAAAATCTGCGGGATGCGGCAGAACGCAGCGCCCGCCGCGCCGGAGAGGATCATGTATCCGCCGATCGCTTAGCCACCGCAATGTTACAAGGGGCAGAGGCATGAGCTGCGCCCAACCTATTCATCCGGCCACTGGCCGGATGTCACATACCTTTGCAGCAAAGGGTGCTGCGGGGCAAACGCCCGGAAGAGTCACAAAATACGGCTCGATGGGGTTAAAATGGAGTAGGGAATATGAGCGATAACGAACGCTTTGGTCCCGGAGCCTATCTGACTCCGGAAGAAGCCAAGGAGTTTCACAAAATTTTTGTGAGCAGCTTCATTGGTTTTACCATCGTCGCAATCATTGCGCATGTGCTGGTATGGATGTGGAGACCTTGGTTTCCGGGCATCAATGGCTACGCAATGCTTAATGATGCGGTCCAGGTTGCTACCGCAACCATCACAACAATCATAACATAAGGAGGCGGTACCATGTGGAGACTTTGGTTAATATTTGATCCGCGCAGAACACTCGTTGCTTTGGCAATGTTCCTGTTCGTTCTGGCCTTGTTGATTCACTTCATCCTGTTGAGCACTGATCGCTTCAACTGGATCGAAGGTCCTACCATTGTACCGGCTGCAGTCGCAGCTCCGGTTGCTGCTGCTCCCGCAGCTGCTCCGGCAATGGCTCCGGCGAATTGACCTGAACCAGAACCCCTAAGAGGTCGTGGCGCTTCGGCGTCACGAGCCTCCCGGGACAAAATAATCTGCCTGTTGCATGATGTGACAGGTCCGTGGTGCCTGCCCATTGGGGGTAGAAGGGGACGTATTATGTCGCTGTTGAGCTTTGAACGAAAATATCGTGTCCGTGGCGGGACGCTGATTGGCGGAGACCTGTTCGATTTCTGGATCGGGCCGTTCTATGTCGGCTTTTTCGGTGTAATTTCGGCGATTTGTGCCCTTCTGGGGACCGCGCTGATTTTATATGCCGCGTCATTGGGGGACACTTGGAACCCATGGCTGATTTCAATAAATCCGCCTGACGTAAAATATGGGCTGGGCTTTGCTCCGCTCAAGGAAGGTGGCTTCTGGCAAGTCATCACCATCTGCGCCACTGGCGCATTCATTTCCTGGGCGCTCCGGGAAGTCGAAATTTGCCGAAAACTCGGCATGGGCTATCATGTCCCTATCGCATTTGGCTTTGCCATATTGGCATATATGACGCTGGTGATTTTCCGTCCGTTCCTGCTTGGTGCATGGGGCTACGGATTTCCGTACGGAATTTTCAGTCACCTCGACTGGGTTTCGAACACCGGCTACCAATATGTGAACTTCCATTACAACCCGGCGCACATGATTGCCGTGTCGTTCTTCTTCACAACCTGCTTCGCTTTGGCGCTGCACGGCGCGCTCATCCTTTCAGCGGTCAACCCAATGAAGGGCGAGAAAGTGAAAACGCCGGAATATGAAGACACGTTTTTCCGTGATTTCATCGGCTATTCGGTAGGCACAATCGGTATTCACCGCGTTGGTCTGTTCCTTGCACTCAATGCCGGCTTTTGGAGCGCGGTGTGCATCATCATTGCGGGGCCGCTTTATGCTGGCGGCTGGCCCGAATGGTGGGAGTGGTGGCGCAACATACCGATCTGGTCTTAATGGGAGGGTAAAGAAATGGCACGTTATCAAAACATATTTACCCAAGTGCAGCTGACATATGCCCCGGAAATGGGAATGCCACTGCCGGCACGGGACGAACGCCGCATTGAGATGACTGGTTTCAGTTACTGGATGGGCAAATTTGGCCAAGCGCAAATTGGTCCCATCTATCTAGGTTGGCTTGGTCTCGCATCTTTGTTGTTCGCGTTTTTCGCGATTGAAATCATCGGGTTTAGCATGTTGGCGTCAGTCGACTGGAACCCCGTTGAATTTGTCCGCCAGTTCTTCTGGCTTGGGCTGTACCCGCCCGCACCTGAATATGGCTGGACGCCGTTTGTCCCACTCGACAAGGGCGGCTGGTGGATTTTGGCAGGGTTTTTCCTGACAGCATCGATCATCTTGTGGTGGTTCCGTGGATATCGCCGCGCACGTGCACTTGGCATGGGTACGCACGTATCCTGGGCATTTGCATCGGCTATTTGGCTGTATCTCGTCCTTGGCTTTATCCGTCCATTCTTCATGGACAGCTGGGCCGAAGCGGTTCCGTTTGGCATATTCCCGCACCTTGAATGGACGAACAACTTCTCGCTGCAATATGGCAACTTGTTCTACAACCCGTTCCACGCGCTCTCGATTGTCTTCCTATATGGTTCAGCATTGCTGTTCGCCATGCATGGCGCGACAATTCTAGCGGTTGGCCGTTATGGCGGGGAGCGTGAATTGGAACAGATTACCGATCGCGGCACAGCGTCCGAACGTGCTGCCTTGTTCTGGAGATGGACCATGGGCTTTAACGCCACGATGGAATCCATTCACCGTTGGGCTTGGTGGTTCGCAGTGCTCACAACCTTAACCGGCGGCATTGGAATTTTGCTGACGGGTACTGTTGTAGACAACTGGTACTTGTGGGCGATCGAACATGGCTACGCGCCCGACTATTGATCGCAGCGACATATGAAAAAAACCCGGCCATTGCGCCGGGTTTTTTTATGCCTGTTTTTGGAGCATCCGACGCCGGCGCAAATCATAGAGGTGTACCGGAAAGGCCAAGGCCAAAGGCAGGGAAATGAAGGGCCATGCCATGCCCGTGAGCGCGGCACGCAACCCTAGCATCATCAATACAGCCGGAAGCAACGCGGGGGCGATGTCCGCCCATCTCTGGCCACGCCATTTCAGCCAAAGGGCTTCGACGAACAATACTGCGAGCACAACATCAACGGCGCGGCCGCTGGCGAAGAATTGCTCCATCAGCCGAAGGGACCATTAAGTTGGACGACCTGATAGTTGAGCACACCAGCTATCGTCACCCAGACCAGATAGGGAACAAGCATGATCGCTGACCATTTGGAAAAGCGACCACAGAATATGATCAGGACCAAGATCGACAACCAAAGGGCGACTAGCTCATAAACGGCAATGTCGGGGCGTTCCATGCGGAAGAACAGAAAGCTCCAGCCCAAATTGAGAAATCCGTTGAGCGCGAAAAGACCAAGAACGCCTTCGGACTCACGGCGTGTTGGCGCCTTTTCCCAAGCAAGCACTCCGGACACCGCGATCATCGCGAAAATGGCCGTCCAGATAACACCGAACATGTAATCCGGCGGTGCCCAAGCGGGCTGCTCTAGAGAATAATACCAGTCGTCTAAAACGGTAATTGTGCCCCCGACAATGGCTGTGACCAATGCCAGTGTCCCGGCAATGATGGTCGGGAAAATGCGCGCTCTGTTCATGCCAGGCTTATCTCTCCACTGGTTTAAGCCCGAACAGGTGGCCCAGATCCTTAAAGAAGATCCGGAGATGGGCCATGGGATCGCGCCGCACGAGTTGTTTGTTCATGTAGGCTTCCCATGTCAAGCGCTGGACATCAGGGTCCTCACACATCTTTACAAAACGCTCGCGACGTTTGTCGTTTTTGTACCAGAAATATTGCATCACACCCAAGATCCAGAAAACCCGGCCATGCGCTTTCATGAATGACTTGCGCGCCAACCGGAGTGCGCTTGGATTGCCCGATTTTAAAAATGCACTGACAGCATCGGCGCTCATCCGGCCAGCGGTCATCGCATAATAAATGCCCTCACCCGAAGATGGCGCGACCACGCCGGCTGCGTCACCTGCGACAACAACATTCCTGCCATTGTCCCACCGCTTAAGCGGCTTCAGCGGAATCGGCGCACCTTCACGGCGCAACGTCTTCCAACCTGCAAGGCCTGTCTGCTCGCGCATCAACCGAGTGGTTTCACGCAAGGGAAATCCCTTGTCCGCGCTGCCGAGCCCAATGCTAGCGGTTTTGCCATGCGGGAAAATCCAGGCGTAAAAATCAGGCGACAAATGTCCCTGATAATAAACGTCGCAGCGTGTTGGATCGTAATCCTCGGTGACTTCGTCCGGAACCTCGACAATTTCATGATAGGCAAAAACGCACGGCACGCGCTCAGCATTTTTTAAGCATTGTGCCGCGACGGACGAACGCGCGCCATCAGCGCCAATGACTGACCGCGTCGTTACGGTCTGCAACTCTCCGTTGCGGTCCGAACGGTACGATAGGGTCACAATATTGTTGCTGTCGTCCACCTCTTCGCATTTGCCCGTTACGCGCGTCGCGCCAGATTCTGCAGCGCGGTTGCGTAGCCATTCATCGAAGGTGTCGCGGTCAACCATACCAACATAGCCGTCGCCCACGGGCATCACGACTTTCTTGTTCGACGGGGCGATGATCCGCGCGGACTTGGCGTGCGCCACCAACATGGTTTGCGGAATATCGAAATCTTTCAGCAAGCGCGGCGGGACTGCGCCACCGCATGGCTTTACGCGCCCGGCTTTGTCGAGCAACATTACCTTATAACCGGCGCATGCCAAATCATGGGCAGCGGTTGCCCCCGATGGGCCGCCGCCAACGACGACGACGTCATAATCTGTTTGGGTTGTCATAATTGCACCGCCTTTCTTGCAGGTGTTTGCTGCGCGATATTGGTTGCAGTCGCGATGAGCGCTGCAATCACGAACATGGCGGCTTCAATGGCAAAAACGGTTTGGAAGGCGACGCCATCCTGTCCAATCCGTGCTCGTAACTGATCGACGATCACCGCGCCGAGCAGTCCGCCCGTTCCAAATGCAATTGCTTGTGCTGCGCCCCATACACCCATGCGCGCGCCTTCACCGGACGTCCGGCCGTCGGTTGCGAGTTGAAGCATGGCGCCGACAGCGGCGACAGCAAATACGCCGTTGGCGACACCAAGCGCGAAAACATTCGCTTTCAATGGCCATGCTGGACCGACCACCGCTGCAAAGGAAAGCCCCACCAACATGATGGCGGAGCTGAAGCAGCCAAGGATAATCCACAGCCGCGCATTCTGTCCAAATCGCCGCGCCAATATGCTGCCGCCAGCGCCGGAGATCAGCATGCCAAGCAAGATGCCGCTATGCTGGACACCCGCCAATTTAGTAGATTCCCCGGGGCTCATCTTGAAAACAAAGCCCGCAAAGGGCTCAAGGATGAGGTCCTGCATGCTGTAGGCCAACATCGAAATGAAGACGAAATAGGTGAAGCGGCGCGCGGAGCCATCTGTCCAGATATTGCGAATGACCTCTGCCAAGGGCTGGTCAATCAGCGGTGCATCGGTCGCCACCGGCTGGCTGTTGCGTTCAAGTCCGCGCAGCGCCAGCGCCGCGGCACAAAATGCCACCAGAACAACAAGGCTTGCGACAATGGCGAGCCGCGACTCTGTAAAGGGATCGAGATAGCTACCCGAGACCCCCGCCGCGACAACAATGCCTGCAACCATCATCGTCCAGCTGATCGCTGCGGCCGCTGGTTTGCGTTCGACGGACACGCGTGATGCCAGCAATGCCAGCAAGGCCGTCCCCGACATACCGACGCCAAGGCCGATCATCGAAAAGCCGACGATTGCGAGGACAACGGGGAATATGCCTTTTGAAGCCATCATGATTGTTGCATCTACAGACAGCAATGTGCCCAAGGCCAAAATGCCCATACCGCCTAGAATCCAGCTAGTACGATGGGCAGAACGATCGGAATTATGGCCCCAAATCGGGCGTGTAAGCTGTATGCCATAATGCCACGCAACAAGCCCGGCAGGGACAGCGGCGGCAATGGAATATTCAACAACCATCACACGATTAAGCAATGATGTCGCCAGCATGACGATAGCGCCAATCGCTGCTTGTACTGTGCCGAGCCGGACGATGGAGAACCAGCCAATGCCTTTCGCGCTCTGAACGGTCGTTGTCATATATAGCCCCCAAGTCCCAGCGCGGCGGCCAGCATGCCAAAAACGTAAAGCGACACACCCGTTGCATTGTACCAAGGTGCATATTTTGCCGGGTCGCGCACAAGCCGGACCATCAGGAAAATCTGCAAGATTGTGAAAGCCAAAACGATGACCGCCGACAGTGTGAGTCCCTGCGCATAAAGCACAGCTATGACCGCGAGTTGCGCGATGGCCATGACAAAACAGGCGAAGATCGCCGCTGGCCGGACACCTAGAACGACTGGCAACGACCGAAGGCCAGCGGCCTTGTCGCCAGTAACCGCCTTAAAGTCGTTCAACGTCATAATGCCATGCGCGCCGAGGCTGTAGAGCAACAGAATGATCAGAATCGTTATATTTGGCAGCGCACCGACCATGACGCTTGCGCCAGTAAACCAAGACAGGCCTTCATAGCTAAATGCGCACAATAGTGGCCCAAACCAGCCGCTGCGCTTTGCACGAAATGGCGCTGCGCTGTAGGCCCAGCCTGAAAACAACGCGACGCATGTGGCAAGAAAAACCCAACGACCCAAAGCAGCTGCCAGTCCAAGCGATATGAGGGCGCCCGTTAAAGAGATGCCGATTGGCCAGATTCCGGGGACGCGGCCGGATGGTATAGGCCGCATTGGTTCATTGATTGCGTCAACATGGCGGTCGCAATAATCGTTGATGACTTGGCTGGTGCCGCATACCAAGGGGCCAGTCAGCGCAATGCCAGCAACGAGGAACAGCCAGTTTTCGCTGATCGATACGCCTGAAGAAACCACGCCACACATGAACGCCCACATCGGCGGGAACCACGTCACAGGCTTTGTGAGCTCGACCACATCGCGAACGCGCGGATGCTTTGATATATTACGCGAAATATTCGCCGAAATTGTCGAGTCTGGCATAGCATCAAGCTATGTCACTTACCGACCACTGTCAAATTAATTGGACATATAAATGTCCACAAAAACTGACGTTATTCGTCTTTGCCGATTAGATTACCCAACCCGTGCCGATGCAATTTTGAATATAGGCTCTGACGGCTTAGCCCCAAAATCTCCGCTGCCGATGCACGGTTGTCCGCAGTGTGCACAAGCGCCGCTTCGATACACATGCGTTCGATCAAATCGGTACTTTCCCGCACGATCTCTTTCAGCGTTTTACGGCCAACAAGTTCAGTGAGTTGTTCGACCGAACGAGGGAATTCATTGCGGCTTTGCGGCAAGTCGCGTTCGCGCCGTCCAATGCTGCGCACCGAATAGCCAAACAAAGGCTGCTCGCGCTCAATCATAATTGCGGAGATTTCGACCGGTTCTTCGCCGCCGTTCAAATCATTGATGATTGATGCGAAATTGCGGACATTCTGGTGGTCTTTAAGCTGTTTTTTCAGCAGCCCGATGTCGACATCCGGCCGGCCGATGAAACGGCTGAGCGATACACCCAGCAGTTGCTCGACTGATCCAGCTTGGACCAACTCGGCAAAGGCGCGGTTGGCAACAATGATCGATTGTTTTTCGTCAGCGAGCACAAATGCGTCTGGCATCTTCTCGACAACGTCGAGGACATATTGGTCCGATTGCCGACCGGGAACTTCGTGCAGGCCATCATCAATGTTCACGAGCCAGAACTGCTTGCCCGATTGCCGGAAAGCAGAGGCGGCAATTTTCACATAGCCCGACCGTCCGGCCAACCGCACATTCAACGGCGCCGTCTGGCTGTTGACCGTGATCGCCCCGATATAGCCAATGACGTCATCGCGATCATCCGGATGCACGAGGGTAAGCAGATTTTTGCCCTCCAGTGACCCAGCTGCGGCATTTACAAGCGCATGACAGGCACGGTTTGCCTGCTGGATATCGTGCCGTTCGGCGTCCGCAATCAAGACAGGGTAAGAAATATTATCGAACAAAAGCCGGTAACGCGTTTCGGTTTGACGCAAATGGAGATAATCGCGCTCCATTGATTGCTGGGTTTTCAGCAATCGTTGCTGCAGCACCGAAACCGACCGTAAATCACGGCCAATCGCGATTTTCCATCCACCCTTTTGCGGCGTGATGACCTTGTAATTTACAGGAACATCTTCGCCATCATGAATGTGGTTTACTTGCCGCCATGTCGCGCCTGATATGGCGACAGAACCAAGCAGTTGCGCGATTTTCGGCTGACTTTCAATCGTGACCGTATCCAACCACCGCTGGCCAATCCATTGATTGGCAAAGCCATGGTCACGCACGTTGACCGCGATGTCGCGAATGATGCCACCATCATCGATGGCCAACATGAAATCGCCTGCACAATAGGCAAGGCTGATGATATCTTCTTTCGAGAAGCTATCGAAAATGACTTCAGGATCACCAAAGGGAATCCGGTCTCCGCTCGTCGACTCAAGGTTCATCGAATGGACCAGTTCCCTACGTTAAATTGTCAAAAAATTCGGCTGTCACCGGGACCAGCTGGTCTGCCACCGCGACAGCGGATAAAGCATCCGTTGCCGTAGCATCAGCGCCAGAGCTCATCACCAGATCGGGCTGTTCGTTAATAACACGACCTCCAAGCAAAACCTTTATCTGGGGATTGCTCGAAACTGCCTTGATCGTCGAAACAAGGCCGTGAAGCGCGCTCTTAGAACAATCGCAACTTACGGTCAATCCGATGAGGTCGTAGTGCCGCGTGGCAAACTTTCCTGTCAATTCTGACATCGTAGGCTCAATGAGAACATCCGTGTCCCATCCCGCTCGCTGGAAGCACTCGGCGATCATAAGCGTGCCAAAACTATGTTGCTCCCCCGGCATCGGAGAAAACAAGGCGGAGCGAAGGCCGTGCCCCGGGCGTGCAACGGGCGGGATGCGCATGGTGAGTTCGCGCAATACTTCCTGAATGCGCCACAAGCCCATGGTGACGCCAACAAAGTCTTCGCTATCGACTTCCCAATACTCGCCCAATCGGCGGGCGGCGGGTGCCAGTAACTCAACGAATATTGTTTCAACCGAACTGCCCGTCGCTAGACAGTCATCGACGAATGCCAATAAAACATGCGCCTCTTCATTGACCGAAAGACGCGAAAAAGCTTCGACATCTTCTTGGCCAATGATGCGGCGACCCGCGCGTGCGCCGTAAGATGATGCGTGGGCTCGGTCTGCCCAAGGCTCAGCATCGCTTCGGTCAGCAATCAGCCGAGGAATCACCAGATTTTCGAGTAAAAGTGAGAGATCAAATTGCTCTGCGCGCTCGGCCACGAGCCGAATATTATGGATCGCTGGATCGTCAATGTCGAGGTCCAGCGACTCTTCACTTTTACGGTTTCCGCGCCAATCCCCAAATCGGGATTTAAGTTCGGAAAGCCCAAAAACTGTGGCCATATTCAGACTCCCCTAAAAGTCTGGTCGGCGTGGCATAACGTCGGCCTCACGAGCGATAAAAGCATCTCACGTGTGCGCAGACCTATCGTATCGCAGCAGCTTTAGCAATTATTATGTGTCAATTATTTTGGACGTCTAAAAAACTTGACACTTTTGTCATTCAGGCCTTTATTCGAAGCTTGGAGATAGGGAGGAAGTGTTCTGTCCATCAGTTCGCACATTGATTCGGAAACAGCTTTCACGATTTCGGCGGCGCATACAGCGCCGGATGCTACGCCTCTTTATACCGCTGCGCAGCGTAAGCGCCGTGACGAATCAGTATGGACCTTGATCCAGGGCATATTGGCCCCCGTCCAATTTCTCATCTTCGGCATCAGCCTGTTTCTCGTCCTGCGGTTTTTAACGACTGGCGCAGGCGAACAGGCCGCCGAGATTTCCGTCCTTGTTAAAACCCTCGCGCTCTACGCGATCATGATCACTGGCTCGATCTGGGAAAAGGTCGTCTTTGACGAATGGCTATTCGCCAAGTCTTTCTTTTGGGAAGATGTGTTCAGCATGCTCGTCCTCGCGCTGCACACCACCTATCTGCTGATGCTGTTCAACGAATGGGGTTCGTCGCACGAACGTATGTATGTGGCGCTTGCGGCTTATGCGTCTTACGTCATCAACGCTGGCCAGTTCCTTTACAAATTGCGCATGGCACGGCTTGATGCCCGTCATGAAAGCGCGGTGCACGCATGAACGCTATCGCACCTTTAGAAGCGACTGCATCCGCTGCCTTCGCGCCGGTGCTGAAAGAGCGCGGTCAACGTGAAGTGTTCTGCGGGCTCACGGGCATTATCTGGCTGCATCGTAAAATGCAGGATGCATTTTTCCTCGTGGTTGGTTCACGGACATGCGCACATCTGCTGCAATCCGCCGCGGGCGTGATGATTTTTGCAGAGCCTCGTTTCGCTACAGCCATCATGGAAGAGCGCGATCTCGCTGGTCTGGCTGATGCTAATGTCGAGCTCGACCGCATTGTCGACCAACTTCTGGCGCGTCGTCCCGAAATCAAATCCTTATTCCTGGTCGGCAGCTGCCCTTCGGAAGTTATTAAGCTTGACCTGTCCAAGGCAGCGCAGCGCCTCGGCGCGAAGCATGCACCCCATGTCCGCATTTTGAACTATTCGGGCAGCGGAATTGAAACCACCTTTACCGAAGGCGAAGATGCATGCCTTGCTTCGCTTGTACCGATCATGCCCGAGCAGCCAGAAGGCGCAGAAGCAAATCTGATTATCGTAGGCTCTTTGCCAGATATCGTCGAAGACCAGTTCCGCCGGCTCTTTGCCGAGTTGGGCATATTCAACGTGGCGAGCCTGCCCGAACGCGCGGTTGCTGACCTCCCCGGCATTGGACCAAACACCTATTTCCTCCTCGCACAGCCATTTTTGGGTGACACTGGCCGCGCGCTTGAAGGCCGCGGCGCCACGCGTCTGGATGCGTTGTTCCCATTTGGCGTCGAAGGCACAACCAACTGGCTGCATGCTGCAGCGACAGCCTTTGGCGTTGAGGACACGCATTTCGATACTGTCCTGCATCCTTATCAGGACCGCGCGACCACTGCGCTTGCCCATCACCGGGAACGCCTTGCTGGACGGTCGATTTTCTTCATGCCCGATTCTCAGCTGGAAGTGCCACTGGCGCGCTTTCTGGCCAACGAACTTGGCATGCGCTTAATCGAAGTCGGTACGCCTTATTTGCACCGCCAACATCTTGCGCAGGAACTCGCAGCATTGCCTGCAGGCGTCATGCTGAGCGAAGGCCAGGATGTTGATCGGCAGTTAGACCGTGTCCGTGCTGCGCGCCCCGACCTCACCGTCTGCGGTCTTGGCCTTGCCAATCCGCTTGAGGCTGAAGGCCTGTCGACCAAATGGGCGATCGAATTGGTGTTCTCACCCATTCACGGTTTCGACCAAGCTGGCGATCTTGCCGAACTTTTTGCGCGGCCATTGCGCCGCCGCGACGTGTTGAGGGTTTAGGCGATGCAGCTTTCTGTCTGGACATATGAAGGTCCACCGCATGTCGGCGCAATGCGCGTCGCAACCGCGATGGAAGGCGTGCATTATTTGCTGCACGCGCCGCAGGGCGACACGTACGCCGACCTGCTGTTCACGATGATCGAGCGTCGCGACAAGCGTCCGCCCGTCACCTACACAACGTTTCAGGCGCGTGACCTTGGCAAGGACACATCGCAACTGTTCCAGACAGCCGCGCAAGACATCATTGAACGGTTCAAACCCGACGCGATGATCGTCGGCGCATCGTGCACCGCTGAACTGATTCAGGACGATCCTGCTGGCCTCATCGAGAAAATGGGCCTGCCTATTCCGGTCATCCCGCTTGAGCTTCCAAGCTATCAACGCAAAGAACATTGGGGCGCGGCCGAAACATTTTACCAGATCGTCCGCCATCTGGTCGACAAAGAGCGCCGCCCTTCGGACCGCGCCAACCGTCGCCCGCTGGTTAACCTGCTCGGACCCACGGCGCTCGGCTTCCGGCATCGTGATGACATCATCGAAATCACTAGCCTGCTGAACAAGCTTGGCATCGACATTAACGTCGTTGCCCCCTTGGGCGCGAATGTTGCGGATATTGCCAAGTTGGGTGAGGCTGATTTCAACATCGTGCTCTATCCCGAAACGGGTGACCTCGCAGCGGACTACCTGGCACGCGAATTCCGCCAGCCAACCGTTCGCACTGTGCCCATCGGCGTTGGTGCGACGCAGGATTTCATCCGCGAAGTGGCCAATCTCGCAAAAGTCGATCCAGAGCCAATGCTCCGCGAAGGCCTCTCGCGCCTGTCATGGTGGAGCCGGTCGATTGATTCCAACTATCTGACAGGCAAGCGCGTTTTCATCTTTGGCGATGGCACCCATGCCGTTGCCGCAGCTCGCATTGCAAGCGAAGAGCTTGGTTTCAAGGTCGTTGGCCTTGGCTGCTACAACCGCGAGTATGCCCGCGAAGTGCGCGCTGCAGCTAAAATGCACGGGCTAGAAGCGCTGATTACCGATGACCATCTGGCGGTTGAGCAGGCCATTCAGGATGCACAGCCAGAGCTGGTGCTTGGCACGCAAATGGAACGCCATATTGCGAAGCGCTTTTCAATCCCCTGCACCGTGATTTCATCACCCGTGCACGTGCAGGATTTCCCTGCACGCTTCTCACCTCAAATGGGCTTTGAAGGCGCAAATGTCATATTCGACAGCTGGGTCCACCCGCTTGTAATGGGACTTGAAGAACATCTGCTGACGATGTTCCGCGATGATTTTGAATTTCATGACGGAGCGGGTGCATCGCATCTGGGCCCCGGCCATTCTGCACCGCAAGATCAGGCTGCACAGCCCGAAGCCGCAAATGACGCTGAAGCCGTTTGGAGCGATGAAGCCAGCCGTGAACTGCGCAAAATCCCATTCTTCGTGCGCGGCAAAGCACGCCGGAATACTGAATTATTTGCAGCTGAAAACGGCGTGTCGATGATCGAACTGGCCACTTTATATGAGGCAAAGGCACATTATGCGCGATAATGCCCAACCCAGCGTTCGTGTGGTCATCATCACACTCGACAATCACCTGGCGGCGTCTGTCGAACGTGCTAATCATGACATGGCACGCGATAATGTCAGCATTGGTTTTTATGCTGCATCCGATTGGGACCGCGATCCAAAAGTATTGGAGCGTGCGCAAGCCGACATCGCTGGCGCAGACATCATCATCGCGACCATGCTCTTCCTCGACGACCATGTGCGCGCCATTCACCCCGCGTTGCTGGCACGGCGCGAATCGTGCGACGCGATCGTCGGCATCATGTCCGCTGGTGATATCGTAAAGCTGACCCGGCTCGGCAATTACAGCATGGATAAGCCCGCCAAGGGACCACTTGCATTGCTCAAGAAGCTGCGCGGCTCGGGCAAGCCCGGTGGCAGTTCAGGCGCAGGGCAAATGAAGATGCTGCGCCGCTTGCCCAAGATTTTGCGCTTCATCCCCGGCCCGGCACAAGACGTACGGCAATATTTCCTGACGCTGCAATATTGGCTGTCGGGATCGGACGACAATGTTGTCGACATGATCCGCGGATTGATTGACCGCTACGCAACGGGCGACCGTGCGGCACTGAAGGGCAAACTACCCGCGCATGCCCCGCGCGAGTATCCTGAGGTTGGCGTCTATCATCCGGACATGCCAGCGCGTCTGACTTCAGACGCAAGCCTTTTGCCAGCTGTTAAGAACCCCGCTGGCACGGTCGGTGTCCTGATGCTGCGTTCATACCTTTTGGGTAAGGACACGGGCCATTATGATGGCATGATCGAAATGCTTGAGGCGCAGGGTCTGAAGGTTGTTCCGGCTTTCGCCAGCGGCCTTGATTCACGCCCCGCCATCGATGCCTATTTCATCAAGGACGGTCAGCCTTCGGTTGATGTTATCTTGAACCTTACCGGCTTCTCGCTCGTTGGCGGGCCAGCCTATAACGACGTGAACGCAGCAGTTGAAACGCTGACGAAATTGAACGTGCCTTACATTGCTGCGCATCCAATCGAGTTCCAGACGCTGGAGCAGTGGGGCGCTAGCAAAATGGGGCTGTTGCCGCTTGAAACCACCATGATGATGGCTATTCCTGAACTCGATGGTGCGATCGCGCCAAGCGTGTTCGGGGGACGTTCGGACGGATCACCCGAGGGTTGCACCGGCTGCCACCGCAATTGCAAATTCACTGTTAGTGACAACGTACGTGCCATGCACAGCTGCCCCGAACGCGCAGCAGCACTTGCCGCACGGATAACAGCAATCATCCGCATGCGCCGCGCCGAAAGGGCGGAGCGCAAAATTGCCATCGTCCTGTTCAACTTCCCGCCCAACGCTGGTGCGACCGGAACCGCCGCCCATCTGGCCGTTTTTGAATCTCTACACGCAACGATGCAGCGTCTGCAAAGCGATGGCTATGCTGTCGATGTACCAGCCGATGTCGATGCACTGCGCGATGCACTGCTGCACGGCAACGCCGCGCAATTTGGCGCAGACGCCAATGTCGCTGCGCGCATCAGCGCCGATGACCATGTGCGCCGCGAAAAGTATCTGACGCAGATTGAAGCCCAATGGGGTCCCGCCCCCGGCCGCCAGCAAAGCGATGGCCAGTCCATTCATGTGCTGGGTGCGCATTTCGGAAATGTGTTCGTGGGTGTTCAGCCAGCCTTTGGTTATGAAGGCGACCCAATGCGGCTGTTGTTCGAAGGCGGCTTCACACCAACGCACGCTTTCTCGGCATTCTATCGGTACATCCGCGAAGATTTCGGCGCCAATGCAGCGTTGCATTTCGGCACCCATGGCGCGCTTGAATTCATGCCTGGCAAGCAAGCCGGGATGAGCGGCGATTGCTGGCCTGACCGCCTGATTGGCGACTTGCCCAATTTCTACCTCTATGCGTCAAATAACCCATCAGAAGGCATCATCGCCAAGCGCCGTTCAGGCGCGACGTTGGTTAGCTATCTCACGCCACCATTGGCGGAAGCGGGTTTGTACAAGGGCTTTACGGACCTCAAGGCCTTTTTGGAGCGCTATCGTTCAATTGCAGACGACGGTGATGAACGCCGCGATCTTGAACAGCTCATCCGCGACCAATGCGCAACGCTGGATATCGAAGCTGGCGATCTGACCGACCTTGCAGGTCGCTTGTACGAAATCGAGCGCGAGCTTATCCCGCACGGGCTCCATGTCTTTGGCGGCAAGATGACCAGCGAAGAACGCGCTGGCCTAGTCGATGCCATGGCCGGCGCATCACCCGATGTTGATCGCCTTACGATCGAAGCCAAAATCGACGCCAATGATGAACTCGCCGCGTTAATGCACGCGCTGGATGGTGCATATGTGCAACCAGCCCCCGGCGGCGATATCCTCAAAAATCCCGAAGTATTACCAACGGGCCGTAACATCCACGGCTTTGACCCATTCCGCATTCCAAGCACCTTTGCCTGCATTCAAGGCAATGCCCAAGCGGATCAATTGCTCGCACGCCATATGGCCGACGGTGGCAAGCTACCCGAGACAGTTGCTATGGTCCTATGGGGCACAGACAATCTGAAAAGCGAAGGCACGCAAGTTGCACAAGTGCTCGCACTGCTTGGCGCCCGCCCACGTTTTGATGACTATGGCCGGCTTGCAGGCGCTGAGCTTATCCCGTTGGAAGAGCTTGGCCGTCCACGCATTGACGTAGTTGTCACCATGTCGGGTATCTTCCGCGACCTGTTGCCGCTGCAAACGCGCATGATTGCTGACGCGACCTATTTGGCGACCATGGCCGATGAACCAGCAGAAGCCAATTTTGTCCGCAAGCATAGCCTGGCGCACCAAGAGCAGCATGGCTGCGACCTTGAAACCGCCGCGTTGCGGGTCTTCTCCAACGCCCAGGGCGCTTATGGTGCCAACGTCAACATGATGATCGATGGCGGCACATGGACTGATCCTGAAGAACTCGCGAACATGTTCGAAGCCAAAAAGGGCTTTGCCTATGGCCGCACCGGAGCGCCCGTCCAACATCGCGCCTTGTTCGAAAGCGAACTTGCTGGCGTTGAGTTGACGTATCAGAATCTTGAATCGGTTGAAGCTGGCGTCACGGACATCGACCATTATGTCGACGGCCTTGGCGGCATGAGCAAGGCAATTGAAAAGGCCCGCGGAACAGCTGCCCCCATTTATGTCGTTGATGCAACGCAAGGCGATACCAAGGTCCGCACCTTAAGCGAGCAAATCGACCTTGAGACGCGCACCCGTATGCTGAACCCGAAATGGTATGAAGGCATGTTGAAGCACGGCTTTGAGGGCGTGCGTCATCTCGAATTGCACGTCACCAACACGATGGGCTGGTCGGCTACCACTGGAACCGTATCGCCATGGGTGTACCAGAAAATCTCTGAAACATTTGTTCTCGACCCTGAAATGCGCGCGCGCCTTTCCGACCTGAACCCGAAATCATCGGCGCGCGTGGCCGACCGGTTGCTTGAAGCATGCGAACGCAACCTTTGGACACCCGACGCCGAAACACTCGCTGGCCTGAAAGCCGCGGCAAACGATCTCGAAGACCGGCTGGAAGGCCTGGTCGCAGCAGAATGACTGGAGCAGAAATATGACATTGAACCTTTTAGATACCGCTCCCCCTGATGGCGAGGGCAGCGTTCAAGTAGCGCTTGACCCAAGTGACAAAATCACCAGCGCAAAAGTCTTCGCGGTCTACGGTAAAGGCGGCATCGGTAAGTCGACCACATCGTCGAACCTGTCGGCAGCCTTTTCCAAACTTGGCCACCGCGTTCTGCAAATCGGTTGTGATCCAAAGCATGACTCGACCTTCACGCTCACAAAAAAGATGATGCCAACGGTCATCGACGTTCTCGAAACGGTCGACTTCCACAGCGAAGAGCTCCGCCCTGAAGATTATATGTTCGAAGGCTATAATGGCGTCATGTGCGTCGAAGCTGGCGGGCCACCTGCAGGAACGGGTTGCGGCGGGTACGTCGTTGGCCAGACCGTTAAATTGCTCAAGCAGCATCATTTGCTCGAAGACCGCGATGTGGTTATCTTCGACGTATTGGGTGATGTCGTGTGCGGCGGGTTCGCTGCGCCGCTTCAACATGCCGACGCCGCGATTGTCGTTGCCGCCAATGACTTTGACAGCATCTTCGCGATGAACCGCATCGTTGCCGCAATTAATGCGAAAGCGAAAAACTACAATGTCCGCTTGGCGGGCGTAGTCGCCAACCGTTCAAAGGCCACCGACGAAATTGACCGCTTTGCAGATGCCACCGGCATGAAGCGTCTGGCGCATTTTGCCGACCTTGATGCCATCCGCCGGTCACGCCTGAAAAAATGCACCTTGTTCGAAATGGACAGCACACCCGAAGTCGATGCCGCCTGCCAGGAATATATGGACCTTGCCCAAAAGCTTTGGGACGGCGTCGATTATCAGGAAGCCAGCCCGATGAAGGACCGCGATATCTTCGATTTTCTGGGATTTGAATGATGGATACCAGCCTTGCTTCGACCAGCTATCAGCAAAGCCGCACCAAGCTCGAAACCTATTTCGACAAGACAGCGCGCAAAGCATGGGAAGATCTGACCTCAGACGTTCCCGTCAGCGGCATTCGCGCCACTGTGCGCGCTGGTCGTGATCGCATGCGCGATTTGCTACTGTCGACTTTGCCAACCGACATGCGCGGTCTGCGCTTGCTGGATGCCGGGTGCGGTACCGGTGCACTCGCGATTATCGCTGCGGAGCGCGGAGCCGAAGTTGTCGCGATTGACGTCTCGCACGGCCTGATTGATATCGCGCAAAAGCGCGCGCCAAGCCATTTGGCTATCGACTGGCGCGTCGGTGATATGCGCAGCAACAGCCTTGGCAGCTTTGACCATGTCATCGCGATGGACTCACTGATCCATTATGATGAAAACGATATCATCGGCGTATTGAAAGCATGGAGCCAGCGTGCTTCACATGTTGCATTCACATTTGCGCCGGGCACACCTTTGCTGCGGACAATGCACTTTGTCGGCAAAGCGTTTCCGCGCAGTGACCGCTCACCGGCAATCCTTCCCGTTTCCGAAGCACGCCTATCGGCCGATATTGCGCAGGCGCTGCCCGAGTGGTCGATTGACTTCACGCAACGTGTCTCAAGCGGTTTCTACAAATCGCAAGCGATGGGGATTAGTCGGTAATGGTCCAAAAGCCGTCAGCAGTAACATTTTGGCAAGCCGTGGGAACACGGTTTTTGCCATTTGCTGACGCGGGAAGCACTGAGCTTCCACTGAGCCGGCTATTGCGCCTTGCCTTGTTTCAGGTCAGCGTCGGCATCGCGGCCGTGTTGCTAAATGGCACATTGAACCGCGTTCTGATCGTCGAACTGAAAACGCCGACATGGATTGTGGCGCTGATGATTGCTATTCCCCTTTTGGTGGCGCCATTTCGCGCGCTGATAGGCCACAGGTCGGATACGCATCGCTCGGTGCTTGGCTGGCGGCGTGTTCCCTACATCTGGTTTGGCACGCTTGGACAATTTGGCGGTCTGGCTATCATGCCATTCGCCCTCATCCTGATTACGCGTCCTGATACCTTTGTCTTTGGCGTTGCCGCAGCCTGCCTGTCGTTCCTGATGACGGGTGCAGGCATGCACGTAACCCAAACAGCAGGCCTTGCGTTGGCGACCGACATTGCGTCTGAAGACAAGCGTCCCCGCGTCGTGGCCTTGCTCTATGTCATGCTGCTGGTCGGAATGATGCTGGCTGCGTTCACACTTGGCAATCTGTTAATCGACTTCTCGGCAACGCGGCTGGTTCAGGTTATTCAGGGCGCTGCCGTACTGACCATGGTGCTCAACATCGTTGCGCTTTGGAAACAGGAGGCCCGTAATCGCAGCCTCACGTCATCACCCGCAGCCGGCCCAAGCTTTCAACACATATGGGCAAGCTTTACGGCGCAGCCCAACGCCAAAAGATTGCTTTTGGCTATTGGTCTTGGCGCCATGGCCTTTGCCATGCAGGACGCCTTGCTTGAACCATATGGCGGCGAAATACTGGGCCTGTCGGTTGGATCAACCACTGCCCTTACCGGTGTATGGGCGCTTGGCGCGCTGATTGCTTTTGCCTTTGGTGGCAAACGCCTGTCGACTGGCTCTGATCCGCTTCGGCTGGCTGGATTTGGCGCTGTCGCTGGCATCGCGGCATTTCTGATGACATTATTGGCCGCACCTACCGCGTCTGTGCCTTTGCTATTCGCAGGGGCGACGGTCATTGGATTTGGCACTGGCCTATTCTCGGTCGGCACGATGATCGCCGCCATGGGGCTAGCGCAAAAGGGCAGTGCCGGTCTGGCACTTGGCGCATGGGGCGCGGTTCAGGCGAGCTGCTCTGGCGCAGGGGTCGCAATCGGCGGCCTGTTCCGCGACGGCATGGCGACGCTGGCGCTGCATGAAACAATGGGCGCGACGCTTGCCGACCGGGCCACTGGTTACGGCGCCGTATATGCCGCCGAAATTCTTTTGCTGCTTGTGACGTTGGTGGTGCTCGGCCCCGTCATCGGGCTTCATCTACAAAATCAGAATAAATCGAGTGATCGTTTTGAATTAACAGAATTTCCCACGTGAACAGGGAAGTGTGAGGAGGACGTATGTTGGATGACATGAAAATTGTAGGCTCAATCGATGTGACTGCGCTGGTATTTGCGGCATTCGTGCTGTTTTTCCTCGCGCTCATGGTTTACCTGCGCCGCGAAGATCGCCGTGAAGGCTATCCGTTGGAAGACGAAGTCACAGGCCGCGTCGACACGCCGGGTGGCGTGCTTTCGCAGGCGGCACCAAAAGTTTTCCAGATGCCCTTTGGACGCGGCACGCAAACCGCGCCGGCACATGGCCGCGAGCCCGTTGATATCGCCGCAGCACGGACGTTCCGTTCGCCAGGCGCGCCATATTATCCGACCGGCAACCCACTTGTTGACGGCATTGGACCTGCAGCATGGGCCAATCGCGCGAAGCATACCGATCTGGACGGTGAAGGCCGCAACCGGATTGTGCCAATCGGCGCCGCGGAACATATCTCGGTTGATACACGTGACCCCGATCCGCGTGGCATGACGGCTATCGGTGCCGATGGTGCGGTTGCTGGCACCATTTCCGATATTTGGGTGGATCGTGCAGAGCATGTCATCCGCTATTTGGAAGTCGATACCGGTAAGAATAAAGTTCTTGCGCCAATGGCCATGGCCAAAGTGCATGGCAAAAAAGGCCAAGTCGTCATTGATGCAATCAATGCCGCCGACTTTGCCACAGCGCCCATTCCTGGAACTGCGGGGCAGATTACATTCTACGAAGAGGAACGAGTCATCGCTTACTTCGGCGGCGGCTATCTCTACGCAAACCGGGCGCGTCAGGAACCATTGATATGAGCGAATATGACTATGAGCCAACCCGCGGATTGCCGGGGGTATTGCCAGCGGATGAAAAAATCCTCTGGCAGGCAAGTCCTGACTGGAAAAATATGGCGATGACAGCGCTGCATATACGTCTAACTGTTGCCTATTTCGCCGCCATTGCGATCTGGCTTGGAACGCATGGCGACATGACGTCCGCCATTGCCGTGTCGACATTGGGCATTTGCGTCGTTGGCCTATTCGCTTTGTTTGCATGGGGTGTGGGACGCACCACGGTTTACACGCTGACCAACAAGCGGTTGGTGCTTCGGATCGGTGTCGCGTTGAACAAGTGCATCAACTTGCCGCTGTCTGAAGTGAAAACAGCAAATCTGAAGATGTTGCCTGCCGGACATGGCAATATTGTCCTTCAACTGAAGGGTGCGCCGCGGCTTGGGTATCTGATGCTTTGGCCACATGCCCGTTCGCTGCGCTTTGTAACGCCGCAACCAACATTGCGTGCCATTCCTGATGCGCAAGCTTTCGCAGCATTGCTGTTCAAAACGACCCAGACCATCCAACCCGTCGCGCCAGCCGAGGCAACACCGCAGCGCAGCCGTGACATACCATTGATGGGTGTACCTGCATGAACCACGCTGTCCAACACGACCCCACTGTGCCACGTGGCGCCCTTATCGGCGCTGCAATCTTGCTGATGTTTGTCATTACGCTCACAGGCGCAGTGCGATTTGGCATTATTCCCCGCGCGGCGGACCCCTCTGTCACCCGTGCGGCGGCGCATGTCATGCCCGCTCAGGAGCGATCCTTGCGCTTTATCGACAGGGCAGACGGGGCCGTGGTGGTCAGCGACGCCAATAGTGGCGAGACCGTTACGGTTATTCCATTCGGCCAAGGCGGCTTCCTGCGCGCAACGATGCGCCGCATGGCGAAAGTACGCATTGCTGCAGGAATTGGCAAAGAACCGCCCTTCACGCTGACTCGCTGGGAAAATGGTGCATTGTCGCTGAAGGACCCAGCAACTGGCCGTGATGCGGAAATCTATGGCTTTGGCCCCGATCACACGAAGATTTTTGCTGACATGTTGGAAACATCGAAATCATGATCAGACTCCTGTCCTCCGAAACATTTGACACGCCTTGCCGGATCGAAGTCGAACAAAGCGCGGCGCATTTTCACGCGCATGTCAAACTGGATGGCGGGATAGAAATTGAACCTGGTGATCAGGTGCACGTCCATGGCGATCCGATCACCGTGGGCTTTGGCGAGAGCATCATTTTGCACCGCCATGCAACCGTACGCAAAGCCGGTCTGCTGCGTCGCGCATGGACGCGGTTTGCAGGCCATTTTGAACTCGCTGAATTATATGAAGTCAGTTTTACAGCAGGGAGGTTGTAATGAACGCGCCGGCCAATTTTGCAAAACCCATCGTCGCCGACCATGATACGATGGCCATCGCGCGATCCGACACCGTCCTCGCGCCGCGTTTCTACACGACCGATTATGAGGCCATGGACAAGATCGATATCTCGCTGGTGCGTGATGACTGGGAAGGCTTGATGGAGGAAATGGAGGGCGACCCCAACAAGCGCCACTTCAAAAAGACCGATGCCTTTGACGGGGTGATTGAAGGTTTGGAGCCTGAGCTACAGGCCGAATTTATCGACTTTCTCGCAAGCTCGCTGACCTCCGAATTCTCCGGCTGCATTCTGTATGCTGAAATCGCGCGCCGGACCAAGAACCCGGACATGAAGCGTCTGTTCAAGCTGCTCGCGCGCGACGAAAGCCGCCATGCCGGCTTCATCAACGAAACGTTGAAGGGGTCAGGCATTGGCATTGACCTAAGTTTCCTGACGAAAACGAAGAAATACACATTCTTCAAACCCAAGTTCATTTTCTACGCGGTCTATCTGTCGGAGAAGATCGGCTATGCGCGGTACATCACGATCTTCCGTCATCTTGCCCGCAATCCGCAGAACAAGTTTCATCCCATTTTCGATTGGTTCGAAGAATGGTGCAATGACGAGTTCCGCCACGGCGAAGCCTTTGCTTTGCTGCTGCGCGCCGATCCGAAACTGCTTCAGGGGGCTAACAAGCTCTGGATCCGCTTCTTCCTGCTTTCCGTCTACGCGACCATGTATGTGCGCGACCATAACCGCCCTGTGTTTCACAAGGCACTTGGCGTTCACCCGGCTGAATATGGTTATGAGGTCTTTGAGATTTGCACGCAAATCAGCAAGCAGGTCTTCCCCATCGAAATCGACACTGACGATCTCCGCTTCCGCAAAGCGATGGAGCAACTTCGCCTCGCATCGGTTGCTATGGAAGACGCCAAAGTACGCGGCGGTGTGTCCGGTTTCGTCGGTCGCTATGTCGGCATGGCCAAGGCAGGCTTTGCCTTTGGCCGGATGTATTTCATGCGCCCACGGGTGAACGAACTTCCAAGCCAAATCAGGCTCTCGCCTGCATGGTAACAGCCTCCAGCCTTGTCCTGCCGTTTACGGTGGTGATTGCTTTATGGTTTTTCAGCACCGGCCTTGTGGCCATGCTGAACCACCGGCTGCGCCAGTCGTTCGGCCGTGCGGTGTTTATCGCGGGCGTCTGCGCATCGCTTGGGCTTGGCTTGCTGGTGTTTACCAGCCATTCGACCGCGGTCTGGGCGTCTTATGCCTCTTTCGTCGGCGGGCTCTTGATCTGGAGCTGGCATGAAATCAGCTTTCTGACAGGCGCCGTTGCGGGCACCCACCGCGACGTTTGCCCATCTGGTGCAAAAGGCTGGCAACGTTTCTCACTCGCGACAATGGCGCTTATTCATCATGAAATCGCGCTTGCGATGACTGCTGCATTATTGCTTTCGCTCAGCACCGTTACGTCCAATCCAACGGGCGCCTATGCTTTTGCCCTGCTGCTGGTTTTCCGGCTGTCGTCAAAGCTCAACATCTATTGGGGCGTTCCCAATATGAGCGATGAACTGCTGCCCGCGCATATGGGATATCTGAAAAGCTATTTCGGACCAAAGCGGCTGAACGTGATGCTGCTGCTGTCGATCGCCCTGATTATTGGCCTTAGCGCGTATCTCGTCAACCAGGCGATGACCGCCAGCCGTGCAAATGAAGTCGTGCAGGCAAGCCTGTTGTGCTGCCTCTGCCTGCTGGCAGCGCTGGAACATATATTTCTCGCCATACCATTTCGCGATTCTGCATTATGGAGTTGGGCGCTTGAAAATAAGAACAACAAAAAGATCGTGTAAGAGGGAGTGAGGGCATGAATTACGAGGCATTTTTCGGAAACGAACTGGCCGCTGTCCGTGAAGAAGGACGCTACCGCGTGTTTACCGAAATCGAGCGTAAGGCCGGATCATTCCCCCATGCCACCCGCTATATCGACGGCAAAACGAGCGATGTAACCGTTTGGTGCTCGAACGATTATCTCGGTATGGGCCAGCATCCCAAGGTGTTGAACGCCATGCATACTGTTCTGGATGAATGCGGCGCTGGCGCGGGCGGTACTCGGAATATTTCAGGCACAAACCACCATCATGTTCTGCTCGAAACCGAGCTGGCTGACCTGCATAACAAAGAAGACGCGTTGCTTTTTACCTCGGGCTATGTGTCGAACTGGGCAGCGCTTGGAACATTGGCGGCGAAGATCCCGAATTGTGTCGTATTATCAGACGCGCTGAATCATGCCTCGATGATTGAAGGCATTCGCCATAGCCGGGCTGAATGTATCGTGTTCGATCACAACTCAGCCGAGAATTTGGACCGCAAGCTTGCGCAACTTGACCCTGACCGTCCGAAGCTTGTCGCGTTCGAAAGCGTCTACTCAATGGATGGCGATATCGCGCCTATCGCTGAAATCCTCGACGTTTGCGAAAAGCATAACGCGATGAGCTATATCGACGAAGTCCATGGCGTTGGCCTATATGGCCCACGTGGTGGCGGCGTTGCCGAGCGCGAAGGCCTGATGGACCGGATTACAGTTATCGAAGGGACGCTGGGCAAGGCCTATGGCGTTATGGGCGGCTATATCGCTGCGTCGCGTGACCTGTGTGATTTCGTCCGCACCTTTGCCAGCGGCTTCATCTTTTCAACAGCGCTACCACCCGCGGTTGCGGCCGGCGCTTGCGCAAGCATCAAGCATCTCAAGACCAGCAACGCGGAACGCGAAATGCATCAAGACCGCGTTGCGAAAGTGCGTGGCGCATTGGACCGGATGGGCATTCCACATATTCCGAACCCAAGCCACATCATTCCGGTCATGGTTGGCGACGCGCATAAGTGCAAATTCATCAGCGACTGGTTGATGGATAATCACGGAATTTATGTGCAGCCAATAAACTATCCGACCGTGCCACGTGGCACGGAAAGATTGCGTATTACACCGTCCCCTGTCCACAGCGATGGTGACATTGATAAGCTGTTGCGTGCGCTCAGCGAAATCTGGTCGCATTGCGAACTCGCGCGACGCGACGTTGCTGCCTGATACGCAAAGCAAACACCACCAACAAAAAAGGCCGGGAATTACCCGGCCTTTTTTATGTCAGTGATATTCAAATATCAGCTTGGCGTTTCGAGATATGCAATCACGTCAGCACGCTTTTGCGCATCAGGCAGACCAGCGAAGATCATCTTCGTCTGCGGGATTACGCGCTGTGGCTTTTCAAGATATTGGAACAACTTTTCCTTGGTCCAGGTAATGCCGCTTCCGGAATTCGCTGCCGAATACGCGAAACCGGGAACCGATCCAGCCTTACGGCCAATGAGTCCATTTAACGATGGGCCAGTCTTGTTTACGCCAGCGTCGGTAACGTGGCATGTGCGGCACTGCGCAAATACCATCTTACCGTTTGCGGCATTGCCAGTGAAGCTTGCAAATGTGGTGCCATCAAGCGTTGCAACATCAGTTGCAGCCGGTGGGCCAGCAGGCGCTGCGGGGGCGGGCGCTGCGGCAGGTGCTGCTGCGGGCGCGGCAGGTGCCGCTGCCTGAGCTGTTTTGTCAGCTTCGCTCTCCGAACCGCCACCTGAACAGGCAGCAACCATTGCCGATAAAGCTACCAAGCCAGCTATTGCTTTTGTCTTGACCATATATTCTCCTATCGCGTCTTAATTGGCCATATGGCCAACTTTTTCGTACTCAACCCAATTATGCGTTTAACCCACATGAAACCCCATGGGAAGCGGATTATGCAGTCGTCTCACGGCTTTTCAATACGGGCATTTTCCTCGCCAGTTTCTTTCAAAACCTTGTGCCGCAAACGGTTCACAAAAAGGTAGATCAGCAACACAATGGGGATCGTTATGGCACCAATTATCATGTCGGTGGATGCGCCACCCTTTAGCGCGGCTGCTCCACCCTTTGTGATATAGGCAATCAGGCCAACCAGATAATATGCAGCAGCAATAACCGACAATCCTTCAACCAAGGTTTGGAGGCGAAGCTGAAGCTGCGTCGACCGTTCCATCGAACGCATGAGCCCAAGATTCTGAGCCTTGATGCGGCTATCAATGCGCACATCAAGCGTGTGCATGACGTTCGATATACGATCGGCAAGATCGTTGAGGCGCTGGCGAAACACAGAACAGGTGCGCGACGCAGGCACGAGTCGGCGTTCAGTGAAATCGGTCAGACTTTGGAAGTTTAATATGGGGCGCACATCAAGCGCGGCCAATCGGTCGGCCGCAACCTCTGCATAGGCTGCCGTAGCGCTCAGCCGGAAGCCGGTGGCCGAACGGATAAGTTCCAGTTCCGACGAAATACCCGCAAGATCGTTAAGCAAAATATCGTCATCATCATCTGCTGATGCGACGCGTCGTGCATGGTCGGACAAACGATGTTCCAACTGATCGAGTTGCGGCCCATATTGCTGCACAACCGGAAAGCCCAACAGGGCCAGGTTTCTGTAGTTACCCAATTCCTGCACGCGCTGGATAATCCGTCCGCGCTCGCCTTCGCCAACGTCGCCAGCAGTAATCAGCAACCGGCCATAGCCATCGCCGTGGATGCTGAAGTCGGACCAAAGACGAATGCCGGCATTGATTTCGCAGCAGACCATCTCTTCGGTAGAAATTCCCAGTGCTGACAAATCAGCATCAACATTATTGTCGTCCGGAATCACGCGGATTTGTGTCGCGCGCACGACGCCACCCGGCCAATTTTCGAGCCATTGGATGTAATTGTGGCGGATATTATCCGGGGTTTCATTCGGAAATATCAACGTCAATGTGCTGGCTTCGGTGTGACGCTCCCAAAGGAAGTGAATGCCAGCGTTTGTGTGTCCCGAACCATGCCGCGCGGCGAGCGTCCAATCATCAAAATCAGGCCGCGCATTCAAAAGCCAGCCATCTTCAGCACTGCGTTCTTCGGGTCCAATCAGGCGGACGACCTGATATATTTCGCAACGCCGGCTGACCGGCGCGAAACGACGTAACCGCATTTCATCGACAGCCCATCGGCGAAGCGGATGCTCAGTGAAGCTCATAGGCAAATATTCGCACAATTTTCCTGAAAGTCCATAGGCTTGAACATCACCCGGAATTCAGAAAATGGCGTGGTCGCCAAGGCTGGCAGTCCGTTCGCCCGAAAGCATTTTTCGATAATGTTCTGCCAGCGTTTCCTTGCCGGTTTCAGGCGTGGCATCGGCATCATATGTACCGGCAATTGGATCCCAACAAAGCATCGATTCGGTGGCATAATAACGGCCAATACGCGCGAGTTCCGCCTTTCGCGCGGCGGCGGGAAAAACGCGTCCGGCCGTTGCCAATAATGCAATAATCACATCAAGCATGGCCACCGGAACGTTTCTAAATTTGGGCTCCGTGCCCAATAAGTCGAACAACAACCCGCCGTGTTGTCGCGGTGTAATCGCGCTGCCGGGACCACCAATTGGAAGTATGCGGTTGCGCGCGGCCGGATCATCGACAGCATTGGCCAAATATTCGGCAAGGTCATCATCGCTGATTGGCTTGCACGCGGTCAAATTTCCATCGCCGAACAGCAAAAACGCCTTGCCCTTTTTCACGCGATCGATCTGACCCGATAATGATTTGAAAAACGCAGTTGGGCGCACAATCGTATGGTCCATGCCCGAAGACGTAAGCGCTTCTTCGAACGCAATCTTTGCATGCTGAAATGCCAAAAGCGGCTTCTGCACGCAGATGGCCGACAGCAGGACCATATGCGTAATGCCGCTGAGCTTGGCGCACTCTAATGCTTGAAGATGTGCTTGATGGTCAATGCGCCAGGCGTCGTCCGCAGCGCCCGTCCGCGACGCCATGCACGACAACAGCACATCAAACTTTTCACCGCGAAATCCGTTTTGCTTTAACGAGTGGAGGTCAGTTACGTCTCCAAAGCGCCATTCGCTGGCCGTGTCGTTGTCGCTATGCGCCCGGGAAGCGGGCCGCGCAAAGCACACCACATGATGACCGCGGCGTACCAAGGCAGCGCGCGTGGCTAGGCCGATGGTCCCAGTTGCTCCCAGCATGAAGATGCGTTTTGGCGTCATACGCGCCTTATGCCACAGGAAGTCCCGGCCGCAAGACGACGCTGAGTTGCGCCCATATTGATGAAAGAAAATGGAGGCCCGAGCCGGAATCGAACCGGCGTGCAAGGATTTGCAGTCCTCTGCGTCACCACTCCGCCATCGGGCCTCTGAAACAACAACTTGCTTTAAAAGCAATGCCGCTATGTGGTGAAGGCGGGCACTTAGCGGCTTGGAGAATTCATTGCAACCGGCAATCTGGAATGCTGTGCCATGTGCGCCACAAGCCATGGAAAAAGTTGCTATTTGCACCCCGAAATAGGCCGTTCGTCTGAATCCCGCTTGGCGGGACGGGTTAGGGTAGCTAGAACCGGAATGAAAGACTGTATTGTGTTTGCAATACAGTTGTGCCAAATGGCCAGCAGGTTAATGGAAATATTCCGATGGAATCAGGTAAATTTGAAGATATGCGGCGTTCAATGGTGGACAGCCAGCTGCGTACAAGCGGCGTAACCGAAAGCTGGGTGCTTGCCGCAATGGGTAGCATCGCACGCGAGGATTATGTCCCCGTTTCGCATCAGACAACGGCCTATATGGACCGCTCACTTGAGTTGGAAAACGGCCAAATGTTGAATCCGCCAGTGTCTACAGCTTTGCTGTTGCAGGCGGCGGAAGTGCGCGCCGATGACAATGTCCTGCTCGTTGGTCAGGCTGATGGATATGTCGCTGCGATATTGAAAACGCGGACACCGCATTTGACCACTGCAGCCGCAGACAATCTCGACGCGGCCAGCTCCAACGCACCTTATACCTGCATTATCTTAGATGGCGCAGCGGAAGAGCTTCCGGATGCGCTCTTCAAGCTCGCAGCGGATGGTGCCCGGTTGGTAACCGGCATCGTTGAGGGCGCCGTGACCCGCCTCGCAAAAGGATATGTGCACAGCGGGAAAGTTGCTTTGAAACCGATAGCGGATAGCGAGATCGCGCCTTTCGTTGCATTTGCCCGCAAACCGGAGTTTGTGTTTTGAACGCGCGTCGCTTTATCACAGTTGCCTTGCTCGCTTCGGCAGCATGTTCAGCACCAGCCATGGCGGATACGCTGCGCGATGCGCTGGTCTCGGCCTATGAAACCAACCCGAACCTGACCGCGGCGCGCGAGGGGCAGCGCGCGACAAACGAGGGTGTGCCGCTCGCCAAAGCCAACGGCCGTCCCGATGTCACGGTTCAGCCATCCTATGTCGAAAACGTGTTACAGGATAGCGGCGCGTCGGTTGTCCAGGCGCGTGGCATCAGCATCAGCGGTACCATTTCCGCGCCGCTTTATGCCGGTGGTGGGATCCGAAACGCCGTGCGCGCCGCTGAAAATCGCGTCGAGGCAGGCTTTGCCAATTTACGTGGCACCGAAAGCGCAATTTTCTCCGCTGTCGTTGGCGCGTATATGGACGTCATTCGCGACGAATCGATTGTTGACCTGAACCGCGCTCAAGTTGGTGTACTCTCCGTCAATCTTGATGCCACACGTGACCGGTTCGAAATCGGTGATCTTACCCGAACCGATGTCGCTCAGTCCGAAGCACGTCTGGCACTGGCGACAAGCAACTTGGAAACGGCCCGCGCCAACCTCATTCGCTCAAAAGAAATTTACATTCAGCTTGTCGGTCGCGAGCCCGGAGAATTGCAGGCGCCTCCGCCTCTACCCAATTTACCCGCTACTCCCGACAGCGCCGTAATCGTAGCGTTGGAAAGCAACCCTGACCTTATTGCGGCACGCGAGTCGCGCGAAGCGGCACGGTTTGACCGCCGTGCGGCCAATGCGTCGCGGCTTCCGACAGTCAGCGTATTTACGTCGCCATCGTACAGCAATGCGCTTGGATCGATTTCGTCAAATATCCCCGGATTTCAAGCGGACAACAGTTCGCTGAACGCACAAGCAGGCGTTCGCGCAACCTTGCCATTATATCAAGGTGGCCAACCAGCGGCGCAAATCCGTCAAGCGCAGGCACGGCTTGGCCAGGCACAGGAACTGGAAATCGCGTCTGAACGCGAAGTGATTGCACAAACGCGGGCGTCCTATGCCAGCTGGAAGGCTGCGCTTGATGTTATCGCTGCTTCGGAACGTGCGGTGTCGGCAAACGAGCTGTCACTGGAAGGCACGCGCGCTGAAAACAGCGTCGGCAATCGGACGATTCTCGACATTTTGAATGCCGAACAGGAATTGTTGAACAGCAAAGTTCAACTCGTTGCGGCCCGCCGCAATGCATATGTCGCTGGCTTCACATTGCTTGCAGCCATGGGCAAGGCCGAGGCACGCGATCTGGGCCTCGAAGGTGGGACTTTATACGATCCCGTCGCTGACTATGAAAAGGTTGAAGGCGCTTGGAACGACTGGTCGTCCCAGCCCGATCCTGTCGCAAAATCGACCCGCACCGTTGACACGCAAGCGCAAAAGGCAGAAATAGAACCCGTTCCTGCCGATGGCAGAACGCGCTAATCCAACGCAGCGGGGGCAAATTTTATGGCAGACAATCGCAGCGAACCTTCAATGGACGAGATATTGTCGTCTATTAAACGCATTATTGCCGATGACGACCGCAGCCGTCCCGCGACCAAACGCGCCAAGTCGGTTGCACGCGAAGAGGAAGAAGAAGTGCTCGAGCTCACTGCCGCAGATGAAAATGCGATTGGTGAAGATAGCTTGCTGGACGATAGCAAAGCGCAAAGCCTGCGTCATAGCTTCTCCGCGCTGCAAACGCTCTCCGAACCGGGTGTAGCTCCGCAAATCGTTCGGTCAGGGGAAACCTCGCTTGAGGGTCTGACGCGCGAATTGCTGCGTCCCATGCTGAAGGATTGGCTCGACACCCATTTGCCGCCGATTGTCGAAGCGATGGTCGAGCGCGAAATCACCCGCATCACGAAAAAGGGTTGATGCGCGCTGCGCTAATGCTCGCAACGGCGCTGGCGGTTTCGCCAACTGCTGCATTTGCGCAGAATATCTATATCGAAGCCGGCAGACTGTTGGATGTTCAGGCCGGTAAAGTCCTGACGGGGCAATGCATCAGCATAGCCGCTGACAAGATCACCACGGTCGCGCCATGTGGTTTGACACCTGCCGGCAGCGCGCGGCTAAATTGGTCGGCCTACACGGTGTTGCCGGGTTTAATTGATCTCCACACCCATCTGGCCGACGCTGGCCAAAGCGCAGACCTTGCGTTGCCGCTAAAGACTTCACCTGCCGCGACCGCATTGATCGGTGCCCATAATGCGCGACTGACGCTTGAGGCCGGATTCACGACGGTGCGTGATGTCGGAACATATCGCGGGTTAACCGATATAGCATTGCGCGATGCCATCAATGCCGGCGACGTTCCTGGCCCACGCATGTTTGTTGCTGGCGCGTATATCACCATCCCGAAGGGTGGCGGCGAGCTGAATGGCGTCGTTCCCAATGAGCAACTTCCGGTCGACATGCGTCTGGGCATTGCCAGTACCCCGGAAGAAGCCGCCGCGAAAACAACGTTCTTGATAGATCAGGGCGCCGATTTCATCAAAACCATCGCCACTGGCGCGGTGCTCGCAATTGGTACGGAGCCCGGCGAGCCCGAATTGACCGAGGAGCAACTGCGCGCAGTGGTTACGACCGCCAAAGCGCGGGGCAAATTTGTAACTGCGCATGCGCATGGGGCGGTCGGGATTAAAAACGCCATCCGCGCTGGCGTGCGTTCAATCGAACATGCCAGCCTGATCGACGACGAAGCACTAGAAATGGCAAAAGCCAGCGGGACATGGCTGGTGATGGACATTTACAATGGCGATTACATTGACGACGTCGGCACACGCGAAAAATGGCCGGAAGAATATCTGCGAAAGAACCGGGAAACGACCGATATCCAGCGCGCTCGTTTTCATAAAGCTGTGAAGATGGGCGTGAAGATTGCCTATGGAACCGACAGCGGCGTGTATCCGCACGGCGGCAATGCCAAGCAATTTGCGTATATGGTCCGCTATGGCATGACCCCGATGCAGGCCATTCAAAGCGCCACCACCCGCGCTGCGGAGCTACTAGGCAAACAAGATGTGCTGGGAAGCTTGCAGCCAGGGCGCTTTGCCGATTTGGTGGCTGTCGAAGGAGATCCCCTTCAGGATATTGGCGTGCTCGAAAATCTGTCGCACGTCATGAAGGACGGCAAACTCATCCGCTAATTTTCTTGCCTGCCTGCCGTGCGCTGACTAGCGTGTGGCTATGAGAAAAACCATCATGCTTGCCGCAATCATCGGCACTTCCGCCCTTTCCTCTGCTGCGTTTGCGCGCCCGATGACAGAGACCGACCTCGCAACAATGAAGCGCCTTTCTGGTGCAACAGCATCGCCCGATGGGACCGTGATCGCCTATCAGGTACGCGAGACGGATTTGGACGCGAATAAGGGCAAGACTAACCTCTACATGCTCAAAATTGGTGCCAATCCGCAGCCAATAATATTCGCATCAAAGCCAGACAAGAATGAGCACGACCCCGCCTTTGCCCCGGATGGCAAAAGCATTTTCTACATCAGCAATGAAAGCGGATCGGACCAGATTTGGCGCTATGACATCGCGACAGCGACAACCGCTCAAGCGAGTAATTTCAAGGCCGATGTCAGCGGGTTCAAAATCTCTCCGGATGGACAGAAATTTGCAGTCTGGGGCGATATTGCCCGTGATTGCATGGAATTTGGATGCGAAAAGGACGGTGACACATCAAAACCCGGCCCCGGAACTGGTCGTGAATATGACCAGCTTATGGTGCGCCACTGGGACCAATGGGAAACACCGGGCAATTACAGCCGGGTGTTCACTGTCGTGCTGGGAGCAGATGGCAAGCTTGGTACGCTGGGTGAGGCCATGGACGGCAACCTCGTCGGCGACGCCCCATCCAAGCCCTTTGGCGGCGGCGAAGAGATCAGCTGGAGCGCCGACAGCAGCGGCCTTGCGTACACGCTCCGGTTGGCGGACAAAAATGAAGCAAAGTCCACCAATCTCGATATTTACGGCGCGTCGCTAAAGTCCAAGGAAATTATTAATCTGACCGCTGACAATGCCGGCATGGACACGACACCGGCCATGTCGCCTGATGGCAAATGGATGGCATGGACGTCCATGCCGCGCGCGACCTACGAAGCCGACAGGCTTGTCGTGAAGCTGATGGATTTGAAGAGCGGCAAAGTAACCGCGCTTACCGAAAAGTGGGACCGCTCCGTGGCGTCGCTTGCATGGTCCTTGGACAGCCAAAGCTTGCTCGTGACCGCGCAGGATGTGCTGGAAACACCGCTCTATCGGGTTGACCTGAAAGGCAAAGTCACGCGGCTTACAGATCGCGGCAGCATCGCTGAAGCCGTTCCGCTGAAAAATGGCGGTATCGTCTACGCCATCAACAGCATCGCTGGTCCATCCGACTTGGTGCACATGGATGCCAAGGGCAAAACGACACGACTGACGAATGTAAATGCGGACACACTCGCTACGCTCGACCCAGTCAACTACCAGAAATTCGATTTTGCCGGTGCCAATGGCGAACAGGTATTTGGCCAAATCGTGAAGCCGCAAAATGCGACGGGTAGGCTGCCCGTTTTGTTGCTGGTGCATGGTGGACCACAGGGTTCGTTCAACAACAGCTGGTCCTATCGCTGGAACCCGGCGGTCATGGCATCGCAAGGCTATGCCGTTGTGACCATCGATTTTCACGGGTCCACCGGATATGGCCAGAAGTTCACCGACAGCATCAACAAGAACTGGGGCGGATGGCCGCTTGAAGATTTGCAAAAGGGCATGGACGCCGTTGGCAAAATCGACACGCAACTTGATACCGCAAACGCCTGTGCGCTTGGTGGATCATATGGCGGTTACATGATGAACTGGATTTCGGGCAACTGGCCCGACCGTTTCAAATGCCTCGTCAATCATGCCGGAATTTTCGACCTCCGCGCAATGGCCTATGAAACCGAAGAATTGTGGTTCGACCAATGGGATAATGGTGGACCGTGGACAACGCGGACAGATGGCGAAAAATGGAACCCCGTAAACCATGTTGCTAAGTGGAAAACACCGACTTTGGTCATCCACGGCGAAAAGGACTATCGCATTCCTTATTCGCAAAGCCTCGCGGCCTTCACGGCGTTGCAGCAGCAGGGCGTGGAATCGAAACTGTTGGTATTCCCTGACGAAAACCATTGGGTGCTTAAGCCAAAAAATTCCATCCAGTGGCACCAGACTGTGTTCGCTTGGCTGGCCAAGCATTTGAAAGACGCGAGGTAAGCACAGCTGCGCAAGCCAACGGCGCGTGATCGCTGTTGGCGCGAGGCTTTTTCTTGGCTGTTCAACCATATGTCGTGTGGTGAGGGTTTCCCTTTCCCGTGAGGCTCGTTATGGCACGAACCCATGACTATCGACAAGACTTTCGACCCCGCTGCTATTGAAGCGAAATGGTACGCCCATTGGGAATCCACTGGCGCGTTCCGTCCCGAACGGCCAGATGCAGAGCCCTACACAATCGTGAATCCTCCGCCAAATGTGACGGGTTCGCTACACATTGGCCACGCGCTCGACAATACGTTGCAGGACATCCTCATTCGCCACGCGCGTTTGCAGGGTAAGGATGCCCTGTGGGTTGTGGGCACCGACCATGCGGGCATCGCCACGCAAATGGTGGTCGAACGGCAACTGAATGCGCGCCAACAGAAACGCACAGATTTTACCCGCGACGAATTCATTGCCAAAGTTTGGGAGTGGAAAGAAGAAAGCGGCGGTGAGATCACGGGCCAGCTGCGCCGCCTGGGCTGCTCGATGGATTGGGAGAATGAACGCTTCACAATGGACGAGGGCTTTTCAAAAGCCGTCATCAAAGTGTTCGTTGAACTGTACAATCAGGGCCTGCTCTATCGCGACAAGCGCCTCGTCAACTGGGACCCCGGTCTGAAAACCGCGATTTCCGACCTTGAGGTAGAAACGCGCGAAATCAACGGCAAGTTCTGGCACTTCAAATATCCGCTCGAAGATGGCAGCGGATTTATCTCCGTCGCGACCACGCGGCCCGAAACCATGCTCGCCGATATGGCGGTGGCGGTAAACCCGTCGGATGAACGCTATGCGCATCTGGTCGGCAAAAATGTGCGCCTGCCAATCACCGGCCGCTTAATCCCGATTGTGGCTGACGAACATGCCGATCCGGAACTGGGTTCGGGCGCAGTCAAGGTGACGCCGGGGCATGATTTCAATGACTTTGAAGTTGGCAAGCGTGCCGGGTTCAAGGCCAGTGAAATGTTCAACATGCTCGATGGCGAGGGCCGCGTCGTGCAAACGTCGGATGGCTTGATCCCGCAAGACTATATCGGCCAATATCGCTTTGGCATCGAAGGCGAGCCAACCAATGCGCGCAAGATGGTGGTCGAAGCGATGGACGCTTTGGGCTTCCTCGAAAAGGTTGAAGACCGCGTCATCCAAACACCATTTGGCGACCGTTCGGGCCAAGTGATTGAGCCATGGTTGACCGACCAATGGTATGTCGACGCAGAAACATTGGCCAAGCCGGCAATCGAAGCGGTGCGTTCGGGCGCAATCGATATTGTCCCGAAATCTTGGGAAAAAACATATTTCAACTGGATGGAAAATATCCAGCCATGGTGCGTGTCGCGGCAATTATGGTGGGGGCATCGGATCCCAGTTTGGTATGGCCCTATTTCATACGATGATGATAAATATCAGGCGAACTTCACATCACTTGAAGGCTATAAGATTTTTGTGGCCGAAGATGAGGCTGAAGCGCATGCACAAGCACTCGAATTTTATGGCTCAAGTCGACCTATTATAATTGAAGAGCAGCCCCTCTCGATTTCAGAACCCGAGCGCCTTGTTGCTGAGGCATCATTCGGTAAAGCTCCGATCAGACTCCATCGAGACAATGATGTGCTCGACACATGGTTCTCCTCCGCGCTTTGGCCCTTTGGTACCTTGGGCTGGCCTGACCAAAGCAGTGAGCTGGACCGCCACTACCCGAATGATGTGCTTGTCTCCGGTTTTGACATATTGTTCTTCTGGGACGCGCGGATGGCGATGCAGGGTATTCACTTCATGAAGGAAGTGCCTTGGAAGACGCTTTACCTGCACGGCCTCGTCCGCGCTGCCGATGGCAGCAAAATGTCGAAGTCAAAGGGCAATACAGTTGATCCGCTTGGCCTGATTGACCAATATGGCGCCGATGCTTTGCGCTTCTTCATGGCCGCCATGGAAAGCCAGGGCCGCGACATCAAGATGGATGAAAGCCGCGTTGCCGGCTATCGCAACTTTGCGACCAAGCTTTGGAATGCGGCGCGCTTTGCGCAATCAAACGGCATAAGCGGATCGCACAGCATCAGCGCCCCCAAAGCCGAACTCGCGGTCAACCGCTGGATTATCGGCGAGGTTGTGGGCACCGTCGAGAAGCTCAACAAGGCCTTTGCCGAATTCCGCTTCGACGGCATGGCTGATGTGATTTATCACATGGTCTTTGACCAGTTCTGCGACTGGTATCTCGAACTCATCAAACCCGCTTTTGTCGATGGCGAAAAGGGCGAGATGGACGCTGAGTCGCAGATCGTAGCTGGCTGGGTACTCGACCAGATTTTGGTCATGCTGCATCCATTCATGCCGTTCATCACTGAAGAATTGTGGCACGCTTTGGGTGAACGCCCATATGACATCATCCATGCAAATTGGCCCGAGCCAAGCGCAACGGTTGACGCAGACGCAGTTCGCGAAATCGACTGGGTGATTGACACGATTAGCAAGACGCGGTCGTTTAAGGCAGAGCTGAATATTCCGCCGGGCACGCGGTTGACGGCAAATATTGCAGACCCGCAGCCATCAACTATCGCAATAATCGAACGGCAAGCTGCGGCGCTGTCCCGATTGGGCCGCATTGACAGCTTTGCTTTTGCGCCTGTCGAGACCAACAATATCGCGCAAATCGTAGTGGGTGGCGATACGGTCGTCTTCGCACTCGACGGCATCATCGATCTCGATGCCGAACGCAGCCGCATTACCAAGGCTATCGAGGCCGCAGCCAAGGAACGTGATGCACTCGCAGGTCGGCTGTCGAACGCAGCCTTTGTTGAAAAGGCGAAGCCCGAGGCGGTTGAAAAGGCACGCGCCGATCACGCGGAAAAGGCATCGGAGGCCGAGCGGCTGACGGCGGCATTGGCCCGATTGGGGTGAGCGGCGCGCCCGCCCATCAACGCGACCTGACGGTTGGGCCCGTTGCCGCAACCTTGTTTGTTTTCGCCCTGCCCTCGCTTGGCGTGAACATACTCCAGTCGCTCAACAACTCGGTCAATTCGGTTTGGATCGGACGATTTTTGGGCGAAGAGGCGTTGGCCGCATCTGCCAATGCTGGCCTATTGATGTTCCTGATGTTTTCGACCCTGTTCGGCTTTGCCATGGCCACGACCATATTGATTGGGCAGAATATTGGGCGGCGCGACATTGAAGCGGTCCGGCGGATTATGGGCACGGCGATCAGCACATTCTTTATCGCGGGCATAATCTTCGCGATTGCTGGCTGGATTTTTGCGCCGCATTTGTTGCACCTCATGGGAACACCAGACACGGCTTATCCGCTGGCTTTATCCTATCTGCGTGTAATCTTCCTCACCATGCCGACGTCCTTTGTCATGGTGCTGCTGTCTTCATCGCTGCGCGGGGTAGGCGATTCGGTGACGCCATTTTGGAACACGGTGTTGAACGTCGGTTTGGACATCGTCCTCAATCCCATATTCATTTTGGGGTTCGGCCCCATTCCCGCCATGGGCATAGCCGGATCAGCCCTAGCAACTGTGGTCGCGGGGATCATCAGCGTGGCGCTGTTGTTGCGCAAAATCTATGCCCTTGATCTCACCATTCGCCTGCGCGGAACGGAACTCAAATGGCTACGCCCCGACGGGCGGTTCCTGAAACCGATTGCCCGCATGGGACTTCCCATGGGCCTCACCATGATCATCATGTCCGGATCGGCCGTGGTGATGATTGGGCTGGTCAACCGCGAAGGCGTAGACACGACTGCGGCCTTCGGCGTGATGAACCAGTTTTGGAGCTATGTGCAAATGCCCGCAGTTGCCGTGGGTAGCGCGGTTAGCGCCATGGTCGCGCAGAATATCGGCGCGACCAAATGGGACCGCGTAAGCCGCATCGTCTGGTCGGGCATCGGCATTAATCTTTTGATGTCGGGTGTGTTGATTGGCCTAATGACCATTTTCGCACGCCCCTTGCTTGAACTGTTCTTGCCGGGTGACAGCCCCGCCGTCGACATCGCCATTCATATCAACCATATCATCGGATGGAGCTTCATTTTGATGGGCGTGTCGGTCGTTGTGACGTTCGCGGTGCGCGCAAATGGCGCAGTTATGGCACCCTTGCTCATCCTGATTTTCAGTGCCGTGATCGTGCGGTTCAGCATCGGCTTTGGCCTGTATGACAGTGTCGGCGCAGATGCCATTTGGGGTGCGTTTATCGCGACATCCATCGCGTCTTGTGTCTTGTCGATCGCTTATTATCTGAACGGCAGCTGGAAAAAGGCGAAGGCGATGCCAATGATGGGCGCACCGCCCTTACAGGCGGCTCCCGAATAAAATGCTTGTTTTGGAAAACCAAAATATCGGGACGCGGGGATTGGCTAAGGGACCGCTGCGTCTCTTGCTAACGCTCAGCGCAGTGCTGCTGGCATTATGGCTCGCAGTTGGCGTCACGCATGCACAGGCCCCGACGCCAGCTCAGACAACGCAGCAAAATGTGCGTGCGTCGATAGACATTGAAACCAGTCGCCCTGCACCTGGCGATAACGTGACGGTCGCGATCGTCATGGATCCAAAACCGGGCTGGCATGATTATTGGTCGAACCCAGGTGATGCCGGGACGCCGCTAGAGCTTAAATGGCAATTGCCCGCCGGTGTCACGGCAGGTTTGGTACGTGCGCCGGTACCCGAGACGTTGATTGTCAGCGGGTTCATGAACCACATTTACAAGGCAAAGCATGCCTTTCTGGTTGATATCAAGATACCCAAAGACGCGCAGCCGGGGCGAAGCCTCAGCGTTACGGTCAACGCCCGCTGGTCGGCTTGTTCGGACTTGGTTTGCGTTCCGGAAACCGCGACGCTGACTGTGCCATTGACCGTCGGGTCGGGGACCATTGCCAACGCTGACCGCGCACGCTTTGACGAATGGCGCAGTGCATTGCCCGTTCCGCTGGACCGTTCGGCGCTCTACCAAATTGATGGCAAGCGCATTGATATCGCTATTCCTTATCCGCGTGATGCAAAGGCCGAGCGCGTCTGGTTTTTCGCGCAGACCGAAAAACTGTTCCGCTATTCAGCACCGCAAAGCGCTCGGCGCGTCGGCGACTGGCTAGTGGTCAGCGGCGAGGTGAAAGAGGGCTTTGACGGCAGAATAGACGGTCTTCTTCGCTTCAATGACGCACAAGGGCTTGAAGTGCGCGCTGTGCCGGGGGCGGTTCCATCGGGTGGCGATGCGGTGTCGGTTTTGGGCAAAGGTGCGCCTGCCGATCAAGAACAACCATCGCTCGGGTTCGGCTGGATATTGGCATTCTCTGTGCTCGGTGGCTTGCTGCTCAATCTGATGCCCTGCGTGTTCCCGATCTTGGGGCTCAAGGCGCTGAGCCTTGCCAAAATGGGCGGCGATGAAGGCGAAGCCCGCCGCGATGCGGTCGCCTACACGGTCGGTATCATTTTCAGCTGTCTCATTCTCGGCGGCGTCATGCTGGCCTTGCGCGCTGCCGGCGAAGAAGTGGGCTGGGCATTCCAGCTGCAGGATCCGTCGGTCGTGTTGATCCTCTTGCTGCTGATGGTCGCGGTCACGGCAAATCTGGTGGGCGTATTTGAGGTTGGCGGTATTGGCGCAGGCGAAAAGCTGACGCGCAAAGGCGGACTGGCTGGGTCATTCTGGACAGGCGTGCTTGCCGCAGTCGTTGCGACACCGTGCACGGGGCCGTTCATGGCCGCGGCAATGGGTGCAGCGCTTTTGCTGCCGACCGGTTTGGCATTGTTGATTTTTGCAGGGCTCGGATTTGGTTTGGCGCTCCCCTTCTTTGCCATTGCTTTCATTCCGGCCTTACGCAGCCGGATGCCACGACCCGGGCCGTGGATGGTGCGGTTCCGGCAATGGATGGCATTACCCATGGCGCTGACTTCGCTGGCGTTGCTTTGGCTCATATATCAACTGGCTGGGTTAACCGGTTTGCTGATCGGCGGCGCTGCTGCGTTCATTATCCTCGTACGGCTGTTTGAACTTGGCCGGAAACAGAAAAATGGTTCGCCTTTTAAATGGGTCGTGATTGCATTGTTCGCGATCGCCATCGCTGCCGCTCTCATAATAAGTAAGGTGACGATTGAACCTGCGGCGCAGACTTCCAAAAACGGCAGCATCGCCTTCAACGAAGCGCGTTTGAGCGCTTTGCGGGCTGACGGCAAACCGGTGTTCCTATATTTCACCGCGGACTGGTGCGTGACCTGCAAAGTCAATGAAAAGGCGGCAATTGACCGGACCGAGACCACCGACGCATTTCGCAAGGCGGGCATTATCGTGATGGTGGGCGACTATACGCGCAGGGACCCGGACATCACCCGCTATCTCGCAAAATATGGGCGTTCCGGCGTGCCATTATATCTCTACTTCCCGCCAAATGGCGACGCGCAGATTCTTCCGCAGATATTGACCGTCGACGATTTGACTGGGCTCGCGAAGTAGAACGTTTCACGACCCTGTAGCCATTCGGTGCGCAGCGGTCATGGCCCTTTGGCCGTGTCTCGAGAGCCACTGTCGCTAACAAAAGCGGATAATCCGGCGCTAAGGCCTTTATCTGTTAGTGATTTGGCTGTAATGGCGCTGCATAACATCACAAGGAGTATCGACTATCGCCACCCCGCCGACCCGGCGCGCAATGACCCCACCTGTTAAAAGTGGTCCGCGCTACAATAATCTCATCACAGCTGAAAAAGTGCGAGTCATTGATGATGACGGGGAAAATTTGGGTGTCCTGTATACCCGCGAAGCGATAGCACAGGCTGCTGAAGTCGGTCTTGATCTGGTTGAAGTATCACCAAATGCTGATCCGCCAGTCTGTAAATTTCTCGACATCGGCAAGTTCAAATATGAGGCCCAGAAAAAGGCCAACCTTGCCCGTAAGAGCCAGAAAACGCAGGAAATTAAAGAAATTAAAATGCGTCCAAACATCGATGACCATGATTATATGGTCAAGATGAAGAAGGTTGCGGAATTCATCGAAGAGGGTGACAAGGTGAAAATTACCTTGCGCTTCCGCGGTCGTGAATTGGCCCACCAACAATTGGGTATGCACCTGTTGCAACGCGTTCAAGCCGATACCACTGAGACCGCAAAGGTTGAGGCGCATCCGCGCATGGAAGGTCGTCAAATGCTTATGGTGCTGTCGCCCAAATAGGGCGCAGTCACCAAATGGCTTGGCGAATCAACTCTACGCCAACGACCACCATCAAAAGCTGAATGACGATGTTGAATCGTTCAGGTGACACGCGTTTGACCAGCTTCACCCCTGCCATTGTGCTGATGACAGCCAATGGCAGGAAGATGGCGGTCAACGTCATATTCTGTATGTTAAATTGGCCCAGCGCCGCATAGGCGGGCACTTTCATCCAATTGATGATAGCGAAGAATATCGAAGACGTTCCCACAAACACCAGATGCGGGAAGTTGCGCGACAGGGCCCATATCTGAAACGGTGGGCCGCCCGCATGCGCAATCTGGCTGGTGAAGCCTGAAACTCCGCCCATGACGACCCCGACCCATTCCGGCGCAGGGCCAGCCAGCCTGAGCTGTGCGCCGAACAACGGCAGCAATCGATAGCCCCCAAATGACAGCGCAATGATGCCGACAAAGCCGCGAACGGCATCTGCATTAATCGAGGTTGCCAAAAACCATCCGAAAAAGATGCCAACGACTGCACCCGGCAAGGTGAGCATTAACGTCCGTCGGTCGAAGTTGCGGCGAAATGCCCAGACGCTCACAATATCCTGTACCATTAAGATCGGCAGCAACATGCCGGCTCCGGCCACAGGGTCCATCACCAAGGCGAGCATAGGCATTGCAGCCGCGCCAAGCCCTGCAAATCCACCCTTTGCCAGTCCCACCAATATGACGGCAGCACTTGCGACGATGTAGAAATAGATATCGGTTGGAACGTTCAAGGCGTCTTGGAGCGCTTTCGCACTGCGAGGATATAGATAATCGAGGCAGCCGCAGCGAAAATGAACCACTGGATTGCATAAAGGAAATGGTTGTTCGGAATTTGGCTCGGCGATGGCAATGCCAGCCGATCTAGACCATCGACGGCGTCAGTCGACACCAACTTAATCAACTGCACCCCATCGGGCGCGATGATCCCCCGGACCTGTCCGCCACCCCAGCTTGGTGATTGCGGACGCTCCGACCAACCGATAGCAACTTTCGCACCAGGGCCTTCAGCGCCGCCTGTTTGGCACGACGCGACATGGGCAAAGCCTGCCTCTCCATCCCGATTGCTTCCGGACACCGCTTCGATTTTACTGACCTTGATGCACATCAGCGAGGAACGCCGAAACAGCGGCAATGATTTGGGATCTGGAACGACCGGCCACGCTATCGCTGGCAAACCATCAGCGGCGTTGTAGCGGGCTAACAGGGCCTCTTTTTCAGCCTTGCGTTGAAGCTGCCATACGCCAAGGCCGA
>JAIXOE010000007.1 GCA_027486895.1 Sphingomonadales bacterium
GCCGCAGCGCAGCTTGGCTATAGCTGCCATATTTACGCGCCAGCAGGAGACAATGTGGCGTTTGAAGTGGCCGCGCACCGCACCGTCGCGGCCTATGACGACCACATGGCATTGCGCGATTTCGCCGCGAAATGCGATGTGCTGACGTTTGAATTCGAAAATGTGCCCGTTCCGCCGCTTGCGACAATTGACGGGCTCGTGCCCATCTATCCGCCGCTTAAGGCGTTAGAAGTGGCGCAGGATCGCGATGCCGAAAAACGTTTTGTCCGCAGCCTCGGCGGACAGACCGCCAACTTCGCCATCGCCAACGTGGAGAGCGAAGTGCAAGCCGCGGTCGATGCGGTCGGTATCCCGTGCATCCTCAAGACTATTCGCATGGGTTATGATGGGAAGGGGCAGCTTCGGGTATCGTCGCAGGCCGATCTTGCTGACGCATGGGCACGGACGGGTGCGCAGCCACTCATTGCTGAAGCCATGGTGCAGTTTGATGCCGAGTTTTCAGTGATATTGGTGCGCGGCCAAGATGGTGAAATCCGCTTTTGGGATAGTTCGCACAACGTGCATGTCGACGGCATATTGGCAACGTCAACGCTGCCGTCTGGCGCGCTCGTGGAAAGCCAACAGCAAGCGGCACGCGACATGGCGGCGGCGGTCGCGACTGCGCTCGATTATGTCGGCGTATTTACGGCCGAATTTTTCGCCAGCACCGAAGGTCCATTATTCAACGAAATCGCGCCGCGTGTGCACAATAGTGGCCACTGGACGATTGAAGGCGCTGCCACCAGCCAGTTTGAAAACCACATCCGCGCGATTTGCGGATTGCCGCTTGGCAGCACCGAAACAGTGGCAAGCCGTGTCGAAATGCAGAACCTGATCGGGGATGATGGCGACGCGTTTGAACAGATTTTGGCTGACCCCGCAGCGCATCTCCATCTCTATGGAAAGGCAGAAGCGCGCCCGGGCCGAAAAATAGGCCACGTCACCCGCTTGTATCGCTAAGTTTTTCAAGGCAAAGCGGGGTTATGAATCATCCCGAAATTATCCTTGTCCTCGCCCGCGCCGCCAATGGAGTCATCGGGAAAGATGGCGCCATGCCCTGGCATATCCCCGCTGACCTGCGTCATTTCAAACAAATAACCAAAGGCCGGCCCATGATTATGGGGCGGAAAACTTTCGATAGCTTGCCCGGCTTGCTCGATGGCCGACGCCATATTGTTCTGACACGCGATACCGCGTGGGAAGAAGAAGGCGCTGAAATCGCCCATTCGGTTGATGAAGCGTTGAAGATGGCCAATGGCCCTCATGTGTGCGTTATCGGCGGCGCTGAAATCTATAACCTGTTTCTGCCGCTTGCGGATCGCATTGAACTCACGGACATTGCCGCGCAGCCCGACGGAGATACCTCGGTCCCCGATTTCGATATGGCCGAGTGGGAAGAACTGTCTCGCGAGAGCCATCCCGCGCAGAACGGCGCACCGGCGTTTGACTTTGTTACGCTCGTGCGGCGGGCAAAGAGCTAAAAGCGCGGCGTACAAGGGGGAAAAATGCGTAAAAAATTCTGGATTCCGCTGACGCTGATTGGCGCGGCAGCGATTGGCTTTTTCGGCTTTTTGCCCGGCTATGTCGAAGGGTCGATGAACGAGATTGATGGCCAGCCGCTGATTAAAGTCAGCGATGAAGCCAAAGCGTTGCACAAATCGCTGACGATTGTTGACCTGCACAGCGACACACTGATGTGGAACCGCGATTTGGGCAAGCGTGCGGATCGCGGCCATGTGGATTTGCCACGCTTGCAAGAAGGCAATGTTGCGCTTCAGCTTTTTTCCTCGGTGACGAAGACACCAAAAGGCCAGAATTATGATGGCAATGGTGCGGACACCGACAATATCACCTTGCTGACTTTCGCACAGTTACAGCCGATAAAGACGTGGCATTCGCTGGTTGAGCGCTCGCTATATCATGCGCATAAGCGGGACAATGCAGTCGCTGGGTCGAGCGGAAAATTGCAGGCGGTAAACAAGGCGCAGGAGCTGGATGCATTGCTTGCCGCGCGTCAAAAGGACCGGACGACTGTCGGCGCCATGCTGACCATTGAAGGCCTCCATAATCTTGAAGGCAAGGCCGCGAACCTTGACCGGCTTTACGACGCCGGTTTCCGCATGGCTGGGTTGACGCATTTCTTTGACAATGAACTTGGCGGATCGATGCACGGCCTGAAAAAGGGCGGATTGACGCCGTTCGGTCGCGACATATTGCGCCGGATGGAAGCGAAAGGCATGATCGTCGACATTGCGCATCTCAGCCATGCTGGCGTTGCCGAGGTTTTGGCCTTGGCGACGCGGCCAGTGGTCTCCAGCCATGGCGGCGTGCAAGCGACCTGCAAGGTCAACCGCAACCTGACCGATGATGAAGTGCGCGGCGTCGCCAAAACCGGCGGCATCATTGGCATTGGCTATTGGGAAGGCGCGATATGCTCCACCGATCCGCGTGCTGCTGCGAAGGCGATGAAGCATGTGCGCGATTTGGTCGGCATAAAGCATGTCGCTTTGGGCTCGGACTATGACGGCGCGACCGAGGTGCGTTTCGATACGTCGCAACTGGCGCAAGTCACCCAAGCCTTGATGGACGAAGGATTCACGCCAGACGAGATCCGCGCGGTCATGGGCGAAAACGCGTTGCGCGTAATTCGCGCTGGCTTGGTGCCGATGGCGAATGTTGCAAAATGACCAATAAGCAAAACCGCAGCCCTGAGCCGTCGATGCGAAGCGTCGGCGAAAAGTCGAAGGGCGTTGCAAGATCGAGAGCCACCCTTCGACGGACGCAATCGCAAAACGATTGCTGCTCAGGGCTACGGTTTTTCGCGATATGACGATCCCGCGCCTTTCTGCCAAAGAACGAATGCCCGACGCCTTGTGCGGCGGTGTCGTCGCGCTGGGTAATTTTGACGGCTTTCATTTGGGGCATCAGGCCGTCGCTGGCGAAGCGATAAAGCAGGCGAAGGCAGCGGGGCGTCCGGCCATCATCGCGACATTTGATCCGCATCCCGTGCGCTTTTTTGCGCCCGAATCGCCGTGGTTCCGCCTGACAACACTCGACCAACGGCAACGCCTGTTCGAAGAAGCCGGTGCCGACGCCATGTTGGTGTTTGAATTCGATGCCAGCCTTGCCGCAACGACAGCGGAAGAATTCATTGTCGAATTGCTGGTCCAGCGGCTGGGTATTTCCGCCGTCGTGACCGGTGAGGACTTTACCTTTGGGAATAAGCGCGGCGGCAATATCGACGTATTGCGCGATCTTGGTGGGACGCATGGCCTGACATCGACAGCGATGGGCCCAGTGGTCGACGATGGCGGCATTATATCGTCGAGCCGAATCCGCACCGCATTGAAGGATGGCGACTGCGCTGCGGCAACAGCGTTGCTCACGCGGCCATTTACGGTCGAGGGTGTTGTGCAGCATGGCGATAAAAACGGGCGGCTTTTGGGTTTTCCCACCGCCAATATCGACATGGCCCATTATCTGCGCCCGCGGTACGGCATTTATGCGGTGAAGGGCCGGTTGCCCGATGGCCGCGTACTCAATGGCGCAGCGAACCTAGGTATTCGCCCAACGTTCGATCCGCCCAAGGAATTGCTTGAGCCGCATTTCTTCGACTTTGCCGAAGACCTTTACGGGCAGAATATCGAAATCGAATTCCACGCCTTCATTCGCGGTGAGGCAAAGTTTGACAGTCTGGACGAACTGATGGCGCAAATGGCAAAGGATTGCGACGAAGCCCGCCGGATATTGGCGGCGTCATGACCTTCACCCGTAAACAGACGATCATCATATTGATTTTCGCTGCCTTGGCGTTCGGTTTTACGCTGTTTCAGGCAAGCTGGTTGGCGGAAGAGCCGACAGGCAAGCCAAAGCTTATCGCAGACCGCGCCGCTGATCCCGTCCGCGATACCGCTGGCTGCGTGGCCCGCGCCAATAGCGGCTTTGGCGGAGCGGCGGTGGGGCCAGATATTGCAGCGTTACAGGTTGCGGCGGGCAGCGGAGCCGATGCAATCCGTGTGACAACGCAATTTGCTAACGGCGCGCTCAAGGTCGCGCCGCAGTTTGAAAGCGCATGCGCAGCGGACAATGCACGTGTGCCTTCAACCATAAAGGATGCCGCGGCTGGCCTGACGAAACCTGAACTTTTTTGGCAGGTACAGGGTGCGGCCGCCGCCAAGCAATTGGTCGCGAGTTTACCTACACCGTCCGTAGACGTTCCCGGCCAAAATATTGTCATCAGCGACGCCGCTGCTGTCGCGTTCATCGAAAGCCTCCAGCCCAGTCATGAGGCATTCTCGATCGTAGGTGCGCAGAAATGCGCATCGGATTATCGCCTGTCGGGGCTTTGGGGCAGCGTTCCGGAGTCTTGCAAGAACAGCACGATGCTGCTGACTTTGGGTGACCTAGGCTATACTTTGTGGGGCTGGCCCAACCGGTTTCTGGCGCGGATGAAGGCGGCAAACGTGCGGCTGATCATTGCGGAAGATGTGGTTGATGGTCAGATCAAGGGCCTTACCGACGTCAACCAATATGGCGACATCGCGAACAGCTATAATGGATATATCTGGGTGGATAATATCGAAGAGCTTGGACCCGCGCTGCGGCGGTAATTTGGTTCACGCAGAGGCGCAGAGGGAAACCTCTACCCGTCATGCTGAACTTGTTTCAGTATCTTACTTCTTCGGGTCGGGCGGAATTAAGACCCTGAAACGAGTTCAGGGTGACAGCGATGGTTTATTTCTCCACCTCGGCGCCCTCTCCGCCTCTGCGTGAACCATCTCAACATTAACGGGCGCGTGCCACGGCAAGGATACAGGCTTTATTTGCAGCGCCATATCCTTTAGGCACCCGCACAACATGACTGACCCTATCGACTATCGCGACACCGTTTTCCTGCCGAAAACAGATTTCCCCATGAAGGCCGGCCTTCCGCAGAAGGAGCCGGGCATCTTGGCGCGTTGGCAGGCGCAGGATTTCTATGCGGAGCTGCGCAATCGCCGTCGCGGGCGTGAGAAGTTCATTCTGCATGATGGTCCGCCATACGCCAATGGCGACATGCACATCGGCCACGCGCTCAACCATATCCTCAAGGACATGGTCGTCCGCACGCAAACTCTGCTTGGCAAAGACGCGCCTTATGTGCCCGGTTGGGA
>JAIXOE010000001.1 GCA_027486895.1 Sphingomonadales bacterium
ACACTGGCGCAGGCTTTGATTATTGCGGCGGACATTCATCCCATCGATAATCTGCGCGTCCTGCGTTATTTGAAGGACGAGATGGGGCAATCGCAGGAGGTTGTCGATAAATGGTATCGACACTGGATCGTCGAAGGGTTCACAGCGCTTGAAAAAATAGCGCCCGATGATGGCTTGTTTGGCGGCGACTTGCCGAACCTTGCCGACGTCTGCCTCGTCCCCCAAATGGCCAATGCGCGGCGGGTCGATACGCCATTGGATCAGTTTCCCAAATTAATCCGGATTGATGCCGCGTTGACGGCGTTGCCGGCGTTCATTGCCGCCCATCCTGATCAGGTGAAACCCGACTAACAAACATGCGGTCCAACAACGCAGCACCGCAACAATAGAGCGAATTTATGCCACAGAACACACTCAAGCTCAGCGCTTTCCTTCCATATCAATTGTCGATTACGTCGAATGCCGTCAGCGACCTGATCGCGCGCGCATATCGTGGCAAGTTTGCGCTTAAGGTGCCGGAATGGCGGGTGATGGCGCTGTTAGGGGAAGCAGAGGTTGCGACGCAGCGGGAGTTGGTAGCAGCAACCGCGATGGACAAGGTCACGGTCAACCGGGCGTGCAAGACGCTGGAGGAACGTGCGCTCGTGAGCCGCGTTCCAAATACCAGCGACGGGCGCTCGCATCATCTTGCCCTGACGGACGCTGGCCGCAGCCTCTATGAACAAATCGTGCCTGAAGCATTGCAGCTTGAAGCCGAGCTTGAGAAGATATTGGGCAGCGGTGAGGCCAAGAAGTTAGAGGCGATGCTTGCGCAGTTGCGGGCGCGAGTCATTGAGCTCGGTTAAGTTAGCCGAAGCCCGCTCAATTGGCGGCTATTGCAGGCCGACCAATTTTCGGGGTTTCGGTCCTGGGCATTTTTTGTTCAAGTGCATCAAGCCAGACATGCGCATTGTCGCCCACAAAGACCTGTGGCCGTGACGGCATAAGCTTCAGCACATTTTCCCATCCGGAAATCAATTGAACAGCCTCTGCAACGGCAGCATCGAATTTCTGCGGTTTGCGGAAAGCGTTGTTCACCAGCGCGTCTCCGAAAAAGGTCCAGTCATTGCCCGGCGCACAGCCGAACGATGTGCGTTGCGAAGATGCTGCAGTCACAATGACGGTCTGATCATTGGTCAGCAACGGAATGAATATCCCCGAATAGCAGGCGGAGAGCAAAACCATGCGGCGCTTGATGCCGACGTCGTCGAGCAGCGAAGACAGCCGCTGCGGCGCAATCATGCCGACGCCATCGATCCCATCACGATAGGCCAATCCCGAAACCGGGTCGCCATGGGTGGTGGCGAACAAAATCAGGACGTCTTCTTTCAAATCCATTTTACTTGCAACCGCAGCCAGCGCGACCGCCAGATTTGAGGGCGATCCCTGCGGTGCGCCCGATGGGCCGTCATCCGCGCCAGCGGTGAGGAAAAGCGTTTTGCCAGCTGCGCCATATCGGCGCGCAAGAACCTTTGCCGCTTCAGCCGATTCCCGGGCGAACACGGCATCGGAATCCAGCCCAATCGAAATGACATAGGCATCCACGATGCCGGGCTTTTGCGGCTGAAGTGTCGCTATCGCGGTGGCGAGGCGTTTGTGTTGCGAAAGAAACCAGCCAGCGGAGCGGTTCTGCTCCATCGCCCATCCATTTTTTGCGGCCTCGGCTGTGCTGAAGGCAGCTTGCTGGCTGTAAGCTGAACCGGTGACGAGCAGGGAAAGCGCCAAGGCACCTGCTTGAAACGTCCGCATTTTGGCGAGCCCCCATCCCATGTTGATAAGTGTAAGCGCAGAGTCGCGGTTGCCGCAACAGCAATATCGTTGCATGATGTGCAAAAGCTGGAGAGAGATTATGAAACTTGCATCACTGAAGTCGGGTCGTGACGGTCATCTTGTTGTCGTTTCCAATGATCTCGCTTGGTATGCGGATGCAGCGCATATTGCGCCGACATTACAGGCAGCGCTGGATGACTGGGACAATATCGCTCCGCGGCTTGAGGCATTGGCGACCGATTTGGAACATGCCGTTATCCCGCGCGAACGCTTCCATGAACATGACGCTGCCGCGCCACTGCCCCGCGCCTATCAGTGGGCTGATGGTTCGGCCTACGTCAACCATGTCGAACTGGTCCGCAAAGCCCGCGGTGCGGTATTGCCCGAAAGCTTCTGGCATGATCCATTGATGTATCAGGGCGGGTCGGACGAATTTATGGGCGCGCGCGATGATATTATGCTGGCTGACGCAGCATGGGGCTGCGATCTGGAGGCGGAGATCGTTGTGGTCACCAGCGACGTGCCAAAGGGCACGCAGCCCGCAGACGCCTTGGCCCATATCAAGCTGGTCGGGCTGGTGAACGACGTATCGCTGCGCAATCTGATACCTGCCGAACTTGAGAAAGGCTTTGGCTTTGTTCAGTCCAAACCCGCCAGCGCATTGTCACCGGTATTTGTGACACCCGATAGCCTTGGGGCATATTGGAACGGCGGCAAGCTGCACCGGACATTGAATGTTGATTTGAACGGCGCGCCATTTGGGCGGGCCGTGGCGTCCGACGACTGCACCTTTGATTTCGGCGTCTTGATTGCGCATCTCGCCAAAACACGCAATTTGGGGGCAGGGTCGATTATCGGTTCAGGCACAGTGTCCAACCGTGATGCCGATGGCGGTCCCGGTCGTCCAGTCGCCGATGGCGGGCTTGGCTACAGTTGTCTTGCCGAAGTCCGCATGGTCGAAAAAATCGCAACTGGCGAGATGACAACGCCATTCCTGCAAGATGGGGACGTTGTCCGGATTGAAGTCCGCGATGATGCTGGCCACAGCATTTTCGGTGCCATCGAACAAACCGTTCGTTTAGGCTGAAGGGGACGGCGCCACGCCGCCCCGTTCACTGTTTCGAAAACGCGTCGGCAATCGAGCAGGCGGCTGGTCCAAGAATAACGATGAACAGCGTTGGCAGGATGAAAAGGATCAGCGGCACCGTCATAATGGCGGGCAAACGTGCAGCCTTTTCTTCAGCGCGCATCATGCGGTCATTCCGGAATTCTGCCGATAGCACGCGCAATGCCGATGCCAACGGCGTCCCGTATTTCTCGGTCTGGATCATGGTCGTGACCACGCCCCTGATCGAGTCCAGATTGACGCGATAAGCCAGATTTTCAAAGGCGGCACGGCGTTCGGTTAAAAAGCCAAGTTCAATTGCGGTAAGCGCAAATTCGTCGCCAAGCTCTGGATAGCCCCGGCCCAATTCTTTGGCCACGCGGTTGAACGAGGTGTCCACAGTGAGGCCAGCCTCGGCACAGATCACGAGCAGATCGAGCGCGTCTGGAAGCCCTTTTCGGATGGCGTCGGTACGCTTTGTAACCAGGTTCGAAAGATAGATGTCAGCGGCTTTATAACTGAGGATGGTCGCTGCCGCGAATAAGGCGAATTTCTTGATCGCGCTCCAATCGGGCATTCCGCCGAGCCCGTAAATCCAAATGCCCACACCGCCACCAAAAATGATCGGCAGTACCATGCGGCTGAAGATGACGGTGACCGCAAGTTCCTTGCGGCGGATACCCGCTTGTGCCAGCCGTTGCTGGACAGCCTTGACCTGATCTTCCTGCAACACCTGAAGCTTTGACAGCATCTGGCGCATCTTGTCCGTAGTTTCAGTCTTGCGCACAAGCTTGGCGCGCTTTTTCGATGTTGTCGCGGTGATACCAGCTTTCAACTGTTCGCGGCGCTCGTTCAGTGCCTTCACGCGCTTGCCCATAGGATCGCGCACGGTGACGGCTGAATAAATGGCGATCATTACGGCCATGCACGCCACGGCCGAGAGCAACGTCGCGACCCATAAGACGTCGATGCCCAAAAGTTGAGGTCCACCCGGATTGGTCATGTTTGCTATCCTGCCCCCAACTTAAATTTCGAAATTGACCATTTTGGCCATCACGAAGACGCCCATCGACATCCACAATGCGCCGCCGAGACCAGCGATAATCAGGCGCGGTTCGTAGAAGAAGCCTGCGAGATATTGCTGGTTGACCATCCAGACCATGCCAAACACGAAGAACGGCAGAGAGCCAACGATGTAAGCTGATGCTTTTGATTCCGACGACATCGCGCGAATTTTGAGCTTCATTTGCGCACGTTTGCGCAAAACATCTGCAAGATTTGCGAGTGTTTCGGCCAAGTTACCGCCTGTCTCACGCTGAATAGCAAGGGTAATCACGAAGAACTGGAACTCGGCAGTCCCCAGGCGATCGGCAGTTTCCTGCAGCGAGTCTTCCATGCTTTTACCGATTTTGATTTTCTCGACCACAAGCTTGAACTCTTCGCCGACAGGGCCAGGAATTTCCTTTGCAACCACGCCAAGTGTTTCACCCACGGGTAAGCCCGACTTCAAACCACGCACCAAAAGTTCGATGGCATCAGGGAAGTTCGCGGTGAATTTCTTGATGCGCCGCGCCATCAGGAAATTGATGACCATGTGCGGTAAGCCAGCACCGACGAGCAGCCCACCAAACATAGCGAGATATAATGGTGCGCCTTTAAGCCAGAGAATGGCCATGATAACAAACGCAAGGCCGCCCGAGGCAGACATATATTGCTGCAACGTCCATTTTTTGCCGGTTTGCGCCAGACGCAGACGGAGCTTGTCCGCGCGGCTAATATGCTGCCCATCGGCGAAAATCAGCGGACGGCGCGAGGCAACGGCTTTGCGCATTTGCTGCTCAACGCGGGCGTCGGCACTGTCCGAATGGCGCATTTTGACAGCGCCGAGACGGCGTGTCGTCGCCTTGCCGGCATTGGGTCCTGTGAAGGCGAGCGCCCCCAGAACAAAGAACAAGATCGTTCCAGCGGCGATTATCAAAGTTTGCATTGTCATTCGCTCTGCTACCTATGCCCGGGGTGAGCCCATGCCGAAGTTACTTCTTTTTCAACATCGATTTGAAACCTGCAAAAGCAGTCTTTTTCGATTTGCCCTTGGCATCCGCAGGCGCTGCCTCGGCGGCTTCAGCGAAGATACCGGCAACCATTTCGGCCAAGGATATGATGCCAGCCGAAAGCTTGCTTCCGCGAACGGCTTCGACAAGCGGTTGTCCAAGCTTGGCCGCTTGCGCCACCGACTTGGGATCCGCTGGCAAGAGCAGGTCGATCTTGCGTTCGATCGTGCTTTCAAAGTCCTTGCGCGTGATTTCCACAACCGCTGATTGGACATTGTTGGCCACGACCAGCACTTTGCAATGTGGTGCATTCTGTTTCAGCCAAGCCAAAACGCGGATGCTGTCGCGTGCTGAAGCCAGCGTCAGTTCCGTCGTGACAACCGCAATGTTCACGTCATGCATGAGGTGCGGGTAAGCAATCAGCATGCTGCGTGGCAGATCGATGACGGTATTTTCAAAAGCTGCGCGGAATTCTTCCTGCAGCTGGAAAAAGGCCGATCCATCGGTCAACACAGGGCTATTCATCGGTGCTTCTGCCGACAGGATAGACAGACGCTCATTGGCTTTGATCATCGCACGTTCGATAAACAGGCCGTCGATGCGGCTTGGGTTATCGATGGCGTCGGTCAAACCGCGGCCGGGTTCCAAATCCATCGCAAGCGCTGCAGTGCCAAAGTGGACATCAAGGTCGAGCAAGCCAGTTTGATGTCCTTGCACTTGCGAGAATGTCCATGCCAGCGATGCTGCAATCGTCGATGCGCCTGAACCACCGCGTGTGCCAATGACTGCGGTCGACACATGTGGCCGGTCGGCATTGCCATCATCCACTTTCGGCGCGTTCAGCGTAGCCTGCGCATTGGCGAATGCATCGCGGAGCGCATCAGGGCTGAGCGGCTTGAGCAGATAATCCTGCAGACCCGACATCAGCAAATCGCGGTACAGGCGAACGTCGTTCACCTGACCAACGGCAATCACGATTGTTCCAGGCTCACACACTTCGGCAAGGCTGTTGATGTCGCTGATCGGGTCACCCGATTCCGACAAATCGACCAGCAAAGTTTGCGGACTTGCCGAAACAGACAGTGATTGGATGGCGTTGCGCAGGCCGCCCTTATAGGCTTTGTCCTGACTCCAGCCCATTTCCTCACAGACGCCGCGCACGACATCAAGCGTGAGGTCGTCGCAGACATAGGCGTTAATCGGGTCACGTGTTCCGGCAATACCGGATTTCCATGGAGCGTTCATCAATTGCCTCCGGTCTTGGTCTTGTAAGCGTTAACCGCTGCTTTTCCGCTGTTGCTGTCGAGCCGCTTGTTGTCGCGCCCACGCACCAGATCTTCGGGGTCAGCAACCATGGCGGCAAGGTTGGTATTCGACGCACAGCCATGGTTGCTGTGGTTGCCTGCGCGGTAATTGTTTTCGTGCGTTGTGCTCCAGTCCGGGCACGACGGCACGGATGCCTGCGAACGCGTGACGACGACGCGGATATTGCCGGGGGCAATCACGCCGGGCGTTGCCGGTGCATTGTCCGCAACCATGACTCCGCGCTCTGCCGCTGCAGCGCGCACGTCACGAGCGGCGTCTGCGTTGCCGTAGCCATCGCCGCTATCGATGGAAATGCGGTCTCCATAACCAAGGTCCAGCGCGTCAAACCACTCGTTCAGACGCTTCTGGTCGGCAAAGGCGATACCATTGCCGTCAGAGGCGAGGTCGATGGCGTAGTTGGTGCGCTCAACGACTGGCTGGTGCACCGAATACATTGATGTGTTGTTTGGCATTGTGCCGCAACCGGCCAAACCAAGGCTTGCAGCGATCAGGAATGTTACCTTTTGCATATCTTGTCTCCTTGGTCTGACGGTCAATTGTCGAAGCTGAAGCCGGGGCCGCTTGGGACGGTCGCGGAAGCTTGCGATTTCGGCTTTTTCGACAGCGGCGTTGCTGCATCGGTTACCGAACCCAGTTCAGGGCCATTGGAAACCGTTGGCGCAATCGTTGGCATGGGGCGGGTTTTTTCGCCCATATTGTCGGTGACCTTGCCCATGATGACGCGTTCAAGATCGTTGGTCGTATGCAGGCCATCGGTCGGCAGCACCAACTGGCTCTCTGACACTGGCTTCACGAGATAAGGGGTGATGACAATCATCAACTCTGTCTCGTTACGACGCCAGCCATTGGATTTGAACAGCGCGCCAAGGACGGGGATATCGCCCGCGCCAGGCATTTTCGAAACCGAGCTGCCCATTTGGTTGCTGAGAAGTCCAGCAATCATCATGCTTTGGCCCGAGCCAAGCTCTACGGTTGTTTCAGCCATACGGTTCGTCGTCGCTGGCACTTCAAGGCCGTTGATGCGGATCGCACCTTGTGACGAGATGTCCGATACTTCCGAACGGACCCGCAACGAAATGCGGCCATCTGACAGAACGACGGGCGTGTAGGTGAGGTTCACACCGTAGTTTTTGTACTCGACGCTGGTGCCATTGTTCGACGAGGTGATAATTGGAAACTGGCCACCTGCCAAAAATTCTGCGGTTTGGCCGGATACCGTTGTCAGGTTCGGGTTAGCCAATGTCGATACCAGACCTGCTTTTTCCGACATGTCGAAAGCAGCAGCGATGTCGAGCCCGAACAGCCGTCCAAGACCTGCAATCGTGTTTACGCCTTGCGGATAAACGAGCTGGCCAGTGTCGTTGATGAAATCACGACCCTGTGCAACGCCGAACGCATAAGGTCGGCCAGCGTTGTCCGTTCCATTTTTGAAAGTCTGCAGGTTGCCGCTGATTTCTTTTGAAAGCGACCGGCTGACTTCAGCAATGCGGACCTGCAAGTTAATCTGCAGCGGCGTTGCGTTTTTCAGACGGGTTACGACCTGCGTATTGCCGCCGGTGAAGGTCTTGACCAAAGCTTCGGCCTCTGCCGCTTCTTCGGGTTGGTCGACCGTTCCAGTCAGCAGAATGACGCCATTCATCGTCGTAACAATGATCTTTGAATTTGGCATCGCAAGCGCAAGCATTTGCGAAACAGAGTCCATATTGTTGCCGACGCGGACGGTCGCCTGATATACAGTGCGGCCAGCAGCATCAGTCGCATAGACTGTGGTTTCGCCGGGGCCCTTGCCCAGGATATAGATCTGGCGTCCGGTTTTTACTTCGACATCAGCGATTGTGGGGTCGGCGACCACTACGTCGGTGATGTTGGAACCCAGATTGACCTGTTGCCCGCGTCCGATCGACAAGATGAGCAACTTGCCGTCTTTTGCCGATTGCGCCGACGCGGCCGATGGTATCGCGACCAGCGCGGTTGTGCTGATGGCTGCGGTCATAACAGCGGCTGCAAGGCCCAATTTAAATGTGGTGAAACGTGCCATGTTGTTATCTCCGGCTGATGTCGATTTCGGTCACACTGCCAGCACGCGAAACGCGGACCACAGGACCCTTCATGATTTTCTCGACTTGCTTTTGTGTGCGTGCCTGTTCGGCTGCGACCGCCAAAGGCATTTGTGCGGGTACGCTGCTGCGTTGGAAGCGTGAGACATCGCCGCCGGTTGCATAGCTGCTTTTGCCTGCGGTTGGACGCTGGGCCAGCTGGCGCATGATGGCCTGTTCCTGGTCAGCAGTTGCACCTTCGGGAATGTTGATGTCGCCAGAGGCCAGCGCCTGTTCCAGTTCGGAGGCGTTGTCGGCCAGCGAACGCAGTGACAGGCTGATCGTCCCAATCGATTGCGCAACAGTGATTTTCTCGGCGATGCGCGGGGTCGCTTCAATCGTCACCAATTTATATTCCGAGACGATCGTGTTGCCCTTTTCATCGACTGAAGGGGATGAGCGCTGGTCAGTGGCCAAAACGCGCAGGTTGCGGACGATGGTCTCGGAAACCTTCAATGGCGGACCAGCGCTTGCGTTCACATTTTGTGTGAGCACGAGGTCAACACGGTCACCGGGGAAGACAAAGCCAGCAACACCGGTCAATGCCGATACCGGCACCGTGACGGCACGCATGCCAGGTCCAAGTGCTGCGGCAAGGAATCCACGGTCACCAGGCTTAACGATTGAGCCTTGAGTTAGTGGTTGGCCAGCGGTCACGGCGTTGCGGACAACGGTGCCAACAAGGCCATCAATGGAGGCGCTCTCGGCACCTTCTTTGAAATAGGCGGCTTCGATCAGTTCTTTCGGCCATGGTTGATAGCGCAAGCTGTCAGCGGTGATGATTGTGCCAACCGGCAAAGCTTTAGTGGCGACAAGGACCTTTGGTCCGGTCGGCACTGGTGCTGGCGCGGAGGCGGCCGCAGCCGCAGCTTGTGGTGCAGACGCACCTGTGAACATGCTGCGCGCCATAAAGGCGGTCACTGCCGCGATTAAAAGCGCGGCCACCAGCAATATGACTTTTTTCCTATCCATGACGTACTGTCCCCTGAAAGGTCCCCTGATTGAACCATGCTATTTCACGTAAAATGGTTAAAAATCCGTTCACCGGCTATCCAGAGGCCGGAAAGTGCGATTGCGACGCCATACGGAATGCGCGCGCGGCCATCCCTTTGTTTCCATTTGTGAATCGCAAGAAAAATGATGGTTACCGCCGCACCGATGATCGATGCGTATAAAATGAGGCGGATGACTTCGACCCAATGGAACCACAACGCCAAAGCCGCGAAAAGCTTCACATCTCCGCCACCCATGGCGCCGAAATGAAAGGCAGCGGCAAAGACAATGAGGGTGATTGCTGCGGTTAAAAGGTGCAGGCCGATGTCGGTGAGATTAAACCCGCCCGTGGCATACCAAAATAATGGCGCAGCAAGCGCAATGGCGATGGTTACCTTGTTGAGAATAAGGCGATATCTGATGTCGGTGTAGATTGATACCAACAGCGCAATTGCCAAGCCGCCAAGGGTTGCGTAAGCGAGAGTTTCACTGGTCATCTGCACAGCATTAACCATGAAAGATTGCCAAAACGTAACCATGCACGCACCGAAAACACCGATGAACCGACGCGCAGTTCCGGCGAATGCCGCAGAGACCATGTGGCACGCCGCCGATGGTTGGCCGATACGGCGTATCGATTGGCAGGCGTCAACACCGCCGCGCGGATCATTGTTATTTTTGCCCGGTCGCGGCGACCATTACGAAAAATATCTCGAAACGCTGGCATATTATGCCGATGCCGGATGGCATGTTACCGCCATCGATTGGCGCGGGCAGGGTGCATCGGGCCGTCTGCTGGATGATCCCGAAGTCGGACATATTGACGACTTTGCGACATGGGTCGCCGATTTGCGCACATTCTGGGACGCATGGAAGTGCGAAACGCCAGCGCCGCATGTTGTCGTCGCGCACAGCATGGGCGGGCAACTTGCCATGCGCGCTTTGGTGGAAAAGGCGATTGATCCCGACGCAGTGGCGATGAGTGCGCCGATGCTTGGCATTCAAACGGGCGGCCTGCCGCTTGGACTCAATCATGCGGTTGCCAAGTTGATGGTGAAACTGGGCAAGGGCAACCAAGCCGCATGGAAAGTCAGTGAAAAGCCATTATCGCCGATGAGCATGCGCGGCAAAATGCTCACGCATGATGATGACCGCTATGAAGATGAGGTTGCGTGGTGGGCGTTGCGTCCGGAGGTTAAGCTTGGACCGCCAAGCTGGCACTGGGTTGAGCGCGCCATTGCGTCCATCCGCTTGCTGGAACGACCCGGCGCGCTGGAGGCGGTGCAAACGCCTATCTTATTGCTCGCAACGACGGCGGATCAACTGGTCAGCACGACGCGCGTCATCGAAGACAGCAAACGCCTTCCAAATGTCGAAACACTCATTTTTGGCAAAGAGGCTGCGCATGAGCTGCTGCGCGAAGCAGATGGCGTGCGCGACCAGTGCCTGAAACGGATCGATGCCTTTTGGGAACTGCACGCACCCCGGCCATGAGCGATTTTAGCATTGCCATTATCGGCGCTGGCATCGCCGGTGCAAGTCTTGCGGCAGAGCTGTCTGCATTCCAGTCAGTCCTCCTGATTGAGGCGGAAGCGCATCCGGGATACCATTCCACGGGCCGGTCTGCGGCGTTTTGGGATGAATGCTATGGCGGACCGAGTGTCCAACCGCTGACAACGGCTTCGGGCCCTTTTCTGGCGAACCCGCCCAAGGATTTTCATGACGGCCCGTTGATGCACCCGCGCGGCGCGCTGCATATCGGTACGGCGGAACAGCAATCATTGGCTGACGATATGCTTGCCGCGTTCGCATCCAGCGGCGTGCATATCGAAACAAACGGACGCCGCGATCTGGAAAAGCACATACCCGGTCTGCGCAGCGAATGGACGACTGGCCTTTGGGAAGCAGCCTGTTCGGATATTGACGTCAGCGGCCTCCATGCTGCCTATCTGCGGCAAGCGCGCAAGCAGGGGGCGCAGTTGCATTGTAACAGCCGGCTGGAAACTGCCCATTGGCGCAACGGCGCGTGGCATATCCA
>JAIXOE010000040.1 GCA_027486895.1 Sphingomonadales bacterium
CCGTTCAAATCCGCAACGCGCGCATGGTGGATGCTGACCTTGTTCGGCGCGCACGATGTCGCCATTCTTGATGGTGGTATCGCCAAATGGAAAGCCGAAGGCCGCCCGCTCGAAACGGGTAAGCCAGCTTTGCGGCACCGCCACTTCACTGTTTGGAAAGACGACAAGGCGGTGCGCAGCAAGGCCGATATGCTTGCCAACCTGCATAGCAAAGAAGCCGATGTCGTGGATGCGCGCGGCGCAGGTCGATTTACCGGCGAAGAAGCTGAACCGCGGCCTGAAATGGCATCCGGCCATATTCCCGGAAGCCGCAACTTGCCGTTCGGCAATCTTTTCAATGCCGACGGCACATGGAAACGCGGCGATGATCTGACGCAAGCATTTTCGGATGCCGGCGTTGATTTGAACAAGCCCATGATCACGACTTGCGGATCGGGAATGACCGCAGCTGTGGTTCTCTTCGGTGCGCGCTTGACCGGAAAATCCGACGTTGCCTTATATGATGGCAGCTGGTCCGAATGGGGCTTGGATAAGGATACACCCAAGGCGCAGGGTGCGGCTTGAGTTCCAAAAAGCCTCAAAAGCCAGCTACCAAAATAGTCACTGCAGGACGAAGCAGCTCCTTAACGGGGCCCGTCGTGAACGTACCTGTCTGGCGCGCCAGTACGCATTTATATAAAAATGTCGCGGCGTTAGAGGCAGGCAAATCAGGCAATCAAGACGGCCGTTTTTTCTACGGCCGTCGTGGTTCGCCAACGCAGTGGTCACTTGCTGAAGCCCTGACTGAAATGGAACCCGGCGCGCATGGTACCATGCTATATCCGTCCGGTGTCGCAGCTATTGCCTGTGCCCTGCTGTCGGTGCTGAAGGCCGGTGATGTCTTGTTGATGACGGACAACGCCTATGATCCAAGCCGGTCGTTGGCCGACGGATTTCTGAAACGCTTCGGGGTACAGACGCGCTATTTCGACCCACGCACCAACGATTATGATTCCCTATTCTGTGACCGCACGAAGGCCATATTGCTGGAGTCGCCCGGCAGCCTGACATTTGAAATGCAGGACATTCCTGCGATCTGCGCCGCTGCGAAAAAACGCAATGTGGTCACCCTTCTCGATAACACATGGGCAACGTCCTATTTCCATACCGCGCTTGACAAGGGCATCGACATGGTGATCTTGTCGTGCACCAAATACATCGTTGGCCATAGCGATGTAATGATGGGCAGTGTCACCACGCATGACAAGCTATGGACGAAATTGCGCCAAACCGCGCAGCAACTTGGCCAGACCGTTTCGCCCGACGATGCCTATCTCGCAAGCCGCGGCCTGCGTACCTTGTCGGTGCGGATGAAGGCGCATGAGGCATCAGCGCTCCATATCGCACGATGGCTGCAAACACAGAGCGATGTCGCAGCGGTATTCCATCCTGCTTTGCCCGATTGCCCCGGACACGATATTTGGAAACGCGATTTTACCGGATCGTCAGGCCTTTTTTCGTTCATTCATACCGGCGACGCCGCAACAGCAGCCGCGTTTGTCGATGCGCTCGAGCTGTTCGGCATTGGCTATAGCTGGGGCGGATTTGAAAGCCTTGCTTTGCCAGTGCAGCCCGAAAAATACCGGTCAGTCGTATCGTGGGATAAGCCCGGAACGCTCATCCGGCTGCAAATCGGCCTCGAGGACACAGATGATCTTATCGCCGATCTCGAGGCGGCATTCCGCGCGACTACTAAGTGACCGCGACACCGATTGGAAAGTCTTACGCAAGCAAATAGTGCTTGAAGTTGACCCTGCGTCAAGATGCATACAGTCGATATGACTGATTCGCTTTCCATCAACGAGGTTGTCCGCCGCACTGGCCTGACGAGCCGCACATTGCGTTTTTACGAAACCAAAGGGCTCGTAGCACCATTGCGCACCGCTTCAGGGCGCTGGATATTCGGTGCACGCGAGTTGTCGCGCTTGCATCAGATCTCCGTCCTAAAATCGGCAGGGTTAAGCCTGTCGCAAATGCAACGTCTGTTTGCGGGGCATAGCGTCGATATGTCGGCGATGTTGAACGCGCAGCTAAAAATGCTTGATGAGGAGGCCGCGCAGATAGAACGCGCACGCCACGTCATCCGTTTTGCGATGGCTCGCCTCGATGGCGGCGATCAGATCACTGCTGAGACCTTTTGTTCGCTCATCGAATCTGGACAGCGGATGATGAATCAAGAGCCAAAAGCGTGGCAGGCCGTAACCGAACGCTATTTTTCGCCAGACGAAAAAGCAAAATGGGCAACGGCATGGCAATTGATCGATGCCGACTTCGATGCCCAATCCTATGACGCGCAATGGAAAAGTTTAGGCGGCCGCATCATGGCCGCGATGCCGATGGAGCCCGAAAGCGAGACGGCGCAGGCATTTGTCGATGAGTGGTTCGAACTGCTCAAGCCTTTTTCTGCGGTCAGCACGCCCGACATGTGGCTATCGAGCATGAAAATGTACGACGAAATGGATCAATGGACCGGCGAAGGCGCACCCGACCCCGGCTTTGACAAGTCGGTCTGGGACTTCATGAAACGCGCGACCGCCGCGCGGATGATGCACGGCGGAGCGCTGCCCGGTTTTGAAGCGCAAAAAAAAGGGAGACTGAAATGAACGGCTGGATATATCTGGCAATCGCCATCGCCTTTGAAATTGCCGGAACCAGCCTGCTAAAGGCATCCGACGGCTTTGCTCGCATGGGCCTCGGCATAGGTTCAATGGCATGTTATTGGGTATGCTTCGCCTTCCTCGCAGTGGCGATGAAAAGCATTCCTGTGGGTGTAACTTACGCCATCTGGTCCGGGGTAGGCGTTGTGGCGATTACAATTATAGGTTGGCTGGTCTTCAAACAAAGCCTGCACCTAACGCAAATTGGCTTCATCCTGCTTATTCTGATCGGCGCGATCGGATTAAATTTGACGACAAAAGTCGATGCCGCAGCGCCTCAGCGCGTTGGCACTGGTACCTCGCCCGAATAATCGTAAAAGCCACGCTTCGTTTTGCGTCCGAACCAGCCGGCCTCAACATATTTTTGCAGCAACGGCGCTGGCCGGAACTTCGGATCACCTGTCGATTGAAAAAGCACATTTGTGATTTCAAGGCAGGTATCAAGGCCAATGAAATCCGCCAGTGTCAGTGGCCCCATCGGGTGGTTGAGTCCCAGTTGGCATGCCGTGTCGATATCGCGAATGGTGGCAACGCCCTCACCCAATGCGAAACATGCTTCGTTTATCATCGGCATCAAGACGCGATTGACGATGAAGCCGGGTGCATCATTTGCAAACACCAATTGTTTGCCCAATGCTTCGCCATATTGACGCACAACATCGACAGTCGCGTCAGTCGTCGCTAATCCACGGATAACTTCGATGAGGCCCATGACGGGTACAGGATTGAAGAAATGCACGCCAATGAAGCGCTGTGGGTCTGGCGATGATTGCGCCAAACGCGTAATTGGAATGGATGATGTGTTCGACGCCAATACAGCCTGATCGCCAAGGATCGTGCCCACTGCTTCAAATATCTTGCGCTTAATCTCTTCACGCTCAGTCGCGGCTTCGATGATCAGCCCGGCATCCGCCATCGGCTCATAGCTGCCAACCGGCTCTATGCGTGACAACAGCGTTTCGGCCTCGTCAGCACCAATTTTTTCTTTTGCGACCAGACGGCCGAGCGCTTTGGCGATTCCCGCTTTGCCGTCTTCGGCCTTCGCCAGATCAAGGTCGGACAAATAGACATGATAGCCAGCGCCAGCACTGACCTGTGCGATGCCCGCACCCATTTGACCTGCCCCGATGACACCGACTGCACGCATTTTCTGCTCCATGTAAAACTAATCTGTGGCCCCTAGCGAATGACAGGTAAAAGCGCTAGCTTCCTGCCATGAAAAAGACGTTGATGAGCGTAGCTATGCTTTTCTTTGCGGGGACAATAGCCTCTGCGCAGGTTGTTAAACCCGGTGAAGTGCCAATCTTCAAGGATTGGACCGTCGGTTGTGACAATGGCTTGTCGTGCCAGGCGGTGGCTTTGGCGCAAGATGCATTTTCCGAAGATATGTTGTCCGTCGTTGTGACCCGGCAAGGCGGTGCAGACACCCAAATCGCTGTCGCCATTTCAGGGGCAACCGCAAAAGCGGGCGGCTATCGTATCATGGTTGACGGGCAATTTGCCACAGACGGGTCAGTCAATACCGCTGAAGAACCTATCAACCTTTCCGGCGCGCCTGCGCTTAAGCTCCTGCGCGAAATGGCACGCGGAAAAGCTATAACGCTCACCGATAAGGCGGGCACAAAAATGGGCACTGCATCTTTGGCGGGTGCCGCCGCTGCGTTGCGCTATATGGATGCGAAGCAAGGCCGTGCGGGCACCAAAAGTGCAATGATTGCAACGGGTGCAAAGCGTTACGTGGCACGCCACGTCGCACTGCCAATTGTTGCCGCGACCAAAATTACGCCGACCAATATGCTTCCCGATACATCGGCGATTGTCGCCCTGTCGGAATCGAGCCCATGCGCACAGGAGCGCTTCGGATCGACCGAAGACACCATTTACAGCCTTGGCAATGGCCCCAAAGGCGCCCGCGCGCTTGTGCTGCTCAACTGCGGTGCTGGTGCCTATAATTTTTCATTTGGTATATACACCGGGCAACGCGATGTTTCAGGAAAATGGTCGTTTGAACCTGCAAAATTTGATTATGGTGCAACTGGCTTCAGCGACGAAAGTGAAATCCCCATATTGGTCAATGCAGGGTGGGATGCGGCAACGCAGACCATTAGCAGTTACAGCAAAGCGCGTGGTCTGGGCGATTGCGGATCATCGGAAAGCTATGTGTGGGATGGGCAGATGTTCCGGCTAACCGCCGCAAGCTTTATGGGTGACTGCCGCGGATCCACCGATTGGATTCCGACTTGGCGCGCCAATGTTCAGTTAAGCAATTAAAGCTTCCGCTGCTTCAGCAGGATTTCTGCGTTAGCTTAACCTTGCGCGATATGTCGCGGAAAGCAACGCCTATGTCCCACCAGCCCAGCCGGGGCTGGCAATTCACCGAAAATCCGCTTAAGCGCGGCGCCAATGCGCATCCTTTCGGCAGGAAATTAGAACCTATGTCCACTCCCTCTCGTATCGCCCCGCTTAAGGTGGGTCTTGCTGGTCTTGGGACCGTAGGCACCGGTGTTATTCGCCTCATCGAAGAGAATAGTGCGCTCATCGCGCGCCGTGCGGGCCGCGAAATTCAGATTGTTGCCATTACTGCCCGCGATCGGACCAAGGACCGGGGCGTTGACCTGTCTCGCTATCGCTGGGTCGACGACATGGGCGAACTGGCCACCGCAGACGATGTTGATGTGGTCGTTGAGCTTGTTGGCGGAGCCGATGGCCCAGCGCTCACATTGGCGCGCGAAACTCTGACAAACGGACGTGCATTGGTAACGGCCAACAAAGCCATGGTTGCGCATCATGGCGCTGAGCTGGCTGAACTGGCCGAAAGCAAGCACGCTGCGCTTAAGTTTGAAGCGGCGGTCGCAGGCGGCATACCTGTGATCCAGGGCTTGCGCGATGGCGCTGCCGCCAACCGGATCGACCGGGTATATGGAATCCTGAACGGGACGTGCAATTTCATCTTGTCGACGATGGAGCGTGACGGGCTCGACTTTGCGCAGGTGCTTTCCGATGCACAGGCAAAGGGCTTTGCCGAATCTGATCCTTCGTTCGATATCGACGGCATCGACGCCGCGCATAAGCTTTCGATTCTGGCCTCGCTCAGCTTTGGTTCTGTCATTGATTTTGGCGGCGTTGAAGCGCGCGGTGTTCGTAAAATACTCGCAGCTGACATAGCGCAGGCAAAGACGCTTGGCTATCGTATCCGGCTCATCGGGCTTGCAGAAATCGACGGCGACAATGGCGCAGCGAATATTTTCCAGCGCGTTGAACCTTGCCTTGTACCACTCAGCCATCCGCTGGCGCATGTCATCGGCGCAACAAATGCTGTCGTTGCTGAAGGGAATTTTTCTGGGCGCCTTTTATTCCAAGGCGCGGGCGCAGGCGATAAGCCGACTGCATCAGCCGTTGTCGCCGACCTTGTCGACATTGCGCGCAAGGAAACCGGGCCGGCATTCTCCATGCCATCGGCGGAGCTTGAGAAGCTACCGCGCGCGGCGTCTGCACACCGGATCAGCAAATCCTATTTGCGTATGGTGGTCGCTGACCGCGTTGGTGTTCTTGCTGAGATCACGGCTGCGATGCGTGATGCGGGGCTATCGATTGAAAGCCTGATCCAAACTGAAGCAGGTGACGACGGAACCGCTCTGGTCGCGATGGTAACCCACGCTGGACCCGAGCAAGCAATCAATGACACGCTTCAGGCACTCAGGCATTCCGACAGCTTGCTTGGCGAGCCAATGGTCATGCACATTTTGGGCGCATAAGCTTATTGGGGTGGCGTGCCTTCCTGCACCACCATATCCGGCTCAGGCAGACCTTTGAGGACTTCCTCCAGCGGAATGGCTGGCGGCGGTACGTAGCCAAAGCCCATGCCGACCCCTTTCATGTAAATTTTACACATATTGTCGCCGCGCATGCAGGCCGCTGCTCTTTTGCTCGAGATGGCTTCTCCCGTCCGGATGCGGTCTTCATCCGGCGCACCACGGTCTCGGAAAACGCGTTGGCTTTTGTTGTCGGGATTCTCGCCGCACACGACGATTTCGTCATTCTGCGGGTATTTTACACATCCTTCTTCGTCGACAGCCACCAATTTGCGTGCACGTTCGATCTGTTCGGAGATGTCGTTTGCGTCGCGCGAAGTTTGCGCTGCGGCGGGTCCCAACATGACACCCGGCAGGAAAAGTGCGACAAGTAATCTCGACATTGGCCGCGACCTTCCCTATCGGAACCTAACTCCAAAAATGCCGTTCCGTCTGGCGTGCTTTCTTCGCACCCTGACCCATAGATAGCTAGGAAAATTGAGATGACTGCAGCCAGCCAAATCCTCGACCGCGTGCTCGTTTTGGAAATGGTCCGCGTGACTGAAGCAGCGGCCATTGCCGCAGCCAAGCTCATCGGCCGTGGCGACGAAAAGGCAGCAGACGCCGCCGCCGTCGAGGCAATGCGCGCGGCGCTCAACGAATTATATATGGATGGCACGGTTGTCATCGGCGAAGGCGAACGCGACGAGGCGCCTATGCTGTTCATCGGCGAAAAGGTTGGCTCCGCCATCGGCAAGGGGCCAAAAATCGATATCGCGCTCGATCCGCTTGAGGGAACCACAATCACGGCGAAGGCCGGACCCAATGCGCTTGCCGTGCTGGCAGTTGCAGAAGAAGGCAATCTGTTGAACGCGCCTGATGTCTATATGGACAAGATCGCTGTCGGCCCGGGTTACTCGCCCAACATCGTCAACCTCGACAAAACGGTTGCTGAAAATGTGAACGCAGTTGCCAAGGAAAAGGGTGTAGCTCCAGGCGACCTCATTGTTTGCGTACTCGACCGCCCACGTCATGAAAAGCTGATCGCCGAGCTGCGGGCGCTTGGTTGTGGCGTGATGCTGATCCCAGATGGCGACGTTGCCGGTGTCATCGCAACAACCAATCCCGATACCACCGTTGACATCTATATGGGCAGCGGCGGTGCGCCAGAGGGTGTGCTGGCGGCAGCCGCCCTGCGCTGTGTCGGCGGCCAGTTCAAAGGCCGCCTGTTGTTCCGCAACGACGATGAACGGTCGCGCGCGCGCAAATGGGGCATTGAGGATCTCGACAAGATTTACGATCTGGAAGAGTTGGCAAAGGGCGACTGCATCTTTGCCGCGACTGGTGTCACCGACGGTTCGTTGCTCGCTGGCGTTAAAACTTTACGCGATGGCCGGGTCACCACAGAAACCGTCGTGATGCGCGCATCAAGTGGCACAGTACGCTGGGTCAAGAGCGAGCATCGCAAGGATGGTTATTTCGGCTGAACCAACTGACGCATCGCTATTGGGCGATTAGTAAATACCCATGAGAAGACCGGTTGCGATTTGTTCGCCTAGCTCCGCTGCTGCCCGTTGCTCGACCTCATTGATGCTCTTCGGTGCCAGAATCGCTTCCGACGTCTGTGCATGGGTGCAGACGATCCTGCTCTGCGCAATCTGCCGCAACCGCCATCCCGTCGCTATGCGCTCCGCCTGCGCAACAGCAGTGCGCCCGTCCGACCCGGCACACACGATCATCGCATAAGGCCGCCCGTTAAGCGCGCCAAGGCATGGGTAATAACAACGGTCAAAAAAGCTTTTCATGCCGCCGCTGATTGCCGCGAGATTTTCGGGGAACGCGAACAGATATCCGTCCGCCGCAATGACCTCGACAGGGCTCACGTCCGCGGCATTCACCATTTGGACATCGACACCCTGCGCACGGCATGCACCTTCATAGGCAGCGCGGGCCAAAGCCTCTGACCCGCCCGTCATACTATGCCAGATTATCAACAATTGCCGCATAGACGCTTGCTAGCACTGCTGGTGCGCCATAGGGAAGCAGGATGAAGCCCGTACTCGACATTAAAAGTTCCGTTCTTGAGCAGGCCTGGCATTGGCGCGGCGGGGGCACCGATGGGCGCGATCCCGATTTCCAGCCTGACGATCTGGTGACCCAGTTGCTGATGGCGCGCGGCGTCGACCGGGACGACATCGAACGGCACCGCAACCCGACCATTCGTAACTTCATGCCTGACCCATCGATATTTCAGGACATGGAAAATGCCGCGCTACGCTTGGCGCAGGCGGTTGAGGCGGGCGAACAGATTACCGTCTATGGTGACTATGACGTCGATGGCGCGACCAGTGCGGCGTTGCTCATCCGGCTGTTGCGTATGCTGGGCCTTGATGCAGGTTACTACATCCCCGACCGGTTGATGGAGGGCTATGGCCCATCAGGCGAAGCCCTTGTCCGTATCGGCGAAGGTGGCAGCCGCCTGATCGTTACCGTCGATTGCGGCGCCATGGCATATGATGCGCTCGCGCAAGCCAAAGCGGCTGGACTTGAGGTCATCGTTGTCGACCATCACAAATGCGCCTCAGAGCTTCCGGTGGCCTACGCGCTCGTAAACCCCAACCGGTTAGACGAAACCGATGACGCAGCATCCCACGGCCATCTGGCGGCGGTTGGTGTGGCTTTCCTGCTGGGCGCGGCACTGATCCGCACGCTGCGCACGCGTGGCCATTTTGCGACCCGCGCCGAACCCAAGATCATGGACTTGCTGGATTTGGTGGCGCTGGGCACCGTGGCGGACGTGGCGCAGCTCAGGGGGCTGAACCGGGCGTTCGTCGCGCAGGGGCTAAAGGTCATGGCCGCGCGCCGTAACATTGGCCTGTCGGCCCTCATTCAGGCGAGCCGCCTCACCCGTGCACCCATTTGCTCCGACCTTGGCTTTGCCTTGGGCCCACGCATCAATGCAGGCGGCCGTGTGGGCAAGTCGGACCTTGGCGTGCGCCTACTGACCACCGAGGACGCGGTTGAGGCGCAGGACATCGCGCTTGAGCTCGACCGGCTGAACGAAGAACGGCGCGTGATTGAATCTGTGGTTCAGGAGCAGGCCGAGGCTATGTTGGCGGGGCAGCACAACCGCGCGGTGGCATTGCTGTCGGGCGAAGGCTGGCACCCCGGCGTCATTGGCATCGTCGCAGGCCGGATTAAGGAAAAAACCGGAAAGCCTTCCATCGTCATTGCAGTCGACGAACATGGTGTCGGCAAAGGCTCAGGCAGATCGATTGCCGGCGTCGATTTGGGCGCCGCGATTATATCTGCGCGTGAGGCTGGATTGCTTGAGGCCGGCGGCGGCCACGCGATGGCGGCGGGGCTCACCGTGTCACATGACAAAATTGATGCGCTGGCCGATTGGCTGGACGACCGGCTCGCTGTCGATGTGGCGAATGCTTCGGGATCCAAGGCACTTTTGATCGACGCGATCGTTGCCCCGCGCGGCTTAAATCCGATTTTTGTCGACGCAATGGAATCGGCTGGCCCCTATGGCATGGGCTGGCCGGGTCCGCGTGTGGTTACAGGGCCGTTGCGGATCATCAAGTGCGATATCGTCGGCAAAGACCATGTGCGCGCTATCGTGGCGGGCGACGACGGGCAGTCGTTTAAAGCCATGGCGTTTCGTCAGGGCGAGACCGTTTTGGGCCAGACAATGCTGCACGCAGATCGCAGCCGACGCTACTGGTTTGCCGGCCGCGCAAAGACCGATGATTGGGGCGCGACGCCAAAAGCCGAGCTTCACGTCGACGACATTGCATTCGCCGACTGAAATAGCACGAACTTGGCCTTGACGAGCGCATAACGAATCCGTAAAGGCGCGGCTCGCCAAGCGATTGGCCCCTTCGTCTAGCGGTTAGGACGCGGCCCTTTCACGGCTGAAACACGGGTTCGATTCCCGTAGGGGTCACCAACTTTTTGCATGCAATGCGCGGTGCGAGGCTTGGTGTTCCGGACATATTGAAATTTAGCGTGATGCCACTGTTTGTTGGTGCGCGTCAGTTGCCGGCGTTATCGGGACTTTAGAGCTCTCCGTGGAGGCTTGCAGTGTGGCCGGCGCGCAGAACTGAAATACAACCCCTTGCACAGTAGATATGCCGCGCGCGCCCGCGCGCGAGGGCGCAGTTATTGCGCGGCAGCCATTGTGGGGAGTAAGCTTCTTTGGTATAGTCGGGGCACGCTAAATCAGCGCGCTGTCTTTACGTCGAGCGCACTCTGCGGCGCAAGCGTGCGCGATTGATCGAACGCTCTAATCTCAAATCCACATTTTTGACACAGGAGAGCCGTGATGGCCGACGATCATATTTATGAATTTCCAGAGCAAGCGAAGCCCGTGGGCGACGAGACAAGCGGTTCAGGCAACGCAGATGAGCCTGAAATAAACCCTGAGGACTACTATCGCGCGTTCGACGCGCGCATGGAACTCCTGTTCGGGAGTGACCGGTTGAAAATTTGCGGTTGGCTGAACATTGGGTACGACAGTGTGACTGCCGACGACCTCGCGCGGGCCTGCCTGTCGGACGATGTGCAGACACAGGCCGTGCGGCTGCAGTCCCTCTTTGAAATGTGCGGCCTCGTGGGCGAGGCGCACTCAGTTGAGCGGGCAGATTTAATCAAGAGGCTTGCCGAGGCGGGGCCGCAGAGCATTACCGAAATGCAGGTTCTTTTTCAGGCGATTGCGACGGAGTACATGGCGTCGCGCTGCGCGGCTGACGCAATGCGGCCAGGCCAGTCATTCGAAGTAATGTCCCTCCAACTGGGTAATTTTGGCAAGGCCGCGAAAATGGGCACGCAATTGCGGGAGGCGCAGCACAAGTTACGCGAGGCGGCGAGGCCGAGCCTGAGATTGCTTGACGCCAGTCCCCACGCGGCGATCGGGCATACCAAGAGCCTGCCCAGTGGAGAGGCGGCTGCCGGCCCGCAGAGCGAGACTGGTGAGACGGGGCGTGGCTAGTCGGCACGTCCGCAATGTCCGGCCCATGATGCTCAGCCCGCGGTGCGGCGCACGCACGCGCGCCGGCACTGACTGCCAGTCGCCCGCCGTGTCTGGGCGCGGGCGCTGCCGCATGCACGGCGGGGCAAAGGGCTCGGGCGCGCCGATGAAAAACAGCAATGCCCTGAAGAATGGACTGTACACCGCCGAACGGCTGGCAATGCGACGGCAGCTTAGTGTCTTAATGCGTACAGGTAAAAAATTACTGCGTGATATTTAGCACGTTCGGTGGTCGTGGGCGGAACTCGCGATTTTTTCCAAGTTGCGCGTCTGTTATCAGCCAGTGGGTTGCAGCCGGATTCCAGGGCCGTCGTCTGGCGACCCGATAAATTCAATACCAGCAGCCTCAAGCGTCTTCTTTAGTGCAAGTAAATTTGCGCGTGTTGTTGCCGGCACGCCGTCGACCGTCTCAGCCCTAGTAATTGTGCTCGTGCTCACATCCGACTTATCAGACAAGTCTTTGACTGACCAGCGCAGGGCATTCCTAGCCATCCTGATTTGAACCCCAGTTAGCATTGACAAAATTCCTATATGATAATATTTGCATCATATGATAAATATAAATTCACATGCATCTCAACCAAAGCACGATTGGCGACAAGAATTCAAGCGCCTTGAAGGGGCATACGCACCCGCGACCTTGCGAGGATACTTCACGGACGTGCAAAAATTTACCAATTGGTGCGGTGCGCAGGGGCTCCAGCCCTTCCCCGCCGAGGTTACAACCGTGTGCGAATTTGTTACGGCGCAGGGAGTGGATCTCCGCCCCGACAGCGTCCGCCGCTGCCTTTGCGCAATACGTAAAATCCACCACCTCCTTCGCCTGCCCGACCCGACTACCGACGAGGATGTCAACTTGGCCATGCGCAGGCTCAAGCGGGCCAAGTTGGGACGCCCGCGGCAGGCCAAGGGAATGACGCGCGCGCATCTGGAACGATGCCTTGAGGTTCAGCCCGACAGTCCGTGGGGCTTGCGCAATCGTGCACTGCTGTCGCTGGGCTTCGACCTACTGACCCGTCGCTCGGAGCTTGTAGCACTCATGACGGACGATCTTGAATTTAGACAGGACGGAACCCTGCGCGTAATAATCCGGCGCGGTAAGACTGACCCGTTCGGCATGGGGCGTATTGGGTTTACATCACGCCGGTCGGCGCAACTGGTGGGCGAGTGGCTTGCGTGGCGCGGCGACACTATCGCGCCGTTGTTCTGTGGAATTTATCGGGGCAAAGCCATTAATAGGTCGCTGGAGACGACAAAAGTAAAGCTCATCGTCAAGGGGGCCGCTGCCGCTGCAGGTCTGCCTCCCGAAGAAGTCGAGGCGTTCTCAAGCCACTCGCTCAGGGTCGGCGCGGCGCAGGAATTACTGCGCGCAGGGTTCGACACGGCCGCCATTATGCGCGCCGGTGGTTGGAAATCTACGAATGTGTTGGCGCGATATCTCGAATATGCGGAACACAATGTTTGGGAGGCGCAGTAACGCGATGCTACTGCCCCTCCCCCCCTACCTGAGAAGTACGCTCACGCAGATTTTATGTCGTTCCCACATAGCGTCTTCATAACCATATGGCCGAACATCAAATGCACGTCTTCACACAACTGCATATCAAATGAGGGAACCAATACTGCCTGGTGGCACATGGGCATGAGCTTACCCCCGTCATATCCAACAACTGCAAGCGTTGTTCCTTCATTCTCGTTGGCATATTCCACTGCCTTCAAAACATTCGGTGAATTGCCACTTCCGCTGATCGCAATGACCAGATCGCCTGGATCCATTAGCGCCTTGAGCTGCCCTGCAAACACCTCGTCGTAAGAAAGATCGTTTCCGTATGCAGTGATCAGGCCAATGTTGTCACATAAGCTCACGCCACGAAACTTCTTTCCTGTGGCAAGATTTATCATCTTGTTCCAGTCAGTGATATAATGTGAAGCAGTGGAGGCGCTGCCGCCGTTTCCACACGTTATGATCTTTTTGCCTTCTCGAAATTTACTTGCGACAAGGTCAACCCCTGCTTGAAAAGCTGAAGTGTCGCAGAGAGTATGTAACTCCGCGTGGGCCGAAAAATAATTTTTTATCGAAAAAGCTGTCATTTTGATTACCTACTTTCTGGCTGGTAATATGTAATTTGCGCACCGGCACGATCGAACCCAAATTTTATGGGTTCCAATATTGCAAGCGCCCTCGTTATCGCAAGATGAGTTTCAGGGGGGGCATAAAACATTATGAAACCGCCATTACCAGCCCCTAACAGCTTTCCGCCGGTAGCGCCATTCTTGATCCCAGTTTCGTACCAGCCGTCAATTTCGCGGTCAGATATGCCGTTTGCAAGCTGGGTTTTGAGCCGCCAGTTTTCATGTAATAACGCTCCTACAGCATCAAGGACGCCTGCCTCAAGCTCCTGCTTAAGTTCAAATGCTAACTCGACCATACGCTCCATTAGCTTTCGGTGATTTCCAGCGCGTAGTTCCGCAGATTGTTTCACCAAAACCTGGGATGCACTTCGAGTTCTGCCGGTAAAGAAAACTAAAATGTGATCTTCAAATTTTCTGATTGTGGATAAAGAACAACGCACTGGATCTACGGTTACGGTTTCATCGGGGTGAAATTGGATTAAGTTGAGTCCTCCGAATGCCGCCGCATACTGATCTTGCTTCCCAATTGGTTCTCCGCACCTGTCAATTTCGATTTCACACGCCTGTTCCGCCAACTGATCCTTGCTTATGTAGCGTCCCTGATAGGCATTTAGCGCGTTTAATAGCCCCACAGTAAAGCTGCTCGAGGAGCCAAGGCCCGATCCCGTGGAAGGAATATCCGCAAGTGAAGCTATTTCAATTCCAGTCTCGACACCGGTAATCGCGAGAGCCTCACGTACCAAGGGATGCTGGACTTCAGTGAAATGATCCACTTCTTCAGTTCTCGAATAGCTTAATCGGATCCGGCCATCGAACTTGCGGTTAACCGCCAGATAAATATATTTATCGATTGCGGTCGAAAGAACAGCACCTGGTGTCTCGCGGTAAAAAGCCGGCAAATCACTACCGCCGCCTACAAAGCTCATCCTTAGAGGCGTTTTGCTAAGTATCATAAAAATTGCTCACTCGTGACAATGTAGTTGGCGAAGACGTTTTTAAATCTAACGTACTCTTTTTCTAAATTAGGTTCACCTGACATCGAAGCAGACGCAATATTTTCGGCAGGAACAACTGCGCTATATTTTTTATTATATATTTCATCACATATATTTTCTTTGTGATCTATTAGAACTACTGCGCTAGCTTTATTTATCATTGATTCGTCAATGTGCACAAAAGAACCCTCAAATATTATCACGTCCGCGGCAGCAATTTTCCATTGCTCGATTTCTGGCTCTTCACCTAACTCCGCGGCATATCCCCTGACAGAAATCACAAAGTCATCTTTTGATGATATTTTGTTAAGCACATCTGCATGAAATCCATGTTGATCAAATTCATCGCCGACTGCTGTGCCCCCGAGGGCCTGCACTCTTGCGCGGACCCAACGGTCAAGCGAAACCACATGTGAAGTCCGTCCTACCTGTTTGTACAACTGAGCCATCACTTTGGCGGCGCTTGCTGTCTCCATCCCTGGCTTACCTCCGATTACGATTAATCGGGGCGCACCGATTTCGTCGACAATTGGGAGCATCTGCGTTGCAATTTCATCACGTCCATTGAGGATCCATGACACAGCCGCCTTTATGTCGCTGACAACGAAATCTGGTTTGCAAAGATATTTTCTGTCATTCCCAGCGTTTCCAGTGCATACCAATATTGTCTGCAGGCCGACATTGTTGCCGGCGACAATGTCGGCAGTAGAGTCACCAATCATCCACGATTGCTGGATTTCGATCCCAAGATCAGCAACCGCTTGTTCAATTAAGCCACTCGCTGGTTTACGACACTCACAGATTGTTTTTAATGACGGCACTTCGCCTTCGAAGCCAGTGTCTGGGTGATGAGGGCACAGGTACAGTTGGTCAATATATGCGCCCTTTTCACCCAACAGCTTATCAAGCTGCGCGTGTATTGCGTCCATGCCTCGCCAGTCCACATCGCCACGCGCTAAGACGGGCTGGTTTGTAACGACCACCGCCAATGCACCGGAACGGTTTATGGCTCTGATAGCCTCCCCTGCGCCTGGTATGAGGGTGAGCTGGTCCGGAGAGGAAAGATGATTTACCTCAACATTGATTGTACCGTCTCGATCGAGAAAAATAGCACTGCGGGGGCTCCTTCCCGAGAGGCGGGCGGCCATGCCTTCTCGAACATCTCGCTCCACTTTGTCTAGTCGATCAGGAGTGCCCATATCCTTAATATACTCGGGAGATACATACCCTACGACACGACTACCCTTTGCTAGCAGAGCATTAAGAGTGTGCTTTGCGATGTCAGCCTTTCCTGCAGTGGGCAAAGAGTCAACAAGCGCAGCTCTCTCAAAGACATAGAGTGCCGCATTGACCAGATTACGAAACACCAGTGAAGGCTCATGCGGGTAGGGATGGATAGCAGTGACACTGCCGTCAGCATCCAGTTCGACGATATCTGAATCCGCCGGATGATCATTTGGATGCAAAAATAACGTGGCGTCAGCTTTTCTGGTGTGATGCGAGGACCAAATGCGATTAAGATCAACATCCGCATAAGTATCGCCGTAGAGCACAAGAAAGCGCTCCGCCAGCACCGGCAGCGCGTCGCTTAAAGCCCCCGCAGTGCCACGCGCCTCCTGTTCAATGCAGTAGGTTAGCCTGACGCCCCAGCTGCTACCGTCTCCAAAATAATCAGAGATAACCTGGTGTTCATGATGAACCAAAAGCGCAATGCTCAGAAAACCGTGCGTAGCACAAAGATTGATTAAATGCTCTAATACGGGCTTGCCGCACACAGGCGCCATAGGCTTGGGTATAGCTCCCGTACGCGACTTCAGGCGAGTTCCCATGCCGCCCGCAAGAATGGCAACGGTACACGCATTACCTTCCAGCGTCATTACGCCACCATCCTTTGTTTGGAACGTAACAACGCCAACTTGAATACCAGCTTTTGCAAGAAGCTTGGCGTATATAACCAAGTACTTATCAAACCGATGCCGATGAGTCGGCCTATAAAATTGGAACTTGTAAAATTTTTCTTACGCGCGCGCAGATTGTAACGCCAATGGTCTGGATTACGATTCGTGTTATTCTGACGGTATTTTACCAATGTTTGTGGCAAGTTTGCGAAACGCACTCCACTATTGAGCATCCGCAGCCAAAGGTCCAAATCCTCTGCGAATCGAAATTGCGTATCATACCCGCCAATAGCCTTAAGTGCAGCAGTGCGCATTAAGACTGTCGGGTGCGCAACCGCTGTCGTTCTGTGAAATTGACGAGATATCGCTTCATGTTCCAGCGGATAGTCGCGGAACGCAAGGGTTTTGCCTTCGCGGTCAATTATTTCAATGCCACCGCCAAGCACATCCACGCGAGGATTTTTCTTCATCCAATCTAGCTGCAACGAGAGACGGTCGGGCAAACAAACATCGTCGGAGTCGAACCGCGCAATAAATTCTCCACGCGCCTGAGATATCCCGAGGTTTAAGCTCCCGGCAAGGCCTATTCGCTGCGTCGGAATAACATGACGAAAACGCGGATCGGAATTGCAAATATCCGCCGCTGCCTGTGAAGAGGCAGAATCCGTGCTTTCATCAATAACTAAACACTCAAAGTCACGATAGTTCTGCGACGCAACGCTTCCAAGACTGTTAACTAAAATATGAGGCGCCTCATTGAAGCACGGCACTACAAATGTAATGTGAGGCAAATTCTGCAAGTCACTTGTTCCTAATGCGTCAAAAACCCTGTTGTGAAGCGATTTCATCTATGGCGCGCGCAACGGCCTCGTGGGAGCCCATTTTAGGTTGCCATCCATAAGATTGTAAGCGCGCAGTTGAGTAATTGAATTTTGGCACATCTCCAACCCAGCCCTTATTTCCTACACCGAATGCAATATGCGCCTTAGGGGAAACGCGAGCAATAACTTGTTCGGCAATCCAGCCTACAGTAACACCTCTATCTACTGGCCCGATGTTAACTGGCTCTAGCTTAGCAGCATCACGATCCGCGATCATCAACATTGCCTCTATTAAATCAGTGACATGCAGATATGCTTTTTGCTGGGTACCATCACCAAGCACGGCTAGCTTCTCAGGGGAAGCTATAAGCTTGTTAACAAAATCAAGTATCACGCCATGTGTAGCGGGGACACCGACAACATTTGGAAAGCGGAATATGTTTACCCTTTTCAGAAATGTCTCTGCTGCTGCACTGATTTGCGCCTCGGACGCTAGCTTCATAGCACCGTAATTTGATATCGGAAAAAGAGGCCCGATATCTTCGTGCAGTGCAGTTTCTCCCAAGTCCCCATAAATCGCGGAACTGGAAGCAAAATGTAAGGTCCGGATGTCCTTGTCCCGCATCACGCGGAGTATTTCAAATGTCGTAAGAAACGTATCTTGGTGATCGACATCAGGATCGGCTACGCCCGCAGGTATGTCAGAATTAGCGGCCATATGCCACACGTCAACAATTCTACCGTACGTTGACGCTTGGTCGAACGCGTCCGAACATTCACGGCGATCGGCCAAATTCGCAACGACAACAGGCATCTCTCGCAGCGTCGGGTTGCGTTCCAGGTATGAACGCTCCCCATTGGACAAATTATCAACAACGACAACGAAGCGCCCGCGCGCAACAAGCGATGCGGCAAGGTTGCTACCGATGAAGCCACAGCCGCCCGCTATTACTGAAATGTCTTTAAGCATTTTGCTACCCTGCCATCCGCTTTGCGACAACATGGTAACCCATGCACAGTGTGTTTATCGAAGATGCCGTTTTACGACGCCCCATGAACCAGAGCAAAGCGGGTAAAAGTATAATTTTCGCAAATAATCCATGATTATTCATCGAACGAGCAACTTCTGCCGCAAGCCAAGAATAATAGTCTCCCACCGGTTCTAATTTTTCAATTTCAAACCCCGCTTCTCCAAGAAATTTTTCAAGATACCGATTAGAGAATCCAGAATAAAAATAATATGGGTCCATATGCCGTAAACAATTAGATGGGAGTGTTAATATTAACGTTCCCTGCGGTTTGATTAATCTTGAAAATTCAAATATTGTTTCAGTCGGAAACGGTATATGTTCAAAGACCTCAGTACACAATACAACGTCAAATGTAGAATCCTGTTCAGCTATATTCCAAATATCGCCAACGTAGTCTAACGCACCGTACTTGTATCCGGATATACCACCCAGACCAGAAGCAAAACCGTCAGTTATATCGGCTTCATATTGACCAAAATCTTGCGCCCGATAAGACAAATGGGAACAAAAGCTTCGATATTGCTGACTTCCGCACCCAGCATCAAGTATTAGAGAATTTGCAGTAATATGAGCTAATTCAGCCTCCACCCATCGCATACGCGTTCGTTCATTGCTGAGCACATTCCGTAACTTTTCTCTAATATTCAGCACTTCAACCTCACTTTTCTCAAAACGTGACTGCAGCTACACTAAGCCAGCGCTATTTTTTGTATGCAGCACTTTAAAACGCGTTGCCCGAAATCCCCATCCGTCCGAATACCGGCTATAGGCCCAGATCACCGGATATGCCACTGCAAGATATCGAAAATGATAAAACGGCGACGAAACGCCAATAGTTACAACATAGGGCAACGAGGAAATCACAAATTTGACTACAAGGCGATCCTTCGCAACAAAAATTAGGAACGCCAAAAATGAAAGACCTTCAAACAAAACAAAAAATGGGGATCCCGAATAGAATTTCAATATTGCTAAAATCGGTTGAAAGAAAAAAGAACCCAAAAGGAGTACGAGTTTGGCTATAACTGGCCCAAACTCATATCCAAATGTTAACCGACGAAGTATTTGAGCAGATTGCCCAGCTCCCTCGTCACCCGTCAATCCCTCAAGATTACTCAATATAGAGTATGAATCCGATGTAAAAAGGAAAATAATACTCAAAAAAGCTGCTGATATTATTGCGTAAAATGTTCCATATCTAAATTGCACAATCACTACAGGAACAATTAAAATAATTGCAGGTCTTATATAAAAAGCTAGCCCCACTACAAAAATAGCAAACGCAACCATACCAATGTTTTTGCGTGACGTAACAAATATTGCGGCGGCTATGGCTGCCAGAACAGCAATTCCATCTTTTCCGGTCTGAGAAATATAGTAAAAACTTATCGGTGAATATATAGCTATGGATACAATTTTCGTCGGATCAAAGTAACGTAGGCCAAAACAAAGCCCCCCCATAATTACCAAGTAACCAGTATAATATGGTAGAAATTGATATATATACTGAAGCACCAACACCATGCGGTATGAAGATGAATCCGAAAATGCCTCGGGAAGCCCATAACGGGCATAATATTCGTACCGAAGCGGATCGAAGCCGTCAGGCGCCGCTACGGAGAAATCGTTTGCAGCCCACCAGCACAATCCTGCCGCAGCGCAAAAAAGAAATGCGTTTCGAAGAGTGGCCGCAGCGTCCAGTGTTGCTACCTCAAAGCGTTTTTGAAGTGTTTCCAATGCTTTTATTGCCTATCAGTCGGGAAGTTGAGAGCGTGTGCATTGGCCCGCCCTATAGCCAAGATTATAACTATCAAGAATTGTAGAGCGAACAGCGCCAGAAACGCGCTGACGACTCTGCTAAAATCGAATGAAAATGCTGCGCACAGCAGCAATATCACCACCGCCACGCCGGACGCCGAGCCGAAGCTTTTTCCGGATGATATATATGCAGCCCGGCTAAAGGAATTCACTAAAGTACCGAATAGATTAAGGCTAACCAGAATTAACGCTGCGTAATCTTGCTCGTGACCGGCGATCGTATCCCTGAGTAACGCACTTCCGAAGCCGATGGCAATCAACGAAAGCGCCATTACAATTAAGGTCGTGTGCGCGAGCATCAGATGATTTACGCCATTGGCATCGCCGTGGATGGTTGCGGCAACTGGAAAGTTCTTTAAAAATATTGATTGGGCGATCGCAGGCAATATCGCGGCCATAACAAGAATTTCAGGATTGTTTGTAAGAGCAGCAACCGCAAATATCATTAACGTTGAAACACCTGGTATTAAACCAACATAAATCGCCCCTTGATGCCCGACATCGCCCGATACGACCGCCCTGTAGTAATCAAGAGATGTGCGATAGGAGAGCCAAACTGATATTGATGCGAATAGTGCTAAACCGAAATAAGTAGGTGTGGCAAGCCCACCACCCGGAACGACACGGGATGAAACAAGAGCAAGCCAAATTGCGAGAAATGTGGCGGCGATTATGATTAAGATTTGAAACCGACCCACGTAAAACTTTCCGGCGACGGCACCCGGTGCGACGAATTCATTTAAAAGAAGCTGAATTGGAGCTGCTGCGCTTAAAGCAAGCAACAGCGCGATAAGGATGGAGCTGCTACCCCATCCCCAAAAATGCAGGAAAAGAACGCCCGCTGGCCCCACTACCCACGAAGACACAAGTGTGGCTAGAAACTTACTGAACAGCGATTGCAATTCCGGCAAATTTTGATGCATCCTGACGCCGGTTGAGGTCGACTTATTACCTGAGAAGCCGGGTATCATAATTTCTTGAATGAAAAACAGCCGCAACCGTAATTCATTTGAGCAAGATCTTCTGTATTAGCTTGTTCCAAAAACAGACCTTCGTCGTTTACACCAGCAATCCCGGTGAGTTCTAAACCCAGTGCCTTAGCTGCCGTCAAAATCGTTTCTGGATGAAATACGCGATGTGCGTCAAACTCAATTCGCTGACGACCGACCGGAACCGCTAATAGCAACGTGCCGCCAGACTTTAATATTTTGGTCAAGCCTGCCAACCCCTTGCTCCAGCCATTGAGGTCGAGCGGGTCACCATATCGGCCAAGGCCAAAGTGTTCGAGAGCGTGAAGACAACTCACGCAATCTGCGTACCCTTCAGGCAAGTTTACTGGAGTCATCATATCCGCTTGAGTAAACGACATCCCTTTGACGGAACTGGCCATTGGTCGAACGTCAAAAACTTCAACTTCGCGAAATGCCAGAATATGAGCTATATACCCATCAACGCGCGAACCAACGTCGACTAACTTGCCAAATTTGCCGGCAAATACTTCGCGGGCCGCCCATAAATCCATATGGAAATAATGGCCTTGCGCGGATCCGGCCGACTCGCCTCTGTCTCCCAGCGCCGGCATAAGCTCTAATGGCCAACCCGTTGAGTTCGCCGTTCGGGCAGCCCGATAAGACTTCAGAAACGGCAAAATTGACGCTGCGGAGGCACCAAATTTCCGTGGGTCGAAGCCAAAGCTGTGAACTAAAAATCCGGCTTTACGAAGTACGGATGACATAAAACGATAATTCCAATCTGCGAGGATTTTATTTACGATGCCATAACGCTCTTAATAGCAAGAGCGGGGCTTGATACAATATTGGACAATAGCTTTAAACGCCGCGGCAGACTTGGACTGTCATCATCGAAAAAGCCGCGCGCTTCAAAATCCATTGCAATCCCTTCGCGTTCAAATAGCGCAGGCACGAAATTGCTCCATTGTCCTTTTACAATTCCCGTATGCTGATATTCGATTGCGGGGGCTGTCAGATTGCGATCAATCGTAAGGAATAACTCATCGCGCTTCCACGATCTGATAGTTCCAAAAAGTTCGAACATCCAGCCGCTTTCCCAAGGCAAAAGATAAGATTGCAAAGCATCCGTGCGCCAGAGTCCTGCCTGCGTTGAGACCCTGTATGTAGCACGAGGGCCTATTCGTGACAGCATGGGCCGCCTGTCCGGCAATATCGGCGATCCAGCGCCAAAATGGGTTAGACCAATGTGCTTGATTGACGGATCGTCGATCATGCGTTGAGCTAGCGCAGAAATAGCTTCAACATCGACTGGCTTTTCGATGAAATAGTCCTCCTGCATATAAAGCACGAGTGGGGTATCAATCGATGCCAAGGCGGCGCTGAGGCACTCGCTCCACGTAAGGCGATGTTCCGTTTCTATCTGAACCTGCGTACAACGGATATCGAAATTATTATGCGCCCACAGCTTACGCTCGGTGTTCAAAACTATTGAAGGCCGCGGGGCGCTCCAGTAACGTTCTAGCAGGCAAAAAAAGGGGGTCCAGCAATCCTCAAACGCATCGCATGAATTGACCAAGAGCGTAAATGGCAATTGGGCGTCATTCATTGTAATCAAATGCTTTAAAGCCAGCGTCTTTGACTAGTGCATCCCGTCGTGCAGAGTCGTAATCGGCCAAAACCATTTCGGAAACAAGCTCATCAAACGTAGTAGTTGGAACCCATCCCAGTTTCTCACGCGCTTTCGATGGGTCACCCAACAACGTTTCTACCTCTGTCGGTCTAAAGTAGCGAGGATCTACTCTTGCGACAGTTTGACCCACTGACACTTTCGCTTGGCTACCGATGACCGAATCAACGATGGCAACCTCATCAAGGCCAACCCCCTCAAAGCGAAGATTGATTCCCAAATTTCGTGCGGCACAGTCAACGAAATGGCGAACGCTATATTGTACCCCAGTTGCAATGACAAAATCTTCGGGTTGCTCTTGTTGTAACATCCGCCACTGCATTTCGACGAAATCACGCGCGTGCCCCCAATCGCGCAGTGCATCCATATTTCCCAAATACAGGCAGTCTTGAAGACCCAACGCTATGCGTGCAATGGCCCGCGTAATTTTGCGGGTTACAAAAGTCTCACCTCTAATCGGAGACTCATGGTTAAACAAAATTCCGTTACAGGCATATAGGCCATAAGCCTCGCGATAGTTTACCGTGATCCAATATGCGTATAATTTCGCAACAGCGTATGGACTGCGGGGATAAAAAGGCGTGGTTTCTTTCTGGGGTGATTCCTGAACCAAGCCATATAACTCACTTGTTGACGCCTGATAAAAACGTGTCTTTTTCTCCAAGCCAAGTATGCGAATTGCCTCCAGCAACCTCAGTGTCCCGATGCCATCGGCATTTGCAGTATATTCTGGTGTGTCAAAACTCACTGCGACGTGACTCATGGCTGCAAGGTTATAAATTTCGTCCGGCTGAACCTGCTGTACGATCCGGATTAGGTTCGTACTATCCGTCAAATCTCCATAATGAAGTGTGAACTGTGGATTTTTCTCGTGCGGGTCTTGGTAGAGGTGATCAATTCTATCGGTATTAAAGAGACTGGAGCGCCTCTTAAGACCGTGAACTATATACCCCTTCTTCAACAGAAGTTCAGCCAAGTAGGCGCCATCTTGGCCCGTGACCCCTGTAATCAAAGCTGTTTTCGACTTCAGTGTCATTTCCTTCACACTCTCTCTTGATTATCATAAAAGGGAGCAGCACGATACGCTTTGGCAATTCCATCGCGTAGAGAGGTCTGCGCCAACCACCCGAGCTGCTGCATTTTGGAAACATCTAGGAGCTTACGCGGCGTACCATCCGGTTTTGTCGCATCATATACGATGCGCCCCCGATATCCAACTACGTCCATTACGATAGTAACCAATTCGGCGATGCTGATGTCTTCGCCGGTGCCAATATTGACCAAAGATCCGTCATAAGATTCCTCCATCAAATGGATGCAGGCATCCGCAAGGTCATCGACATACAAAAATTCTCGCTTGGGCATACCCGTTCCCCAAACAGTAATCGATTCCGCTCCGCTCATCTTTGCCTCGTGAGCCTTCCTGATCAGGGCGGGAAGCACATGACTTGTTTGAAGGTCATAATTATCGTTTGGACCAAAAAGATTAGTAGGCATTACGCTTACGTAATTTCGCGAATACTGCGCATTGTATGCTTCAGTAAGTTTGATCCCTGCGATTTTAGCAATAGCATAAGGCTCATTTGTTTTTTCCAATATTCCCGTCAATAAGTATTCTTCTTTGATGGGCTGCACGCAGTCCCGGGGATAGATGCAGCTCGACCCCAAAAACAACAGGTGCTGCACATCTGCAAGGTGCGCAGCGTGGACAATATTCGCTTCCATCATTAGATTTTCGTAGAGAAATTCGGCCCGTTGGGTATTATTCGCTTGAATTCCGCCAACTTTTGCAGCGGCAAGAAACACGTAGTCAGGCTTATGATCCATTAACCATGACTTGACAGCCACACTGTCCAGCAAATCTAAATCGGAACGGGCCGGACCCATAATGTTGTTATAACCTCGGTCCTTTAAGCGCCTCGCAATTGAGCTCCCGACCATGCCGTTGATGCCAGCAATATATATAAGCGCATTTTTATCGGTCATTACAGTATCATCTACCTAAATCTGTAGCTTAAATCCGCAGTGGATGCAGTAAACTGCGTGTGCGGCAAGTCTCCAAATGGCTTCACGTGGAGATATTACGCTACTAAGAATCTGAATTTCCATATCCGTAGCCGTAGCCGTAGCCGTAGCCGTAGCCTGCATGCTTTTGTCGTAGCTTCGTGAGAACTATGCCAAAGATATGGGCATGCACACTCTGCAGGCGCCCGAGTGAAGCCTTAATTCCCCTAAGTGCCACACCTTCAGATTCAGCCACAAAAACGCAACCTTCAACTGCCCGCGATAACAAAGGCGCATCTGCAAGCCCGAGTATCGGGGGCGAGTCAATTATCACATGATCAAACTGCTCGGACAACTGTCGGATCAAAATCATCATTCTGTCACTACTCAATAATTCTGCGGCACTGGGTGGCGGAGGACCGGCTGGCATTAAAGTCACACCCTTAATTTCGGTCTCTCTGAGCAGTTTCCGCCAGTCGTTTTCTCCAGCCAAAAAGTTGCTCAACCCAAAGGTATTTTTCTGTCCGGTAAAAGCATGCATCGACGGTGACCGCATATCTCCATCTAGCAACAGAACATTTTTTCCAGTTCTGCCAAGAACCGTCGCCAAGGCTATGCTCGTGGTACTTTTGCCTTCTGAAGGTCGGGTACTTGTAACCATTAATGATTGAGGTATTCCGTGATCTGTTGAAAATGCCAGATTTGACCTAATACTTAAGTACGCTTCAGAAATAACAGATTTCGGATCGTTCAATAAATCAAGTGTATTATCATTTTCACTGTTCGGAACGCTCCCGAGCAATGGCACCCTAAGCAGCCGACTAACTTGAGTAGGGTCTCGTAGACCTTCATCAATTTGATCAAGCGCAAACGTTGCTGCGGCCGCTAAACTTAAACCTACGGCAAGGGCGATCAATAGATTCAACAGGATATTTGGAGATGACGGCTTTTCTGGTAATTTTGCGATATCAACAATAGCAATGTTGTTTACGCCCACACCAGCAACGCCAATTTCCTTATAACGCTGCAATAATCCATCATAAAGTTCTCGGTTTGTGTCAGCTTCACGCTGGAAGATATTATATTGAATACTGTCACGTTGCTGACGAGCCAATCTGTCTTTCAGCTCTTCAACCCGCCGCTTCAAATCAGCTTCGCGTAATGCTGCCTCCCGATACTCCGAGGAACGACTGTTGACCACCCGACCCTCCTCTCGCGCGATACTCATATCAAGCGCCTTGAGCTGCTCATTCAAAGCTACAGCCGTGGGGTAACCTGGCTCAAATTGGACCATAACCCGAGCGTATTCAGACGCAACCTCAGCTCGCTTCTGACGCAGTTGCCCAATGGCAGCGTTGTTAAACGCTTCACTGCTAGCGCTGCCGTTGCGCTGCGCAGCGCGGCTCTCTGTAGCTATGCGGTTAGCGGTTGCCTCGGCAAGAGCCGTGTTAAGGGCCTCCAAATCACTGGACACCAAAGTTCTTGCGACCTCCGTTCGGCCATCCGCGCTAGTGCTTTTACCCAAGGCCACGATACCTTTGTCTTCGGCATAGCGGACTAGATCGCGCTCAGAAGTTTCGAGCCGAGCGCGCAAATTCGACAGACGCTGCTCCAAAAATGTTCGCGCGTCCGCCGTAGAAGCAAATCGGCGGTCCATGCTTTGCAAAATAAATTGATCAGTCCAAGCGTTGGCAATTTCAGCGGATAATGCCGCAGACGCACTCGTGTAGCTAATGTCTACGAGAGCCGATGTACGTATTGGAGATATCGATACATGCCCTAGCAACAAGTCGACAGCCACCTTTTCTCTTTTTTTCCGGTCAGCCGAGGTTCGTGCGCCATTTGCATTTTGCGCGAAGAAGCCGCCCTCACCTAACTCAACGCCGTGTGCATCAAAAAACGCTTCATTTTCGCTAAGCCGCAATTTCCGTGCAACTCTCTCTGCAAGTGAGCGGGCCTGGAGTAGGCTATATTGAGTTTGGAAAAACTCCAAGTCGCGGCCAGCGTCCTGCGATTCCAATCCCTCCAGATTTGTTACTTTCTTTTGTTCGCGACTAATCTCAATGCGAGATGTGGCAGTGTACTGAGGGGTAAGTAATAGCGTAGCCACCAACCCAAGGGCCAACGTCACAGCCACGATCCCGGCAATTGCCCACTTCCACCGGAGCACCACCTGCCAGTACTGCAGGAGAACTGGAGGAGCAATTCCGGCCGAACCTTCATTTTCCATTGACAGGTGGGCCCTCGCGCCATTCCATTCCGGCACCCCAGCTGTAGAATTTAACATTTTTCGTTATCCTAACGACTTCCGAATTTTTCGATTCGTGCTAGGAGCAAACCAGCAACCGTAAAACTCTGTTTGTGATGCAGGCAGCTAACCTAAAGCGAAAGGGATTTCCAGAATTTTTCTCTGCTGTTTCGATATAGGCAGAGCGCACTTGCTATTTTCATTCCATTCAATTGTTCTAATTTTGTTATCCGTCCGAATTATTAATTCATTGAGGCAGTCTGTTGTTGCACAACATTTTACACCTAAAAACCCGCTCTATGCAATTTTGGTTACTCGTCGTTTTGCTAGGCACCATCTTCGCAACAGGCGGATCGGCGCGGACCGACGTACAATCCTTAGCGATTTTGCGTCCTTTGTCGGTCATGTTTTTAGGTATCGCACTGTCAACGGTACAGGCAAAGCATATCCAACAATACTACGTACCATTACTTTGCCTTATCGGCGCGGTAGTACTTATACTTACTCATGTTATGCCACTTCCGATCGCCACATGGCCATCAATAAGCGGCAACTCGAGCCTAGTAGCAATTTCGCAACTCATCGGAAATGACGTTACTTGGTACCAGTTTACACTGTCACCGTTTGATGGCTGGCAAGCATTTTATGCCCTACTGATCCCCGTATCGATAATTCTGCTCGGCATTCAACTTAGTCAGCGTGAAAAGGATTTGCTTCTCCCTTTTTTGATCATACTCGCAGCTTTGTCTGGACTTTTGGGACTTATTCAACTCGGTAGTAGCCCCACTGGGCCATTATACTTCTACAGGATCGGCAACAATGGCTCCGCAACCGGGTTTTTTGCTAACCGCAATCACGCAGCAACATTGCTCGCATGCCTAATTCCCATGTTGGCCGCTTTTGCCTCAGGCAGAGCAAAGACACGAGAAAAGCAGCGCGCCCGAGAGCTATTGTGCTTAGCAATTGGAGTTTTTATCGTTCCCATGATATTAGTCACAGGGTCTCGTTCGGGATTTGTAACCGGCGCCATTGGCTTAGCATTGGCTGGTATTTTATACGCAAGGCCCAAGTCGAAAAATACATTAAAAGACCAGCCTGATGTAATTGCTAAAATTCGGCTATTGGGCGGAGGAATAGTCCTAGTACTCGGCGCCTTAACTTTGTTGTTTTCACGAGATGCCGCCATGGTAAGGCTCTTTACCCAGTCGCTTGATGAGGACGGCAGAGCAGAGTTTGTTTCGGTTTCGTTGGGAATTATATCGAATTTTGCTCCATGGGGCGCTGGTGCAGGGTCTTTTGTTCAGGCTTACCAGCTTGCGGAACCTAACCGGCTTTTGGATAATTCATATCTTAACAGAGCCCATAATGATTGGATAGAAACTGCCTTAACATTTGGCATTCCAGGTTGCGTTCTATTGGCGATTGCAGTGGTGTTTTATTTGTGGCGTATGTACCATTTGTGGCGCTCAGGCGCCGAAACCGGCAGCAGGTCCATCTTGAGCCGGGCCGCGGGTGTTGGGATCGGATTGCTCGCTATAGCAAGCACTGTCGATTATCCATTAAGGACACCCATCATGATAGCAGTGATGGCTATTTTCGTAATATGGTTTTTCAACCCGAGCGCTTCTAACGATGCAAGCGAAAGCCCTTTGTCCTGAACGACGAGAAATCTCCGGCCTCGAAGGTGTTATGCCAACCATGGTCACTGACGGGCCCGCGCCCAAAGTGCTGCTGGCCAACGCGGACGATAACGCCAACTTCATCCTTGAGTATATGGAACGGAGACGCGGTGACGCAACAAACCTGCCCAAACGGAAGCGACTGATCTAACTGACCGTCGATCCCAAAATCTTTGCTTCGCCCAAAATAGTGTTTCGGCAAGCCAAAAGCCTGCGGGCTAGCCGCTCATTCGTAGAGCGGCATGCAGATGCCGCGATGCAATCCACATCGTCTCAATCCGCGCTTGAATACAAAAAATTTTTATTTAACATTCTGAAAATTATGAACGTCATTCAATTAAGTTTTCAATAGATTAAATTTTTTTAAATATATTTGCGTTGTCTTCAATTTTTAATACATCACTAAATTTTTGTCCCACTTCGATGTAAGGAACGAACCCTTCAAAAGCCGAGGGTGTAATATTGCAGCCGGTTTCTAGGTACTTTTCATGCCTGCAGTACAGCTCAGGCCGAAGAGGGTGATCAGAAGTGACGATGAGCCGGAAATCGTCGCCAAAACGGGCGCGTCCCCGCTTCCATACTTGCGCAGCAGTGTTAGCCGCCAATTTCAAATTATCACCGTAGTCGGCCGCTAGCCCTGCTCCCTGTAGGTTTCCAGGTGGATGCGGAAAGGGCATATGTGCATAAAGAATTCCGCCCTCCTGCCAAAATGGCGATAAAAACATCGTGTCGCGCGCGCGCATCCGAAACGCCTGCCAGCTCCGGGCGTCAAACCACACGCAGTCGTCAGCCTTCTTTCCTGGTAGTATCCGCCCAAAACTGCACAGCAGATCGATAATTGGCGAAACGCTAGAAGGGATTGACACGCCCGCGCATGAAGCAAGTCCACTCGCAGAACAATATGGGTGGAAGAAGCCGACAATGTGCATTCTATCTGTCGGGTCGAAGCGCAGTCTTGAAAAGTCAAAAACGCCCGAGGTTTCATACACCGCCGTGGGCGAACAGACCCGAGCCTGCGGCATGTGAGGGCCGCCCAAAAACTCCGGAATTACGGTGATCGTAGAGGGCCCAACTGCCTGGATCAAGCGTGTTCTCGGCTCTCCACCCTCTAGGGCAATCGCAGCGGCGATCTGTTCGCCGGCGTCGGCATTTAGCTCGTCCAATAATAGCACAACCAGTGGGCCCTGCCTCGGCATCTGCAAAACAAGCGGGTCGGTCACGCGCGCGAGCAACATTGGAAAGGCTATGTACAGAATGGCTGCAAATACGATCGCTTTCTGCATGCGGCGCCACAGTTCAGGTGTCAGCTTGGCTGCTGCCAACGCAGCAAGTATCAACGTACCCCCAATCAAACCGATTTTTTGGGCAGCACCTAACTCTTGTGAAACGATAGGCAGCGTCCGTATGGTCGGCCAAAAGACATAGAGCGTTACCGAAACTGTCAAGATACGCAGCGCGGTCTCGGCCATCCTGATAGGTAATAGTATTGCGACCGGCACCAGCATTAGCAGCACAAAACCAAGGAATACGGCGATGGCCAGACAGATGTTTTCTACCGATTGCCCGCCATGATACAGGTTGCTAAAAACCCAATGGGACCGCGATAGCAACATCAGCGTCGCGATTACGGAGGCGTGCGCGAGCCAATGGCTGAGGCGATGATGGATCTTCAAAATCTTCATGCCGGTGTAAGCTTCTCCAGCAATGCCAAGCGCCGCGATGAACCCTCTAGAACGATTTCTTCGATTGTTTGGAACCGTTGCCCAAATGCCCGCCGCTGATCCTCTAGCGTGAAACCGGTGTCGTCGATACGGTCGCGACTGAGAAGCAGCGCCTGAACCATCGGATCATCAGCCTCCAAATACTCTACAATCAAATAGCGACGCGTGGAGGCAGCCATCAACTCGGCCACTTCGGTCAACGGAATGCTGCGGCCGATCACGAGATGATGAACAAGAGCAAGCGCCATTGCGACATCGGCCTGCGCGCTTATTCGCTCCAAAAGACCGGGATATTCCTTCCCCATCCATCCGCGGCCTCTCGGCAGATCGTCTAAGTTTGCGCAGACGGTGTAGATGGAGGTCTCATTGGTTAGCTTCGCGCGCAGGCGACCGATTGCTGCCATGTCAGCATCGACAGCGATCACGCCGACTGTGGCAATTCCCGCAGCGACAAGCGAGAACTCGCCCCTGTTACAGCCAAGGTCCGCTACCCAATGTGGGGCCGCAAACGACAACCAGCGCGCAACGATATCGCGTTTGAATTCAAGGCTGATTTCGGAATAGTGATCACGGGTCTCTTCGTAAGATGCCCACTCGGAAATGCGCGGCGCTTGCTCTAGCGCTGACAGCTGCCAGCGCAAAAAGTCGATTAGTCTCTGATGCAAAGGGTTAGGCGAATTTTCCCTTCCGGGTGAGACCGCCACTTTTGGTGGGCCATTGTGACCTTGCCCTTGTAGAAGGGCAAGTCCAATGCGAGAAGTCCAACATTTCGAACCAAGTAACGCCCGAGTGGTTTCGAGCGAAAGGCCATCGAGACTGGCCTTGAACACATCTGCCGGCTCCATGCCCAGATAACGCGAAACTGCCAACGGAAACAAGAAGTGCCTGAGGAACTGGCCATACGCCCACCACTGTCGGCGCTGAATAGGCTGCGTGGAAAAGTGGTCGCAGAACTCTGGCCGTTCCTTCTCAAACAGTACGTTAAAAGCTGAAGCATCCTTCAACTCATGCCCCTCAGTCAGCGCTGCTTCCGCGACGTCGAGCGTTGCAAACGCAGCCTGCAACAACTGCCCGTGCGTCCATTCCCAAGGGTAGGTTGCGAATCCAACTTTACGCGCTTTGACTAGACTACGGCTTTCGAAGGCAAACGGTGTTAGAAGACCACGTTCCACCAATTCGGCGGCGGTTGATGTGTCTAGAAAGTGCGGCTCAGATAGAGGTGCGTAGGCATGCCGCCGAACAGTGTCCTCAACGATTTCTACCCGACCAATCGGATCTCTCACTTTTTGGGACGTCGAGCTATCAGGGCCTTAATCGAGGCGATGGGATTTTTAAAAAAAACTACCGCACCGCCAATCAAAGCGATCAAGCCCTGCATCAACAGAATTCCGCTTCCTGGGTCGACATAGGCATTGGCTGGTGACAGGGGCAGCAGCGCCAATAACATTCCAGCAAAAATTAGTTTTTTGTGCTTGATCATTTAGTTCCACTCGTAGCTTTTAATCGCGGGTTCAAGACAAACTTGCAATGTAAAGTCAAAAAATCTCAAATAATGAGATTTTTCGGCAAGAAATCCGCAACACTGCTTAGGCGATTGAAGATGTCTCTGCAATGTGTGATCAGTGGGCGTCGTATGTCCTGAGCCTACTTAAGCGCCGCCTCCAAAGTGCTATTTTCAAACGCCCCTGAGGCTATAGAATTGCACGTTGAAGTCACCTCAAAAAAATTCAATGAGGCGCCAAAGGCTGTCATATTATAAAATAACATGTCAACTAACGAACAATATCAGCATACGAAATGCCTATAATCACGATAGCAACGACCGGTAAAAATGCCGCAACCCAATACACTATCAAACCTTTCGGCCAACCAAATATATCCAGCAGGTGATGGTGCAAATGGTCCCGATCAGCAGACATAGGTGAACGCCCTTGCCGAAGTCGCTTATACGTTAGCCTAAATGAGTCAGCTACAGGCACAACAAACAACAACACTAGTTCATCAGCACTGATTGCCCGGAGTGTATGAGTTCCAGGTGTATTGTACACCATGATCGCCAAGAGTCCGATTGCGGTGGCGATGGCGTAAGCTCCGCCGTCGCCCAAGAATAGTTTGCCCCTCATGTTAAAAACAAACAAAACCATGAGCACAGCTGCAAACAAACCAATCAGTGGTAACAAAGGGCCGACTGCACGGGTCGCCAATATTGCCATCCAGCCGATGGAAAGCCCTAAAACAAGCCCATTTTTACCGTCCGCCATATTAACTGCGTTCAGCAGGCCGACGCAGCAGATTACGGTGAAGATGATCGCCAACCACCACGTGCCCAACCCTAGGGTCAGCGGAGGAATGTTGAAATCAAGCACTCTCACGTTAAAGGTGGGATCAACTGCGGCTGCTGCGGCAAACACCGCGAACGAAATAAGAAGCCTCAGGCGCGGGGAAAGAGAATGCCGGTCATCACCGAGGCCAACTAATGCCATCGCCGATACACAGCCTACCCAAATCAGCAGTGAGCCGAGCCACCGTTCTGACGCAAAAGCGGCAATGCAGACGAGAGCAATCGGAACAAAAGCACCGAGGAGAACGACGCCTCCCATGAGAGGGGTTGGGGCAGAGTGTTTTTTTCTGCCAACCGGAATATCCATTATATTCAGTGAGCTACAAATTCGCTGCGCATTGAAACATAGCAATATGGCAACCAGCACAGCGGCGGAAAGCAGAACAATGTAGTAAGTGCCGTACATGGGTGAGCGTCTGCCTATTAAGCGTCGATCGATTTAAAGACTGCACGCGCATTATTCTGTAAAATTACAGAGGTCTACATTGTAATTCAATGTTAACGCCATTTGTTAAGCCGCAGTGGCATTTCGACCAATATTTGGGGCATTTGTCGTCATATAATGACAAAAAGCCGATTAATCTGGTCGCTCTACGCCGCCTTCGGGCATGCGCTGACGTGGCGTTTGTGGCCCTTGCGCCTCGGGGCGGGGTTCAGGCGATTGTTCAGCGGACGTAACATTCCGCCGTATCGGCGAAACTTCCGGCGGAGGCGCGGGAACATTATTCCTATCTGACGCACCGCCGCCTCGCCGGTTGGGCTGGCCATCAGCGCTACCATAATTCTGCCCTCGAACCCGGCCTTGCGACGCATCTGCATTTGGCAACGGAACACCACCGGCGCCGCGACCATCACCGCCGCGCCATTGGTCATTGCCGTTACGCCGGCCATCGCGCCTGTCGTCGTCACGATCGCGCATCCAGCCTCTTTGACGATCCGGCGACGCTGATCTCTCGGACCTCGCGTTGTCGTTATAACCCCGATCGCGGCCGTTGTAGCGACTGCGGTCCCAATCACGCCCGCGATGCTCGCGATACCAGTTATGACGCCGTTCGCCCCAATAACGGCGATATTGCTCACGCATAGGATAACGGCGTCCGAAGGTGTCGAACAGAAAGATGCCGTAGCCGGGGTAGTAATAATTGTCGTACCAACCGCCGCTAAAGCCGATGTTGCTGAACGCCTGCCCATAGTCGCAGTTATAATATGCGTCATAGCCGCCATACGGATCGCAACCATAAGCATCGTCATAATAGCCGTCGCTGGCAAAGCCGAGGCCAACGTCATACACGCAGCCTGACAAGCTTGCACCTGCGGCAACAAGCAATGCCGCCTTCAAAAATGACTGTCCCTTGATTGTCATGATCCATGCCCCCTGCGAAATTCGTTCGGCCAATGCACTGACATTCGCCCCTCACCGAAGTATCTATGAAACGGCAGTTGAATTGCACATGAATACAATTGTTTGGCGCCGTTCATATTTGGCGTGCCCATGTCGCGCTTGCACCATATAGGCATCCATGGCAGTAAACCTTAATCGCGCAATTAAATAGGATTGAGACCCATGGCCCTTGCCTCTAGCGAAGCTGCGAACCCCCATTGGGTGCCGCGCAAGAAGATTAGCGAGCTTGCGCATATTCCAGGCGAAAATGGCCCGCCCATCATCGGGACGACATTCCGCGTACTGCGTGACCCGCCGGCTTATGGCGCGCATATGGTCAAAACCTATGGCAAGGTTTTCCGCACCAATGCCTTTGGCAATCCGACCATCTCGCTGGTCGGCGCCGAGGCGAATGAATTGATGCTGTTTGATCGTGAAAAGCTATTTTCAAACGAACAGGGTTGGGGACCAGTGCTTAATTTGCTGTTCCCACGCGGCCTCATGTTGATGGATTTCGACCATCACCGCATGGACCGGCGCGCATTGGGTATCGCGTTTAAACCTGAACCGATGCGTGCCTATACGCAGGACATGAACCGCATTTTTGCCGAACAGTTGCAGAACTGGCGCGGTGACATGCTCTTTTATCCAGCTATCAAGCAACTGACGCTTGATGTTGCCGCGAGCAGCTTCTTGGGTATTCCCTTGGGGCCAGAGGCCGACAAGATTAACAAGGCCTTCGTTGATATGGTGCAGGCATCGGTCGCGCCGATCCGTGCGCCGATTCCCTTTACCTCAATGGGCAAAGGCGTCGCTGGCCGCAAATATCTCATCGACTATTTCGGTCCGCAAATTGCCGAGCGCCGCCGCAATGAAAACCGGCAGGATATGTTCAGTCAATTCTGCCGGTCAAAGCGCGAAGACGGCGAATATATGTCGGACGGCGAACTGATTGACCACATGAACTTCCTCATGATGGCGGCGCATGACACCATAACATCGTCGGTCACGTCGATGATCTGGTATCTCGCCAAGCATCCCGAGTGGCAGCAGAAATTGCGCGAGGAGTGCCTCGCGATCGCGCCAGCCGGTTCGGACATTGCATTTGCTGACCTCGATAAGTTCGAGCTTACCGAATATGCGTTTAAAGAGTCACTTCGGATGATTTCGCCGGTGCCGTCCATTCCGCGCCGCGCGCTCAAAGACTTCGAATTTATGGGCTATCACATCCCCAAGGGCACGGCGGTCAGCATCAGCCCATCTTATGTGCACATGATGCCCGAATATTGGGAGAACCCCGAAACGTTCGACCCCATGCGTTTTACGCCCGACAAGGTGAAAGCGCGGCACAAATATGCGTGGGTCCCCTTTGGCGGCGGCGCACATATGTGCCTCGGCCTGCATTTTGCTTACATGCAAACAAAGCTGTTCATGCATCACCTGCTGACTTCAGTTCGCGTAGAAATTGCTGACGGCTATGCGCCCGAATGGCAGCCATGGCCGATACCAAAGCCAAAGGATGGTTTGAAGGTACGCTTCGTTCCGCTTTGATACTCAGTTGCCATTGTTGAAGTGCACTGCCTTGCGCCGGCTAGCGCGAAGCACGCAACAATTCGTGCATTGCAAGCCCTGCCCGATACCGTAAAGGTCGCCGGGCTAGCATGGCCTATTCAGAACAGACAGATTGGACCACTGAACCGCGGTGGGATTTGGTCCGGCGCCGGGGCCTTGGCTTGGTCATCGCGCTTTTGCTCGAGGCCATCATCATTCTTGCGATTCTAAGCTTAAGCATGCGGTCTGGTGGGCCGGCTGCGGGGACGCGCGGTCTGAATACATTTTCCTTGGAGGCTGAAGCGGACTCGGCATCATCGGCAGACAAGAATGAAACCAAGACGCCGGTGACCAAAGAGCAAAAAAGCAATATTACGCCGCCAATCCCGAAACCATTATTGCCGCCAGTAAATCCGGTGAAGGCCCCACCCCCTAGCCCAGACTATATCAAAGTGAGCAAGTCTGATTTTGACGCCATGGACCTGTCAAAATTTCCAGCCAGCGGCGGAAGCGGATCGGGTGAAAGCAAAGGAAACGGACAGGGCGCAAAGGGCATGATGGGCCCGGGCTTGGGACCCGGCGGCGCACAGCTGTACCCAGTGGCGTGGCTACGCGAACCCTATGACAGCGAACTCGCGCCCTATCTCGCCGCTGTCAAACATGTCCCACCCGGCGCATCTGCCGACATAGCCTGCCGCATGGCCGAACACAACCGCGTCGAAAACTGCCAGATCTTAGGAGAAAACCCCCGCGGCACGGGCCTCGCCAAGGCCCTGCGCCTCGCGGCCTGGCAGTTCCTCGTCAAACCCCCACGCATCGACAACAAACCGCAACTGGGCGTCTGGGTGCGGATCCATTTTGATTTCGGGGTGCGGTCGGTAGAACCCGCAGCGACGGAATAAGCAAATGTCTCGCAGCCGGCGCCTTACGCCGTCTGCTCTAACAACAGCTTAGACGGAATTTTTTTGGCACCGAACACGACACCGAATGCAATCATAATCAACATCAGTGGCTGCGCGAAATGAAGCATGCCGTCAAAAAAGGACATCACCAGAAGGCAGTAAAGCATCGCCACAAAAGGTAACACATCGCGATGTTTGAGAGCAGAAAGATGCGACCTCCACGTTGCGTAGGCAAGTAATGCCAGCGCTGCGACAGTTGCGGGTAAGCCCCAAGTCAAAAGAAACTGCATCACAATATTGTGCGGTTGAACATGAATTTGTTCACCGGCAGGTAGGATCCAAAATGATGCAAATGGGCCGGCGCCAAACATAGGTACAGTCTGATAGGCATGCCAAAGCGCGGACCAGTAAGATGAGCGCCCTCCCGAAATACTCTCGGCGGTTGCCGCGTCTTCGCTGGCGATCAGCATAAATGCGGGGTCATTAAAGGGAATAAGACTGGTCGCAAATACCAATGCCGTGACGGCAGAGAGCGCCAACAAAATGACCGATTTCACTTTCACTGGGTGCAGGCGGTATAAAATCAGCATCACCGTCATTGCGACGACTATCCCAAGAACCGCATTTCTTGTGCCCGACCATATCGTCATTGCCGCACATAACGTTAGCCACAAATAGGGCAAATATCCTCGGCGGCCGCGCTCTTCATCCAGCAGCAGCTGCGCCAATAGGAAGCAGAAAATCGCTCCGCAGAATGCTCCAAACAGGCGCACCGAAATAAAGCCTGGGATGATGAACTGCCAGACGATTATATTATCAGGCATCGCCGCCAGGGGGGGGTGGTTTAGGAATGCAACCGCCGTCATCCCGCAGAAAATCAGCAGGCCACCGGCGATGGCTAGAACAAATCCACGAAGCCCTCGGGCGTCAGGGCTTGATACCGAATGATATATGGCAACCGCGAAAATCGGGTGGATTAAAAATATAATATTTTGGGCAATCGCGAGCGGGGTAACCTTGGAATAAAATGCGCTGCCTACCCAGAAGAATGCCAAAAAGAATAGCGAAACATATCTTACATATCTGGGAAGTTTCTTCCAAACTTCACCCAAATCCAGCCCGCGCCGCAAGGCGTAAATGATGACGCCAATTTCGGATATGACATATGGCAGACCCAACTGCCGCGCAGCCTCCCACGACGGCGAGGCCATGGAGATCGTGTAAGTTCGGAATACAAGGCCGTTCAAAACAAGAAGCACGCTTATTAGCAGGCCAATCGCCAGCAACGGGAGAGGTTTTGGGTCGCGGCATTTGGCCAACGCAGCCATAGGTTTGTTAGCTATCTCCATGGCCATACGCTTACCGCGACATGGTTAGCATATCGTTACCAGTGCCCCGAACGTGGCTCTTACGCAAAGTTAGGCGGAGGGACCGTCGTCGGTGCCACGCCCCCTCCGATCCGCTTTACTTGCGTGAAGCGATCCAGCTGTCGACTTGCTCCTCGAGCACATCCAACGGGACAGGGCCTGACTTCAGTATGGTGTCGTGAAAACCGCGTACTTCGAATTTCTTGCCCAGCGCCTTTTGCGCCTTGTCCCGCAGTTCGCTGATTTTCAGGCGGCCGACCATGTATGCCGTCGCCTGGCCTGGGTAGATGATGTAGCGTTCGATGGCCTTCACGATGCCGCCTGTGGCGTCTGCAGAGTTGTCCTCGACATATTTGATCGCCTGTTCGCGCGTCCAGCGTTTGTGGTGGAGGCCGCTGTCGACCACGAGCCTGATGGCGCGGTGGAGCTCAAGTTGCAGCCGGCCGAAATCACGCGCTGGGTCTGTGTAGAGGCCCATGTCCTTAGCGAGCTTTTCCGAATAGAGCCCCCAGCCTTCGGAATATGCCGTCACGCCACCAAATTTGCGAAACGCCGGCACGTCTTTCAACTCGGTCTGGATCGCCAACTGCAAATGGTGGCCGGGGACACCCTCATGATAGAACAACGCCTCGACCTCGGTCAGCGGCATATCGGCCATCTTATAGAGGTTGGCGTAATAGGTCCCGGGCCGCGAGCCATCGGGCGCTGGGCGCTGGTAAAACGCCTTGCCGGCGGACTTTTCGCGGAATGCTTCCACTGGCTTCACAACCAACGGAGCCTTGGGCAGTGTTCCGAACCATTGGGGCAGTAATGGTGTGACGGCGTCCTGCGCCTTTTGCGTTTCGGACAAATAGAGCGCGCGGCCTTCTTCGGTTTCGGGCGCGTAGAATTTGGGTTCAGTACGCATATAATTGAAGAAAGCCTGAAGGTCGCCTTTGACACCCATCTTCTTCTGAACGGCCTGCATTTCCTTATGAATGCGCGCGACCTGCGCCAGGCCCAATTCATGGATCTGGTCGGGTGTCATGTTGGTCGTGGTGTAATTGGCCAGCCGCTCTGCATAATAGCCAGCGCCATCGGGGAAGCGCCAAATGCCGTCGTCGGTGCCGGCGACTTTCTCCTGCGCGGTCATTTCGGCGATCAAAGCCTCATAAGCCGGCTTCACCGAAGCGTTGAGCGCTTGCGCCGCATCGGCAATCAGCAGGTCTTTTTCGGTCTGGCTAATCGCAAGCTTGGCAACCTTGCTCTTAAAATCTTCGTATAAAGGTGCATCGCGGCCGTCGCTAAATGGCGCTCCAGTGATGACGTTGCGCGAATCAGCGATGACGTACGGATAGACCCATTTGGGTGGCATGATGCCTTTTGCGGCCCGCGTTTTGGCTTGGCCTACAGCTTCAGTCATGGCGGGACCAATGCCGTAGAGCCGGTTCACATAGGCGCGCGCGTCAGACTTGTTATCGATGCGGTGGATGTTGATGAGAAAGGCGGGGATCTGGCTCTGTGCGCCGTTCATCTGATCGAAGACATATCCATAGTCATTATATTTATACGCGCCCTCGCTGCGCGCGGCGCGCTTTTCGAAGAGGCGGTACGAGAGTTGGTTTTCGCTGCTGAGCTTGGCGGGGTCAAAACGCGCCTTCATCTCTTTGAGTGCCGAACGTTCGGCGTCATAATTGCGGGCTTCGGCTGCGTCGGAACCATCGTCCCATTTCCCATAATCGCTGTCCTTGATCCCGCGATAGGATTTGGAAAGCGGCGATCGCGCAAGCTGCTGCGCGTCATACTCTTCAAAAAACGCCATGATCGCGGCGTTTTGGTCAACGTCAGCAGAAACGACCGGCGCGGCAACTGTCTGCGCAATGGCCGGTGTGGCCATATACACCAGCGCCACAGCAACGGCAGAAAGGGCGGTTTGGTTTATGCGCATCGAAACTCTCCTGATATTGTTTATGGCAACGTCATATCAGGCACATGCGGCAGGGGAAGCTGCGATTTTACAGCTTGTCGAACGGGTAATGGTTTTGGTCGAAGGGCATCTTCAGAACGCCTACCCGCTATTGCGCAAGGCTGTCGCGATGGCGTTAATGGTTAGCTGAATGCCCTCGCAAATGCGCTCATCCGCCTCACCGGCGCGGTGGCGTTTCATGAGCTCTATTTGGAGCAGGTTGAGCGGCTCGATATAGGGTAGGCGCAGGCGGATTGAGTTGTTTAGCGCGGGGTTGGCTTCCAACAAGTGGCTTTGGCCAGTGGCTCCTAGCAGGCTGTCGCGGGATGCGTGCCATCCGTCCTTTATGCGTCCGAACAATTTACCCGCGAGTGCCTGATCCTCGACCAAGCCAGCATAATGTGCGGCGATGCCCATGTCGGACTTGGCCAACACCATTTCCATATTGGCGAGGATGGTCTGGAAATAGGACCACTCGCCCGCCATGGCGCGCAGCAGGCCTTTATCAGCGAAACCTGCAAGTGCCTGTCCGGTACCGTACCAGCCCGGCAGCATGACCCGCGCCTGCGCCCATGAGAATACCCACGGTATGGCACGCAAATCTTCGATGGCATCGGATGCGGTGCGGCTTGAAGGGCGCGATCCGATTTTGAGTGTCGCGATTTCGTTGATGGGCGTCATCTGGCGGAAAAATGTGCGGAAGCCGGCTGTGTCGTAAACCAGGCCACGATAGTGGTGAAAGGCGCTGGCGGAGAGTTCAGCCATCGCTGCCTTGAAACGCGCAACGTCGGCGCCAGCAATCGGGTCGCTCGATAGTGTGGCAAGCATTGTCGCAGATGCTATTGTTTCCAGACTGGTGACGGCATTGTCGACCGTGCCATATTTGGCGGCGATGACTTCGCCCTGTTCCGTAATGCGGATGCGGCCCTGCACGGTGCCCTGCGGCTGCGCGAGGATTGCACCAAAGGCCGAACCGCCGCCCCTGCCCACTGCCCCGCCGCGCCCGTGGAACAGTTGCATGGCGACGCCCGCATCAGCAAACACGCCCGCCAAGGCGCTCGAAGCCTCATACAATTCCCAAGTCGATGTGAGATAGCCGCCGTCCTTGTTCGAATCGGAGTAGCCAATCATCACTTCCTGATGCCCGCGCGCTTTTGCCAGCGCTTGCATCATGGGTATTTGGAAAAAGGCGCGCATCGTCTCGGGCGCAGCCTGAAGGTCGGCTATGGTTTCAAACAG
>JAIXOE010000017.1 GCA_027486895.1 Sphingomonadales bacterium
AGGACATTGTTATACCAGTGATCCCATGTCGGGGAGTAGCGCAGCCTGGTAGCGCATCTGGTTTGGGACCAGAGGGTCGCAGGTTCGAATCCTGTCTCCCCGACCATTTCTTCGGAAATCTGTTAGATCACGCTGTGTTCGGTTTAGGACCATCACATATTCGCACCAATTTAATTCTGTTTGGCATCTCGTATGTGCCGATCCTAAAGTCCCGCAAATAAGCGGCGGGCTTCCCGGCGGTTGCTCTGGTGTAGGTTAAGTGGCCGTTTTCGATATCGCCAAAGGCAGCTTCAAACTCAATCTTAACCCGTCAGCAGCCCACGCGAAATCGACGCTGCTTCCGGCCTTTTCCTGTCCGAAAACACCAATGATGGTGGTGCCAAAACCTTGCCGGGAAGGTGGGGTGACGGTTGGTCCGCCTTGCTCACGCCATTCGAGTTCAAGCAATTGTTCTGTGTTTGATGTGTCCTTCAACGACCAGATAACCTTAAGCTGACCATTGGCCGAAGACAGGCTGCCATATTTGGCAGCGTTGGTGGTGAGCTCATGTGCAATGAGCGTAACTGATTGCGCGGTAGCAGGGTCGAGAATGACTGAGGGCCCTGATAGATGAATGTGTGCGCTGTCGTCGCGTTTATAGGGTGTCAGTTCGGTGCGTAATATGCCTTCAAGATCGGCGCCAACCCAGTTTGATTCTGTGACCACCGCATTTGTCTGTGCCAGCGCTCGTATGCGCTTTGATAGGCCATCCTTCAGCTCATTTACGGTGTCGGCACGCATTAATGCGACAATGCCTTGGACGACAGCGAGCAAGTTGCGTCCACGATGTTCGACTTCACGCACCAGCATTTTTTCGCGGGCCTGACTTTTTATCAGGTCTGAAATATCCACTGAAATACCGGCCAAGCCAGCGAGCTCACCCTCACTGTCAAACAAGGGAGATTTTGTTGTGCGGTACACGCGCCGGATACCGTTTTCGTCAGTGACGACTTCTTCTTCCACAATTGTTTGCCGCGTCATCAGCACCTTTTCGTCATTGGCGTGGACTGGGGCAAATTCGTCGGTCCTGGCGTACATGCGTTCTTCGCCCGCAGCTTTTAGTTCGTCCAGACTTTTGGCGTTTAAAACCCGCAAGGTGGCGCCATTTGCATATATCACGGCATAATTAAGGTCTTTGGCGTAAATCAGATCAGGACAAGCCTCGCCGATGGCAGACAGCAGATTAGCCGTTTGCTTCGCCTGCGCTTCGGTGGCGGCAAGGCTAGCGGAGCGTTCGGCTACACGTTGTTCCAGCGTTTGGTTGAGCGCATGAAGGTCCCTTATGCCCCGTCTATTTTCTTCCGCAATCGCGCCCATCATCAAGCAGGCAGTAGCTGCAACCATCAAAAACAATTGGAGGGCTTCATTTTGATAGTGAATGTACATCAGCGATCGTGCAAACGGCCCTAACCCAGCCAAAGTGAACAATGCCGCAAACAATGTAACCGCAACGATTGCGACGATTGCGCCTGGTATCCGAAAGCTAAGCGATGCCCAGAGCAAAGGTGGAATCATAAGATACGCAAATGGCACAATCCCGCCGAGCGAAATGCCGGCAAAGATGGCGAAAATAATCGCAAGGGCACTCACTTCGCGTAGCCGCCGCGTCGAGACATAGAGCCTTGGGGCTGCTGCATTGAGGAGCAACAATCCAAGCGGTGCGGCAACCATTGCGCCCGTGGCATCGCCAAGGAATATCCGGGCCCATGCAGCCGACCAAGGTTTGCCATAAGACAGCCCAAGTGCATAACTGCCGCTGGTGGCGCTCATTAGCGGCATCCCGATGCCCGCAACGGCAATAAAAATCGCGGTATTACGGACTGTTGTGAAAAGCTGCTGGTCGTTGACAAAAAACCGGATGGCATAAGCACCTACCATGACGGCCAAGGCATTGCCGAACGACAAAAGCAGCGCGGGCAAAATGCTGTGATCATACCAGATCAAATTGCCCGTTAATTCCGCAAGGATAGCAGCTGCCGACCAAACCGGCCATTTCGCAAGCGGCGAGGCGAGCGCAGCAGACAATAATATGCCTGCCGGTAACCATATGGATATGCCTGACCCCGGCACGATCCGCAAAACTTCCGTGAGTGTGGCGGCCAGCAAGCAGGCGCAATATAACAGGAGTGCCGGCAAGATTGATCTACGATAACTTGCGTCGACTGCCATAGACCTCTCGCTATCTGTCCTGTGCCAAGCGCGAAGAATACATGTCAATTTGGTATTTGCCAGCAACTTCCATGATTGGAACGTTCTGCGCGCAAATTGGTTGTTCGGGCTTATCGGACATGCGGGAATATGACATGCGTGATTGCGTTATCATCGGTGGCGGCCCTGCCGGTTTGACAGCGGCAATTTACCTCGCGCGGTTCCATTTGAATATCACTGTCATCGATGCTGGGCAAAGCAGGGCATTATGGATCCCGACTACACATAATCACGCCGGCTTTCCGAACGGAATATCGGGAGAAGATTTGCTTGAACGTATGCGCGCTCAGGCAATCAAATATGGCACAAAAATCGTCCAAGGCCGGGTAGGCAGCATCTCCAACAATGACGTAGGCTTTGCATTGGAATATGGGCACGGGGCAGTTGAGGCAGCGACGGTCATTCTGGCAACTGGGGTCGTTAATCGGCGCCCGGCAATTTCTGAGGAACTGCATGCCCAGGCATTGGTCGAAGGCAAAATACGCTATTGCCCCGTGTGTGATGGGTATGAGGTCACGGACAAAAATGTGGCCATTACCGTGCGTAATGATTTGGCAGCAAAGCGCCCAATATTGCGCTAGATGGTTTTTGGGGAGCGGGCAGATCATCGCTTCATGCCAATGCTAGCATTTTCGCAACCTCACGCAGTACCCGCGGGTCAAAACCAAAGCCACAATGCGGGGTATGCACCTCGACATTTTGAGCGCAGCTTTCATCTGGCTCAAGGCAGGCCTGCCATGCAACGACGCCGTCGCTTTTTGAATAAAGCGAACAGGCGGGAACCGGCAATGGAAGCTTGCTTTGGGCAATTTGCGCCAATGCAACCGGGTGACGCAGGCTGTGACCACTTAATTGTTCATAAACCTGCCACAAATTGTTTGAAAACGGATTGCCGGCAAACGGCGCGCCGAGTGATATAACTTGCCGCACTTTGACGGGATCAACACGCGCGATCATGCGCGCCATGATACCGCCCATGCTCCATCCTATCAATGTGATGGGTTGCCGTTCGTTCGCGTAAAGGTCGTCGAGCCGTGCAATCAGCAACTCGTTATGTAAGCCGATTGTCTTCGCGCCAAGGTTCCGGCCAAGTTCCCAGCCATGCACACGATAGCCCAGAAACGAGAAATATCGGCGCAAGATAAGTGTCGAATTGTCGGTGGTGCCAAAACCGGGGAGAAACAGCAGCGGTCGCAAATCTCCTTTGGCCACCCCCGACAATGCCCACCAATGGAATGGGAGGGTGATTAGCGTCCAAATGGTCCGTGGCACTTCCGCCCAAGTTAACCAACGTTCGGGAGCCTTGCAGTGTGACATGCAAGTTAGAACACCCGGTGCAGCCATTGCGTTCCAATGATGAATGAGGCGCTGTGATTACGCGAGGTGATAGCAACACATGCGCAGAGGCATGACGCACCCATCAGTGCTATACCGGGGCGCATATTTGTGCGCGATATCTAAGTTGTAGGAAGACGGTCGATATTCCCGCTCGGCAAGCCTAAGCAATGAACGAGCGGAATGTAACGTATTTTTGTCGATCTTGAATAAAGTCGAGGACGCTGCAGCCGGGCTACTGCGCAGCGCCGCCATTTGAATTCGCCGCATCAATTTCAGCCTTCGCATCGGCCTCAATCAGCTTCGTCGCTTCCTCCGCGGCTTGTTCAATGCTCAGCTCTTGCTCTGCCAATTCCTCTTTCTCCACGCCCTCCGGCGTGTCCGCTTCTCCAGTCTTTTCTGCCTCGGTTGGGGGGGCGTCACCACAGCCCGCAACCAGAAGCATAAGAGCTAAGACAAAGGCTTGCTTCAACGCGCTGCCTCTGGCTTCAGCTCGCCGTCATAATTCGCGACGAGCGCTAAAGTAGCAACCCATGCCGCGACGTTCTGACGCAGTTCGGCTTTGTCGATCTTGTCGAGCGTATCGTCGGGCGTGTGGTGGAGGTCGAAATATTTTGTGCCATCTTGCTGCAGGTCGATGATGCCCAATTTCTGCGCAGCAATGATCGCACCAACATCGGCGCCGCCGCCAGCTACTTCTTTGCGCGGCACAACGCCCAATGGCGCCAGTGCAGAGACGATCTGAGTGCGAAGCGCAGATGCGCTTTCAGGAAGGCGGAAATCCACGGCCCAGACCTTGCCTGCTCCGAAATCCGATTCCATCGCAAAAGCGTGTGGTTCGGTCGCGTGCTTTTCGCCATAGTCCCTGCCGCCCCAAATGCCGACTTCTTCCGCGCCAGCCCAGAGCAGGCGAACGGTGCGCTTCGGTTGACCCATCGATTTGAGATGCTTGGCCGCCGCACCAATTATGCCGCAACCGGCCGCGTCATCAATGGCGCCAGTGCCAAGGTCCCAACTGTCAAGATGACAGGCGATGACAATCATTGGGAGATCGGGGTTGGAACCTTTGACCTCGGCAAGAACATTTCCAGACGTCTGCATCCCGACATTTTGCGGAGTCAGCTTCAGTTTTAAACGCACTGGTTTGCCGCGTGCAATCATACGCTCGAGATTTTCCGCGTCCGGTATCGACAATGCGCCTGCCGGAATAGGCGTTACGCCGGGTTCAAAATTGGTGTTCCCTGTGTGTGGGTTACGATGGTAATCGGTCCCGATCGAACGAATGACAATGGCCGCAGCACCTTTTCTCGCGGCGATGTTCGGACCGACAAAACGGGCAGGGCCAAATGCGCCGTAGCTGCTGCCATCCTGCGTTGCTTTCATATTGTGACTGACAAACGCGATCTTGCCCTTCAAGCTGCCATCGGGTGCGGCGCGTAAATCATCAATTGTTGGGAAATACACGATTTCCGCTTCGAGCCCGGCTTCACCTGTGCTGCCGCTGTTCCCCAGCGCGGCTATGGCGAGCTTCTGCGGAAACGGAGCAATAATGGATGCGGTCTCTTCGCCGCGCACCCATGTGGGCATCTGATATTCTTCGATGCGGACATTCTCAAAACCGAGTGCCTTCAGCTTGCTGACGGCCCAAGTACGCGCTCGGGCCTCGGCCTCAGTACCACCCTGCCGCGGGCCGATTTCCGTCGTTAGTCCTTCGACGATTTCATATGCGAAACTGTCACTTGCCAGTGCTTTGTCGCGAACAGATGCGACTGAAGCAATGTCTGGGGACGCAGGCGCGCCCAGAGCGAGGGAAGGCGAAAGGAACAGCGTTGAGGCTGCGGCGAGCAGTAGGATGTTTTTCTTCATGGGTTGAAGGCTTAATCGCATCGTACGGATTTGCAATCCCACCTTGCGGCCAAACGCGCAGATAGCTAGGGAAGCGGCCAAATCAAAAGTAATTTAGCACAGGAATTAATCCCCATGGCAGCCCAATATAGCTTCGTAATGAAGGGAATGACGAAAACCTTCCCCGGCGCAAGCAAGCCCGTACTCAACAACATCAATCTTCAATTTTATCCGGACGCGAAGATCGGCATCGTTGGACCCAATGGTACGGGTAAATCCACCCTGATGAAAATCATGGCCGGCATGGATACAGAATATACCGGCGAAGCTTGGCCTGGCGAACATATCCGCGTTGGCTATCTGGCGCAGGAGCCGGAGCTTGATCCGACCAAAACCGTCAAAGAAAATGTGATGGATGGCGTGCGTGCAGTTGCCGACCTTGTTGATCGTTTCAACGAGATTTCCACCATCATGGGTGATCCTCCCGAGGATGCCGATTTTGATGCGCTCATGGAAGAGATGGGCACGCTTCAGGAGAAGATTGACGCCGTCGATGGTTGGTCGTTGGATAGCCAACTTGAACTTGCCATGGATGCGCTACGTTGCCCTCCGGGCGATAGCCCCGTCACGAGCCTTTCGGGTGGTGAAAAGCGCCGTATCGCGCTCACGCGGCTTTTGCTGGAAAAGCCCGACATTCTCCTGCTCGACGAACCGACCAACCACTTGGACGCAGAGTCCGTTGCTTGGCTGGAAAAGCATCTGGTGGATTACAAGGGTAACGTCATCCTCGTTACCCACGATCGTTACTTCTTGGATAACGTCGTAAGCTGGATCCTCGAGCTCGATCGCGGGCGCTACTTTGTTTATGAAGGCAATTATTCGACCTATCTCGAAAAGAAGGCGAAGCGTCTGGAGCAGGAATCGCGGGAAGACGCTGGCCGTCAAAAGGCGATTAAGGACGAATTGGAGTGGATCCGGCAAAGTCCAAAGGCGCGACAAACCAAATCCAAAGCGCGTATCAAATCATTCGACCAGCTGGTCGAGGCGCAAGAAAATCGGACCCCCGGGAAGGCGCAAATTGTTATTCAGATCCCTGAGCGGCTTGGCAGCAAGGTTATCGAGGTCAAGAATGTCACCAAGGCCTATGGTGACAAGCTGCTGTTTGAAAACCTGTCTTTCACGATTCCGCAGGGCGGCATTGTTGGCGTTATTGGCCCGAACGGCGCCGGTAAATCGACATTGTTCCGTTTGATCACGGGTCAGGAAGTTCCGGATTCCGGAGAAGTTGAAATCGGCGAAACCGTTCGTTTGGGTTTTGTTGACCAGAGCCGCGATGATCTTGATCCCAACAAAAACGTCTGGGAAGAAATTTCCGGCGGCGCTGACTTTATGAAATTGGGCAAGCATGAGACGCCAACGCGTGCGTATGTTGGCGCGTTCAATTTCAAAGGCACGGACCAACAGAAAAAGGTTGGTTTGTTGTCCGGCGGTGAACGCAACCGCGTGCACATGGCGAAGATGTTGAAAGAAGGCGGCAACGTACTTCTGCTCGATGAACCGACCAACGATTTGGACGTTGAAACGCTTTCGGCACTTGAAGAGGCACTCGAAAGCTTCGCCGGTTGCGCTGTGGTCATCAGCCATGACCGCTTCTTCCTTGACCGTCTTGCAACGCACATATTGGCGTTTGAAGGCGACAGCCATGTTGAATGGTTCGAAGGCAACTTTGAATCATATGAAGAAGACAAAATCGCGCGGCTTGGCGACGAAGCAACCCGTCCGCATCGTGCAACCTATAAGAAAATGACGCGTTAATGGTCACATGAAGCGTACCCTCCTCGTCAACAACAGCAACAGCGGTAACGCGAATGCAGTGGAGGAGGGCGCTTTGGCCTCTGCGCTTGAGGCTGCGGGTTTTGATATCGTTGCCCGTGCTTCGTTGCCCCACGATGACCTGCCTTCGTTATCAGATCTCGCGACTCTGAAAATCCAGACGCTTGCGATTTGTGCGGGTGACGGAACGGTCAGCAGCATGTGCGCGAAACTGGCTGGATGGTCAGGCGATGTTCTGGTCCTGCCGGGCGGGACGATGAACCTGCTTTCACGACGATTACATGGTGAGCGAAGCTTAATAGATATCCTCGAACTGCTGCCGTCGCTGATCGATCAGGCCGAGCATGTCCCAATTGTCAAAGCGGGCGACCGCGAAATCTACACGGGCCTGACCGTTGGGCCTTCCACGCGTTGGGGCGAGGTTCGCGAAGGGATACGGCAGTCCGATTTGTCGAGCCTACCGGAAACAGTAAGAACCGCATGGTCCGAAACCTTGGGCAAGGAGGGGGTTTGGCTGGAAAATTCGCCGCGAGAAGCATATGCAGGCATATTCATTGAACCACGTGATGCCGAACATATGAACGTAATTGCATTCAGGGCAAACAGCGTTGGCGACATGGTCAATCACGGCCTTGCTTGGTTACGCAAGGATTTCCGTGAAGGACCGCGTGACGAACTAGGCACAATGACGGTTGCAACAGTCATGGGGAACCATATTGAGACGGGGATACTCGTTGATGGTGAATATGAGAACGGCGCGCTCCCGCTAACATGCGCAGCATCGATGTCGTCGTTACGTTTCCTAAGGATTGCGCCGTGAAATTGCGGGCGCGGGTGGCAGCAATGGTTGCGTTCTGTGCCTCGATACCGGCAATAGCATCTTCTTCCACCAACTGGGCCAACGTGGAACCTCAAGCACTTATTGCTGTGGACGATGACGTGACCCGGAACATCTCAACCCAGGGCTTTTTCGACGGCATCCGCATCAGCGAGTACCGCTTTTCGGAGAATGGTTATGATTGGCACCTCCTGCGTTTTTCCAGAATCGACGACGCAGAGGGACCGAATTGGGTCGTTCCCCATGATGACGAGAATGCGGCATTTGACGCGATGATCGCCGCCATAAAGCAGTATGGCGGAGTTGGCATTGCGGTGAACTCAGGGACCGGGAGCGCGCGCCGTCAGTCAGGATGGGGCCTATGTGGCGTGCGTGTAGCGCCGGTTGACAGCTGTGATCCCAATCGCAACTTTGATGCGCGGGCGCCCTTGTTTACCCAAGCCTTTGTTGCGCAATTTCAGGCGGGACTGCCCGTTGTCGCGCTACACACCAACGGCCATGGATTTTCCGGTGACGGCCAAGGCGGCCGAGGCGATGTAACAATATTGGATCGTGAAGCTTACGGGCGCGGTCAGATCAAAGCACGTCGTTATGGACGGCTTGCCGTGAACGCCCCACCTGAATTGGATAACGCCGATACATTGGCGCTGGCGGCATTTCTCGTCAAAAATGGCGGCCCATCTGAAAACGATAATACTTGCGGTTTAGCCATGTCACAGGCGGGTATCCACTTTTGGCATGAACCGGTCGGTGTAAGTGACGGGTCGCTCTCAAACTATCTCGCTATTAACCAGCCTGACACTGCATATATGAATGCAGAAAGCCGGACAGAGATTGATCTTGCAGTCGCTGCAAGCCGACACGCGTTCATGATTGCGACCTATCTGAATGAATGCCGCACCTCAGGGAATCAACCAGCTCCCAAGCCATAAATTCTGTGCCTGATCCCAATGCCATCGCGCACGCCGGTGCCCGGGGTTGGCCAAATATAACCATTCAATGCTATTTGCTTCAAACATAACGGCGGCAAAATTACCTCGGTAATCTGCCAGCTGTTCTTCTTCAGGCTGTTTGCCTTCGATCCATTCGGGCAGTCCTGACGAAGGTTCAGCGATTGTGGTACCCGGTGCAGCCTCAGCCATGTAACAGCGGCGCGCAAACGGGGTTGAGCCTAACCACGCGCCATCTGCAACGCCTCCTTCTGAGACTACCGAAGCATGCCCGGAAAGCCGGATTTGCGCTTTTGCGGCATGATCATAAATCAAAATGCTTGTTGCCGTGCTGTGCTTAAGTTGAGTAGCCTTGTCCGAACGCGCATCGGTATGAAAGCGCAAGGTCCGGCTGTCGCGAGATACTTCACGTAGCACCATTATACGCAATTGCGGCGCACCGTCTTCGTCAACGGTGCCAACTGTCGGCATATGCGCAGGACTGTGTCGGTGGGTGACCCCAGCTTCTAGCAGGGTCCACGCTTCTGCAAAACTCCCTTCAAGGTCATTATAATAGGCTGGTAAGCTAATCGGATTGGTCATTGTACCTCGAACTGGTCGGTTTGATCATTAAGCACGTGCAGGTTGCCATCTGCTATCCCAAAATAGGCGCCGTGCAATTTCAACTGAGCGGAGTGCTCGCGCTCTGCAATGAATGGAAATGTCCGAAGGTTTTCCAAACTCACCCGGATGGCATCGAGTTCCAAATCATGTTGGGGGTCGTTGGAGGCCGACGCTAAAATCCTGTCACGGGCAGGGCGAACAATGTCCACCCAACCTTCGATAAAACTGTGGCCGCCATGGCCCAGATTTGCACCTTCCAATGACGCTTTGATGCCGCCGCACTGGGCATGTCCAAGTACCACAATGTGCCGTACTTCCAGACCCAACACGCCAAATTCGATGGCTGCAGAAACACCATGCAAACCGCCGCCAATTTCATAAGGCGGAACGAGGCTTGCGACATTGCGTAACGCGAACACTTGGCCAGGCGTTGTGTCAAATACAGTGGCGGGATCGACCCTGCTGTCACAGCAGGAAATGATCATGATTGGCGGCGCCTGACCATCATTCGCGAGCTCGTCATAGCGTGCCTTCTGACGCACATAGGCGTCAGATTTAAAACGGCGATATCCTTCAACCAGCACGGCAAACTCAGGCATTAAAATCTTTCTCCGCGCACAACTTGCACATCACCGATTGTTAGCAGCATCCCATAGCTGTCTAACAATGGCGCAATCGCTTCAATCAGTCCGGACGTTTTGGCCTCTGAGGCGATGGCCAGCACAATCGTTTTGGCACTAGCGCCAGTGACATCGTCATGTTGCCATTCACCAGCGCGGCCGCCGCCTGAGTCCACGTGGATAACGCTCCAGCCGGAAATATCCGCGGCCTTTAATTGGGCGACAACACGCGGGACCAGCGGCGTATCAACAAGGATTTCGATACGCTTACGGCTGACAGTTTGAATCATGAGTCATCCTATTGCTTTGGCGAATGCGGCGAATATGCTGATGCCAAAGATGATGTTGAAAGGAAAGGTTACGCCAAGTGACATGCTGAGATAAATTCCGGGATCGGCTTTGGGGAGGGCAAGGCGCATCGCCGCTGGAACGGCAATGTACGAGGCACTTGCCGCTAAAATCCCAAGCGTGGCGGCTGACGCTACGTCAAGACCGACCACTGTTCCGGCAACTGTTCCAATCGCACCGTTTAACAAAGGTATCAGAATAGCGAGAGTAACCAGCCGAAGGTTCATCTTACGCGACTGCATGAGCCGTCTTGCTGCGATTAGCCCCATATCGAGCAGGAACAAGCAAAGTACCCCGCGGAACCCGGTATCGAACAGCGGCTTGATAGGCGCGAAGCCGTCGCTTCCAGCAATAGCGCCAATGATAAAGCTTCCGACCAAAATCATGACCGAAGCGTTGGTGAGCACCTCGTGCCACGGTGTTGATGATTTTTCGCCCGCGTCGTTGTCGCCACGCCGAGCGAGCATGAGGCCCGTAATAATGGCTGGGGTTTCCATTAATGCAAGAACTGCGACCATATAGCCCGCTGGACCGAGACCTTGTCCAGTGAGAATTTCCTTTGCCGTCACAAAGGTAACGACGCTGACCGAGCCATAATGTGCGGCAACCGCACCGGCGTCGACTTTGGAAAGTTCCCCAAATTGTCGGAGCAAAGCGAATGCGAGTACCGGCAAAAGAAAACTCAGGGTGAGACCTGTCGCTGCGGCCGCCGCCACTTCTGCAGTGACCCCGCTGTTCGCAACCTCCACTCCGCCCTTTAAACCAATGGCGGCCATCAGATAAATGGACATGGCTTTTGCGAAGGCTTCTGGAATGCTGAGGTCAGACTTGAGCGCAGCAGCGATGAAGCCGAGGACGAAAAAGAGAATTACCGGCGACGTAAGGGTGTCGATTATCATAATTACCTCTTTGCGGATTTTGCAACCCATAGCAGGCAAGTTGCAGTTGGCAAGTTGGGGCGTGGCGGCTATTCCGACAAGATGAACGTTCCAATATCAATAACCGAGCGCCCCGTGCGCGAACGCAAGCCTGACTGGATCCGGGTTAAGGCACCAACCGGTGCAGGGTTCAACGAGACGCGCAAGTTGATGCGGGACTTGAATTTGAACACTGTCTGCGAAGAGGCGGCTTGCCCAAATATCGGCGAATGCTGGACAAAAAAGCACGCAACAGTGATGATCCTCGGCGACGTCTGCACTCGGGCCTGTGCCTTTTGTAACGTAAAAACCGGAATGCCCCGCGCCGTCGATCCGCTTGAGCCGGAGCATGTGGCGATTGCCGCGGCGAAAATGGGCCTTGAGCATATCGTGATCACTTCGGTCGACCGTGATGACTTGCCCGACGGCGGCGCGAGCCAGTTTGTAAAGGTTATTGAGGCGCTGCGTCGTAATACACCCAATACAACCATTGAAATCCTGACGCCTGATTTCCGGAACAAGGCGCAAGCGGCGGTTGAGGCCATCGTTACCGCGCGGCCTGATGTGTACAATCACAACCTCGAGACTGTTCCCCGCCTATATCCGACGATCCGGCCCGGCGCGCGTTATTATGCGTCGCTTCGGTTGCTTGAGACCGTAAAGCGCCACGACCCGTCCATTTTCACCAAGTCGGGCGTCATGCTTGGCTTGGGCGAAGAGCGGATGGAAGTGCATCAGGTCATGGATGATATGCGCAGCGCGGATATCGACTTCCTGACGATGGGCCAATATTTGCAGCCAACGCCCAAGCACACAAAGGTGATGGATTTCGTCACCCCAAGTGCATTTGATGCTTATGCCGCTATTGCCCGTGCAAAGGGTTTTCTGCTGGTTGCAGCAAGTCCACTGACGCGGTCGAGCTATCACGCAGGCGACGATTTTGCGAAGATGCGCGACGCGCGTGCAGTGCAATTGGCCAAAGCCCGGTAATAGAAGCCATGCCGCACCATCACGAACGCCGCAGTTTGCCGCACAGTGCAGAGCAGATGTACAATCTGGTGGCAGATGTTGCGCGCTATCCCGAATTTTTACCCTGGGTTAGTGCCATCCGCATTCGCAAGGACGAAGAAGACGAAATGCTGGCGGACATGATTGTCGGCTTCAAATCACTTCGGGAAACATTCAGCAGCCGTGTTGTCAAAACGCCGCGTTCTTCGATCGTCGTCGACTATCTGGATGGTCCAATGAAGCATTTGCATAACGCATGGACATTTGAAGATGTCGCGGGCGGCGGATCGATCGTCGATTTCACGGTCGATTTTTCATTCCGCAACCGTGTGTTTGAGGCACTGGCTGGACAGTTTTTTGATTCAGCCCTGCGGAAAATGACGACGGCATTTATTGACCGCGCAGATGTGCTTTACGGCGCCGATGGCAGCAAGAGCTCAAGCGCATAAAGCGTCGCAAATGCGCGGATATCAGCCCGGCTTTTATCTGATCCAAATGCCTTTTTATCCCCGACGACATCTTCAGGGTTTTGGCCTTTAAGCGCTACAGCAAAAACAACTGTACCCACCGGCTTGTTTGCTGTTCCACCATCGGGGCCAGCCACACCGCTAATGGCCACTGCGATATCTGCGCCACTTTTCTTTAACGCACCCTGTGCCATGGCCCATGCGACCGCGACGGATACGGCGCCGAAGGTATCGATGATGTCTTCATTGACGCCCAGCATCTTCATTTTGGCATCATTGCTATATGTCACATAGCCTGCCCCGAATATGGCGCTGCTGCCGGGGACTTCAGTGATTGCGGCACTGACCAGTCCACCGGTGCAGCTTTCTGCAATCGCGACAGTGCGGCCAGCAGCCTTGTTTTCAGCAACAACGCGCGCAGCCATCTGCGCGATATCAGC
>JAIXOE010000051.1 GCA_027486895.1 Sphingomonadales bacterium
AGCACATATCTGGGCAAATCATCGCCAGGATGACATAGGGAGCGCCATGGAGCGCACTAACCCCATTACCCCTGCTGGATTCGCCGCCTTGCGCGCGCGTTATGAACAATTGTTCGCGGTCGAACGGCCGGCTGTTGTTGAAATCGTTCATTGGGCGGCGGGCAATGGCGACCGAAGCGAGAATGGCGACTATATTTACGGACGGCAGAAGTTGCGCGCAATTGACCGCGAACTAGGTCAGCTATCCAAGAAAATGAAGGTGGCGAAGGTACTAGACCCGGCCAAGCAACAAGACCGAGGCCGCGTATTTTTTGGCGCAACAGTCACATTGGCGGACATTGATGACGTTGAGCGAATCATAACGCTGGTCGGCGACGATGAAGCCGACGCCAGCCACGGCCGGATTGGATGGAATGCCCCTTTGGCACACGCCTTGCGCGGCGCCCGCATAGGGGATGTAAAAACGGTAACGTTACCAACCGGCCCCAAAGAATGGGAAGTCGTTGATATTGCCTATCCGACAGGGGAATAGCCAAATGTCTTTTCGGCCAGTGCGGCAATATCCGGCTCAAAATCCGGAAACTCTTGGGGAATGCTCGCCTCAAGCGAATCAACAACATGCTTTAATGCAGCGATACGCGCCGCTTTCTGGTTATTGCCATCGATGACCGTCCACGGGGCCCAGTGCGTGTTGGTGCGCTTAAACATGTCGGCCAGGGCATCCATATAGTCCGCGCGGCGTTCGCGGTTTCTGAAGTCCTCCGCAGTCACTTTCCAGCGCTTGGCAGGATCTTCGAGGCGTTCCATCAGCACCTTATCCTGCGTTTCCTGCGTGACGTGAAAGAACAGCTTGATGATTTTGGTGCCAATCTCGCCCTGGCGCGACTCGAATTCGTTGATCTCGTCAAAGCCGCGCCGCCATTCTGCTTCGCTGCAGAATTTTTCAACGCGTTCGACCAGCACGCGGCCATAATGGCTTCGGTCCCAAATGCTGATTTCCTGACTGCCGGGCAGCTTATTCCAAAACCGCCAAAGAAAATGCTTGTCCTTTTCCTCCACCGTGGGTGCTGAAATCGGATAGACATGATAATAGCGGGGATCGAGCGTTGAAGTCATCCGCTTGATCGCGCCGCCTTTACCAGCAGCGTCCCAGCCCTCAATCACGATCAATGTGCGTGCATTATGCAGTATGTGCAGCGACTGAAGCCGCGAAAGCCGATCCTGAAGGGCCTTCAGGTCCTTGTCGTAGTTCCCGCCGTATTTCTTGCCGGACTCATAATTTGATAGATCAATCGCCATGTGACGATTGCAGCACCTATTCCGCGGATAAACAAGACAAAGCAAAACGCTGTCCTCAAAAGGGACAGCGCGCAGCCCGTGTCTTACGCCTTATCCTTGAGCCTTTGGGGGCTGCTCGACAACACGAATGTTCAATTCGCGCAACTGCTTATGCTCGGCAGGCGACGGGGCACCCATCAGCAAATCTTCGGCACGCTGGTTCATTGGGAACAGCGTTATTTCGCGCAGGTTCTGAACGCCGCATAGCAGCATGACCATACGGTCAACACCGGCTGCCATACCGCCATGTGGTGGTGCGCCATATTGGAATGCACGGTACATACCGCCAAAACGATCCTCAACATCCGCTTGTGTTAGGCCAGTCAGTTCAAACGCTTTCACCATCAGGTCGGGATGCTGGTTACGGATTGATCCAGAAGCAAGCTCATATCCATTGCAGACCATATCATATTGATAGGCTTTGATTGTGAGTGGATCCTGCGTCTGCAACGCTTCAAGGCCACCTTGTGGCATCGAAAACGGATTGTGGGCAAAGTCGACCTTCTTGTCTTCCTCGCTCCATTCGTAAAACGGGAAGTCGATGATCCAGCAAAAGCGGAATGCGTCCTTTTCAATGAGATCAAGCTGCTCACCCGTACGGGTGCGCGCGGCACCTGCCAGCTTCGCGGCTTGTTCTTCCTTGCCAGCGGCAAAGAAGCAACCATCGTCGGGACCAAGACCAATGGCGTCGTAAAGGGCTTGCATACCCTCTTCGCCGTGGTTCTTGGCGATTGGTCCGCCGAATTCTCCAGCCTTGCGGGTGACGTAGCCCAAACCGGCATGGCCTTCGCTGCGTGCCCATTCGTTCATGTCGTCAAAGAATTTGCGGCTCTTTTCGGCAGTCTTTGGCGCAGGGATAGCGCGAACAACGCCGCCGCCCTCAACAATGCGTTCAAACAGGCCAAAGCCCGATTTGGTGAAATGACTGGTTACGTCATGAATGATAAGCGGGTTGCGCAAATCGGGCTTGTCCGTTCCGTAATCCAGCATTGCCTTCGCATGCGGAATCCGCGGAAACTCGCCAGCTGGCGTAACAGTTTTGCCATCCGCGAACTTTTCGAACACGCCAGCCATTACTGGTTCCATCGTGTCCCAAACTTCTTCCTGCGTGACAAAGCTCATTTCGAGATCGAGTTGGTAAAACTCGCCCGGCAAACGGTCAGCACGCGGGTCTTCATCGCGGAAGCACGGCGCAATCTGGAAATAGCGGTCAAAGCCAGCGACCATCAGCAATTGCTTATACTGCTGCGGCGCCTGTGGCAGCGCGAAGAATTTACCGGGGTGAATGCGGCTTGGCACGAGGAAGTCGCGCGCGCCTTCGGGGCTTGATGCCGTCAGGATTGGTGTTGAATATTCGGTAAAGCCGATATCTTCCATGCGGTGGCGCGTTTCGCGTATAATCTGCGTACGCTTCACGATATTGGCGTGCAGCGTTTCGCGGCGCAAATCCAAAAAGCGGTATTTGAGGCGGGTCTCTTCGGGATATTCCTGTTCGCCAGCCACGGGCAAAGGCAGTTCTTCAGACTTACTGAGCACAACGACGTCACGCGCAAACACTTCAATCTGACCCGTGGGCAGGTTGGCGTTAACTGTGGCAGCACTACGGGCCTTTACATCGCCATCGATTGTTACGACGCTTTCAAGCCGCAATGCTTCGAGAATTGGCAATGCGGGACTGTCGCTATCGGCGACAATTTGAGTCATGCCGTAATGATCACGCAAATCGACAAACAAAACCCCGCCATGGTCGCGCTTACGATGGACCCAACCAGATAGGCGTACGGTTTCCCCCACGTTGGAATCGCGAAGTTCGGCGCATTTGTGCGTGCGATAAGCGTGCATTGTTCACTCAATTCAAAAAATCTGTGGAAAGGGCGCCTAACAACCGTGCTGGGGCACTTTGTCAAGTCGGGAATGGGTGCTACGGCGATGCGCAATGCAGATTCATCCACTCATCTCCGACAGCAAACGTCTCGCCGAATTGTGCGCACGCCTTGCAAAATCCCCATTTGTTGCGGTTGATACCGAATTCATGCGGGAAAATACTTATTATCCGGATCTCTGCCTCGTGCAGTTGGCGGACACGCATGAGGCGGCCGCGATCGACCCGAAGGCAGAGGGTCTCGACTTAACGCCAATGTTGGAACTTCTTTGCGATAACGCAGAGGTCCTTAAAGTTTTCCATGCCGGTGGGCAGGACATTGAAATATTCTTCAACCTGACTGGCAAAACACCCTACCCGATGTTCGACACCCAAATCGCCGCCATGGCGCTCGGTCAGGGTGAGCAAATTGGGTATTCAAACCTTGTAGATCTGTGGATGGGCATTCAACTCGACAAGGGCGCACGGTTCACAGATTGGTCGCGCCGCCCGCTCGACAAACGTCAAATCGATTATGCCATTGCCGATGTGACCCATCTGTCAGCGATATTCCCAATGATGCTGGAAAAGCTGAAAGTCACGGGCCGTGGCGCGTGGCTCAATGACGAAATGGAGCGCATTTCGGATGCCGCTAACTATCGCAATGATCCGGAAAATGCCTGGTCCCGGATTAAAGTACAATCGCGTAAGCCCGAAGTTTTAGGTCGACTTCAAGCCATGGCGGCGTGGCGCGAAAAAGAAGCGCAGCGCAAGAATATCCCACGCGGCCGCATCATGAAAGATGAGACGCTTGCAGATATTGCGGCTCATCCGCCAAAGACGCAGGCTGATTTGCCTAAAGTTCGCGGACTGTCACCCGCGTGGCGCGATAACGAGATTGGCGCGCGGCTCATTTCCGTGATCGAGGCCAGCCAACCAATGGCGCGCGACGATATGCCCGACCGCGGCAGATCTTCCCCCGGCGGCGGGAAAGACGGTTCACTTGTCGCTGACTTGTTGAAGCTGTTGCTGAAAATCCGTTCGCGCGAAATCAATGTGGCGCCGCGGCTGATTGTACGCACAGAAGAGTTAGAGCGATTGGCGGCTGGTGAGCGTGATGACCTCGAAGTCCTCACCGGCTGGCGTTTCGAGCAATTTGGCCGTGATGCGCTTGATCTGGTCGAAGGCAGGCTGGCGTTCGCAGTGGTGAACGGCAAATTGAAAATGACGCATACCCACGAAGAGGATATGGTCCGCTAATACCTCAACTCGCTGGATCGCGCGCTGAGGTTAGCCCTCGAAAACCTTTTTTACTAAGGTCAAATTCACGGGCGCATTTTCAGCCAGAGCCAACGCATTCGCCGCACGGGCAAATTTCTCAATTGCGCCATAGCTCCGCTCAATTCTGCGTTTTACGTAGCTTAGCGCGTCGATACTAATAGCTGCGCCGCGATCAGCGAGCTGTTTTTGAAGCAATTGCTCAATCATTTCATCGTCAGGCGGCGCAATGTCGAGCAACATCGCCGAGCCGAGGCGCGATTGCAGGTCGGGTAATGTAATGTTCCACTCCGCAGGCCGCCAACGCGAGATCAGTAGCAACGGCACGCCACTTTCCTGCGACCGGTTCCACGCGTTAAACAAAGTTTCTGCCGGACTGGCTTCTGCGTCATCAATAACGGTACCGTTTTGTCCTGAAAAATAGCGCGCCATAAGCGTCTTTCCCGAGCGCGCAGGACCGGTAAGAATGGCGCAGCGCTTGGCCCAGCCAGAGGCACTGGAAAGCCCAGCAAAGGCGGTCGCATTGGATTCCGTAATGATTAGGCTGGATGATGCGCCGCTGCGCAATTCATCCAATGGCAAAGCAATCTGGCGCATAAGTTCAGATATTGGCGCTCATGGCCGTGGCGGCGGAGCCGTCGGCGCAGGGGCGCCAGAATTACGGGTCTGATCTGCTTCCGGCAAAATCGACTTCACCATATCATCCAACGATTGACGAACCGGCTCGGTGGGCGCGGCCTCTGTATTGTCAACAGACGTGTCTTCGACTTCGCTTTCCAACTCCTCTTCCTCGACCACTTCAGGCTCAAGCACGAGCGAAGCATCTGCGCGCAACCTGCCTGAGGCGAGCGCTGATTCGAACAACTGGTCCATCTTAACCACAGCCTGATCCATCATGCCCGGAATGCCGGCGCTGTTTGAAACACGCATGGTAAATGAGCCGAGATATTTGTTATCCGGTCCATATCGCGCCGAAAACCGGCCAACAACCGGGCCGCCAGGCCACTGACGTTCAATACGTGCGATGGGGATGATGACATCAGCAGCACCAAATTGGTCGAGGATTGTGCGCCACCACACGCGGCTGCGACGGTCCTTTTGACCTGCATTCAGCAACAGCGATTCGCCGCCCGCCCCACTTGGACGCACATAATCTATAGTGCTGTCAGCCGTCCGATATTTGGCCCAACTGCGTTGCCATGATGTGCGCTGTTCAAATACCGTGGGCGCACCTGCGGAATAGGTTACAGGTAATAGCAATAATGGCGCGGACCGGCGTGCCACGCCGCTGACGCCTAGCAACTGGCCGGCACGGGCGCGGTCAAACAAGACACCGAGCTTTGCAACGTAACGGCGTGGACCAATTTGTTCTTGCTCCACAACAATCGCAGCGACGATCCCGTCTAACGTTGAATCGGACAGGAGTGTCCCGGCACTGCCATGGGTTTTGCGCCAAAGAGCAGACCAAGCAACGCGCTGTGCCTCTTCCCAACCCTTTTGCCGGGCTTCAAAAGCGTTTTTGCCAACGACATTTACCGAAACGCCGGTCACTTCGAAATCACCCGAGCTAGCGATCGGCGCAATTCCGCGTTTTGGGCCTTCGATTTGTGCGGCGACGATTCCGCCACCAATCAGCGCCAAAGGGACGCCAATCGCTGCAATTCGAAACCATTTTCCCCGAGAATTTGTCATTACCGCACCTTTAGGCGACATAGACGTGGAATTCCAAGCCTGTTCTCGCTAACGGCGAGAAATGGACGCAAAAGAACAGAAGCCCGAATCTTACACCTACGCCAAGGCCGGTGTTTCCATCGATATGGGCAACGCCCTTGTGCGCGCCATTGCGCCGCTGGCAAAGTCGACGCGGCGCCCCGGCGCAGATGCCGATTTAGGCGGATTTGGTGGCTTTTTTGACCTTAAAGCCGCTGGGTTCAACGATCCGTTGCTCGTTGCCGCAAATGACGGTGTTGGAACGAAGCTAAAACTCGCTATTGATTCAGGACGCCATGACGGTGTCGGCGTTGACCTTGTCGCCATGTGCGTAAACGATTTGATCGTGCAAGGTGCAGAGCCGCTTTTCTTCCTCGATTATTACGCCACCGGAAAATTGGACAATGCTGTCGCGACCGCCGTGGTGGCTGGCATTGCCGAGGGTTGCAAACAAGCTGGCTGTGCGCTCATCGGCGGCGAAACAGCGGAAATGCCCGGAATGTATTCCGAAGGCGACTATGACCTAGCCGGTTTCTGTGTCGGGGCAGTCGAACGCGATCAGGTGCTGACGGCCGATAAGGTCGCGGCAGGCGACGTCATTCTGGGATTGGCGTCATCGGGCGTGCACTCCAATGGCTTTTCGCTTGTACGGCGTTTGGCAGCGGACAAGGGCTGGAAACTCGACCGTCCGGCAATTTTCGACCAGAATGTCATTCTCATCGATGCGCTCATGGCGCCGACCCGCATCTACGTAAAATCGCTGCTACCGATGGTTCGCACCGGCAAGATCCACGCGATGGCGCATATTACCGGCGGTGGCTTGCTTGAGAATATCCCGCGTATACTGCCCGACGGTTTGCACGCACATATCGACGCAGACGCATGGCAACAGCCGCGCTTGATGGCGTTTTTGCAAGCACAGGGTCATATCGAGCCGGAGGAAATGGCACGTACATTCAATTGCGGCATCGGCATGGCCGTGGTCGTGGCTGAAACCGAAGTCACGAGCGTAACCGCTGCGCTCGAGGCCGCTGGAGAGACAGTGTTCCGCATTGGGCATATCGCAGCGGGCGAAAAAGGATGCACCGTAACCGGCAGCATCGAAACATGGAGCGCCAAAGCCGATTGGACTGCAACCCATCATGGCTAAGGCGCGTGTCGCCGTCCTTATCTCGGGCGCCGGCACCAATATGGCCGCTTTGCTGTACGCGGCCAAACATTTCGATTGCCCTTATGAAATTGTCCTCGTTGCCAGCAACAATCCGGATGCCGTTGGCTTAACATTGGCAAAAGCAGAAGGGATCCCCACCTTTGCGCAATCCCATGTCGGCTTCAGCCGCGCCGACCATGACGAAATTATGCATAACCACATTACTAAAGCTGGCGCGACTTATGTCGTATTAGCTGGGTATATGAGGATATTGACCGAAAGCTTCGTTGACAAATGGGATGGCCGGATGCTGAACATCCATCCGTCCCTTTTGCCCAAATACACAGGGCTAAACAC
>JAIXOE010000031.1 GCA_027486895.1 Sphingomonadales bacterium
AGCAAAAAACCGGCGGCGAAGAAGGTTGCGCCAAAGGGTAAGCCCTAATGCATCCCAATGCTGCGTTTCGTTGGCAAGACCCCGACGCAATGCGGGCTTTCGCCAAGGACGTCGGCTTTGGGATGTTGTTCCTGAATACCCCCGAAGGGCCGCACGTCGCGCATGTGCCCTTTGTGTTTCTCGATGAAAATCGCATCGGCTTTCACATGGCGCGCAATAACGCGATTGCGCCATATCTTGACGGGGCCGAGGCACTGTTCGTCATAAACGGGCCAGACGGTTATATCAGCCCCGATTATTACGGCGTCGCTGATCAGGTGCCGACATGGAATTATATCGCGATTGAGATGGTGGGCCCTGTTCGGAAAATGGACGAAGCGGAGCTGATCGCCCAATCTGATGCATTGTCGCTCCAGCAAGAATTGAAGCTGGCCCCCAAAGCCGTTTGGACACGCGCCAAAATGGCCGACGGCATATTCGAAAAAATGCTGCGCGGCATTCACGGCTTTGAAATGGATGTCACGACCTGGCGCAGCACGTTAAAGCTTGGCCAAAACAAGGCCGAAGCTGTGCGGCTTGCGGCAGCGGATGGCGCGGCGGCGGTGGGCAATGTTGCAATCGCCGACGCGATGCGTAATCTCACCGCATGATAAAACTCGCCATTTTTGATTGTGACGGCACGCTGGTCGACAGTCAGGCAAATATTTGCATGGCGATGGAGCATGCATTTGAAGAGGCAGGGCTGAAACCACCCATGCGGCACGAAACGCGGCGTGTGGTCGGTTTGTCGCTGGTGGAATCAATGCGGATTTTGTTGCCCGAGGCAGCGGATGACCTGCATCAGGATTTGGCGGAGAAATACCGTTCGGCCTTTTGGACGTTACGCAGCAATGGTCTGGTCGATGAACCACTCTACGACGGCATGGCTGCGTTGCTATCGTCGCTCGATGAAAGCGGCTGGATGTTGGGCGTGGCGACTGGCAAGTCCGACCGCGGGCTGACGCGGTGTTTGGACCATCACGCGATCCGGCAATTGTTCGTGACCTTACAAACCGCTGACCGTCATCCGTCAAAGCCCGATCCATCGATGGTATATCAGGCCTTGGCAGATGCAGGCGCCGACGCCGCCAATGCAGTCGTGATTGGCGATACGGTATATGACATCCATATGGGCCGCGCGGCGGGGACACGCACCGTCGGCGTTAATTGGGGCTATCACAGCGTCGATGACTTGCGCGAGGCGGGCGCCGATTACATCGCCGAGAGCATGGATGAGTTGAAAGTCTATCTGGAGAATTTTGCATGACGCCGACCGACGACAAGGCGCGCGAAGAAACGCAGGCGCAATATCGGTTTCTGGTCATCAACCTGTGCCGGATTAGCGGCGCGATCATGTTGGTGGTCGGGCTTGCAGTCATCGCGCGTCAGGCCTTTGGTTTGCCCATCGCGGCGGGTTATGTTCTGTTTCTGGTCGGCATGTTCGATTTCCTCGTCGTGCCGGTGTTTCTGGCCAAAAGGTGGAAGAGCAAGCCACTGTCATGAGACGATTTTGGAAAGAGGTTACCCTAGAGCCGAGTAGTTTTGGACATGCGGTGCGACTTGATGGTCGGCCGATCAAAACACCGACGCATAATGTGCTGGCATTGCCGACGCAAAAGCTGGCGGATGCCGTGGTTGCCGAATGGGAAGCGGTGGAAAAGACCGTTGATCCGTTGTTGATGCCGATGACGGGTTTTGCCAACGCGGCGATTGATCGCATTGGCCCAGACAGAGCGGGCTTCGCTGCCGCGATTGCGGCTTATGGCGAGACTGACCTGTTCTGCTACCGCGCTGCCGCTGGCGAGGCATTGGCTGACCGGCAAGCCGAAATCTGGGACCCATGGCTCGACTGGGCGCGTACCCGTTATGATGTCAGCTTTGTCATCGTTGAAGGCATCATGCACCAGCCGCAGCCGGAATCGACGCTCGAAACCTTGCGCGCTGCGGTGTCTGCGCGCGGCACATTCGAGCTGGCTGCGATGGCAAAGCTTGCGCATTTGTCGGGCTCGTTGCTTGCCACACTCGCCGTGGTTGAACGCGTGGGAACGGCGGAGGATATCTGGAACGCAAGCTGCCTCGATGAGCTATGGCAGGAGGAATTGTGGGGCGAGGACCATTGGGCGCAAAAAAATCGCAATGACCGCGCCACTGAATTCATGGCCGCGGTCCGGTTTCTCGACTTGCTCAAGCCGGGCATATAAGCGCGACCATAGGTAAAAGCCCATCTTGGGCCAAAGCCGCAACGGACTTAATTGCACACAGCATTTAAGGAAATCCCCATGACAGACGCCCCCCGAAACGAAAGCGCGCAATTCACCTTAAGGCCATTGCCCAAGGCGGCGTTTATTGCGGGCTATGCCGGTTTGTTGCCGCAGATACTTGCGGCGGTTTTGGTGTTTTCCGGAACCGAATATCGCTGGACTGGCCTTGCAGCGGCTTATGGCTATGCCGCGTTCATCTTCAGCTTTCTGGGCGGTATGTGGTGGGGATTGGGTGTGACCACACGACGCGATGATGCATCCGCGACCGCGATATTTGCGCTTGCTGTGGCGCCAAGCTTGCTCGCGTTCGCGACCTATCTACCGTGGATATGGGGCCTGGAATGGCCCGGTCCGTCGTTGGCGTGGCTTGGCTTTTTCCTTTTGGGCTCGCCGCTGGCTGATCGCTGGCTTTCTTCGCGATGCCAGTTACCCGACGGCTGGATGAAACTGCGCTGGCACCTGTCGATCGGGCTGGGCGGAATTACGCTGTTGCTTGCGGGTGTTTCGCCAACGGCTTAAGTCGCGGCGAGATCGCGCACGAAACCGATAAGGCCCTTTTGACGGCGACGCTTCATGCGCTCTGCGGCAAGGATTTGGCGGACCTTTTCAAAGCAAGGCTGCACATCGTCATTGATAAGCACATAGTCATAGCCGTCCCAGTGGCCGATTTCGGCCTTGGCGCGGCTCATCCGGTCCAATATCACCGCTTCGCTATCTTGCGCGCGGCTGTGGAGGCGGCGTTCAAGTTCTTCGATCGATGGCGGCAAGATGAATACGCGGACGACGTCGGGTCCAGCTTCCTGATACAATTGCTGCGCGCCCTGCCAGTCGATGTCGAACAAGACGTCGCATCCTGCGGCGAGCTTTTGTTCCACCGGACCTTTTGGCGTGCCGTAGCGATGCCCGAAAACATGCGCCCATTCGAGGAATTCGCCATCAGCGGCCATTTTCTTGAACGTCGCTGTGTCGGTGAAATGGTAATGAACGCCCTCAATCTCACCTGGCCGCGGTTCGCGCGTGGTGTAGGATACCGATAAAGCGATTTTCTCATCCGCTTCCAACAACATGCGTGAAAGCGTGGATTTGCCAGCACCTGAGGGTGAGGAAAGCACAAAAAGAAGGCCCCTGCGTTCCAGTTCGTGCGGCTTATTGTTATCGGTTTTGCCCATAGCCGCTAGTGCGCGAAAGGGCAGGGCGGCGTCAAGAGGGAAGCGCCCATTGGTTCAACGTTGCAACGAAAACGAATTAGCCTTCTTTGCGCTCTTTACGCTTGTCGTAAATGCTCTTCGCCGCAAATGCGCCGCCGACGAGCAACAGGCCCGGAATGGAGCGCGTCGCCAAACGGGTCGCGACGAGGCCGATGCCTGCGCCCAACAGCCCATGCCCACGCTTGCGGCCAATGACTTCGCCTACAACTGCACCTGCGATTGATTTCAGCATTTCGAGTCTCCTTGTTTTCCTGCACGCCATCTTGCGCCTACCATAACCTCGTCATCCTGAACTTGTTTCAGGATAACGCATCAACCTCGTTTGTTATCCTGAAATAAATTCAGGACGACGATAATCGAAGTTAAACCATATCTTCCGGTCTGACATGGGTATCGAATGTCGCTTCGTCAACCAGTCCGGATGCTAACGCGGCTTCGCGCAGGGTCGTTCCATTCTTGTGCGCTGTCTTGGCAATGTTGGCGGCATTGTCATAGCCAATGACAGGCGCGAGCGCGGTGACGAGCATCAATGAACGGTCAAGCAGTTCGGTTATGCGCGCGCGGTTGGGTTCGAGGCCCTCGACGCAGTTTTTGGCGAAGGTTTCCATTCCAATACTGAGCAATTCGATCGAGCGGAGCACATTTGCACCGATGAGCGGCTTGAACACATTGAGTTCTAGGTGTCCCTGCATCCCGCCAACAGTCACCGCCTGATGGTTGCCGATCACTTGCGCCGCGACCATCGTCAGCATTTCGCATTGCGTCGGGTTGACCTTGCCGGGCATGATCGAACTGCCCGGTTCGTTTTCGGGCAAGTTTAATTCGCCAAGACCTGCGCGCGGGCCGGAACCTAGCAGACGGATGTCATTGGCGATTTTGGTTAGGGAAACGGCGAGGGTGTTGAGTGTACCGGACATTTGCACCAGCCCATCATTGGACGCGAGTGCCTCAAACTTATTGCGGGCAGGTTCAAATGCGATGCCAGTGGCGGTCGAGATTTGGTTGGCGACCGCCACGTCAAACCCCGCAGGAGCGTTCAAGCCAGTGCCGACCGCCGTGCCGCCCTGCGCAAGTTTCTGCACATTATGAACGACGGTGCCTTCGATCCGCGCGCGGTTGGCGATCAGTTGCGCGACAAAGGCGGAAAATTCCTGACCCAAGGTGATTGGTGTTGCGTCCTGCAAATGCGTGCGGCCGATCTTTATGATGTCGCCCCACGCAATGCATTTCTCGGTGAGCGCGTCCGTCAGCTTTTGTAGCGCGGGGAGTAGATCATTCCAGACGGTGATTGCGACTGCGACATGGATGGCGGTGGGGAAACTGTCGTTGGATGATTGGCCCATGTTGACATGGTCATTGGGATGCACGGGCGTTTTGCCGCCGCGAATGCCAGCGAGCGCCTCGTTTGCGATGCCGGCGATAACCTCGTTCACGTTCATGTTCGACTGTGTGCCGCTACCCGTCTGCCAGATGACGAGCGGAAACTGGTCTTCATGGCTACCCGTCAATATGGCATCGGCTGCGGTGATGATGGCATCAGCGATGTCCGCTGGCAGCGCGCCTGAGGACTTGTGCGTCAACGCCGCCGCGCGCTTCACATGCGCAAGGCCATATATAATCCCAATTGGCATACGCTCATGCGCTGGAAAGGGAAAGTTCGTGATGCTCCGCTGCGTCTGTGCGCCCCAGTAAGCGTCAGCGGGCACGTCTATCGGTCCAAAACTGTCATATTCAGTGCGGGTGGCATTCGTCATTTTATTGAACCTCGTCATCCTGAACTTGTTTCAGGATAACACACTGGTGCCGCTTGTTATCCTGAAATAAATTCAGGATGACGATGAAGGACAAAAAAGCGCTAATCGTCCTGAAGTTTTTTCAGGATAACATTTCGCTGCCTATTTCTTCCGTCCGAAGTCCACGCTTACGACGTTGGAGCCATCTTCGACGACGACGTTCGGGCCATCATTGCCGGCTTCTTCAAGCGGTTCGGGTTCGCTTTCACCTGCATCGACGTGGAACTGAAGCGCGAAATCTACGGCTGGGTCAACAAAGGCGGTGATCGCGGAGTAAGGGATGAACAGATGCGACGGGATCTGGCTGAACGACAGGCCAACCTCGAAATGCTCGGCCTCCACCTTCAGGTCCCAATATTTGTGCTGAAGCACAATGGTCATTTCATCGGGGAAGCGTTCGTGCAGATGCTGCGGGATGGCAACACCCGGCGCTTGCGTCTTGAACGTGATGTAGAAATGATGGTCGCCCGGCAGGCCATCGCGCGCTACATCGCCCAGCACGCGGCCAACCACAGCGCGCAATGCCTCTTGCACGACGTCATCATAAGGAATCAGGCTGTCTACATGCTCTTCGGTCATGGTCGCTTGGTGGACCGGTGAGCGTGTGAAATCAAGATACTTGTTGCCTTAAGCCAACTTGCCAAATGCGCGCATGTGGCTATATCGGCGGCCATGCGTACAGGCTCCATCAGTCGCAAGACGAACGAAACGTCCATTGATGTTGAGGTGAACCTCGACGGCAGTGGTGTGTATGAAGTTTCCACGGGCATTGGTTTTCTGGACCATATGCTTGAGCAACTGTCGCGGCATTCGCTGATCGACCTGAAGGTTAAGGCAGTGGGCGACCTGCATATTGACCAGCACCACACCACTGAGGACACCGGCATTGCGATTGGCGAGGCGGTGTTGCAGGCTTTGGGCGATAAGCGCGGCATCACGCGTTATGGCACGGCTTATGCGCCGATGGACGAGACGTTGACCCGCTGTGCGCTCGACATTTCCGGACGGCCCTATTTTGTATGGAAAGTGTCGCTTGGCATGCCGCGTCTGGGCGAGTGGGACACCGAGCTTATCGAGCATTGGTTCCACAGCTTTGCGACCAGCGCGGGCATCACGCTGCACATCGAAAATCTCTATGGTTCGAACAACCACCACATTGTCGAAAGCTGCTACAAGGCTTTGGCCCGCGCATTGCGCCAAGCAGTCGAGATTGACCCCCGCAAGGCGGACGCCATCCCGTCGACCAAGGGGACGTTGTAGGCCGTGTCACTTGCGCTGATTGATTATGGCGCGGGCAATCTGCATTCGGTGCACAATGCGTTGAAGGCAGCGGGCGCGGGAGACGTTCATGTCACCGCCGATCCCGATATCGTTGCCAAGGCGGACCGGATTGTGCTGCCCGGCGTTGGCGCCTTTGCGCATTGTATGGAGGCTCTGTCCGCGATTGACGGCATGATCGCCGCGATGGAGCAGCGCGTGCGCGTTGAGGGCATCCCGTTTCTCGGCATTTGCGTCGGCATGCAGTTATTGGCGGACGAGGGCGTCGAGCATGGAACGACGCGCGGGCTTGGCTGGATAAGCGGCACGGTGCGCGCGATTGCGCCAGCGGCAGGTTTGAAAATCCCGCATATGGGCTGGAATGACGTTGTCCCGACGCAAGGCGCGCCGCTGATCGAACATGGCGAGGCCTATTTCCTGCATGGCTATCATTTTGATGCGACGGACGATGCAGACGTGCTGGCGACGACCGACCATGGCGGGCCATTGGTAGCGGCGGTTGGCCGAGGCAACATCATGGGCGTGCAATTTCATCCCGAAAAAAGCCAAGCCTATGGCATCAACTTTCTGAAACGCTTTTTGGAGTGGAAACCGTGATCGTTTTTCCCGCGATTGACCTGAAGGGTGGCGAAGTTGTGCGCTTGGCCGAGGGCGATATGAACCGCGCAACGGTCTATGCCGATGACCCCGCCGCGCAGGCAATGCTGTTTGCCGAGCAAGGCGCAGAATTCCTGCATGTTGTGGACCTAGATGGCGCATTTGCCGGTCGCCCCGAAAATGCCGAGGCTGTTGAAGGCATCATTGAAAATTTCCCCGGTTACATCCAACTGGGTGGTGGCATCCGCAATCCGCAGACCGTCGAACGCTGGTTCGACATGGGCGTCGCGCGGCTGGTGATTGGCACGGCTGCGCTCAAAGACCCCCAATTCGTGAAAGACATGGCGCGGGAATTTGAAGATGGCATCGTCGTTGCCGTCGACGCCCGCGACGGGTTCGTTGCGACCGAGGGTTGGGCCGAGAAATCCGACATGCCGGTTATTGATCTGGCCCGCCGGTTCGAGGATGCAGGCGTGGCGTCAATCCTGTTCACCGATGTCGGCCGTGACGGGATGCTCACCGGATGCAATATCGAAGCCACCGTTGATCTGGCGCGGCGGGTAAACATTCCGGTCATCGCAAGCGGCGGAGTGAAGGGCATTGACGACATCCACATGCTCGCGCTGCATGCCAAGGACGGCATTGAAGGCGTGATTACCGGTCGCGCGATTTATGACGGGCGGCTGGATCTCGCGACCGCGATTAAAGTAGCGGAGCGCGCGTGAACTTGCCTTCAAATAACACCGAACCCCTGAGCAGCGGCCGCTTGCGGCTGCGTCCGTCGAAGGGTGTTTATAATGCTAGCGCTTCAACGATGGGCGCCCTTCGACTTTCATCAGCGCATGTCGCGCTGATGGCTCAGGACTGCGGTGAAACTTCAACGGTGGTCTGCGGATGACCGTCCGCATCCGCGTCATTCCGTGCCTCGACGTATCCAATGGCCGCGTGGTCAAGGGCGTCAACTTTGTCGACCTGCGCGATGCAGGCGATCCGGTGGAGCAGGCGCAGGCTTATGATGCGGCAGGCGCGGACGAACTTTGCTTTTTGGATATCGGCGCAAGCCATGAAGGACGCGGCACCATTATCGATGTGGTCCGGCGAACCGCAGAAGTATGTTTCATGCCGCTGACTGTGGGTGGCGGCGTACGCAGCGCAGATGATGCGCGTGCGCTGTTGCTGGCAGGGGCTGACAAGGTCGCGGTCAACAGCGCGGCGGTGGCGCGGCCCGAAGTCGTCGCTGACATTGCTGCACGTTTCGGCAGCCAGTGCGTGGTGGCTTCGGTTGATGCGCGGGCAATTAGAAATCCCGCTCGTCCTGAGCTTGTCGAAGGATGGGAAATCTTCACCCATGGCGGACGCAAGCCAACGGGCATAAACGCTCTGGAGCATGCCATCAGGCTGGCGGAGCTTGGCGCGGGCGAATTGCTTGTCACCAGCATGGACCGCGACGGAACGCGCGACGGCTATGACCTCACACTCACCCGAGCGATTGCCGATGCGGTGAACATCCCTGTCGTCGCCAGCGGCGGTGTCGGCAACCTTGACCATTTGGTCGACGGCGTCCGCGAAGGCCATGCGAGCGCGGTGCTTGCAGCGTCGATTTTCCACTTTGGCCAGCACAGCATCGCGGATGCCCATGCGGCGCTGCGGGCGGCGGGATTGCCAGCGCGCGCCTGACCCGCGACGCAAAAAATTCGCACCCCGAGTCCTTGACCTGTCATAAAAACACCCTATCTGGGCACCGTTAGCACTCGTCCTGTATGAGTGCTAATGTACATTCATTGCCGTCCCCTGCTTGTTGTAGGCGTGGCGGGATGGCGAAACAGAAAAAGGATAGTTCAACATGGCATTTCGTCCATTGCATGATCGCGTTCTCGTCCGTCGGGTCGAAGCCGAAGCAAAAACCGCTGGCGGGATCATCATCCCTGATACAGCTCAGGAAAAGCCACAGGAAGGCGAAGTCGTCTCCGTGGGTTCGGGCACACGCGCCGACGATGGCACTGTAACCGCACTCGACGTCAAGGCTGGCGACAAGATCCTGTTCGGCAAATGGTCGGGCACCGAAGTCAAGATCGACGGTGAAGACCTGTTGATCATGAAGGAATCGGACATCTTGGGAATCGTTTCCTAAGCAACCCACATGCTTCCCGGCGCAGGCCGGGATCCAGTCCAAACACAAGAATCTGGACCCCAGCCTTCGCTGGGGCACACACTTAAAGGAAAAATATCATGGCTGCTAAAGACGTGAAATTCGGCCGCGATGCGCGTGAACGCATCCTGCGCGGCGTAGACATTCTTGCTGACGCTGTAAAAGTAACGCTTGGTCCAAAGGGCCGTAACGTTGTTATCGACAAAAGCTTCGGCGCACCACGCATCACCAAGGACGGCGTTACCGTCGCCAAGGAAATCGAACTGAAAGACAAGTTCGAAAATATGGGTGCACAGATGGTCCGCGAAGTTGCTTCGAAGACCAACGACATTGCCGGTGACGGCACGACCACTGCAACAGTTTTGGCTCAAGCGATCGTTCGCGAAGGCATGAAGTCGGTTGCAGCGGGCATGAACCCAATGGACCTTAAGCGCGGCATCGACACTGCGGTAAACGCGGTTGTTGCTGACCTTGTAAAGCGTTCGAAGCCAGTTGCTGGTTCTTCGGAAATCGCACAGGTCGGTACGATCTCTGCAAATGGTGAAGCTGAAATCGGTAAGATGATTGCAGACGCCATGGAGAAGGTCGGCAAGGAAGGCGTAATCACCGTCGAAGAAGCTAAGGGCCGTGAAAGCGAGCTCGAAGTTGTCGAAGGTATGCAGTTTGACCGCGGTTACCTGTCGCCTTACTTCATCACCAACACCGAGAAGATGTCGGTCGAGTTGGACAACCCATATATCCTCATCCACGAAAAGAAGCTCGGTAACTTGCAAGCCATGTTGCCAATCCTCGAAGCTGTGGTGCAGTCGGGTCGTCCATTGCTCATCATCGCTGAAGACGTTGAAGGCGAAGCGCTTGCAACTCTGGTCGTCAACAAGCTGCGTGGCGGCCTGAAGATTGCTGCGGTTAAGGCTCCTGGCTTTGGCGATCGTCGCAAGGCGATGTTGGAAGATATCGCGATCCTCACCAAGGGTGAAATGATCAGCGAAGATCTGGGCATCAAGCTTGAAACCGTTACCTTGGGCATGCTTGGCCAAGCCAAGCGCGTCACCATCGACAAGGACAACACCATCATCGTCGACGGTGCTGGCGAAACCGATGCGATCAAGGGCCGCGTAGAAGCGATCCGTGCGCAAATCGAAAACACCACGTCGGATTACGACAAGGAAAAGCTGCAAGAGCGTTTGGCGAAACTCGCCGGCGGTGTTGCCGTGATCAAGGTCGGTGGTTCGACTGAAGTTGAAGTGAAAGAACGCAAGGACCGCGTTGATGACGCGCTGCACGCAACCCGTGCAGCCGTTGAAGAAGGCATCGTCCCAGGCGGCGGTACTGCGCTTCTGTACGGTACAAAGGCTCTCGAAGGCCTCAAGGGCGCCAATGACGACCAGACACGTGGTATCGACATCATCCGCAAGGCGATTGTTGCTCCATTGCGTCAGATCGCAGCCAACGCCGGATATGACGGCGCAGTTGTCTCGGGCAATCTGCTTCGTGAAAACGACGAAACCATGGGCTTCAACGCATCGACCGACGTTTACGAAAACCTCGTGGCTTCGGGCGTTATCGACCCAACCAAGGTCGTACGTACTGCGTTGCAGGACGCCGCATCGGTTGCTGGTCTGTTGATCACCACTGAAGCTGCTATCTCCGACGCGCCAGAAGACAAGGCCGGTGGCGCTGGCGGCATGCCAGGCGGCATGGGCGGAATGGGCGGCATGGGCGGTATGGACTTCTAAGTCCAAACGCTCGGCGCACGCTGAAACAAAAACGGGCCGGAGGGGAAACCTTCCGGCCTTTTTTGTTGTACGCTACCGCGAGTCCTTTGGGTGCTGTTGCGAGACAAAAGCTATCTCAATCGATTGTATTGAGAAAATGTGGGCGTTTACATGTTGAAATAACTTCATTTTATCGCTTGCAATATTTATGTTGCATCGCAAAATATTAAGCGTATTTGCCGCCGTCCTAGCAACAGAGGTTTCCGGTCATGCAAAATACGCATTCGGGTTCAGTTGAGTCTCCATCCATCCACAAACATTCACTCGCGGCGCTAACCATTGGCGCAATCGGCGTCGTTTTCGGCGACATCGGTACCAGCCCGCTTTATGCCTTTCGCGAGGCGCTGCATCATAGCGCGCCTTCGGGCGGTATTCAGGAAGCCGCAATTTTTGGCGTGCTGAGCCTAGCGCTTTGGTCGTTAATCCTCGTTGTTACCGTCAAATATGTCATCTTCCTGATGCGCGCGGACAATGATGGCGAAGGCGGAGTGCTGGCACTGCTTGCTTTGGCTGGACGTGGCATAGGTGGCCGCAAGGGTGTTGTGCTTGCGCTTGGCGCGGTAGGCGCTGCGCTTTTCTACGGCGATGCGATCATCACGCCTGCGCTGTCCGTGCTGTCAGCAGTGGAGGGGACGAAAACCATTCCCGGCATAGGCGAGAACATCTCTCAGCAGACGATCATCTACATTACCTTGGTCATCATGGTCGCGTTGTTCGCAATCCAGTCCCATGGAACGGCGCTGGTGTCCAAATTGTTCGGGCCAATTTGCGTGGTCTGGTTTCTTGCCATTGGTGGCCTTGGCCTGCTGCATATATCGGATTACCCCGCTATTTTTGGCGCGCTGTCGCCGCACCATGCGGTGTCATTTTTGCTCAATAACGGCATGGTCGGCCTTATCGTGCTGGGTTCGGTGTTTTTGACTGTGACCGGAGCCGAGGCGCTGACGGCGGATATGGGCCATTTCGGACGCTTCCCGATCCGTTTGGGCTGGTTCCTGTTGGTATTTCCTGCGCTCAGCCTCAATTATTTCGGCCAAGGCGCATTTGCCATGGCGGCGCTTGAACAAGCGCGTGCGGCGGGCGTTCCGCTTGAGACGCAGGACTGGTTCTTCCTGATGTCACCAGAGGCTGTGCGTGTCCCGATGATCATATTGGCCGGCCTTGCGACAATAATCGCCAGCCAAGCCGTCATCACCGGCGCGTATTCGTTGACTCAACAAGCCATCCAGCTTGGTTTGCTGCCCCGCATGAAAATCGTGCAAACCTCGCCGGGCAGTGCAGGGCAAATCTACATTCCCGCCATCAACTGGATGCTGTTATTTGGTGTCTGGTTGCTCGTCGTTCAATTCCGCAATTCGTCGGCAATGGCTTCGGCATATGGTATTGCCGTAACCGGAACGATGGTGGTGACAACCTGCCTCGCATTCGTTGTCGTGCACAAGCTTTGGAAATGGAGCATGGCAAAATCATTGCTGGTGATCGTTCCGTTTCTTGTCATCGACCTCATATTTTTCGGCGCAAACATCTTGCGCGTGGTTGATGGTGGCTGGGTGCCGTTGGCGGTTGGCGCAGTCATCTGCCTGATTATCTGGATATGGGTCCGCGGAAAGCGGTTGATCGACAGCAGAGAAAATGAAGGCGCAATGACGCTTGCGGAACTGGGCAAGTCACTGGCGAAAAGCAAAGTTGCGCGCGTCGACGGAACGGCGGTGTACCTGACCGCCAACCCCGAAGGCGTCCCCGGAACGATATTGCACAATCTCAAGCACAACCGCGTGCTGCACGCCCGCAATATCGTGCTGTCCATTCGCACCGCCAGCGTCCCGCATGTGCCAAGCGAAGAGCGGTCTACTTATGTTAAAGTGGACGAGAATTTCGCGCGGGTCATTTTGCACTATGGCTTCATGGATGCGCCCGACGTGCCAGCCGATCTGGCGTTAGCTATTCCTGCTAAAGATCCGCCGCTGGACGCTATGATGACGAGCTATTTCATGGGCAAAAGTGTGTTGTCTGCCTCGAAGGATGAAGGCCTTCCGTTTTGGCAGGATATCATCCTCATCTTTTTGCAGCGTAACGCTTATAACCCAGCCGAGTTCTTTGGCATTCCTTCCAACAGGATTGTTGCGCTGGGCGGGCAAGTGGTCATCTAATTTGGGTTAGCTTGCGGCGCGGCGTTGTTCGGCGATGCGTTCGGCTTTGAGCAATATGGCCTCAAGGTCGGCCAAGTCGATGTCGAACGTCTCGTGCGCTTCTTGGACGGCTTGGTCGATATCTGCGCGCAACAGGCCAACGGCCATCTCTGGCGGCGGTGGAACGCGGTGCGGGTAGCTGTAGCCAGTGAAACGGTGGAATAGCCAGCCTGCGCCAATCAATGCCGCGGAATTGGCCGCTACAACCGACATGGGGTATAGATAGCCCGCGTCGACGATCGCTTGACCGCCAAGGATAGTCGTGATGGCCACTGCGCCGCTGGGTGGATGCAAACATCGCAATAGCGACATAACCAATATTGCGCTGGCCACCGCGATGGCAATGGCCGCCAACGTGACCGGGACCAGATGCAGCACGGTGACACCAACGCAGGCTGCAACTACATTGCCGCCGAATACCGGCCATGGCTGCGCCAAGGGGCTTGCAGGAACTGCAAAGACGAGGACGGCGGACGCACCAATGGGGGCAATCAGAAACGGTAAGGCCGGCAGGATATTCTGCACACCCAGCCCGGCCGTTGCCGCGGCAAGCACGCCCAAACCAGCGCCAACGCAAGCGATCAGTCGGTCATTCAGATTGCCACCCGCAAGGCGCGGCACAAACACGCGCCAGTGCTTTGGCATTTGAGGGGACGTCACAACCTCAGCGACTCATTTGCTGAAGCATTTCGCCCATTTTCTGGTGGAGCATGTTCATGCCCTTCAATGGGCGAACCATGACCTTGAAATGGGTGATGAGGCCGTCATCATCGCATGAAATCATGTCGATGCCATTGATGGCAATGCCGTCGATGACCGTTTCAAATTCAAGGATCGCGCTGTTTTCGCGGTGCCATTCGCCAACATAAGCGAAGTCTGCGTTGCCTAATGTGTGTCCCGCCGCGGCGAGATATTTCGCCGTGATTGCCTTACCGACTTGCGGCGTGTGGACGACGGGGCTTTCGAAAACGCAATCGTCATGCAGGATGGCGGCTATGGTATCGACATCGCGTGACAGGGCAACTTTATGCCAGATTTCGGCGGGGTTATGGGGCATTACCTGTTACTCCTATACCGTAGTGCTGAGCCTGTCGAAGCACGCCTGTCGGGGGGGGCGCTATAACCGGTAAGCGACCTTCGACGGACGCAGCCGCGTTGCGACTGCTGCTCAGGGCTACGGTGTTCATCAATAGCCAAGGTCTAAATTCACCAGCGGCGCGAGCGGCGCACCTTGGCGGTAGCGCTCAAGATTTTCGAAGAAGCGTGTTGCAGAACGCACGAACATCTTGTCTTGCGCGCGGCCTGACAGGTGCATGGTCACATGCGCATTATCGAGCGTCCACAGAACGTGGTCGGCTGGTAATGGTTCAGGCGTCGTCACATCAAGAAACGCGTTGGCAATTTGCTTGTCCTGTAGCGCTGTGACCAAAGCATCCTGATCGATGACTGATCCGCGCGCGATGTTGATCAGCGTCGCGCTTGGCTTCATCGCGGCAAGCTCGGCCGCCCCAATCATGCCGTCGGTTTCCGCAGTGGCGGGAACGGCAAGGATGACCCAGTCAAAATCCCCCAATTGCGCGCGCCATTGATCCGGCGTCAGCATATTGGGGCCAGCCGAGCGACGCACGATGGTGACATCTACGCCAAAGGGCTTCAGCCGTTCCTCGATCAGCTTCCCAATCGCGCCATAGCCAAGCAGCAGCGCTTTGGAACCGAACAGTTCGACCTTGCCCGGTGAATCGAGCAACCATTCGCGGCGTTCCTGCGCGCGCACGACTTCGCGATAGTTTTTGGCGACGGTCAGCATGCCCATGACGACATATTCGGCGATAGTGATCGCGTTGATGCCCGCGCCATTTGTGACGACGCAGCCTTGCGCCTTCAACTGCGCGAGCGGCATGCCATCAACGCCAGCATAAATGCTGTTGAGCCATTTCATGTTGGTCGCGGCATTGATGACCGTGGCCATATCGCCTTTGTCATACATGTCGAACCAGCCAATCTCGGCCTGAGGCGCGAGTGTGAGCGCCTCGTCCTTGGACATGAAGAAATGCGGCTCGATCCAATCGGGCAGACGCGGTTCAATCAGCGGACGCACAAGGCCCGACATCACGAGTTTCGTTTTGGTCATATATCCAGTCTCCAATCCCAGCCAAGCGGGTCGCCATCCATGACTTCAACGCCCTTCACGATGAGGTCGTCACGGATGGCGTCGGACTTGGCGAAGTCTTTTGCGGCGCGCGCTTCCTTACGGGCGGCGAGGGCGGTTTCAATTTCCGCTTCGGTTATGATAGCGGCTTTTGGGCGGATGCGGAGGTCAGTGCGGTTTAGCGTCAATAGATTCAGACCCAGCACAGCGTCCATTTCTGCAATCGCCGCCAGTTGCTGTCCAACGTCTACTTTTTTCAGGCCGATAAGGGTTTCCAGTGACGTGATCGCAATGGCAGTGTTGAGGTCATCATCCAATGCCGCCGCAAAGTCTTTCAGCGTTCCCAAAATCGCCGGAGAAACGTCACCCTGAACTTGTTTCAGGGTCCATTTTTCCGCCTCAACCGGCGGTCCGTTGGGCACGATGGATGCTGAAACAAGTTCAGCATGACGGGCCTTGAGGGCAGAAACACCCATCACCATCCGCTTCAGCCGCACCAAAGCTGCCTGCAAACCCTCCCAGCTAAACTCCAGCTCGCTGCGGTAATGCGCTTGCAGGCACATCAGGCGGTAGGCGAGGGGGTGGAAGCCTTTGTCGATCAGCAATTGCACGCGCAGGAACTCGCCTGACGATTTGCTCATCTTGCCGCTGCGTTCGATAAGGAAGTTGTTGTGCATCCAGAAACGGGCGCCGCTGTGGTCGCTGCCGCAGCGCGCCTGATTTTGCGCGATTTCATTGGGGTGGTGGATTTCGCGATGGTCGATGCCGCCAGTGTGGATGTCGAACGGCAGACCAAGCAATGCCTCCGACATCACCGAGCATTCAAGATGCCAACCCGGCGCGCCTTTGCCCCATGGACTGTCCCATTCCATTTGCCGGGTTTCCCCCGCTGGCGTCTTGCGCCAGATGGCAAAGTCGGCGGCGTGGCGTTTGCCTTCGACTTCTTCGATGCGGCCTTCTCCATCCTCGGTCTTGGCGCGCGCCAATGCGCCATAATTTGCCACAGTCGAGGTGTCGAAATACAGGCCGCTTTCGAGCTCGTAGCAATGCTTGTCCGCAATGCTTTCCGCATAAGCGATCATCGCAGGGACGTAATCGGTGGCGATGGACCAATGCGCAGGCTGGCGAATGTTGAGCGCCTTGATGTCATCCCAATAGGCTTGCGTATAATGCTTTGCGATGTCCCATATGGACTGCGCCTTCTCCGCCGCCATCTTTTCCATCTTGTCTTCGCCTGTATCGGCGTCATCGGTCAGATGGCCGACATCGGTGATGTTGATGACATGGGTGAGCTTGTAGCCTTTGTAGGACAGCACGCGGCCAAGCGTGTCGGCGAAAACATAAGCGCGCATGTTGCCGATATGCGGATAATTATAGACCGTCGGTCCACAGGTGTAGACCCGCGCCTCGGGCGGATCATTAGGGTCACCTTCGGTTCCGGGATGGACGGGTGTGAAGGTTTCCAGTTGCCGGGTCAGGCTGTTGAAGAGTTTAAGCTCGGACATGGTTTGGCGATGCTGGAAATGGGTGCGGAGGTCAACCCACCGCGGGGTGAACATGTTAACGGCGATGCTTCGTTCAAGGCCGCGACGTAATTCCCTATCGGCTTACATATTTTCGAGATTACACCCGCGTTCCAACAATATTGGTCGAAGCGCACGATATGCAGCCGGTGTCTTGTTCAGCGGGATCGTGGGGTAAAGATGATGGATGATGTGATATTGCATGCCAGATGACCAGATATTGCCCATGCGGCTTTTGAATGCTCTGGTATCCCTATACCGTCCTTTTTCGTCGCCGGGATGATGCGGAGCCCAGCTGAGGTAGAAGGAAATATAGGTAAGCGCCAAATGACGCGGCAGCCACCACAGCAACGCCGCCTCTATGGCATAGCCGCTAAGGGCCAACGCGGCGAGAATACCGAAGAACAACGTTTTGCTGATAATCGCATCATTCAGCGCCGTCTTGGCTGCCGGGCTGTCCCATTGCTGCAACAGTTGGCCATAACGGTTAAAGCCCCCTTCAGCGCGGGGTTGGCGGTTGACGATCGTTTTCCACAATGCGTGCAACGGGCCGGTTGCGTGGGTGGAATAGTCTGGGTCAAGAAGCGGATCATTGGTGTGCTTGTGATGCTCCATATGCGTGATCCGCGCTGTGCGCAGCGGCAGTGTTAGCGGGATGAGCGACCAGTGTCCGACAAGCTCGTTAAACCACTCCAGTTTTGATCCCTTTGGCGCGATAATGTAATGCTGTGCATCGTGCGAGGGCAGGTAGCTCGCGGTGATATTGATCGTCGCGATGATGAAACCGAGCCACAACGGCATAATGCCGGTAAAGACCAAAGGCCATAATGCGAACCATATGGCCGTGTTCGTTATGCCCCAAAACACCATCAGCCACGGAATGCCGCCCGTAAACTGGTCCGCAATTGCCTTTTCCCGCGCGCGCAGGCTTTGACTGGTCATACCCATTTGCCCCGGTACGTCGCGATCAAGCCCAGCACCGTGCCGATCATCAGGCCGAATTGTAACGGCGACAACGCAAAGGGCGCATTCAAATCCAGCCTCAGCATCACTTGCGCAACCAAAGGCGCAAGGAAGGCGATGCCAAAGAAAAACGGCCCGAAAAAGAAGAGAGATTTAACTACTGACATTGGTTTCAGTAAATCAACTTATCTTTCTCGAGTCAACGTTTCAAAACCCGTCCCAGCGGATCGCTTGGTCAATTTCGACACGCGGTACATTGAAATTATTCACCGGCGCATCGGCATCGCGATAGCCAATCGCCATGCCGCAGAAGAAGATGTGCTCATCGTCGATGTTCAGCAGTTCGCGCATTGTCGTGCCGTACATCGCCCAAATCTCCTGCGCGCAACTGTCGAGGCCTTCTTCGCGCAGCAGCAGCATGACCGTTTGCAGCCACATGCCCATGTCCGACCATTGCGGCGGACCCATATATTTGCGGGTGTACGTGAACAATTGCACCGGTGCGCCAAAGCTGTCCCAGTTTTTCATCATCTGCGCAACGCGGCCAGCGCCATCTTCGCGGGCGAGGCCAAGCGCGTCGAACATCGCCTTGCCCACACCGCGGCGTTGGTCTTCGTAACGGCCCTCAAGCCCCTTGGGGTAGATATCATATTCATGGCCATCGCCCATGGGGGCGGTTGCTGCCTTTGCCTTGATTTTTGCGGTGAGGTCAGCCAGCGGCGCACCTGTTAGTATGACGGCATTCCAAGGCTGCGTATTCCCGCCTGACGGCGAACGTTGCGCTTTGGTAAGAACGCGTTGTAGCACATCAAGCGGGACCGGCTTGTCGGTAAATTGCCGGACTGAACGCCGTGAGGCGACGGCTTCGGTTACGTTCATGTGCATTCCCCCGCAGATTTAATCGTCTGATTAAAGCATATTCTGCGGGGTGTGAAAGGCAAGCCTATTCCTCGTCGAACAATCCGGCAAGTTGCTCGATCATCGTTCCGCCAAGCTGTTCCACATCCATGATGGTGACGGCGCGTTTGTAATAGCGGGTGACATCATGGCCGATGCCGATGGCGACGAGTTGAACGGGCGAGCGGGTTTCGATCATTTCGATGACCTTGCGCAGATGCTGCTCAAGATAGCCGCCATGGTTGACCGACAAAGTGCTGTCATCGACCGGCGCGCCGTCGGAAATCACCATCAATATGCGGCGGTCTTCGGCACGGGCGATCAAGCGATTGTGCGCCCAAAGCAGCGCTTCACCGTCGATATTTTCTTTCAGCAGACCTTCGCGCATCATCAGGCCGAGGTTGCGCTTGGCATGACGCCATGGCTCGTCGGCTTTTTTGTAAATGATATGGCGCAAGTCATTTAGGCGACCGGGCATCGGCGGACGTCCAGCGGCTAGCCAATCTTCGCGCGCTTGGCCGCCTTTCCACGCGCGCGTGGTGAAGCCCAAAATTTCGGTCTTCACGCCGCAACGTTCGAGCGTGCGTGCCAATATGTCAGCGCTGATCGCCGCGATGCTGATGGGCCTTCCGCGCATCGAGCCTGAATTGTCGATCAGCAACGTCACCACGGTGTCGCGGAAGTCTGTTTCGCGTTCAATTTTGTAAGACAGTGAACTGCCCGGTGACACGACGATGCGCGCGAGCCGCGCTGCGTCGATCATGCCTTCTTCCTGATCGAAATCCCAACTGCGGTTTTGCTGCGCCATCAGGCGGCGTTGCAGACGGTTGGCGAGCTTTGTCACCACCGATTGCAGGTTCGACAATTGCTGGTCGAGATAGGCGCGCAGCCGGTTCAGCTCTTCTTCGTCGGCAAGCTCGGTCGCGGTGATGGTCTCGTCATATTTGGTCGACCAGATTTTGTAATCGCTCTGCGGCAAATGGTCCCAATTGCGGCGTTGCGGGGTAACGGGCTGCATGCCGTCTTCGCCCATTTCGCCGTCGGCACCGTCCTGATCGTCCATGTCCTGACCGTCATAATCGGCCTCGGTTTCTTCGCCTTCGCCCTGTTGCGGTTCAGCGCGGGCTTCGGCTTGGCCAGCTTCGCCTTCGCCATCATCTTCGCTGTCGCCGTCCTGATCCTGGCTGTCCTCGGCATCATCGCCGCCTTCGTCCGCATCGGACGGATCAACGTCGCCCTCGGTCAGGTTTAGATGCTCCAGCATCGATTGCGTGAGCGCGGCAAATGCGCCTTGATCGTCAAGTGCAAGACCAAGCGCATCAAGATCGCTGCCTGCTTTTTCCTCAATCCAGCCACGCAGCATATCGACACCGGCAACCGCGGCGTCAGGTATCGGCGCGCCCGTCAGGCGTTCGCGGACGATGAGCGACAATGCGGTGGAAATGGGCACTTCGTCGGCGGACTGTGCACGACTGATAGGGTCCGTGCGCAATTTGAGTTCAAGCGCATGGCCAAGATTTGCGGCAATGCCCGCCATATTGCGTGAGCCCAATGCTTCGACGCGTGCGTTCTCAACCGCGTCAAATGCGGCGCCGGCAATAACTTCGGACGGACGCAAGGCGGCATGGCGGGCGGCATTGTGGTGCTTGAGCTTCAACGAAAAGCTATCGGCAAAGCCGCGCGCTTCGGCGACTTGGTCCGGCGGCAACAGCCGGCCGGGCATCGGCACTTTGAAATTCTTACCCGCTTGCGTGGGCGCGTCGGCGGTGAAGGCAAGTTCAATCTCGGGCTCATGCGCGAGCGCACGCGCCGTGCCGGTCAGGACTTGCTTGAACTGTTCAAGAGGGGACTCATTTGCCATCAGTCGGGTGCCCGCTTACATGCCGCTGCAATGTCTTCTTTCGTCGGCTTGGCTGGCGCGCGCAGCGTAAATACGTGCGCTTGCTTCGTGGCAACACGATCATCGTTCGTCCGCGCGCCATTTACCACAGCTGCAAAATCCTTGCAGACGGCAAGGCTGCGTAAATAATCGCTATGGCCAGCGCCGCCACCAGACACGTCTGTGGTATCAATGATGGTGAATCCCGTTTTGGCAGGCTCAGTCTGATATTTGGTCTTTGTCGCAAAACAACGCTGCGGCAGGCCCTTGGCCTTCAAATCCTGTGCCTCAAACGGGTTGAAGCAATAAGGCGAACCCAAGCGCGGATAGCCATGCACCGCGCGCGACACGGCAAGTGCACGGTCGCTGAGCGAGGCATATACGGTGACGCGGCGGTCGTTGTTGACGCGTCGCGCGGCCAACACTTCTTCAGCGATATCGCGTTCAAAATCTTCACGATCAACGTCAGGTGAGGCCAATATGATATTGGAAATATTGCTGGAATCCGCGTTGGTGGATGTGCGGTCGACATATTCCACTGCGGGTAAGACAAGGCGTGCGCCAAGCGAATGCGAGACGATGACGATCTCCTTGACCCATTCGGTACGCGCCAATTTGGTCAGGAAATTGCGGAAATTGCGCTCGTCCCAATACATGTTGGTTTCATCGACGGCGTAGCTCAGCAGATTGCCCTGAGATGGCCAGCTATAATGGACAATTGGTCCGTCAAAATTGCTCATCGTGCCAATTTGGACGGTATCGCGCGCGGTGGTTTGCAAAGTCTCGCGATAGCCGTGCACATAGAGAAGGACACGACCCTTGCGCAGGTTCGCAGCATCACGCAGGCCGGCCCACCAATCCGCCTCTGCCTGAAACGCCAATGGCACAACCAACTGCTTGTCGCCCTTGGCTGGCTTGATCGTTTCTGGCGGCGAGAACCGACCAAAACGAACGCGATCTGCGCGGTGATTGGTCAGTTTGATATTGTCGTCGCGGCAATCGGGTAGCCGGCTGGTAACGACAAAATAGTCTTTTCCTGCGACCGCTGCACTGTCATTCTGCGCCGGGTTACAGCGCGGGTTTTCCGCCAGCACATTGTGCGGAATGTCGCCATATTCGACAGCCACGGTGCAGCCAGCAAGCAGCAACGGCAAAAGGAGAAGGGAAAGCTTGCGCATTATTTCCCTTTAGGATTGGCTGCGCGCCATGCCTTTACCGCATTTAAAGCGCCAGAAACATGGCCCTTCACACCAAGTTCGGAGTAAGCGAACAACACCTTGCCATCTGGCGCAATCACATAAGTCGTACGGTTGCTGCCGCCCATGATGGGCAGGCTGACCTTGTAGTTTTTGATGACGGGTTTCGACGCGATACCAACGGTGAATTTGTTACGGCATGCCTCAACCGAAAAACGCTTCAACGTCTCGATATTATCCGCCGACATGCCAATAATCGATGCGCCATAGGCCGCAAAATCATCCGCTGCTTCCGAAAATTCATGTGCTTCGACGGTGCAACCCGACGTGAATGCCTTGGGATAGAAATACAACACGACAGGGCCGCGTTTCAGCGCCTTGTTCAAATTGTAGGTATAAGCATCGCCAGCAAGCACAGCCTGCGTCGTGAAATCGGTCGCGCGTGTGCCAGGCTTCAGGGCGGCAAAGGCAGGAGAGGCACTAAGAGCGAGCGCCAGAATAAGTGCAGTGCGTTTCATAAATGGTCCCTTCAACGGTGTTTCGGCGAAATGGCCAAATTGCTTACGACTTGCCAACGACGCTTTCGGGCAGATCCTGACCGAAGACGCGCTGATAATATTCTGCGACCAAAGCGCGCTCTGCATCATCGCATTTGTTCAGGAATGACAGACGGAAGGCAAAGCCAACATTTTTGAAAATCGCGGTATTCTGTGCCCATGTGATAACGGTGCGTGGGCTCATGACGGTCGAAATGTCGCCGTTGATGAAGCCCTGACGCGTCATCTCCGCTACCTTGACCATGTTGGCCACGGTTGCGGCATCGGTTCCAGACGCCTTGGCCAAAACGATTTCACTTTCGACCTGTGCAGGCAAATAGTTCAAGCCTACGACGATGTTCCAGCGGTCCATCTGGCCCTGGTTGATCGCTTGCGTACCATGATACAGTCCGCTGGTGTCACCAAGACCAACGGTGTTGGCGGTAGCGAATAGGCGGAAATACGGGTTCGGGCGAATGACGCGGTTCTGGTCGAGCAGCGTCAACTTGCCCTCGGTTTCCAACACGCGCTGGATAACGAACATAACGTCTGGACGGCCAGCGTCATATTCGTCGAACACCAATGCGGTTGGTGTCTGCAACGCCCAAGGCAAAAGACCTTCGCGGAACTCGGTAACTTGCTGCCCATCGCGCAGGACGATGGCGTCGCGGCCGATAAGGTCGATACGGCTGATATGCGCATCCAGGTTGATGCGGATACATGGCCACTTCAGGCGCGCCGCAACCTGTTCGATATGTGTCGACTTACCCGTGCCGTGATAACCTTGCACCATGACGCGGCGATTATGGGCAAAGCCAGCGAGGATCGCGAGCGTGGTGTCGGGGTCAAAGACATAGCTGTCGTCGGTGTCGGGCACGCGCTCATCCGCAATCGAAAACGCAGGGCATTCCATGTCGACGTCGATGCCGAACATTTCGCGCACGCTGACGGTCTTGTCAGGCGCGGCAAGAATGGTCGCGTCGCGGCTGTCGGGCTGGATATTCGGAATGTCAGTCATGTCGTTCTCGTCAAATAAAGGCGGGAGATGTTTTAAGGTGCGTATAGGCAGCGATGACGTCTTGCAAAGCCTTTTCATAAGACCGGTTGCCGCCATTTTTGTCTGGATGATAAGCGCGGACCTTGGCCGAATAGGCGCTGCGTAACGCGCGTCTGTCTGCATCCTCGCCAAGCCCTAGCGTCTTGAGCGCCTTGCGGTCCTCTGGTGACAGGAACTGCCCATCTGCGCGTTCTTTGGGCATGCGTGATCTAAAGCGTGTGGATATGGCATCAAGCGGGTCTTTGAAGTCAGCCCATTTCGGCGGCGAATCGACGCTGCCGTTTGCACGAAAGGCACGGGTTTCGCTTGGCCAGACGTTTATTGGGCTTTGCGCTTCCATGATTTGTTCGGCAGTCATGCCAGCGAACCAGTTATAGCCTGCGTTAAACTGCCGGACATGTTCAAGGCACAGATATTGGTAGTCGCCCGGGCCATTGGCGGACGCCACCTGACCATGCGGGTCAGGCGCGCGAAATTCACCCGCCTCACGGCAACGCGGATGCGCACAATGCCGCTGCGCACCGCGAACGCGGCCGTGAAATCGGTCGTGTGACTGCCTCGAATCCATAATTCCCCTTGGCGAAAAACTGCTGATATGGGAATACAGAGCTTATGGAAAAAGGCCCTGCACACATTGAAATGGAAACGCTGCTGACGGCAGCATTTGCACCCACCCACCTTGCCGTCATGAATGACAGCGCAAAGCACCACGGTCATAGCGGTGACGACGGCTCCGGTGAATCGCATTTCACTGTGGAAATACAAAGCGCGGCCTTCACGGGCGTGTCCCGATTGATGCGGCAGCGTATGGTGAACAAGGCGCTGGGTGATATTCCGGGAACACGCGTCCATGCGCTGGCAATCAAGGCTAGTGCGCCAGGCGAATAGGAGCTAGCCTCCGTTTATAACGAAACGACGGTCCAATGCGGGAGAGACCAAAATGCCAAAGCTGACCTATGCTGTTCTTATCGCCGGTCTATGCGCGACAACAGCGCACGCTGCGGAATCGACCGTCAATCGCCCGAAAGTCTATAGCGATATCGTTGCGTGCCGCGCCTTGACAGATGCCGCTGCGCGATTGGCGTGCTTTGACGCCGCCACCAAGTCTTTGGAAGAGGCTACCGAGAGCCGTCAGATCGTTATGCTTGACCAAGGCGAAGTGCGGAAGACCAAGCGGTCATTATTTGGTTTCTCGCTACCCCAAATTCCGTTCTTCGGCGAAAGCGAAGAAGAGCAGGCTGAGGGATTTGCTGAAATTGAAGGCGAACTGGCCAATGTTCAGGCCCTACAATACGGGAAATATCAATTTACCGTTCAAGACGCGGGCACGTGGCAAACCACGCAAGGCATTTCAAAAATCCTTAAAAATGGCACGAAATTCCGGCTTAAGCGTGGCGCTTTGGGAAGCTATATGCTTGTTCTGGGCAATACCGGTATTCGGGTTAAACGGGTAAACTAGGAATAGTTTGACGATTATTTCGCCGAATTGCGTAGCGTTTAGATAACGCACTGGAATGCCGATTTTTTACAATCATAATGGATGCATTTGCGGTTAGGAAGGTGCGCGGTCCAGATACTGTCGCAATTCTTTAAGGCATAACAACATGACCGAACTCAGCCATCGCCGTTTTTCCCTGTCGACAGGGATCGAAATGGATGCGTTTACGGCAGGCGATCCAGCCAACCCTGCGATCATATTCCTGCACGGGTTTCCGGAATCGCACCGGACATGGCGGCACCAGATTGCGCATTTTTCGGACCGATTTTTTTGCATTGCGCCCGACCAACGTGGCTATCGCAATTCATCAAAGCCGCAAAATGTCGACGCCTATACCGCCGACAAGCTGACGGCGGATATCTTTGCCTTGGCTGACGCGCTTGGCATCCACCAGTTCATTATTGCTGGTCATGATTGGGGTGGCGCAATTGCATGGAGCGTTGCCCTAAATGGTCAGCCGGGCGGATTTAACCCGACATGGGCAGGCCGCGTGCCGCGTGCGATTATCGCCAATGCGCCGCACCCCTATCTGTTTCAGCGGCTGTTGATTAACGACATGAACCAGCGCGCATCCAGCCAGTATATCCGCGCCTTCCGTGACCCCGCAAACGACGTCGTGGTGCGTGAGGCAGGGCTAACGGGTCTGCTGCTCAAGACAATCAAGTGGGACAAGCCAAGTGCAATGGAGCCGGAAGAGCGGGCTGCATTGTTGAAAGATTGGGAAGACCGCGATGCGTGCTTTGGCATGCTTAACTGGTACCGCGCATCTGCGCTTTATGTGCCGGCGATGGACGAAGATGCCGATATGCCTGCTTTTGCCGCAAATGAATTCCCGAAACTCATGATCCCGACACTGATCGTCTGGGCGATGGACGACCTTGCGCTGCCAGCAAGCAACATTGACGGCATCGAAGAATTGGTGCCGCATGTCACGATTGCACCGGTTGAAGATTGCGGCCATTTCGTCATTTGGGAAAAACCCGAGGCCGTGAATGCGGCGATGGAGCAGTTTCTGGGTTAATTCACCCGGTAGCGCAGCCGAAACTGAAGCGTCGTACTTGCCGCCATCACGCCCTTGGGACGAAGCCGGACGTTCGTTACGGCGGGATCGGTGCCATTGCCGCCTGCGACAGGCGTATAGGTCCAACTGACGCCATTGTTGTTGGAAAACTCGATATCGTCGGTCGCACTTGCAAGGCTGATGAAACTGAACGTCAGGCTGCTTGTTCCCGCAGTGAACGCCGCAGGTCCGCTACCAGCGCCAATGATATCGGTCACCACCAGCGCGGTATTTGCGGGCGTGGCATCGCCAATCAGGATGCTGTTATTGGCCACCGTATAGCTCGATGGAGAAGTTGCCCTGATCGTATATTCGGCAACTGCGCCGGTGACCATTTTTGGGTTGGTGACGCTAACGCCATCCGAAAATGCCACACTTGTCTTCGTCACCGTTAAAGCCGGTTTGAATATCAGGCTAACCAGATCAAGGTTGGCAAAATTGGGTATTTCGACTTCGAAAATATGCGCGCCAGCGCCGACCGGCAGATTGGTTGCGGACGCAAGCTTCCACAATCCAATCGGGTCAGTGGCAATGAAACTCGTGTTGGTTGTGGCTACAATGGCGTTCGTGGCGACGTTACGGACATTGATATTAAGTCCCGTCAACGCTTGCGGAAAATCGCGGACGGAAAACCAGCCACTGATATCGACCATCCCCGCCGAAGGGAAATTCACCGCTTGCTGGATAGTGCCTGCAGCAGAATTGATATCAAGATATTGAACGCCGCCGCCAGTTGGAGTGACTGTCGGGTTACCGGCATATCCAGCAAAAGGACGAATAACGTTAAAGGGCGTTGGCTGAACAGGTGTTACGTCGGTGATGGTCCAACTCGGTATCGTAACATAAAAATTATTGCCATTGGCGGGGGTGACCGGCGTTTCAAAGCTGCCATTGGCCAGCAGTTCTTGGGCAAACAACGGGGCAGGCGCAAAGCAAAGCAGCAGGCATAAGTAGGCCAGCACGCGTCCCGCAAATTTACAACAACCACCCAACATCAGCGGGTCTTAAACGATTTGCGGTTTCATAATGCTTAACCAATCTGTGTTGCGCGAAATTTAGCGGGCCAGCCATTGAACCCACGCGCCATGGGCTTGCGCCTCGGCCAGCAGATGCCAATTATCGGGGCCTGGCCAATATTTGACCAGAAGCTCATGTTTGAACGTTTCTCGATTTGTTTCGAGCATGATCCACGCCAACGGGCGTTCGGCGGTTGCTTGTTGTCCAGCAGCTTCAATGGCCGCACGAATTTTGCGCCGTCGTTCGTCGGGTATATATTGCCAGACGATTGAATGGTTGAAAATGCGGACGACATGCGGCTGTTGCGGTGCGGATAGACGCGCCAATACCCAGTCTAGCGCATCTGCTTGCACAACATCCGAAGATGATTGCGCGGCGAGGGCGATCGCTGCATCCATGCGTTGGAGCCGGTCTGTGTTTTCGGGCCAGACATAGCTTTTAACGCGCAGCGCGGCGTCAGGGTCCGACAGATCAACTGGTGTCTGATCACATCCGCTAATCTGCACAATTTCGACTGGTGCGTCGGGTGGCGGAGAACCTTTCCACTCCGGCTTGATCTGCATAAGCGAGTGGGATGGCCCCTTGGTTACGCCACCAAGGTCATAATGATACCGGTCCATCATCGCATTAATACCGGCGCTGGCACCGATTTCGTTCAATTCAAACTTTCCGCCAACTCTTGATGATAGCCACAGCAACGCAGCCATGAAGCTGGCAGAGCGTCCCGCTTCGTTGGTCTGTGGCGGTCCATCAAGCCATGGCAATAACCGGGCATCATGGTCGGCGGTAACGGCAGAGACCACGGCGTCGACATCGGATTGCGCGCTAATCTCGCCTCTGTAAATCGGCGCTAGGCGTTCATCCGCGCCAGTTAGATGCAAATGTTGAAACCCGCCTGCCAGCCGCAGGGGCATGGCATCTTCCAGCGGAAGGCCCGGCCAGTGGGCAATGCGTTGACCGCATTGGGTGTCGCCTTGCATCAACGCCAACTGGGCCTCAACAATGCGGGCGGTGATTGGCGCGCCATTGCGCCGGCAATGTTCGCCTTGCACCTTAATGCCCTCTGCAATGCCGCTGTCGTCCATGACGCCTGTGCCAAATTCGTGAGACGTTATAGTTTCTGCCATATTGCCCTTTCCGCGCGTGGCCCCTAAAGCGCGGGCATTGTGACTGAACGCATCATCTTTGCAATCCCCAAGGGACGGATTCTCGACGAGGCTTTGCCGCTGATGCAGGCGGCGGGCATTGAGCCCGAGCCCGCGTTTTTTGACGAGAACAGCCGCGCGCTGCTTTTTGCGACCAACAATCCCGCAATCAGCATCATTCGCGTGCGCGCTTTTGATGTTGCCACCTTCGTCGCCCATGGCGCGGCGCATATCGGTATTGTCGGTTCCGACGTCATCGACGAATTTGACTATTCGGAGCTGTATGCGCCCGTTGACCTTGGCATTGGCCGCTGCCGCATTTCGGTCGCGATGCCGCATGGTGCCGCAGATGATGTTCAGGCAGGGCATATTCGCGTCGCAACCAAATATCCTACGACCACGGCACGCTATTATCATGCGCGCGGTATTCAGGCCGAATGCGTGAAGCTGAACGGTGCGATGGAATTGGCACCATCGCTTGGCCTTTCGGGACGCATTGTCGATCTGGTATCTTCGGGCAAGACTTTGGCCGAAAACGGCTTGGTTGAAACGGCCATAATTTCGCAGGTTTCGGCGCGACTGATCGTCAATCGTGCAGCCTTTAAAATGATGAGCGGAACGATACCTGCATTGGTACAGACGTTTCGGGAATTGTCGGGCGCACGTGCAGCGGCTTAACGCATCGGACGCGGGCTTTGCTGAGGCATTTGACGCGCTGGTAAATGGCCGGCGTGAGGCGGATGCCGACGTCTCCAGCGTGGTGACGCAAACTATTCGCGATGTCCGCGCGCGCGGCGATGTCACCTTGGCGGAGATGACCCAGCGCTTTGACGGCTTCGACCTGAATTCGGCCGGTTGGCACATTGATGCGGCGCAATGCAAAGCGGCTTATGACGGGCTAGCACCTGATTTGCGCAATGCGCTGACGCTCGCGGCAAAGCGGATTGAGGCATATCACAAGGCGCAATTGCCCGAAAACCGTGACTATCGTGACGCCGACAATGTGCGCCTCGGCGCGCGTTGGTCAGCGGTTGATGCGGCTGGGGTCTATGTGCCCGGTGGCCGCGCGGCCTATCCTTCTTCGGTGCTGATGAACGCCATCCCTGCGAAGGTGGCAGGGGTCGAGCGTATCGTCATGGTGACGCCAACGCCCGGCGGCGAGACGAACGAGACCGTCATGGCTGCGGCCTATCTCGCTGGTGTCGATGAAATCTGGCGCGTGGGTGGCGCACAGGCGATTGCGGCGCTCGCTTATGGCACGGAGCGTATTCGCCCCGTTGATGTCATTACGGGTCCCGGCAATGCATGGGTCGCCGAAGCCAAACGTCAGCTTTACGGCGTGGTCGGCATCGATATGGTTGCAGGACCATCCGAAATATTGGTGGTCGCAGATGCCAAAAACGATCCTGAATGGATTGCGGCAGACCTGCTAAGTCAGGCCGAGCATGACCCGACCAGCCAGTCGATCCTGTTCACAGATGACGCCGACTTTGCCGACAAGGTCGCAAAAGCCGTCGATGCACAGATTGCAACACTGTCCACCGGAGCCGTCGCGCGGCAAAGCTGGGATGATTTCGGTGCGATTGTTCTTGTCGACGATCTGGAAGGCGCGATGCCACTGATCAACCGTCTGGCGGGTGAGCATTTGGAGCTTGCGGTGGATGACGACCGCGCCGAGCGCTTGTTCGACATGGTGCGCCACGCCGGCTCGGTTTTCTTGGGCCGGATGACGCCAGAGGCGATTGGCGATTATGTTGCCGGTCCAAACCATGTTTTACCCACTGGACGCCGCGCGCGATTTGCGTCGGGCCTGTCCGTTCTCGATTTCATGAAGCGCACCAGTTTTATCGCGCTCGATAAAAATGCTATCAATGCTATAGGTCCAGCAGCAGCAACGCTTGCCGATGCCGAAGGTTTACCCGCCCATGCGGCGAGTGTCAGGAAAAGATTATGAGTGCCAACAACGCAAGTGCGAAGTCCAAATCCCGTTCGGCAGCGCGCCTCGCGTCGGTGCAGGCGCTGTACCAGATGGATATGGAAAATATCGGTATTGCGCGCCTTTTGAATGAATTCCATTCCCACCGTTTGGGTCAGGAAATCGAAGATGCACAATATGCCGACGCCGATGCCGACTTTTTTGACGATGTCGTCTCCGGCGTTGATGCCCGCCGTGAAGAAATTGACGCGCTGGTTGATGCCAAGCTTGGCGAGCAATGGAAGATGGGGCGTCTGGACAAGACTATGCTTCAGCTGTTGCGCTGCGGCACCTATGAATTGATTGCCCGCCCGGACGTTCCGACAGCGACGGTTATTGATGAATATCTCGACGTCGCGCACGCCTTTTTTGACAAGAAGGACGCGAAGTTCGTCAATGGTTTGCTGGATGCCGTTGCGAAAGATGTTCGGGCATAGGTCTATTATCGTCGTCCTGAACTTCTTTCAGGACCACATGCGGCGGTTGCTTGTTATCCCGAAACACGTTCGGGATGATGAACTGGAAAATATATGACCACCGAATCTGCCTTCATCAACATATTGCGCGGGTTCGCGAAGGATCCAGCTGCGCGCGGCTTGCTTGATGATGCTGCGGTTGTTGAAGTGGGTGACATCTGCCTGATCGTCACGCACGACATGATGGCTGAAGATGTGCATTTCAAATCCAATGCAAATCCTGCCGATGTCGCATGGAAACTGGTTGCATCCAATCTGTCCGACCTTGCGGCAAAGGGTGCTTGGCCCATCGGCGTGCTGCTTGGCTTCATGCTTGGCGACGATGATTGGGACAAAGCGTTTGCCGCCGGTCTTGAAAAGGTGCTTGGCCATTATGGTGTTGCCTTGCTTGGCGGGGATACCGTTTCCAACCGAGGCGATAAACGCGCGCTTGGGTTGACTGCACTTGGTATTGCGACATGCCGGCCAGTTCCGTCGCGTGCGAGCGCTCAAGTTGGCGACACCGTTTATGTGACCGGTACGTTGGGCGATGCCCTTGCCGGATTTGAACTTATTGACGCAGGCTTTGATGAGGTTGGTGCGCTTGCCGATGCATTCAACCGGCCACAAGCGCGTCTGTCTGAAGGGCAGAAGCTCGCGCCGCATGTCCACGCGATGATGGACATATCGGACGGACTGTTGATTGATGCAGAGCGCATGGCCACCGCCAGCAGGCTTGGCATCGAAATCGATCTTGCGCGCATTCCATTGTCGCCTTCTTATGTCAGCTATCGCACCGATAGCCTGGAAAGCCGAATGCAGGCGGCAAGCTGGGGCGATGACTATGAATTGCTGTTCTGCGCGCCGGCCAGTGCCCGCATACCCGTCGATGCAACAGCAGTCGGACGCGTCATCTCAGGCGGTGGACTGACATTATGCAACGGCGATGATCCGGTGAAATTGCCCCCCACGCTTGGATATCAACACCACTGACGAAAGTGGCAGAATGGGCGGCGTTTATGGGTTGCCATGTCTGACGATGCCGCCTTATACCCCAACGGCTTGCAAATCTCGGGAGGAGAGGGGCAACATTCGTTGTTTATCCAATACAGGAGGGGAGAGATAATTTCATGTCTCTGACAATTATCGCAATATTATGCGGGTTACTCGCCGTTGTGTACGGTTTTGTAACCAGCCGCCAGGTGCTCAGCGCCTCGGCTGGCAATGAAAAAATGCAGGAAATCGCCGCGGCTATTCAGGAAGGCGCAAAGGCCTATCTTGGCCGTCAATACCGGACCATCGCCATTGTCGGCGTTGCAGTTGCGGTACTGGTGGCGTTGTTCCTTGGGGTCATTCCAACCGTTGGCTTTGTCCTTGGTGCAGTGCTTTCGGGTGTTGCGGGTTATATCGGGATGAACATCTCGGTCCGTGCAAACGTCCGGACGGCGGCTGCGGCGCAGACAGGGCTTCAGGCTGGTCTCACCATGGCATTCCGTGCAGGGGCGATTACCGGTATGCTTGTGGCTGGGCTTGCCTTGCTCGCGATTGCTGGCTTCTTCTGGTATTTGACCGATGTCGCAATGATGGCACCCAACAGCCGCCCAGTGATTGATGCGCTTGTCGCTTTGGCATTTGGCGCATCGCTGATTTCGATCTTCGCACGTTTGGGCGGTGGTATCTTTACCAAGGCCGCTGACGTCGGCGCTGACCTTGTTGGTAAGGTTGAGGCTGGAATTCCTGAAGACGATCCACGCAACCCTGCGGTTATCGCTGATAACGTTGGCGACAATGTTGGCGATTGCGCTGGTATGGCCGCTGACTTGTTCGAAACCTATGTCGTCACCGTTGGCGCAACAATGGTTTTGATCGCTTTGCTGGTGCAGGGCGTGACCGACAGTGCATTGTTCATGAACCTCATGAGCTTGCCGCTGCTGATTGGCGGCGTGTGCGTTATCACTTCGATCATCGGCACCTATTTCGTCCGTCTTGGAGGCGGAAAGAACATCATGGGCGCGATGTACAAGGGCTTCCTTGTGACTGCAGTGCTCTCGGTTCCTGCGATCTGGTTTGCGATCAGCTATGCCTTGGGCGGTATGGAAAATGATGTGGGCGGGTTTAACGGCCGGACATTGTTCTATTGTTCGTTCCTTGGCCTCGTCATCACTGGCCTGATCATCTGGATCACCGAATATTATACCGGCACCAATTACCGTCCGGTCCGTTCGATTGCGAAAGCATCTGAAACGGGTCACGGCACCAACGTTATTCAAGGTCTGGCGATCAGCCTTGAATCCACCGCGATGCCAACGATTGTGATCTGTGCAGGTATCATCATCGCCTATCAGCTTGCGGGCGTTATCGGCATTGCCTTTGCCGCAACTGCCATGTTGGCGCTTGCCGGTATGGTCGTGGCGCTTGATGCTTACGGCCCAGTCACCGACAATGCCGGTGGCATTGCCGAAATGGCTGGCCTTGATGAATCGGTGCGTGAAAAGACCGATGCACTTGACGCAGTTGGCAACACAACAAAGGCCGTGACCAAGGGCTATGCCATTGGTTCGGCTGGTCTTGCAGCACTTGTGCTGTTTGCTTGCTACACCGCCGACCTACGGGAATATTTCCCCGATCTTCAGGTCAATTTCAGCCTTGAAAACCCTTATGTCATCGTCGGGCTGCTGCTCGGTGCGCTTCTGCCGTACCTGTTTGGTGCGATGGGCATGACGGCGGTTGGCCGTGCAGCGGGTGAAGTGGTGAAGGACGTGCGTGACCAGTTCGCGAACGACCCCGGCATCATGACCTATGCATCAAAGCCTGATTATGCCCGTACAGTTGACCTTGTCACCAAGGCCGCAATTAAAGAGATGATTATCCCTTCATTGCTGCCCGTGCTGACGCCAATTGCGGTGTATTTCATCATCACTGCCGTTGCAGGCCAAGCAGAGGGCTTTGCGGCTCTCGGCGCGCTCCTTCTCGGTGTGATTGTGGGCGGACTGTTCGTTGCTATCTCGATGACCTCGGGTGGCGGCGCATGGGACAATGCCAAGAAGTACATCGAAGACGGCAACCATGGTGGCAAAGGTTCGGAGGCCCATAAGGCAGCCGTCACTGGCGATACCGTTGGTGACCCTTATAAGGACACCGCTGGTCCAGCCGTAAACCCGATGATCAAGATCACGAACATCGTGGCTTTGCTTCTATTGGCAGCGCTGGCCCATGGTGCCATGTAATTCTTAGTTGCATTTAAGCTTTTAAAGCCCCGCCGGAAGCGATTTCGGCGGGGTTTTTCGTGGGCGTACGCTCCGTTCATCGAAAAAGTTCAACACAGCATTTTGTCTTGCTTGCGTCTCCTTTCAGCGAACGTATAACCAATATGGTAGTAACCTTTTGCTGGGGAGCAGAGACTGTGAACAAAATGATTTTGACGGCATTACTCGCAAGTGCCGCCCTTCCTTTTAGCGTTGCGGCTGTGGCTGCAGAAACGGGAACAGGCGCCGCTCCAGTTACAGCGGCTGCCATGCAGGCAACCGAGGCCCGCACAATCGTGGTCAATGCGCCCCGTGGCCGTGTCGATACCGCGGTATTTGGCAAGCGCCCATTTATGCGCTCTCCGCGTCTTTCGCCCGATGGCACCAAAATTGCGGTGATGATGACCAAGGATGGCGTTGATAGCTTGGGTTACATCGATGTTACCAAGCCCGGGTCCGCGCCGATATTCTTTGCCCAAGCAGAAGAATTCCGCGAGGCTGGGGATCGCACCATTGGGTCATGGCGTTTTGTCGGAAACCGAACGATCGTCTTTACCGTTGCGTCGCGCGAAATCCTTGGTGGCCGCCGCTCTGACGTTTCGCGCTTGGTATCCTATGACATTGAGACCAAAAAAATCAGCCCGCTGGCGTGGGATGGTGCTGGCGGAAGCGGCGCGAATATCCTGTTCATCGACGATGAGAAGGAAACATTATTGGTCTCGCGCGATGTCCTGAAAGACATGGCTTATAGCGGAAATCCGGAAGTCATTGAAGTCGATGTTCGCTCCGGCAAATTTAAAACCGTCATGCGGCCGAATGTTGAAGTTGGAAGCTGGCTGGTAGATGGCAAAGGCGTCATCCGCGCTGGTGTCGGAAGTGATGGCGACAGCGGCAAGCAGCGCCTCATGTACCGTTCGGATGCCAACGGCACCATGAAGACCGTATCGAACGAAGCCGATACAACATTTACCGGTACGCAGATCACGCCTGATATCTTCCTTGATGAGCCAGACATGGCCATCGCGACGAGCAACAAGGACGGTTACCGCAAAGTCTATAAAGTGAATTTGAAGACGATGCAGATCGTTGGCGAACCCGTATTTGGCGTCAAAGGCTATGATATTAGCGGGCCGATTGCCAATAAGGACCGCAACCAACTCGCAGGGGTTTCCTACACAAGCACGAGAGATCGCACACGCTGGTTTGAGCCACGCTTGGCCGAAGTCCAAAAGCTCATGGACGAAGATTTCGGTCGCGGGAACGCGCAAATCATTGCGACGAACGACGGCGATACCAAAGTCCTGATGCTCATTGCGGACGTCGATGCGCCGGGTGGCTATTATCTATTCGATACGCAGACCGGCAACTTGAACCTGCTCGGCTGGGCACATCCAGTGCTTAAGGATTTCCAGATGAATCCGACCGATTCCATCCGGTATAAGGCGTCTGACGGCATGGAAATAGAGGCGGTTGTCACCTATCCGCGCCACCGGCCAACTCGCAAGAATCTTCCTGTCATTGTTATGCCGCATGGCGGCCCATATGGCGTTCGTGACCAAGAGGAGTTTGGCTTCTTCCCATGGCATCAGGCGATGGCAGAGCTTGGTTATGTCGTCATTCAGCCGAATTATCGTGGCTCGGGCGGCTATGGTAAGGAATTCGTCAAGGAAGGGCGTAAGGCCAATGGCTATGGCATGCGCATGCAGGACGATTTGAACGACGCGCTTACATGGTTTGGCCAATCGGGACTGATTGACCCGAAACGTGCCTGCATCATGGGCTGGTCCTATGGCGGATATGCGACAGCACGTGGTGCGCAGCGCGATGCGGATAAGTGGAAATGCGCGATTGCCGGCGCGGGTGTCTACGACTTCCCGATGATGAAAGCCTATGACACACGTGCATTTGGTGATTTTGGTGCAAACTTCCAAGCGACTGCCGATGACCTCATCGGCATTTCGTCGGCGCGCAATACCAATGGCGCATGGTCGCCTATCTTGATCGTCGCAGGATTGCGCGATGCGCGTATCCCGATCGAACAATCACGCACGCTCGTGTCGCGGTTAAAGGGTTCGGGCAAGAAAGAGGGCGTCGATTTCAAATATGTCGAACAGCCAAAGGGCACGCACAACCTGCCTTATGAAGACGTGCATATTGAATGGTTGAAAGAGGCAGAGGCGTGGGCCGAACGCTTCAACCCCGCCTATATCGCGTCTGATCCGGACAAGGCGCCGCCCATAACGGTGACGCTCGCGTCGAAATAAGCGAAAAACCGATAGCAAAAAGGCCGTCCCGCAGGGGGCGGCCTTTTTCGTTGGGCATTAGCATTTTATTTGCCGCTTGCTGTTAAGCCCCAGATATTGGGGCAAAATGGATACGCGGCAGGGTGGCAACACGGGCATATAGCAACCACGACAGCGAACATGTCGTTTTCCGGCTGGAAAGCTGGAAAACGCTGTTTAGCGGTGCGTTTGTCGCGCAGTGGAATGCGCTGGCCAATCATTGCGCTGAACCCAATGCCTTTTGCGAAAGCTGGTTCCTCGCGCCTGCGCTGCGGCAATTTGATGCACAGGGCCACGTGCAGATATTCACCATTTGGCAGGGCGGCGAACTTTGCGGCCTGATGCCTGTCGCGGCAAACCCGCATTATGGCCGATGGTTGATGCCACACATACAAAACTGGCTGCACCATAACGCCTTTCTGGGTACGCCGCTGGTCCGTGCGGGGTACGAGGCCGCGTTTTGGCAGGAATTTCTTGCACTGATGGATCGGCAACCGGGTCGCGCATTGTTCTTGCACCTCAATGGGCTGCCGACTGAGGGACCCATTCTGGCGGCGTTGAATGAGGTGGCACAAGGGCAAGGGCGGCGCTTTGACTGCGTTGAACGCAAATCGCGGGCTTTCCTGCAAAGCGACCTGTCCCCGCAGGCTTATTATGACGAAGCGGTGCGCGCGAAAAAGCGCAAGGAACTTCGGCGTCAGAAAAGCAGGCTCAGCGAAGAGGGCGTGCTCACCTTCGTGCGCAGCGATGGCGACGAAGGACTTGAGACGTGGACTGAGGAATTTCTCGCGCTCGAAAAGCGGGGATGGAAGGGTCAGAACGGCTCTGCGCTTGGATGTGCCGACGCGACCCGCAACCTGTTTGTCGAGGCGCTGAAGGGCGCGGCATTTGCCGGCAAGCTACAACGGCTTGAACTGCGGCTGGATGGCAAACCGCTGGCGATGTTGGTGAATTTCTTGTGCGCACCGGGAAGCTTCTCGTTCAAAACCGCCTTTGACGAGGATTATGCGCGCTTTTCTCCGGGCGTATTACTTCAGATCGAGAATCTCGCACTGCTGGAACGCCGCGACATTGGCTGGTGTGACAGCTGCGCCGCCGAAGGGCACCCCATGATTGATAGCCTTTGGGCAGGGCGCCGGACTGTCGGGCGTTATTCAGTCGCCATTGGCGGCGCTGGCCGCCGTGCGATTTTCGGCCGGCTGCTGAATGCAGAATTGGCCCGCAACCATGCCCGCGCGGCACAGCAGGGGCAAAGCCGTGACGACATGAAGGACCAACCATGACCGTTATATTCGATTCCACCGCGCGGCAGCACTTCGCCGCTTTATACCCCGAGACACCGCACAAGTTGCAGCACCAGATGCGCGATCACCCGTTGCTGACCATTGAAGCGTTGGCGGATTTGGGGGAATGGCTGCCCGCGACTTCGGTTGAGTATAATAAAGGCGATTTGCCGGTCGGGATTGATCCCGCGTTGGTGCCTGCCAATGGCCTGAGTATTGGCGATACCATTCGCAATGCCGAAAGCAGCGGCAGTTGGGCGGTGTTGAAAAACATCGAACAAAAACCCGAATATCAAGCACTGTTGCTGGGGATGCTGGCTGAACTGCGTCCACATATCGAACAGAAGACCGGCCGGATGATGAAGCCGCAGGCGTTTGTGTTCGTGTCCAGTCCCAATGCTGTGACGCCCTATCATTTCGACCCTGAACATAATATCCTGCTTCAGTTGCGCGGGACGAAGGCGATGACCCAGTTTCCAGCTGGCGACCCGCGCTTTGCCCCTGATGAAACGCACGAAGGCTATCACACGGGCGGGCACCGCAACCTAGTCTGGCATGACAGTATGGCCGCAGGTGGCACGGAATGGACGCTCAAGTCCGGTGAAGCGCTATTTGTACCCGTCATGGCGCCGCATTTCGTGCGCAATGGGCCAGACGTGTCGATTTCGCTGTCGATCACATGGCGCAGCGACTGGAGCTTTGCCGAGGCCGACGCGCGGGCATTCAACAGCATCCTACGCAAAGTCGGCATGCGGCCAAAGGCGCCTGGCCGTTTTCCCATGGAAAACACGGCCAAGGCCGTTGCATGGCGCGTGATGCGCAAATTGCGCGTTGGGTAACGCCGTAAGTTAGAACCGCTTTCTAAAGCTCAGTTCAAACACACGGCCACGCGGGTCGATATATCCCGGCTGATATCCGAGCGGAACATTACCATTTTGGTCACGCACATCGACAATATCATTGAGGATGTTTTCGATACGGAACGTCACGCGGCTGCCTTTTAGCAATGGCAACGCTTTCACGACGCGTGCTTGCTGATCGAGGTTGACGAACAGGAATGTGCTGATCGCTGCAAGGTCGCTGAACCGCAGATCATTGCTGCCGGGTAAGCCAGTGCCATTTGCGGTCGTGCCGCTCTTGTACGTGCCCTGCAGGCGCAAACCAAAGCCCTTGTGGAACAGACCACCCGAAAGCTCCACCTCATGCCGTGATGCGCCGCCATTGCTGCTGGTGGCTGAGCCATTGAGCAAATCGAGCACGGGCACACCGGGACGGATCAGAATTTCCTCCTGAATGCGGTAGGTATGGTACAAAGCGATGTTCCAGCGGCTTGGCTGACCGCCGCCGCCACCAAATCCGCCGCCACCGCCGCCAAAGCCACGGCCTCCTCCGCCACCAGCCGCACGTGGGCTACGCGGAGCGCCAGCGGGTGCAGCAGCACCGGGTGCACCACCGGGGCCACGGGGACCGCCAGCACCAGGAGGGCCACCAAATGGCCCGCGCTGCGGTGGTGCAGCGCCGATATTTCCGGAAACGTTAAAGCCCCAACGGATACGCTGGGATTTTTCTTGATCGAAATTGACTGGGCGCTGGTCAATGCTAACCAAACGGCCGTTTGTGTCACGCACCACGCGGCTTGCGAAGGCGGCCTCTATCTCAGGGGTCAATAAAGGAGACGACGCCGTTGTGTTGCGGCTGTTGTTTTTGAAATAGCTCGCCTGAAGCGCGAAATCCTTGATGAAGGTCGGTGTCCAGTTGGCGTTGAGGATAAGGTCGCGGCGCTTTTCGCCGATCAAAGCTGGATTGCCGCCGGTTATGACGTTGATGAACAGGCTTTCACCGCGCGTAAAATCATAGGTCGCGACATTTGGTGTCACGAGGGTCGGGTTGCCAAGTTGGCCAATACCCGGCGCATTTTCATCGCCCGTGATGGACGCCTGAAACGTCAGGTTGCGCGCTGGGGCCCAACGTAGACCCGCGCCATATTCCATCAACTGCCCAAAGTCGGACAGGTCGCTATACCCGATATTGCCGTTGATCGACCATTCGCCAATCGTGGAACCAATTCCGAAATCGCTTCCAGTCAGAGGAATTTCGGCATTGACCGAATGGTTCATGATGCTGCGGCGCAGGGCAACATTTGTGGTGACACCCGACCGCCATGTTTCGCTATCGAGCATTTGGCGGGTGAAGCCGGACGCAAATGTCGTCTGCACCTCGCCCGCGGGCAGTGTGAGCACTGAACCAGCCAACGTGCTGCGGACATCGAGGTTTTGGTTCAGGCTGCTTGCCAGATCGGGAGCCAAGAACAAAAGGTCAGCTCCAAAACCAGCGGCAAAGGGGTTTACAATGCCAGCAAGGACGCCAGCGCGCAAAGCGGTATAGTCTGCGTTGCGCGTAGTGCGGGTGTCGTTGTTCGTACGGGCGTAATTTCCGGTGACGGTCCAGCGCCATCCACCGAGCAGATGATTGAAGGTGCCACCGGTTTGGAAAACATGCGTCTCGCTCTCGCGCTCAAGCGGGCGCGGGGTGTCGAAATAGCGGCTAAGCGTCACGTCCCGCCCGAAAGGCGAGAATGGGCTGCTTCCCGGCAGCACAAAGCTGGTACCCGGCAAGCCAAGCAGCGAGGAGCTGCCGTTGAGCGCATAGTTCGCATTGAGCGACAGCACAGTCTGCGGGCCAAGCGAGCGGCTCCATGTGCCATTGACTTCAAGGCGTTCGGTGCGTGGCAACAGCGTTCGGGTATCGCCAATGTCGCTATCGTTCAGCCGGTTCGCAGTCGCCGCAAATTGCGCCAAGGACGGGTTGGCAATACCAATCGGAACACCAGCTTGCGTAACCGTTGATCCTGCGGTGGCGCTCAACAGGGGCGATATCTCGCCATTCAGGCCAAGGCCGCTAATGTTGCCGCCACGGGCCAGCAGCGAACCATTGGAGGCAATTAGATTGCGTTCGCTTTCGGTCAGCGCTGTGGCACGTTCCAGTTCGACATCAAGGTTGAAGCGCGTGTTGGCGCCAATACGCGTGAGCGTTGTTTCAAATTCATTGCTCCCAAAACCGCCATCTTGGGGCTGGGCATATTCAAACTCGGTTGCGAAGGATGCAAAATTATCCTTCAGGACAAAATTGATCACGCGCTGATCGGGACGATAGCCATATTTTAGCGCAACTTCTTCGGGAAAAATCTGGACCTGACGGATGGCTTCGGGTGGCAGATCGCGCAATTCGCGGAAACCCGAAACGCGCTGACCATTTAGCAATATGATGGGCATGCCGCCACCACGGCCACGGCCCGAATTGGCTTGCGGTGCAACAGCAGCAACGAGATCAGTCAGCGATGATGCGCCCAAAGCTGCGATATCGGCTTCATCCAGCTGTTCAACGGGGGGAACGTCGGTGTCTACCGACCCGCGAATACGCTCTGCGGTAACCACGATTTCACCCGAGGGACCTTCTTCAACGGGAAGCTCTTCTTCATCATTGGCGATGGCAACATTGCTGCCGGTGGTCTGCACATCATCTGCCGCAATCGCGGGCACCGCAGTCGTAGCGAGCAGGATAGCGCTAAACGAGAAAATTTTCATCGGGGGAGAAACTCAGTTTATATTGTTAAAGCAAGGGTTTCATAACGCATTACATTGTCACCGAAAGGTGAACTTTGTAGCATTTTGTCGCAATAGCGGGAATATACTGTAGCACTTCCCTTTTTCCAACATGTGGTTTAAAGGCGCACCAAGTTTGGATTTTTGACGATTTAAGGGGCCGAATGGCAAAAGAAGAATTACTCGAAATGCGTGGGACAGTACGTGAACTGCTGCCTAACGCCATGTTCCGTGTCGAGCTTGAAAATGGCCACGAAGTGCTGGGCCATACCGCTGGAAAAATGCGCAAAAACCGCATCCGCGTTCTCGTGGGTGACGAGGTTTTGTGCGAACTCACCCCTTATGATCTGACCAAGGGCCGGATCACTTACCGCTTTAAATAAAGGCGCCAGACCTTGGGTCTGAACCCTGCACTCATATTGGCATCCTCAAGCCCGCGCAGGCGTGAACTGCTTGCGCGCCTTGGCGTGGTGCCTGACCGCATATCTTCGCCGGACATTGACGAAACACCGCGCAAGGGCGAAGTGCCGCGCATCTATGCGCTGCGCATGGCTGAGGAGAAGGCTGTCGCCGTACCGCGTGCCGATGGTGAAATCGTGATTGCAGGCGATACGACGGTTGCCGTGGGACGCCGTATCCTGCCGCAAGCCGCAGATGACGATATGCAGCGCGGGTTTCTGGAACTGTTGAATGGCCGCCGCCACCATGTGTTGAGCGCGGTTGCCGTGATCGATGCCGATGGCAAATTGCGCAGCCGCATTTGCGATAGCATCGTACGTTTTAAACGGCTCTCGGCAGAAGAAATCGAAAGCTACATCGCCTGCGGCGAAGGCCTTGGCAAAGCGGGTGGTTACGCCATTCAGGGCAGGGCTGAGGCCTTGATTGACTGGATGGCCGGCAGCCATTCTGGTGTGGTCGGCTTGCCGCTCTATGAAACGCGGACTTTGTTGCGCGCATCGGGCTATACGCTTGACTGAACTGTGGCGCGATGATGCGCCGGGTGAACGCCGTGCCGCCTTCGTCGAGGCCGGCAAAATAGTCGAAATACATATGCAGCGCGATGCGCATTGGGTGCTTGGTGAATGCGGCATGGGCCGTGTCGACCGGCGCACACCGGCAGGCGCCTATATTGTAACCGACGACGGCAGCGAACTTTTGCTGCGCAGCAAAAATGGTGCAGCAGAGGGCACACGGTTGGCGTTTGAAGTGACCCGCGAAGCGATTGCCGAGCCTGGCCGCGTCAAGCTGCCCGAGGTTATGCTACGTGATGCATTGCCTGATAGGCAGTTGTCGAAAGATAGCCTTTGGCAGCAGCGTCTGGCCGCTTTTGATACGCCCGTTGCCACGCAAGCGTTCGATGAAGGCTTTGACACTGCCATTGCAGGCTATTCGCAGGTCGGCGATATCATCATAAGCTTTCAACGCACCAAGGCAGGGCTAGTCTTTGATGTTGACGGTATCGGGGATGCCTTCACCATCAATCGCATTGCTGCCGCGGAAATAGCGCGCCTGCTGCGTTTGTATCAGGTGGGTGCAATGGTCATGATCGATTTTGTGTCGATGGAAGCCAAAATCCAGCGCGCAGATATCGCCAGCATCTTCGATACCGCGTCGGCACTGGACAGCCGCCCGTTCGAACGCACTGCGATCAACGGCTATGGCCTCATGCAAGTGGTGCGTGCCCGGCCAAGGCCGTCGGTGCTCGACCATCTGTTCGGCACGCGCATTGCCGCCTTGTCCGATGAGACACAGGCCTATTGGTTGTTGCGCAGCGCCGCGCGTTCATCAGGGTTCGGGCTCAGAACGATAACGGCGCGCCCTGCAGTGGCGCATCTGTTGTCATCAGAACGGTGGCAGCCGTTGCGCGCGGAATGCGCGCGTTTGGCGGGGGCAGGGGTTGAGGTTGTTGCAGATGAAAATGCCACAGGCTATGGGCACGTGCATGTCGCACAAAGCTAATCAATGCCCGCTGTGTGGGAAGCCACAACAGCCTGAAACCAAACCTTTTTGCAGTCAGGGATGTAAGGATCGCGATCTGCTCAAATGGCTTGATGAGGGCTATAGCGTGCCAGGCCCGCCTGCGGATTATGCAGATAGTTTTGGCGCAGACGACATAGACTGATTTTGCGCTTGCCAAGGGGCGCATCGCCTCTCTATAGGCTGCGCTCCCACGCGGTTTTTGCCGTGTAGCCCGAGTAGCTCAGGGGTAGAGCAGCGGATTGAAAATCCGCGTGTCGGTGGTTCAAATCCGCCCTCGGGCACCATTTTCCCGGTGTTTTTATATTATACCCAGCGCGCGGCCAGTAACGGCCGGTCGTTTGCTTTTGTGCGCCGTTCATGTGCCGCAGGCAAAGAAAAAGCCGGAGCAGCAATGCTGCCCCGGCTTATCCTCCCCCGAGGATCTCAGGATATTAGAACTTGTACTTCGCAGCTACACCGAACGTACGTGGTGCGCTTGGGTAGCCCGAAATTGAACCGGACTGCACGACGCTTGGGAAGATGACCGCGAGATATTTCGCGTTGGTCAAGTTACGGCCCCAAAGCGACAATTGCAGACCATTGTCCAAACGCAGCGTTGTCGATGCGCTCAGGTCGTTCACTTCACGCTTGTACATGCGGTAAGCTGGGTTGTCGTTGATCTGCGTGTTTGACTCATTGTGGTAATCGGCGTTCAGAATAAGTTCTGAACCATTGCCGAGTTCTGCCGTGTAAGTCGCACCAATGGTGGTCGACAGTTCAGGAATACCGGCAGGCGTTTGACCGCTGATATTTCCGAATGCAGACGCAACATAGCTATCATATTTCGGCGCGAGGTAGGTAAATGCAGCGCGCAATTGCAATGCATCGATTGGATTGACCGAACCATCGAACTCGATACCACGTGTCGATTGCTTACCCGCGTTGGTCAGAACGAAACCTGTGCCGATGAAGCTATTGCCCTGGAAGTTCTTGATCGACTGTTCAAAGAACGTCAGGTTGAATGCAACGCGTTCCCACTTCGCTTTCAGGCCCAATTCCATAACCTTCGCCTCTTCAGGAAGCGCATAACGCGTTCCGCTGGTGAGGTTAGGCAATGCAAGACCAGCTGTGCGAATAGCCGATGGAGCTTGTGGTGCGCCCTGGAATGGCGAGCCCGGGATAAAGTCTGCAGCGAATGGACGCGAGTCAATCGACATGTTCCACGACGTTGCCTTAAATCCGGTGCCATAGCTGGCATACACGTTCAGGCTATCGGTTGCTTCCCATGCCACACGTGCCGAGTAAGTCAGCTTGCCATCGCTTGTCCGGCCATCTTCAACCGCATTCGGGAGGTCAAGGAATGGTGGCAAGAATTGCAGAGCCTGAAGACCAAGGAACGGGTTGCAAACCGACGCAAGTCCGTTGGTGTTCGGGCAAGGCGTGATGCGTGGATACAGCGTGCTGGTGTTTCCAACTGCGCCGGTTGGAAGAACTGCAGGTACGCCCGCATTCGCTCCAACCTGAACAAGATCAATACGCGAGAACACGTCAGTGATGATCGACTGGCTCGCAAGCTTCTTCTTGTCCTTGGTGTAGTTAAATCCACCCGTCAAAACGAGACCTTCAACGAGTTCAAGATCGGCGGTACCAAAGATGGAGTAGGCCTTGTTCTCATAATCGAACTGTTGGTCGCGGCCCTGGCCTTGGCCGCCAAATGGGGCTGCGGATGCAGGAACGCCGGCCAGCGCGCGGATTGTTGGTTCCAGCCCTACATAGTTGCCGCCGGTTAAGGCATTGGCGTAGTTGCGGAAATCCCGGCCAAGTGTCAGCACCTGTTTGTTGCTGATGCTTTCGTCAAAGTAATAGCCACCAAGCAGGAAGTTGAATGGGCCGTCGAAATCGGACGCCAAACGCAGTTCCTGCGTCTTGGTTGTGATATCCACATCGCCGCGGTTTTGTCCGATGAGGTCAGCGCTGGTGAAATCACTGTCTGCATTGGTCTTGGCGCGTGACTCACGGTAAGCGGTGATCGAAGTGAGGCTCAACGCACCCATTTCGTAGTCGGCCTGCATCGAGATACCACTGTTGGTGATTTTGTTCTCGGATGCAAAGTTCTGATATTCGCTGTAGCTGAAGATACCCGCCGAATTTACCCGTCCGCCAACAGCGCGGACAGCGTTACCGGTTGGACCGTCGAGAATGTTGCCGACAAAGCAGCAATTTTCATCAATCTTGTCATAATCACCAATGAAACGCAGCTTGAAGCTGTCCGAAGGCTCGATCAACAACTGCGCACGGCCGTACCAACGGTTGCGCTCGCTTGTTTTTGATCCATCGGTCAGGTTGGTGCCGTAACCATCGCGCTTGTTGATGCCGCCAGCGATGCTGAAAGCAATTTTGTCGGAAATCGGGCCAGTGATGTCGGCCTTGGCGACGATTGCGTTGTAGTTGCCGTAGCTGATTTCAGCCGAACCGCCGAATTCATAGCTTGGTGCAGCAGTTACGATGGAGATAACGCCAGCCGACGCGTTCTTGCCGAACAGGGTCGATTGTGGTCCGCGCAACACTTCGACGCGTTGCAGGTTTGGAAGATCGCCAATGGCAGCTGCCGAACGCGAACGGTAAACGCCGTCGATGAACACGCCGACCGAGCCTTCGATGCCTGGGTTGTTCGATCCGTTACCGAAACCGCGAATGATGAAATCCGTGGATGCTGAGCTTTGCAGCTGGCTGACGCGAAGCGAAGGAACGAGCGTCTGCAGATCCTTAAGATCGCGAACTTGTGCACGTTCAATAGCAGCAGCCGAGGTTACCGAAACGGCCACTGGCACTTCTTCAAGTGTCTGTTCGCGCTTCGTTGCAGTCACGATGATGACATTTTCGTCAACTTCGTCGCTTGCTTGTGGAGTGTTGTCTTGTGCGTAAGCTACTGAGCCAGCGCTCAGCGACACAATGCTGATTGTCGACAGCATTGCAGCCTTCAGCAGATGATTTCCCAATTTCATATTCACTCTCCTGTTGATCCTTAACTTTCGGCTTGTCGCCGTTTTTTTATTGGGGATGTTCCGTTGATATGCCCCCAGCATCCCACTGAGTAAACTTATGGCGTGCGGTGCTGATAACGTTTGAAATGCTGCGCAGCAAATAGTTAGTTTCATTCGTAAAAATATAGCGGAAACTGCGATAAAAATGTTACGCATGTAACAACGCGTTTACATATGGAATTTCCCGATGCCCAAGATGGTCAAGAAATCAGACCTGCCTTCAAAGATATGCGCAGCGTGTGAGAAGCCGTTTGCTTGGCGCAAAAAGTGGGCGAAAGATTGGGAAAATGTGCGCTTTTGCTCGGATCGCTGTAGGCGCGCGCGTTAAGACGGAGTTGGTGGTCAAAGGTGTTGGCGTTTATGCGGCTATTGGCTGCGCCGACATTATTGCTGATTTCAGCCCGTTCAAAAATTGGTCGGTGCATTTATCCCAACAATATCGCGCGCCATAATCAGCCGCGACCGTACGATCGAGTGTAAGCGCTGTATCAATCGCAGCGGACAAATCTTCGTTCAACGCGCCCATGGGTTTTGGCAGTTCATTCGACAGCCCACGACCTTCCAGACCTATAATATCGAGTGGGCCCTGCACGGGGTAAGCGGCGACGGGAACGCCACATGCAAGTGCTTCCAATATCACAAGGCCGAACGTGTCGGTTTTGCTGGGGAAGACGAACACGTCTGCCGAGGCATAAATGCTGGCAAGCTCAGCGCCTTTTCGTGTTCCCATAAAGATAGCGTCTGGATATTGCGCGGCCAGTGCGGCGCGGGCAGGACCATCGCCAACAATCACTATCGTCCCGTCAGTGTCTGCGCTTAGGAACGCGTGCAGATTTTTTTCTACTGCGACGCGGCCAACTGACAGCAATATCGGCTTTTTAAGTTGTGCTAGCGCTGGGTGGGCTGGTTGGTTCCGGTGAAACAAATCGCGGTCAATACCCCGTGACCAAATCGCCGTCTTTGCTATCCCGCGACCTGCCAACTCGTTTCGCAGGCTTTGCGTCGCCGTCAGAACGGCGCGCGATGGGCTGTGAAACTTTCGCATGATCGGCCAGATCAGGTCTGGCGATAGCGGCGTGCGGGCTGCGACATAATCTGGAAAACGGGTATGAAATGCCGAGGTAAAGGGAACATCATGCGCCAAGCACCATGCCCGCGCACTCCAGCCAATTGGGCCTTCGGTCGCGATATGAACAATGTCGGGGGCATGGGCATGCAAAGCCTTTCGCACGCCAAAGCGCGGTGCCAAGGCAAGGCGTATTTCTGCATAGCCTGGGCAGGGAATATTGGTGAACCGGTCCGGCGCGATCACTTCGACCATATGCCCGCGGGACTTCAGCCGGTTCACCGTTTCGGTCATGGTCCGGACGACGCCGTTGACTTGAGGCGCCCAGGCGTCGGTTGCGATGGCGATCCTCACGCGGGGACCGAGGCCCGCTTTTCCGAAGCCTTCCGCACGTGCTCTGCCCAATCGATAATCGACATGGTTCCGTCTTTCGCCTCGGTCAGCGCTGTGCAGCTTTCGACCCAGTCGCCGTCATTATAATAAGTAATCGATCCAAACTGCCGGATTTCGGCACAATGGATATGGCCGCACACAACGCCCTGCACGCCGCGAAGCGAGGCCTCACGTGCCACCACTTCTTCATATTGCCCGACATATTGCACCGCGTTTTTGACGCGCTTTTTCAGATAGGACGAAAGCGACCAATAAGGCATGTTCAACCGGCGGCGCACCGCGTTGAGAACGACATTCGCCTTCAGCAGCAATGTGTAAGCCTGATCACCCAAAAAGGCGAGCCAGCGGGCATATAAGACAATGCCATCAAAGGCATCGCCGTGTGTAACAAGTAATGCGCGGCCGTCGGCTGTTTGATGGATTGCCTCCAACTGCACCTCAACGCCACCGAAGCTTAGGCCAGCGTAATCGCGGAACATTTCATCATGGTTGCCCGGAATATAGATTACGCGGGTCCCGCGATGTGCCATTTTCAACACCCGTCTGATGACTTCATTGTGCTGGTCGGGCCAATACCAACCCTTGCGCAAGCGCCAGCCATCCACAATGTCGCCGACCAGATATAGCGTCTCACATTCGATCGAATGCAGAAAGTCGCTCAGCAGCCCCGCCTGGCACCCTGCTGTCCCCAGATGGACATCGGAAATCCATACCGTGCGAAACCGCTTCTTTGGTTGGTAGCTTTTTGGTTCGGGCTTATCGAACCAGGTTGGAAGTCTTGGCGTATTTTCGCCACTCTTAAAAAGCGGGCTATCGCTTAGCTGGGTGGTTGTCATTTTGCCCCGTTCCCCTGTTGTCGTTGCGCAACTTTAACCGACAGATGAGTCATGCGCATGGCAGATCAATGACAGTTTTCTTGCCGTTGAGATTAGTTGCATGTGCTTATTGGACTGGCGGCATTTCAGCGTCAGGCAGCTTGGCACCCATGATTTTTGCAAGCGTTGGTGCGATGGCACGCATGTCGATTTCGCCCAGGCTGCGCCCCTTGGGAACGCCTTTGCCCATCATCATGAAGCTTGACCGCATCAAGGGGCTATGGGGAAAATATCCGTGCATACCCTTGCTGCCAGACGCGCTCACCAATGGAGCGGACGGCCCCTTGAAACCACCGGCATAGGCGTTTGGAGCATAACTGATATAGAAGCTTGCTTCCGGATTTCCGCCAAGGCGCGCTATTTCTGCTGGCTCCGCGATTTCTGCGATGCAGTTTTTCGGGTCTGCCTTGAGTTGGTCAAGCAGGCCAGCCACACGGGCTTTCAACGCTGCGTCGGTCGGGTGGGCCAAAACGATGGCTGACGATCCACCGGAATTCCAGGGGCTCGCTTCCCAGCTTTTGATTTTGCCGTTGCTGTCGAGCACAATGAGGCCAGCGTCGATGAATGCGCGGTACAGGTTGATTTCGGTGTCGACCTTGGAAAAGCCATGGTCCGATACGACCGCGATAACGCTATCGGGATGCGCGGCCATTTGGGCGGCTATTATTTGCCCAACGGTCTTATCGATACGCGCCAGAACATTGTAGGCGGCAGACGTGTCTGGACCTTTTTCATGCTGCTCATGGTCGAGCGCGGTCAGATATACCGTGGTGAAATAAGGTTTTTCGCGTTTGATGAGCGCGGCTGCAAAACGGCCACGGGTTTCGTCACCCTCTATGCTCTCGTCAATGCCCGGCGCATAGCTGCCAAAGTCTGTTTCAAGCGCTTCGATAAGGCCTGGCGTTGCAAGCGCCTTGAGCAGCTTTGCGTCATCGCTGTGTCCGGTCCGCCAAATTTGCGGGATGTTCCATGTCACGGCCTTTGCCTGAACGCTGACGGGCCAGTGAATGTTGGCCGTGCTCAGTCCAGCCTTTGCAGCCGCATCCCACAATGTGGGGACCTTGAAATCACTGGCGTACCAATACCATCCGCCTTGGTTGATTTGCATGGGGTCAAAGCTGTTGTTGCCGATTATGCCGTGCTTTGCGGGGCTAACGCCGGTCAGCAACGTCGCATGGCTGGGGTAAGTGACGGTCGGAAGAACGCCCTTCACCTTGTCGGCATAAGTGCCGTTGGTGATAAATTGTTTCAGGTTGGGAACCTGAATGCCCCGTTCCTCGGACTTCAAAATATCTGCTGGCTGCAAACCATCAATTGAGATCAGCAGCACCGGCTCGGCCGAGGCCGCCGACGGCAGCGCGCTCACAAGGAGCGCGCTGCCAATCAGCAAAGCAGTTTTCATTAGAAACCAGCTTTCAATGTTACAAACACCTGGCGCGGTGAACCCGCCAACAGGGTCTGGTTATCACCGCTGTTGCCAAAGCCGTTCGAACCGATGGTTGCGACATAATCTTTGCCGAACAGGTTCGTGGCATTCAACTGCAATTCAAGCGGTGCACGAAGCCCCGCATCGAGGCGATAACCAACTGTGGCATCAACGAGCATACGGCCAGGTACAGAGCGATCATTCAAATAGTTGAAGTAACGCTTGCTCATATAGTTGGCACCAACGCGTCCGAAGAATGCGTCGCTGTCATAAGCAACTTCGCCGCGCAGCAGATGCTTTGGTGTGTCGACGACTTCCTTACCTTTTGTGGCAATAACAGCCGTCGGGGTGATGACATTGTCACGATATGTGGCACCGGTGTAGCTGTATGATGCGAACAATGTCAGACCACCGCCCAAGCGTACATCGCCTGCTGCTTCAAAGCCGATTGAACGGACGCTGCCGACGTTTTGCAGAATGGCAGGGTTTCCGACGATACCTGCGCCGGTTTGTACGCCCAGCAGACGGTTGCGGAAGTTGACATAATATACACCGATGACGCCGTTGAAGACATTGTCATTGTAGCGTGCGCCAAGCTCAAACGTGTCCGAGCTTTCTGGTTTCAAGCCACGTGCGAGCAACGCGTTGAAGCCAGCTTGCGTCGTGGAGAATGGGCCACTTGTCGCCGATGATACAAAGGCACGGGTAACTTGTGTGAAGCCACCAAAGATTTCGGCCTTATCCGTCAGCTTATATGCAACACCTGCATGCGGCTGGAACCAGTCTTGCGACTTGATTTTGCCGGCAGCCAACGAACC
>JAIXOE010000015.1 GCA_027486895.1 Sphingomonadales bacterium
AGCCATCCCGCACAGCCAACATGGTCAGGATGGAAATGGGTTACGAAAATCCGCTTCAGTTCGCGATCCGCCAAGTTTCCTGCGAACATCGCTTTCCATTGTTCGATGGTCGGCGGCATGAAGAGACCGGTGTCCACAAGGGCATAGCCAGCGCCGCCCTCATCTAACAACCAAAGGTTGATGTGCGCCAAATTGCCGGGGACGGGCATGCGCGTCCAGCCAATGTCCGGTGCAATCGGATAGATTTCGCCATACGACGGGGCATGGTCGCCCAAGGGGTATGTTAGCCCCTTAAACTCTTTTGCTTCAAACCCATGGTCGGCAAGCGACGCGTCATAGTCAGGGGGTGCTTTGGTAGCCATACCCCAACCCGTGCCTTAACCAAGCGATTAAGGCAATGATAACGTCGTCCTTATTCGCCCGCTTTTTTGAACAAGGTATCTGCGGTCAGCTCGACCTTTTCAGTGCTTTCGACTTCACCGTTCAGAGCTGCTTCAGCGCGGCGCGCCGCTTCGGTACGTTCTGCACGCAATTCTTCGATCAACGCTTCACGATCAGTGCCAAGGCGCGCATCATTTACAGCGGTGTTATCAATACCGGCCTTTTTGGCAGCGCGATTAACGATGGCGTCGAGTTCGCGTTGCGAAGTCAGTCCAAGTGTTACGGGATCCTTTGCCTGGATTTCAGCAATGTTCCAATGGCTGCGATCGCGAATGGCCGTAATGGTATTACGCGTTGTCCCGATCAACTTGCAGATGGCGCCATCGGAAATTTCCGGATGGTTACGCAGCAACCAGGCGATGCCGTCTGGCTTATCCTGCCGCTTTGAAACTGGCGTGTAGCGTGGCCCCTTTGTACGGCGGACCTGATCTGGACCCTTGGACATGCGAAGAACATAATCTTCGTCAGCCTGACCCTTTTCGATTTCATCCATCGACAATTCGCCGGCATGTACGGGATCGCGACCGGTATATTTCGAGCCAGTCATGTCATCCGCCATAGCCTGAACTTCAAGAATATGGATGCCGCAGAACTCGGCAATTTGCGAGAAGCTCAAACCAGTATTGTCGACCAACCAAGCGGCAGTCGCATGTGGCATCAAAGGGGTGGCCATGTCTTTTGCTCCAATAATAAGGGCCGCCCCTTACGGAGCGGCCTGAAATTCTTGAACAGCGCATTAGGCGAACTTTGCCCAATCGGCAAGCGGCAATGCGCGTGGGGGCTTGCGTGCCTACCGTCCGGCATGCAATCCAGCGGTGGATTGGGGAAGAAATGAAACGTCTTATTAAATGGCTCCTTGTTGTGCTCGTGATCGCGGTGGCCGCAGTGTTTATCTGGGGCTATGCGCCAGATACCGATGCGACTGCTATGGAAACCAAATATGGCAACAGCGCATCGCGTTTTGCTGACCTAGAACCAGGCCTGCGCGTCCACTATCGCGATGAGGGCAATCCTGATGGCCGTGTTCTTGTGCTTATTCATGGGTCGAACGCATCTCTGCATACGTGGGAGCCTTGGGTCCAGATTTTGGGCAAGGACTACCGTATCATTTCAATGGACCTTCCCGGCCATGGCCTTACCGGGCAAAATCCTTCCGGTGTCTATGACAACGCATCTTATGTGGGGATTGTCGACCGACTGCTTACGCAACTAAATGTCAAAAAAGCCGTAATTGGGGGCAACTCAATGGGTGGCGGTGTCACATGGATGTACACACTCGCACACCCAGAAAAGGTCGAGGCGATGTTGCTCGTCGACGCCAGCGGCCAGCCTTATGCCAAATCGGGCAATACGCCGCTTGGTTTCCGTTTGATGCGGATGCCGGTCATCAAAGAGGCTGCGCGCTTTATCGCCCCACGCAGTATTTTTGAATCCAGCGTCAAAACCTCAATGAGCGTCCAATCGCAAATCGATGCAAAACTGGTCGACCGCTATTGGGAGCTCAACCGCTATCCCGGCAACCGGGAAGCAACGTTGAAGCGCTTTGCAAACCCGCAAAGCATGCGGTCCGGCAGCAAAGAGAAGTTGGCCGCAATCAAGGTCCCAGTGATGATCCTGTGGGGCGCGGAGGACAATCTTATTCCCGTAACCTCAGCCAAATGGTTTGCGGGCGCTTTGCCGCAAGCTAGGCTGATCATTTACCCAAGCGTCGGCCATATCCCGATGGAGGAAATTCCGGAGAAGAGCGCTGCCGATGTTAAAAGCTGGCTGGATGGCTTACCGCCGCCGGCAGCTTAAACTTCGAGCAGAATTTTGCCAACATGCGCGCCGGACTCCATATAGGCGTGCGCTCCGGCGGCATCGTTCAGGGGAAATATCCTGTCCATTTCAGGCCGCAAGGCCCCGTCACAGACCATTGGCCAAACCGTTGCCGATATTTCCTGCGCCAACAACGCTTTGAACTCTGTTGTGCGTGGGCGCAGCGTTGATCCTGTCAACATAAGCCGGCGAGACATGATATAGGCCATGTTGAGTTCAGCGGTCATCCCGCCTTGGACTGCAATGGTCACATGCCTACCGTCTTCGCGCAAACACTGAAGATTTCGGGCAACATAACCACCTGCGACCATATCCAGCACGAGGTGGACACCAGCGCCATCGGTAATCGCTTTCACTTCAGCGACAAAATCTGCGCTGTTGTAGTTTATCGCATGATCTGCGCCGATTGCTTGCGCTGCGGCACATTTGTCGTCCGAGCCGCAGGTCACAATCACGTTGAGATCAAACAATTTGCCCAATTTAATCGCCATTGTTCCAATGCCGCTCGTGCCGCCATGTATCAGGATGGTCTCCCCGGGCGCAGCGTAGCCGCGTTCAAACACATTGTGCCACACGGTGAACAGCGTTTCCGGCAATGCCGCCGCTTCGGCCATTTCCATACCCGCTGGAACGGGCAGGCAAACGTCGACGCGTGCGAGGCAATATTCTGCATAACCGCCGCCCGATACCAACGCACATTGGCGTGTGCCCAACAACTCGGGGTCCACGCCCGCACCTACCGAAACAACAATCCCTGACACTTCAAGGCCCGGCAAGTCACTGGCGCCTGGCGGCGGCGGATACAACCCTTTGCGTTGAATAACATCGGGTCTGTTCACGCCGGCAAAGGCAACCTTTAAAAGCAATTCACCATGGCCGGGGGTTGGAACTGGGCGTTGTGTTGCGACCAGCACTTCGGGTCCGCCCGGCGTCGAAATTTCGATAGCCGTCATCGACTCAGGCGGTTTTTCCATATCTACTGCATCCCCATTTTGATTGTCGGGCCTTTTAGGCAAGCTTCATATTGACAGCAACCGTTCACGGGTAAAATATGCGTTATGGAAATCGACGAAAATCTGCCGTTACGCCGGGACGACCCACTCAACAATCTTGTTAAGCAAGATATTGATTCCCTGTCGGTTGCGGAACTTGAAGCCCGCATCGCTGCGTTAAAGTCAGAAATAACGCGGTGTGAGGGCAAAATCGCCTTTGCAAGCAAGCATCGCAGCGTTGCTGATGCCTTGTTCAAAAAATAGTCACGCGATGGTGAAAATCGGCCCTAAATTTTTAAGAAACTGGGGATGAAGTCCGTTATCTGCCTCATGTCGCTTGAAAGCAAAGAATGCCGCGCCAATATAGAGTTCAAGCGACAGCGACTCATTTTAGGGAGACGATAACATGCCATCATTTGCGGAGTCGCTGGAAGCAACGCTTCACAACGCGTTGAAACACGCAGGCGACCGTGCGCATGAATATGCGACGCTTGAGCATTTGCTGCTCGCACTCATCGATGATGCTGATGCGGCGAAGGTCATGCAGGCATGCGGCGTTGATTTGGGCGAACTGTCCGACATCATTATCACCTATCTCGATACCGAACTGGAAAGCTTGCGCGTCGAAGGCAAGGTAGATCCCTCCCCCACCAGCGGTTTTCAACGCGTCGTCCAGCGCGCAATATTGCACGTCCAAAGCTCGGGCAAAGATGTCGTAACGGGCGCGAACGTTCTGGTGGCTTTGTTCTCCGAACGCGAAAGCTACGCCGTTTATTTCCTGCAACAGCAGGATATGAGCCGCCTCGACGCGGTATCGTATATCAGCCATGGCATTGGCAAAGATGGCAAGCTTGCCGAGCCACGCCAAGTCACTGGATCCGAGCAAAAGAGCGAAGAGCCAGAAGACGCCAAGGCAAAGAAGGACAAGAAAGAGGGCGCGCTTGATCAGTTCACCGTCAATCTGAACGAAAAAGCCAAGCAGGGTCGCATCGATCCGCTCATTGGCCGCACGGCTGAGGTCGATCGTACGGTCCAAATTTTGTGCCGCAGGTCCAAGAACAACCCATTATATGTAGGTGAACCCGGCGTTGGCAAAACGGCCATCGCGGAAGGTCTGGCGCGTCGTATCGTGGAAAAGCAAGTCCCAGAGGTCTTGTTGCCCGCGGTGATTTACTCGCTCGACATGGGCGCGCTTCTGGCCGGCACGCGCTATCGTGGAGATTTCGAAGAGCGGCTCAAGGCAGTGGTTTCGGAACTCGAAAAGCTGCCCGATGCCATCCTGTTCATTGACGAAATCCATACGGTCATCGGCGCTGGCGCAACCAGCGGCGGGGCGATGGATGCATCCAATTTGCTGAAGCCTGCATTGTCCGGCGGCACCATTCGTTGCATCGGTTCGACGACCTACAAGGAATTCCGCAACCATTTCGAAAAAGACCGCGCTTTGCTTCGCCGGTTCCAGAAGATCGACGTCAATGAGCCAAGCATTGAGGATACAATCAAAATCCTCGCGGGCCTGCGTTCTGCATTCGAAGAGCATCACAAGGTGAAGTACACGCCAGACGCCATTAAGGCGGCGGTGGAACTGTCATCGCGCTACATCAATGACCGCAAGCAGCCAGATAAGGCCATCGATGTCATTGACGAAGTCGGCGCGATGCAAATGCTGGTTGCACCATCAAAGCGTCGTAAACTGATTACCGCGCGTGAAATTGAGGCGGTCATCGCCACCATCGCTCGCATCCCGCCAAAGCAGGTGTCTACGGACGACAAGACTGCGCTCGGAACGCTTGAGGCGGATCTGAAGCGCGTTGTGTTTGGACAGGACAAGGCCATTGAGGTGCTCGCGAGTGCCATCAAGCTCAGCCGTGCAGGCTTGCGTGACACTGAAAAGCCAATCGGCAGCTATTTGTTCAGTGGTCCAACAGGTGTCGGTAAGACTGAAGTCGCGCGGCAACTTGCCTCCATTCTTGGGATTCCGCTCAAGCGGTTCGATATGTCCGAATATATGGAACGACACAGCGTCAGCCGCTTGATCGGTGCGCCTCCCGGCTATGTTGGCTTCGACCAAGGCGGTTTACTGACCGATGCCGTCGACCAGAGCCCGCACAGCGTGCTGTTGCTCGACGAAATCGAAAAGGCGCATCCCGACCTATTCAACATCCTGCTTCAGGTTATGGATAATGGCCGTCTGACCGATCATCATGGCAAAACCGTTGATTTCCGGAACGTCATCTTGATTATGACAACCAATGCTGGTGCCAGCGATATGGCCAAAGAAGGCATTGGTTTCGGCAATAACATCAGCAAGGAAGACGCTGGTGATGAGGCCGTCAAAAAGATGTTTGCGCCGGAATTCCGCAACCGTCTGGATGCGACGGTGCCATTTGGTTACCTGCCAACCGAAGTCGTTGCGCGCGTTGTAGACAAGTTCATCTTGCAGCTTGAACTTCAACTTGCTGACCAGAATGTGCACATCAAACTGGATGACGAGGCCCGTGCATGGCTGACGGAACGTGGTTATGACAAGCTATATGGTGCGCGGCCTATGGGACGCCTCATTCAAGAGAAAATTAAGCAGCCGCTTGCTGAAGAGCTTCTGTTTGGGAAACTCGTGCATGGCGGCGAAGTGGCTGTCCACATCAAGGACGGCGCGCCCAATTTTGAAGTAACGCCCGCTGCACCAAAGGCTACAAAGCCAAAGCCGCCTAAGAAAAAGGTCGCGAAAAAAGCAAGCAAGGCCGAGTAAAAGGCCTAGTTCTGCCCGACTGGCAACAGTTCGGCAGAGGGCCCTATGCCATTAAATAGCTCGGGCTCGGTTCCGGTCATCCAGACCTGTGCGCCGGTTTCGGCCAGTAACTCAAACAATGCAGCGCGTCTTGACGGATCGAGATGCGCTGCAACCTCATCCAGCAACAGGATAGGCGGCGCCTGGCGCTGTGCAGACACGAGCGCGGCGTGCGCGAGGATAAGTGACAGCAGCAACGCCTTTTGCTCGCCTGTTGAACATTGCTCCGCCATTTGGCCTGATACCATGTGTATGACATCAAGGTCTGCGCGATGTGGACCAACCAACGTGCGTCCGGCAGCTGCGTCGCGACTGCGGCCCTTCCGCCAAATGACGGCCAGATCACCATCAGATGGACCAGCTTTGTCTACAAGGCTGATGAGAGGAACCGCAAATGGCCCCGAAGGCGCGCTTTGTAATTGGTCACGCAGGGCTTCAACCAAGTCGGTACGTGCGGCTTGAATAGCATAAGCGCTGTCCGCCATCTGTTGTTCAAGTGCATCCAACCAAAGTGGATCAGCCGCCTCCGCCCCAGACAACAGCTTGTTTCGCTGCTGCATGGCCTTTTCATAACGGTTGCTGTGGCGGGCATGCTGTGGGCTTAATGCCAGCACCAGGCGGTCCAGAAACCGCCTCCGTGCCGCAGCGCCATCTGCAAACAGCCGATCCATCGCTGGCGTAAGCCAAATAACCGAAAGCCATTCAGCGAGGCTGTTTATCGATGCATTGCTCTCGTTCACACGGACTTTGCGACGTTCGGGCTGTTCGGCGCTAACACCCGTTCCAATGACATTTCCCGACACTTCCGCGACGATGGCGAATCCACCACCACCACCAACACGCACCATATCAGACATAGCAGCGCGCCGCAGGCCACGCCCCGGAACCAGAAGCGAGACTGCTTCTAATATGTTGGTTTTGCCTGCGCCATTTGATCCGTGAAGTGCAATGAACTGCGCGTCTGGACGGATCTCAAGCGCGGCATGGTTGCGAAAATCATTCAAGGATAGGCGAGACAGAACCATATGGGTGCCTGCTATAGTATGGCATGTTCTGGTCAAGCCACTTGTCGGAAATCCACTCAGCCAAATGTTGGTATTTTTTCCCAACATATGAAATTGTTCCCTGCCCCCGATTAGCATGAATTTATCTCAAGTTATTGATTTTATTAGATACATCCAATTTGGCATGGACTGTGCAGAGTATCCTGCATAGCCGGAATGGTCCGGCAGATTTAAAGGAACATCACATGACACAATATGCACGCACCCAAATCGTTTCAGCTTTCGCAGCTGTCGTTTGCGCTTTCATCACCATCGGCATCAGCGTTGCACCCGCCGTTGCGCCTGCTTCGGGCCTCGTCGCTTAAACGCATTAACGCAGTTCAAGACATGGGAGTGAAGAAATGACACGTTTAACATTGGATAAAGCCAACAAGAAGATTCTCGGTGTATGTGCCGGATTGGCGAACTGGTCCGGGATGGACGCGACGATCATTCGCCTGATCTTTGCTGTCGCTACCGTGATTGGTTTTGGCTCACCCGTCCTGATCTACATCCTGCTGGCGATGATACTCGACTAAATCTGATTACTCCGCTACCGTTTATCGGGAGATTAAGGGATCAGGAGCCACCAATGGCCGGGGACGTTTTTGACAGCCGTGGGCACGACTATCGCGCATTTATGCGTGGAGGCGTTTCCATCACCGCAAGCGTCCGTGAACAGGGCGGAGGTCGACAGAAAGTTGAAGTTGTCGATCTATCGCAAGCTGGATTTCGCATGCGGACCGGATCTTATATTGCGCCGGACCGGATACTGTTCCTAACATTGCCCGGATATAACCCACTCGAAGCGCATATCGCGTGGCACGAGAATGAATATTATGGCTGCGAATTTGTCCAGAGACTGCATGAGGCAGTGTATGACGACATTGTCCGTCGCTATCCGCTGTTCAAGGTTCGCACTTAATCATCAATGCCCCATTTGCTCAGCAGCGCTCGTGTCACTTAAATGCGATGCTGCCGGCGGCTTACCCAGTTATGTTTTAGCACACTTTCCGCACAAAAACCGATCCTGCAGAATAGCCCGCGCCAAACGAACAGATGAGACCAAGGTCGCCTGCTTTCAGGTCCTGATTATGCTTATGGAAAGCGATGATCGAACCGGCGCTTGAGGTATTGGCATATGTGTCGAGCACGGTCGGGCTCTCATCTTCAACCGCTTCATGCCCGAGTACCTTTTGCGCGATAAGCCGGTTCATGCCGGTATTGGCCTGATGCAGCCACAAACGGCGCAAATCGGACCCTGACAGCCCCAGGCTTTCTGCGTGCTCAAGGATCATCTGCCCAACCATGGGCACGACTTCCTTGAACACCTTGCGGCCCTCTTGAACAAACAACTTATCATTGCGCGGTCCGCTTTGGTCAATCGGACCATTGCCATGCGCACGGTTTAGAAATCCGAAGTTGTTGCGGATATTGTTCGAAAACTGGGTCTTCAAACGTGTGCCCAGAATTTCCCAATGCTGCGCGGGAGCCAAGTCCTTCGCCTCAACCAGAATCGCGGTTGCTACGTCACCAAAGATAAAGTGGCTATCGCGGTCGCGCCAGTTGAGGTGGCCTGAGGTAATCTCGGGATTTACGACCAGTACGGATCGTGCATTGCCGCTGCGGATATAATCTGCAGCCGTCTGGATGCCGAATGTCGCGGATGAGCACGCAACATTCATGTCGAAGCCAAAACCGCGCTCCATGCCCAATTCGTGCTGAATCTCTACTGCCATGGCAGGGTAAGAACGCTGCATATTGGACGCGGCACATAAAACAGCATCAACTTCGCTTATGTCGCGGCCAGCATTTGCCAATGCTTCACGGCAAGCGGCAACGCCAATTTCTGCCATTAGCGAAATCTGGTCATTCGGGCGCTCCGCATATCGCGGCTCCATAATGTCGGGATCCAATATGGCGGTTTTGTCCATCACATGGCGCGACTTGATACCGCTGGCCTTTTCCACAAACTCGACCGAGCTGTGCGTCAACGGCTCTGCATCTGGATGCGCGGCGTTATACCGATCTGCATATGCGTTGAAGCTGGCCACAAGCTCCTCATTGCTGATGGTATCGGTTGGCGTAAATAAGCCCGTTGCTGAAATGACCGGTATGGCGCCGTGCGCTGAATGCGACATGTTTTTTCCCGCTTGTTTTTAATTGCGTCCGGGTGCCTAGCCCTTGCGTATTTATGAAACAAGACGTTTGAAAAGGTTTACAACATAGTTATGGGGGCGACGGGGGAGGAAGACAAAATATGTCGTTGACGGAACGTCAGCCCAGCTGGCTGTCCCGGCTTTTCAGGCGGGCATTGGTGGGGCTATACAAACGTGGCGGTTGGCATGCGCATGGCGTTGTGCCAGAACCGCGTAAATTCGTGCTGATTGCGGCGCCACACACCAGCAACTGGGATTTTGTATATTTTCTAGGGTTAACAGATGACCTTGGAATTATGCCGCATTTCATGGCGAAATCCTCCCTATTCCGCTGGCCCTTTACCAACTTCATGCTCGACATGGGTGGCGTTCCTGTGGATCGTAGCTCCAACAAAAATTACGTTCAGCAGATGATTGATGAATTCGGCCGCCGGAAAGAATTCATGCTTACCATTGCACCTGAGGGCACGAGGGGAAGCGTAAAGGCTTGGAAAACAGGCTTCTACCACATCGCTATGGGCGCGGGCGTCCCGCTAGTTGTCGGCATGATGGACTACCAGTCGAAGTCAGGGGGCTTAGGCCCCGCCATTTGGCCGACGGGTGACTATAAGGCTGATATGGAAAAGGTTGCGAAAATTTATGCTACCGTCGTACCAAAGCACCCTGCAAAAGGGATGACCGGCATTTTTGCAAAGGACGAAACATGACAGCTATTGTCCCCACACTCGCAGTCAACGCTGCTGCCCTGCTCGCGGTCATTCTGATGCTTTGGGCTTATTCGGTAAAGATCCGGGATGTGTCGTTCATTGATGCCTTTTGGGCATTCGGAATGGTGCTGCTCGCATGGGCAAGTTGGGCACAATCCGCTGCGCCTGGCGCGCGCTCCAATTTGCTGCTTGGTTTGACGACGCTGTGGGGGCTTCGGCTTGCGCTGCATTTGTGGACTCGCTGGCGCGCGCATGGCGAGGATCCGCGTTACGCCAAAATCATGCGTAGCGTGATGGAGAAAAAGGGGTGGAGCTGGAGCAAGACTTCGCTGCTGTCCGTTTTTCTAACACAGGCCCCATTGCTGTTCATCACGTGCCTGCCGGCGCAAATCGGCATCTGGTCAAGTGATGGCGGCCGCAATGTTCTGGGTCCGCTCGCTTTTGCTGGAGCAATTATCGCCCTCATCGGCATATTGTTTGAAACCATTGGTGATGCGCAGCTGAACGCCTTCCGCGCCAATCCCGCGAACAAGGGCAAGGTGCTCGACACCGGCCTTTGGCGCTATACGCGCCACCCGAATTATTTCGGCGATGCCTGCACTTGGTGGGGCATCTGGCTCATCGCATGTGAAACCGGCCTGCCGGGTTGGATAAGCATCATTGGCCCCATCTTCCTGACCTTCACGCTCACACGTTGGTCGGGCAAGCCGTTGCTCGAATATGGCATGCGCAAGACGCGGCCCGGATATGCGGAATATGTCGCGCGCACCTCAGGCTTCTTCCCGCTGCCGCCAAAGTCGCGCTAAGCCGTTACTTCGTCAGCCAGATTTCGCCATAGCCGTTAAAGGCTGGCGCGATCTTGTGCTTCACTTCGCGCTCCGGTGCGAATGCAAGGTTCGGAAAGCGTTCGAACAATAAAGGCAAAGCGATTTTCGCCTGCGCCTTGCCTAGCCCTGCCCCCAAGCAATAATGCGCGCCACCGCCAAAAGCGAAGTGCTGAATACGGGGGCGTTCGATATCAAATTTGTGTGGATCCGGGTTCATTTCGGGGTCGAAGTGCGCACCAAATAGCGACATGTGGATTGTATCGCCTTGTTTGATTGATTTGTCAGCGACCTCCATGTCTTCATGCGCGCTCCGCAGTACCTGCGTAACCGGCGGTTCCACGCGCAGGATTTCGTCCATGGCATTGTCATGTAGATCTGGCCGCGCTCGAAACTTTGCCAGTTGCTCAGGATTTTTCAAAAGCTGCACCACGCCAGCGCCCAGCATATCAGTCGTGGTAGAATTCCCTGCAATAAGCAGCAGACGGATGAGCAGCACGATATCCTGCGTCGTCAGCGTATCCCCCTGCTCTTCCGCCAACGCCAATCGCGTAATCAGATCGTCCGAAGGATTGGTGCGCCGCGCGTCCACTTCACGAGCGAGATAGTCCGCAAGAACGGTGGTCGATTCCTCATATAAAGCGGTCTGCTCTTGGGTGCGGAACGGGTTTAATGCCTGCATACAGCCAAGCGACCAGCGGCGGAAATCTGCGCGGTCTGCGGCGTTGATGCCAAGCAGTTCAGCCATTACGGTCGTGGGCAGTGGCGACCCGAAAAGTTGGACGAAGTCGAACTCTCCATCCGCAGCCATAATATCGTCGGCAAGCCCTTTTGCAATTTGTTCGATGCGCGGCAGCAAAGCATCCACCGACCGCTTGTTAAAAGCCTGCAACACAAGCGTCCGTTGGCGCTTATGCTCGGGATCGTCGAGCATAAGGATGGACAATTCTTTGCTGTTATTGCCGTACAGGGTTTTGGAAAAACTGCCTTCATTGGCTTTACGCGGGTCAGCGTTCAGCTCACGATTTTTGATGAGCTCCGAAACTTCCTTGCCGCGCGTTAGGAAATAGCGACCAAGCTGCTTATCATGGTGCACAGGATCGCTTGCGCGCAACCGATCTAGCGGTACCCAAGGCGTTTCGCGATACACGGGGTCCAATGCCGAAAGCTGGTAACCAGTTGGAAAAGGCAAATCTTCGTCGGACATATCTTCCCCAATTGCAAAATGTCAGTATTTGTGAACTTTCAGCAATTGATAGGCAAAAGCCCTATTAAGTCAAAGGGCTTCCACCAAAATCGGACGAAGAAATTTCTCAGGCGTGGGTGCCCGAACAATCGATCCAGTTGGCCTTAATTAGGCGACAACACCAAACAAGTCGTGCTCGTCCGCATCCTCGATGTCCACTTGAACAATGTCACCGGCTTTTAATGTCGGAGTAACGTCACGCAAATAGACATGGCCATCGATTTCAGGCGCATCAGCCTGTGACCGTCCGGTGGCGCCAACGCTGCCATCTTCATCAGCCTCACCGATTTCGTCGATAATGACAGGGATATTTCGTCCGACCTTTGCGGCAAGCTTGGCTGCACTGATCGCCGCCGTCTTTTCCATAATCCGTTGGAATCGCTCTTCCTTGACCTCTTCAGGGACAGGGTTTGGCAAATGGTTTGCCTGCGCGCCTTCCACCGGTTCGAAACGGAAAGCTCCGACCCGGTCCAGCTGTGCTTCGTCCAACCAGTCGAGCAGATATTGGAAATCAGCATCGGTTTCGCCCGGAAAGCCAACCACAAAGCTGGACCGGATTGCGATATCGGGCGCGATGCTGCGCCAATTGCGGATGCGTTCAAGCACCTTCGCTTCATTAGCGGGACGCTTCATCGCTTTTAGAACATTCGGCGCTGCATGCTGAAACGGGATGTCGAGATATGGGGTCAGATAGCCTTCTGCCATCAACGGGATAACGTCGTCGACGTGCGGATATGGATAGACATAGTGCAGCCGGACCCAAGGCGCGATGCCCTCGCTTGTGCGCAAGCTACCCAGTTCGCGGCCGAGGTCAGTCATATGCGCGCGCACCTGACGCCCCTTCCACTCACGTGGTTCATGCCGCGTATCGACGCCATATGCCGACGTGTCCTGAGAAATGACCAAAAGCTCTTTGGTGCCCGCCGCGACCAGTTTCTCTGCCTCACGCAACACGGCATCAATCCGTCGGCTTGCAAGCTTTCCGCGCAACGACGGGATGATGCAGAAAGCGCAGCTATGGTTGCAGCCTTCGGAAATCTTCAAATAGCTGTAATGGCGCGGCGTCAGCTTCAATCCGCCTTCGGGCACCAGATCAACAAACGCGCCGCGTGTGGGCGGCGCAGCTTCATGAACGGCCGAAACCACGGCTTCATATTGATGTGCGCCCGTGATTGCCAGCACATCAGGGAAGCGCGCACGGATGACATCCGCTTCATTACCCATGCAGCCAGTCACAATCACGCGGCCGTTTTCTGCAATCGCCTCGCCGATAGCTTCAAGGCTCTCTTCCTTCGCGGAATCGAGAAAACCGCAAGTGTTGACGAGGACAACGTCAGCGCCCGCGTAATCGGGCGACAGGCCGTAGCCGTCAGCGCGCAGCTTAGTGAGGATCCGTTCGCTATCGACCAACGCCTTTGGACAGCCAAGCGATACCATGCCGACCTTCGGCGCTGCTTTGATTTGAGTTGCCATGATGGGGCGGCGCATAGCGGGTTTCGCCGTGCTTGTCACGGGCGGTGAACAGGCGCATGTTAAAGCTCCGGAATTTCACGAGGAATAATCGATGGCGAACGCAAATTTATTGGCGATTTTGGTGGCTGCAGCGACCGGCTTTCTCATTGGTGGCCTTTGGTATGGGCCCTTGTTTGGCAAGGCATGGATGGCTGAACACGGATTTACCGAAGAACAGTTGCGTGCGGGCAATATGGTCAAAATCTACGGGCTGACCTTTGCCTTTTCGGTGTTGTCGGCACTTTTTCTCGGTCATTTGCTGTCAGCAGTGGACGCAAGCCCGCGTGCGACCATCATGATCTCGGTCGGCATATCGCTGGGCTATATCATCCCCGCAATTGGCACGAATTATCTGTTCTCACGCAAATCAGGCAAGCTGTTCGCCATTGACGCAAGCTATTGGCTGACATTCTACGCTGCGATGGGATTAGTATTCTTATTGTTGGGACACTAGGATTTTGAGGGGATGATTTGCAACAGCCGGACATCGGCCCAAACTGGTAACTTGCTCGCGCGCCGCAGCGCCGCCTTGAATGTGCCCGATGCATCAGGTTTTGCCATTAGCAGGCCCCAGATAGTTCAACGGATTAACCACGCGCCGGTCTTTGCGCACTTGAAAATGCAATTGCGGCTGCGTGACATAACCAGTTTCCCCAACCCCGCCAATTTGCTGCCCGACTGAAACCCGATCGCCCTTGGTTACATCTAACCGGCCAAGATGACCATAAGCCGTTATCCAGCCAGCGCCGTGATCAATCAGCACCAATCCGCCAAATACGCCAATTTCGTTGCCGCTGTAAACGACGACACCGGGCGCCGCAGCTTTAACAGGAGCGCCGCTTTGTCCGGCAATGTTGACGCCATCATTTACCCGTCCGCCGCCCTGTGCGCCAAACCGTCCAACGATATTACCGTTCAATGGCCATGCAAAACGACCGGCAAAGTTTGTGGACAGGCTAGCGGCTACCACTGGCGCACCAGCAGCATTTCCTCCGGTAACGATATCGTCGATGTTCAGGGTAAATGCTGCCGCACGCGATTCCGGGTCGGGCATTAGTGGCCGATCATTTCCAATAGCTGCCGGTTCGGTTGGCAAAAGCAGGTTTTGCCCAACTTGCAGCGTGTAGGGCGGCTGCAACGCGTTAATCATGACAATGTCGGCCCAAACCGCCCGATAGGCGCGGGCAATCGCGATGCCGGTCTCACCGGCACTCACACGGTGGTATAGGCCACCGGGTATCTGGAGTCGGTCCCCCGGACGTATCGGATAAGGCGCCTGCAGATTATTGGCATCGGCAATCGCGGTCGCACCTGCGCCTGTTTTGCTCGCGATGGCAAACAGGCTGTCGCCCGATTGAACGACATATGATGTTGTCGCAACTTGCCGGGCATTGCGCTGAACCGATGCAGGGCTCCAACTAGGCGTCTCCGCAACAATGGCCTGTTCAGGCACAATCTGAGGTTCGCTGGCAACCTCGGCCGGCGCAACAGCTGCAGTAGCAAGCCGATAATCATCGCCGCCACGCGGAATACAGGCCGACAAAAGCAAGGTCGAAATAATTGCTATCAACCTCGTTCGCATCGGCTTTCTCCTATCCGCTATAAGCGCTCTGAAGGTTCGCGAGGGACTCGCGATGGGTTAGATCAAGCTGCAATGGCGTCACTGCGATATATCCATCCTCAATGACTTCAAGGTCAGTATCATGTCCGGGCGTGTGCACCATTCCATGAAGCCCGAACCAATAATAGTCGTAACCACGTGGATCGGTTCCCTTGACGATGGAACCGCGACTATAGTCATGGAACCCCTGCCGCGCGACTTTGATGCCTTTAACATCCTGCGGCAATACAGGCGGGAAGTTCACGTTGGTCAACGTGCGCGGTGTGAACGGCATATCCAGCAAAGGCCGAAGCACGCGCTCGCCCCACGCTTCCGCTGCCGAAAAGGGTACGGCATCTGCCATGCCTTCTTTGCTGTAAACTTGGCTCAGCGCAATGGATCGAATGCCAGCCAAAGCCCCTTCCATCGCCGCAGAGACCGTTCCAGAATAGGTGATATCATCGCCAAGGTTCGCACCACGGTTCACACCCGACAAAATCAGGTCGGGCTTGGTATCTTTCATAATGACACCAATGCCGAGCATAACGGAATCCGTTGGCGTCCCTGCGACCGAATAATGTTTTTCGCCATGTTGGCGGATTCGGACAGGCTTAGTCAGCGTTAGTGAATGACCCGCGCCCGAGTTTTCCTCGGCTGGTGCAACAATCCAGATGTCATCGCTAAGGGTGCGGGCAATGGCTTCCAACACCTTTAGGCCAGGCGCATTTACACCATCGTCGTTGGTCAATAAAATGCGCATCAGGCTGCAATCTCCAGTTTCGTCAGGCCGCCCATATATGGCAGCAGTGCCGTCGGAACGGTCACGCTACCATCCGCTTGCTGATAATTTTCGAGGACAGCGACCAGCGTACGGCCCACAGCCAGACCAGACCCGTTCAACGTATGCACGAACACATTGCCTTTGCTTTCCGCAGGTCGGTAGCGCGTGTTCATCCGGCGCGCTTGCCAATCACCGCAGTTCGAACAGCTTGAGATTTCACGGTACAGCCCCTGCCCCGGCAACCAGACCTCAAGGTCATAGGTCCTGCGCGCGCTGGCACCCATGTCACCGGTGCACAGCAGCATCTTGCGATACGGTAGCTCAAGCGCTTGCAATATACCCTCGGCACTTTCGACCATGCGTTCATGCTCGGCAGCGCTGTCTTCGGGGCGAACGATCGAAACCAGTTCCACCTTTTCAAACTGGTGCTGGCGGATCAGGCCTTTTGTATCGCGGCCAGCCGCGCCTGCTTCAGAACGGAAACAAGGCGTCAACGCGGTCATCCGGATCGGCAGAGTGCTTTCATCCAAAATCTGTTCGCGCACGCTGTTGGTCAGCGACACTTCAGCCGTTGGGATAAGCCACCGGCCATCGGTCGTCTGGAAATTGTCTTCGGCAAACTTTGGAAGTTGTCCGGTACCAAACAGCGATTCCTGACGCACCAAATAAGGCGTTGCGCATTCGGTGTAGCCGCGCGCGCCCGTCTGGTAATCCAGCATGAATTGACCAAGCGCACGATTAAGCCGTGCCATCTGCCCGCGCATGAAGGTGAAGCGCGCACCTGAAATCGCAACGCCAGTTTCAAAATCGAGGCCAAGTATTGGCCCCAAATCGGCATGATCGCGTGGTTGGAATTCAAAACTGCGTGGGGTTCCCCATCGCGCTATTTCAACATTCTCTGTTTCATCCGCGCCATCGGGCGTGTCGTCCGCCGGCAAATTGGGAAGCCCGGCGAGCAACGTATCAAGCTCTTCGCCTGCCGCGCGCTCCTTTTCTTCCAGCGCCGGCAAAGTGTCCTTCAACGTTGCAACTTCAGCTTTCAGCGAATCCGCCGTCGCCGTGTCGCCTTTGCCCATGGCGGCGCCAATTGCTTTGGACGCTTCGTTACGGCGCGCCTGCGCATTTTGCATTTCGGTCAACAATGCGCGGCGATTTTCATCCAGCGCCAGAACCGATGCAGCAATCGGCGCAGCGCCCCTGCGGATAAGGGCGGCGTCAAAGTCTTGCGGATTTTCACGGATATATTTTAGGTCATGCATGGTCGCTGGCTATGCCGTTCGCGCATGGGTTTCGCAACGAAAAAGGGCGGCCCGAAGACCGCCCGTTTCCGGACCTGCTAAAAACAGATTATGCCGCCTTTTCAGCTTTCGCTTTTTTGGCGGCACGCCTGCGCGCCATAAGTCCGGCGGCCGCAGCACCAAACAACATCACCATGGGCGGCGCCGGTACGTCGGTTCCCCCTGATGAACCGCCATCACCGCCGTTCGATCCGCCGCTCGAGCTGGACGTGGACGAGGAAGATGACGAACTGGTGGAGCTGGACGTCGATGATGACGTGCTCGACGATGTAGAGGTGCTACCGCCAAAGCTTGAGGACGATGTGGATGTCGACGTGCTTACGCCGCCAGTCGAAGTCGAGACGCCTCCGGTCGAAGTGGAGACGCCACCGGTTGAGGTTGAAACGCCGCCCGTCGAAGTGGAGGTTGAAACACCACCTGTCGATGTCGAGACACCGCCCGATGTGCTTGAGGTGCTCGAACCGCCCGTCGATGTCGACGAGCTTGAACCGCCAGATGACGTGCTGGATCCACCCGTCGAGGTACTGGAACCACCTGTAGATGTGCTCACTCCACCCGTGGACGTGCTCGTTGACCCGCCGCCGCCGGATGAAACGTTTATATCGATGTTAATGCCGCCGCTGCTTGAACTTGTGCCGCTCGACGTATTTACGTTTCCGCTCGATGAGCTGATGTTGCCGCCAGAGCTATTGATGACGCCGCCAGACGTGGATGATATGTTGCCGCTAGACGAGATGACGACTGTGCCACTGCTGCCGCCGCCACCGCCGCCGGAAAAGCCACCAAAGAAGCCGCCACCGAGGCCGCCGCTAAAGCCGCCCGACCCCCCGATAACAACTGGCACGCTGCCGCCATTGGCGCCTTCATATGGTGCGCCAGTTGGTGCCGGCATATATGGCATGGGGATGGGAGCCATGCCCTGACTCGCGAATGACACCGTTGGCGTACATGTCGAAGTTCTCGTCGTTGTTGTCCGCACAACCTTACGCACCCGCTTCACTTTGCGCACCGGCGCCTTGTAAGCGATTTTCCGCACTTTCGGATGCTTTTTGGCTACTTTGTACACCTGCGCAGGCGGCGCGTCGGCAACTTGCATCGCACCACCACCAATCAAGGCACCCCCACAAGTGCAGGCACATAATTTCGCTAAAGCCATGCGTACTGACATAATCTTGACCTTTTCCATCCTAGGCAGTTGGTGATCGTTGCCGACAGCCATCTCGCCCATGTGATGCATCAAGAAACGCAGAACGAAGGCATAACCTCAAATAGATTAACCCTGTTTGGCGACCCATTTTGAGAAAAAATGCCAAATTCCGATGTGCAACTTGTAAATCGTCCCGAACTGGAACTGTTTGGGGCGACGGAATTTACTAAGTCACGCCGTTTCCACAGCTTTTATGCATTCTATGACATTGTGTGACATTTGCCGCTTGTGCGGGTTTTGGCCTGAGTCTATAGCGCCGGCGAGAGTGGATTTGGACGCGGTTTCCTTCGTTCTACGAGGCCCGCCAGAGGTGGAGAATCTAACATGGGCGCGAGCGCCAAGCCTCAAGCTAATACCGGAGAATTAAGCAATTCCGGTTACGACATTGACCCTTCATATATCCCCAGCGACGACGAGCCCTTCATGAATGATCGGCAACTAAAGTTTTTTGAAAAACAGTTAGTTGACTGGAAGAACAGCATATTGGCAGAGGCGCAGGGAACGCTGAATCAGCTTCAAGATGGCCCCATGCGCGAACCAGACCTGAACGACCGCGCATCCAGCGAAACGGACTGGGGAATCGAATTGCGTACCCGCGACCGTCAACGCAAACTGATTTCGAAAATAGAATCCGCACTTCGCCGCATCACCGAAGGCGAATATGGATATTGCCAAGTAACTGGAGAGCCCATTTCGCTTGCCCGACTGCGTGCGCGCCCCATCGCGACAATGACGCTTGAGGCGCAGGAGCGGCACGAACGGCAGGAACGCGTCTCACGCGACGACTGACACAAAGATGTTGAATCCGCATGGTTAATGGAACTGTGTAAATTCAATTAGAATGTCCCGTGAATTAACCTTTTGGCTACACTTAAGTGGCACTGTCAAAGCCTGAATTATACCCAATTTTGTGCTTGGTGCTGCATTATGAATGACTCATTTGGCGAAGATAACATGGCCGCTGCAAAGCGGGGCATGGATCGCGACAGCCTCTTTTTGAAGGCAGTCCTCCGCTTTCCCAGCACCAAGGAAGAACGCGAAGTGCGTATCCGCAATCTGTCCGCTGGCGGACTTATGGCTGAAATCCCAACAAACGTGTCCCGCGGCGAACAGGTTGAAATTAACCTGCGCAGCATTGGATGGGTGAGCGGCCACATCGCATGGGTAACCGAGGGACGCGTCGGAATAGCGTTTGATCATCCGATCAATCCGAAAGACGCACGTAAGCCCGTCAGCGCTGGTGAGTTGGACCTGCCCAATTACCTTAAAAAGCTCAACACAACGGTTCCACCCGGCAAGTTGCGCCGCGTTTAACTCAATCGTCCAAACAATATATATCGACAGGAACCACAATCTTGTCGAGCACGCGGCCGACTGGATAGGCTGACTTATTTCCCTGCTCAATTGCCGCTTCCAGCACTGCGCGCTTCTCTGCACCGTTGATCACCAATATCGCCGTACGTGCGGTGCCGATTGCAGATCCTGTCAGTGTCACGCGGTTAACCGGAGCTTCGGCCGGAAGCGGGTCTGGCGCAACACCAACGGCGCGCACATCTTTCCCGCCTTCAAGTGCGATGTCCAGATCAGGTCCGGGGAATATCGACGCAGTGTGGCCATCGGTGCCCATACCAAGCCAGACGAGATCCGGCGGCCAATGTAGGTCGGCAAGCCGCGCATTTGCGGCACTTCCAGCCAGCCTATAGTCCGCAGCATCGCTGGTGATCGGCAGAACACGTGCGCCCTTCGGGATAAATATCTTCGCAATCATCGCAACATTCGACAGCGCATTGTCGACTGGAACCAAACGGTCGTCGGTTGGGATAATCGTCACATTCTTCCAGCGAATATTGGCCTGCGCGAGCTTTTCCAAAATCGGCTTTGGTGTTGAACCGCCTGGGAAAGCGACCAGCGCCTGCCCACGGGCATCAAGTGCACTTTCAATGATGAAGCTCACGTCACCAACGACAGCATCAATCAAATCTTCGGCTGCGTCAAAGTCCCACCATTCAATTTCTTCGGCCATGTGCCTTGCGTCTCCGTTAGTTCCGTAATGCCGATGCTGCCCGCGCTGCAGATTCTATTGCGGCAACATCAGGAACGCCTTTACCAACAAGCCAGCTTCCACCAACACATAAAATTTCAGGAACAGCGAGCCAGTCTGCTGCAGTTTCCTGCTTGATGCCACCGGTCGGGCAGAATTTGCACTGACCGAACGGGCCGATCAGGGATTTTAGCGCAGGCAGACCGCCATTTGCCTCGGCGGGGAAAAACTTGAAATGGGTAAGGCCCAGATCCAGTCCGCGCATGATATCGCCTGCGCTTGCGACCCCGGGAAGGAACGGAATATTCTTCGCGATGGCAGCTTTGCCCAAATTGTCGGTGAGCCCCGGCGAGACGATAAACTCGGCTCCCGCTGCGATTGCGCTATCCAAGCCCGGCACATCGACGATTGTGCCCGCGCCAACAATTGCGCCCGGCACCTTCTTCATTTCGGCAATCGCATCCAATGCAGCGGCGGTGCGCAAGGTAACTTCTAAAACAGGCAAACCGCCTGCAACCAATGCCTCAGCAATCGCGCGCGCATGTGCCGCATTTTCAATCACCAGAACGGGAATCACAGGCGCAGTGCGCATGATTTTTTCAACAGGCGTCATTGGCTATTCTTTCTAGATATATTGCTGGGCGTAGGCTGCGGCTGCACCGAAAAGGCCAGGCTGCGGATGGGTGATGAGTTTGACAGGGATTGATGCCATCAATCCTTCAAAGCGGCCTTTGGCTCTGAAACGTTCGGCGAAGCCCGAGCGCACAAGGCTGTCTTTGATGCGCAGCCCAAGCCCGCCCGCGATTACGACACCGGCAAAACCGCCTTGAGCTAGCGTAATGTCACCGGCAACGCTGCCAAGCGATAGGCAAAAACGGTCCACAGCGGCGGCGGCAAGACTATCCTCGCCAGACATGCCCATTTGCCACAGTGTCTTGTCATCATGTTGCTGAACTGCGCGGCCTTCAATAGCTGCGAGCGTCTCATAAAGATCAATCAACCCCGGACCGGACACAACGCGTTCAATCGAAACCCGGCGGTAGCGTTTGCGTAGGCGCGCCAACACGGCATCTTCAATCGCATCCAGCGGCGCAAAATCGATATGCCCGCCTTCGGTGGCTTGCACATGATAAGAACCGCCCGTGCGGGCCACATGTGCAACGCCAAGACCAGTCCCCGGACCTATGATGCTGAGTGTGCCTTCGGGAGCAAACGCCTGATCAGGACCAGTCAAATGGTGGAAATGTTCGGCACCGGCTTGCGCGACTGCATGGCCGACTGCGCCGAAATCATTGACGATCACAAACGTATCGACGTCCAACTTTTCATTCACCATCGACCGGCGGATGATCCACGGGTTGTTGGTGAGCTTAATCACGTCTGCGTCAACTGGCCCTGCAATCGCGATAGCTGCAGCGCGCGGAAGCGGCGCGCCGTTAAGCCGCTGAAATTCCTGCCAAGCCGTTTGGAAACTGGCATGCTCCGCTGTTTTCAGCGTAATCGCCTCGCCAAGTTCGATCACTCTGCCCGCGTCGACTTCAGCCAGCGCAAAGCGCGCATGGGTGCCGCCAATATCGACTGCAACAATCTCTGTCATAGCCCTGCCGCCGCAAGCATTGCTGACCCACCCTTTTCAGCCTCATCAGCCGTTGCGCGCATCATTGCGAACAACTCGCGTCCAGTGCCGAGGTGCGCCAATGGTATCGCGGCAGGGGCACGGCTTGCCCAGTCGCCGTCCTCGACCAGCACCGATAAAGTGCCACTATTGCCGCATAGGCGGACGATGTCCCCGTCCTGAAGCTTTGCGATCGCTCCACCACGCGCCGCTTCGGGGCTCAGGTGAATCGCCGCGGGCACTTTACCCGACGCACCCGACATGCGCCCATCGGTCACAAGCGCGACATTGAAACCCTTGTCCTGCAACACGCCCAATGGTGGCGTTAGCTTGTGGAGCTCGGGCATGCCATTGGCAGCAGGCCCTTGGAATCGGACCACCACGATGACATCGCGGTCAAGTTCTCCAGCCTTGAAGGCGGCCAGAACGTCATTTTGGTCATGAAATACGCGAACAGGTGCTTCTATGATCCAGCGCGCAGGATCAACGGCGCTGGTTTTGAAGGTTGCTCGCCCCAAATTGCCTGTCACCAATCGCATTCCGCCGTCAGGGGCGAAAGGTTCCGACGGTGGTCGTAACATCGTATCATCGGCCGTAAGCGCAGGCGCATCACGCCACGCCAGCTTGTCATCCTCCAACACCGGCTCGCGGCCATAGTCCGCCAAATCCTGCCCCGCGACGGTCATGATATCGCGGTGGAGAAGTCCTGCGTCTATCAACTCACGGATGACATAGCCAATCCCGCCAGCGGCATGGAAATGGTTCACATCGCCGGAGCCATTTGGATAAACGCGGGCGATTAAGGGAACCACCGAGGACAGCTGGTCCAAGTCTTCCCAATCAATGACGATACCTGCGGCACGCGCAATCGCCGGAATATGGAGCGCATGGTTCGTCGACCCGCCCGTTGCCAGCAAACCGACACAGGCATTGACGATGGCTTTTTCGTCGACGCACAGACCCAAGGGCCGGTAATCGTCCCCGTCCCAACCAATCTCACTCAAGCGATGCACCGCCGCGCGCGTCAATTCGGTACGCAGCTTGTTGCCGGGGTTAATGAAGGCAGCGCCGGGAATGTGAAGCCCCATGACCTCCATCATCATTTGGTTAGAGTTGGCGGTGCCGTAAAAGGTGCATGTCCCTGCACCATGATAGGAAGCCGCTTCGGCCTCAAGCAACTCGGCACGGCCTACCTTGCCTTCTGCATATAGCTGCCGAACGCGTTGTTTTTCTTTGTTGGCAAGGCCCGATGGCATTGGACCGGCGGGCACAAATATTGTCGGCAAATGGCCGAAACGCAATGCGCCGATCAATAGGCCGGGGACGATCTTGTCGCAAATGCCAAGCATGGCAACGCTTTCGAACATCCCGTGGCTGAGGCCAACCGCTGTCGCCATCGCAATAACATCGCGGCTGAACAAAGACAGCTCCATCGAGTCCTGACCCTGCGTTACGCCATCGCACATTGCGGGGACGGCGCCCGCGACTTGCGCTGTTGCGCCAACCTCCCGCGCGAAGATCTTCATCTGCTCCGGATAACGGCCATATGGCTGATGCGCGGACAGCATGTCATTATAGGCACTGACAATGCCGATGTTCATCGCCTTGCCACCACGAATGGCGGCCTTATCTTCGCCGCTGGCGGCAAAACCATGCGCGAGATTGCCACAACTCAACACTGGCCGGTTAACACCTGCATCGCGCTGCTTGGCAATCAAATCGAGATAGGCCTGGCGCCCGGGCTTTGACCGTTCAATGATGCGCGCGGTGACAGCTTCAACGGTTGGGTGCATTTTACTCATGCCAGCTCACTCCATCGCGTTCCGTCAGTGCAATTGCCGCATTGGGGCCCCAACTTCCCGCACCATAGCCCTTGGGCTTTAGCGCAGTGGCGCCCCACAGTGACCGTATGGCATCGACCCACTTCCACTGGGCCTCAACCTCGTCACGGCGAACAAACAGCGTCTGGTCGCCTTCTATGAGGTCAAGAAGCAGACGTTCATACGCAATCCGGCGACGTGATCCGGCAAAGGCAGCCGTCAACGACAGGTCAAGCGGCACTTCGCGCAAGGTGACTCCGCCGCGATCCAGCCCGGGTTCTTTCGCCATGACCAACAGCCTAACATATTCCTCAGGCTGCAAACGGATGACCAAAGTGTTTGCCTCAAGCCGCCCCCCCCGGTCCTTGAATACATTATGCGGGACTGGCTTGAACTGGATCACGATTTCACTGCGGCGTTCGGGCAGGCGCTTTCCAGTGCGCAGGAAAAACGGCACACCCTGCCAGCGCCAATTGTCGACATAGGCCTTAATTGCGACGAAGGTTTCAGTGTCGGATGGCTTGCCCAAATCGGTGTCATAGCTTTTGACAGCCTCACCGTTGACGGCGCCTTCGTTATATTGCCCGGTCACCACGTCACCTTCGACAACGGGACGAAGCGCGCGAAGCACCTTTACCTTTTCATCGCGAATGGCAGTAGCATCAAGGCTTGCCGGCGGCTCCATCGCCGTCAGCGCCAACAGCTGCAGCATATGGTTTTGCACCATATCGCGCAACGCACCGGTATCATCGTAAAATCCCGCCCGCCCTTCAAGCCCGACGGTCTCGCTAATGGTAATCTGCACATGCTCAATGGCATTGGCATTCCACAGCGGCTCAAACAGCATATTGGCAAAGCGAAGCGCCATAAGGTTCTGGACGCTTTCCTTGCCCAGATAATGGTCGATGCGGAACGTACGTGTTTCGGGGAAAACCGCGTTCACGGCATCATTAATATGCTGCGACGATGCCAAATCATTGCCCAAGGGCTTTTCAAGGCCGATGCGCACATTCTCACCGGACAGGCCAGCATGGTGCAGACCCTTGATCGTCGGCTCAAACAAAGATGGCGCGGTGGAGAGGAAAATCGACAAACCGCCCGATATGTCGCCAATCTTGTCGGCCAACGCGGCAAAGCCTTGCGGATCGGACGCGTCGAGCGCAACGTAAGAGAGCCGCTGCAAAAACGCGTCAATAAGCCCTTCGGCCTTGCGGTCATCGGGCAGAAATTCGCACAATGCCGTGCGTGCCATGTCGCGGAACGCCTCATCGCTAAGCGCGCTGCGTGCGGTGCCAAAAATACGCAGGTCAGGATTAATCAGGCCATCAGCATGCAGCGCATATAGGGACGGCAGCAGCATCCGTCGTGAAAGGTCACCCGTGGCCCCAAACAACAGCAACGTTGAACTGTGCATGCTCATTATGTCCGTCTCCATGCAAGGCTCCGGTCGGGCACCTTGCTAAATCGCCACTCCCTTTATCCTGAAGGGCACAAGCGTCTAGCGCTTATTCGTATGCAACGTTCAACGTTCTGCCCAGACGCGCTGTTCGTCCATGCCCATAGAAATCAATATCAGGTCGTCCTGTTGCCGTTTCTGGAAATCTGCTTTCCCGGAAAGTCCGCGCCAGCCAGACGCAATCAACGCTTGAGCCGTTGGCGCCCCCAAGGTCGTTCCGGGCCCAAGAACAATAATCACATCCGGCGCGAATTCGGCGGCCGCGACCTGAACAGCAAGGGTAAAATCATATGTCTCGGTCAACTGTGCGCCAAGTGTATAGGCATAGATGGCATCTTCACTGAAGGCGCGCGGCGACCAAATCTTGCCCTGCCCGTCGATTACCGGAATACTGCCGGGGCCGAAATCAGCCGCGGAATTTTGCGCGCGCGCCATCGGCACGATGTGCTCCAGCAACGCACTGTGAAACGCGGCGTGGTGCATCAGGCGCAATGGAAAGCGGTCGTCCTTCGGCAGTTTTTCTACCAGCCATTTCAGTCCGGCCTCGTCGCCAGCGAAAACCAACATGCCGCCCAAGTGTATTGAAACCGATACATGTATGTAAGAAATATTCTGCGCTTCTGCAATCAATGCATTCGCAAAATTGACTTTTTTTGCATCAACGTTCCAGTCGGCATCCACAATTGGCCAAACGATCTGCCCGCCGGTGCCATGTTGATGCATGAGCAAACCCATGTTGTTCACAAGCCGCGCGCCGGCCGACAGGTCGACGATGCCGGCACATGCGAGGGCCAAATACCATCCCATCGAGTTGCCCGTCACCGCAACGACATCAAATTTATCACGGTCAATCGCGGCGAAATCCGCAAGGGCACAAGCATAAATGAGCGGCGACGCGTTATCGCCAGTCATATGCACCGACGGCGCATACTTCTCGGCTTTATCCAGTTCTGATACCGGCACTTGGCCTTTTTCCGCCCTCACCGCGTCTACGGCGTCGATGATATTCGAACGCCCAGCATGATGCTTCTGCAAATAGCCGAGCTCCGACGCGTTGTACGTGCCGCGCCCCGGGCAAACGACCAATGCGCGCTTCTTCATGCGACCGCTGCCTTTGCGGCTTCGACGATCGACTGCTTGCTTGGCAGCACCAGCTCAGCCGCTGGCCCCAGCGGAATAAAGCAATCCTCAGCGGTAATCCGGCTAACGGCATTTCCGCGACCGGCCTCGGTCAATATGGTCATCAGCTTTTCACTCAAGCTTCCCGAACGGCGGCTTTCGTCGACAATCAGGATGTTCGAACAATCCGCCACCGCTGCAACGATCGCGTCTGCATTCAGCGGATGTAACCAACGCAGATCAATGATCCGGAGCTTTATGCCCAAAGCTTCCAACTCCGAAGCAGCCTGACGTGATAAATAGAAACCATTTCCATATGTTATAATCGCAAGTTCAGTACCATTGCCAATCTGTCCAAGCGCGCCAAATGCAATTTCAGTTCCCTCGGACGGCGCAGAATATGCGGCTGACCACGCTCCGTCTTCCGGAGCATGAAGATCAGTTGTGTGATACAGCGCAATTGGCTCAAGGAAGATCACAACGCGGCCGTCCTGATGTGCAAGCCGGACGCATTCACGCAACATAGCAGGTGCATCGGCAGCATTGGATGGACACGCCACGATGATACCCGGAATGTCGGTAAGGACAGCAATGCTGTTGTCGTTGTGGAAATGCCCGCCAAAACCCCTTTGATAGGGCAAACCAGCGATGCGCACGACCATCGGGTTGCTATACTGCCGGTTGGAAAAGAAGGACAACGTGGCTGCTTCGCCGCGGATCTGGTCCTCGGCATTGTGTAAATAGGCCAGAAACTGGATTTCGGGGATTGGGACAAAGCCATTATGCCCCATACCAATCGCAAGGCCAAGGATGGTCTGCTCGTCGAGCAACGTGTCGAACACCCGCGCAGCGCCGAATTTCTCCTGCAGCCCCTTCGTTACGCCGTAAACGCCGCCTTTACGCGCGACATCCTCTCCGAAAACGGCGACATTGGGATATTGCAGCATGATGTCCGCCAAGGCGAAGTTGATGCTTTTCGCTAAAGTGACCGGCTTGGCGAGGTTGCGTGCATCCTTGGCAAAAAGGGCGTCGCGTGCGGCTGCGTCGGGCAATGGCCTTGGCGGACTCGCACCTTCCACCGGTAGGATAGACGCCATCACCTCCTGCGCGGTCACGAGCCGCGGCTTGGCGAGCGCATCCATTGCAACCCGGTCAACGCGCGCGCGCATATCTTCGTAGCGCGCGACAATCTCGGCACCGGACATGCCAGCCTGCTCATGCAATATCCGCGCGCTGTGCAGCAATGGATCTTGAGCCTCGGCGGCTTCAATCTGCACAATCGGTGCGTAGCTCAGCTCAACATCTGCCCCCGCATGCCCCATTAGGCGCACCGTCTGCATATGCAGAAACACTGGCCTACGCCGCGAACGCGCATATGCGACCGCTTCGTGGCAGCCACGCAGAGCATCATTCAGGTCAGCCCCGTCGCAGGCGATATAATGCAATGCGGGTCGATGGGCATAATTGGCCTCTATCCACCCACCGGGCGTCCGTACCGAAATACCAATGCCATTATCCTCACAAAGGAAGACAATCGGCACCGGCAAATGTTGATATGCAGCCCAGCATGCCGCGTTGAACGCGCCTTGCGATGTGGAATGGTTGGCCGATGCATCGCCGAAGGAACATAGAATGACAGAATCATGCGGCAGGACCGCGTCTTCGAGTTGCAGGCGCCGCGCCAGCCCTAAGGAGTGCGCAGCGCCAACGGCTTTGGGCAAATGAGACGCAATCGTGCTGGTCTGCGGGGGGACAAAAGTGTGCGCACAACCGAGCACCTTATGTCGGCCGCCGGAAATCGGATCGTCAGCAGACGCCGCAAAGGACAATGCCATGTCATATAATGGCGTCAGCCCGCCCGCCTGCTTTTTGCGCTGAATAAGGAAAGCGCCATCGCGGTAATGCAAAAAGGCCATGTCGGTCGAGCGCGTTGCCGCCGCCATCGCAGCCGTGCCCTCATGCCCCGAGCTGCCGATGGAATAAAAAGTCTTGCCCTTCGACCTGCGCGCCCAAAGATCGAGATGACGGTTCATGATTTGGGTGTCGAACAAATCCACCAGCACATGAGAATCGGTGGCAGTTGAACTATTTATGACGCGCGGGGCCGGAAAGTCTTGGGCGGCTACACGCTGCACAAATGCAGCGTCTAATATCGTAGGACGGTCAAACATAACGCGGCATGATTAGCGCCAAAGGGCACAAAAGCCACAGGAAAGTATGAATTTCAATTGCGCGATTAAATCGCTGGATTTGTGAAAATTCGGCGATAGGATGGCAGACAGGACAGAGTTTGCTCGCCGGATCAACCCAGCCGGAGAGTGTTTAAAGACTGGCGTCACGAAGTGAGCAATAAATGCCACGAGGGCGTCGGTTAAATGGAGGAGAGAGTAATGCGTCGTTTTAATCGTGTAATCACGGCTGCCTTATGCAGCACCATCTGCAGCGCCATGTTAGTGCCTGCAGCTTACGCCCAAACAGCCCAAGCAGAAGAAGATAGTGGTGATGAACCCATTATCGTTACCGCAACATTGCGCGCAATGGATGTGCAGGACATTCCGCTCGCTGTGACCGCTGTCGCGCCGGAAGCATTGGAACGTCAGGGCGTAAACGACATCAAGAACCTGGCATCTATTTCGCCAAGCTTTAACATCCAGTCGTCGCAGACCGAAACGCAGGGCACATCGATCAAGATCCGTGGCGTCGGCACTACGGGTAACAACACCGGCCTCGAAAGCTCGGTCGGCGTCTTCATCGACGGCGTATACCAGTCGCGTCCCGGCGTTGCGTTGGGCGATCTTGTCGACCTTGAGCGCCTTGAAATTCTGCGTGGCCCTCAGGGCACGCTGTTCGGTCGCAACACATCCGCTGGTGCGCTTAACATTACAACGAAGCGGCCCAATTTGTCTGCAGTCGAAGGCTTTGCCAACGCATCATACGGCAACTACAACTTCATGAATGTGCAGGGCGGCGTCAGCGTGCCTCTCGCCACTGACGTGGCCGCAATTCGCTTGTCAGGCACATGGCGCAAGCGCGATGGTTTCCTGAAAAGCTCAACGGGCGCTGAAAGCAACAACCGCGACCGTTACCTCATTCGTGGGCAACTATATGTAGAGCCCAATGCAGATGTCAGCATCCGCATTGTGGGCGATTATTCCAAGGTTGACGAAAATTGCTGTGACGCAGTTATCGTGCGTGAAACCGAACTCGCGCCATTCTCGGCATTCCATGGACTGGCGAATGACGGCGTCGTCGAATCTGGTCAGTCAGCGCTTAAAAACCTGGCAACAAACAGCCAGACCTTTTTCAATGGCGCAAAACAATGGGGCGTTTCTGGTGAGCTGAAATGGGATTTCGGTGGTGCAAAACTGACGTACGTCGGATCATATCGCGACTTTAAATCCAGTTCGACCGCTGAGTCCGATTTCACGAGCCTGAAAATTTTCACAACCGGTGTCGGCGGCTCGATCCAAGCTCCGGGCGTTCTGCCCAATGGCGACCGGATCAAAACCTTTACGCAGGAACTGCGGTTGCAGGGCACAGCTCTCAACGACTCGCTCGATTGGTTGATCGGCGGTTTCTACTCAAAGGAAGACATCAAGGCACAGCAAACGATGTCGTTCGGTGCGGACTATCAGGCCGCAAACAGCGCATTTAACTTTGCGAATGCGGCAGGCGTAAATCCATTGTTTGCGCTTACGGCTTTGGGTTCTGGCGGAACAGCGGCGGCTCCAACGATCGGTGCGCCAGTCAATTCGAACAATTCTTTTGGTAACAACCTGTTTTCGCAAGATGCCAAAAGCTATTCAGTCTTCACCCACAACGTGTTCAACGTAACGGATAAGCTAAGCCTGACACTTGGCGCACGCTATGTATCCGAGACGAAGGACGCTGCATTCAATCAAATCAGCGCTAGCAACGCGGCATGCCAAGCCAGCGTCAATGGCGTACTGACTGGTCGCGTTCCAGGTGCGCTTGCGCCAGGACTGGTAGGCCTCAACTGCTTCCCGTTTGCGGTTCCGGTCAACCTGACCGCACCGGCAGCGGCGGGTGGTGGCCTAGCCAGTTCGAAACTGCCTCTGCCACGGCTTTGGTCAAACCGCTTCAAGGATGATGAAATCACCTATACTGGCCAGATCGGTTACAAGGCCAACGAAGATCTCTTGATTTATGCCGGCTATAGCCATGGATTTAAATCAGGCGGTTTCAACCTCGACCCGACCGCAGCCAACCTGACGAACTCTACTGCAGTTCTGACGACAGGCGCAGCGCCGATTTATGCCGACCCACGGTTCAAATCGGAGAAGGTCAACCAGATTGAACTCGGTGTGAAAGCCACATTTGGTCCGATTAAGGCCAACCTTGCGTTGTTCGATATGAAAATGAGCGACTTCCAAGTCCTCGAATTCACAGGCGTCCAGTTCCTGACCTTTAACGTCAATTCGGCACGCTCGACCGGTGCGGAACTCGAACTATTTGGTGATTTCGGCAGTTACATGAAGGGCAACCTTGCGTTGACCTATGCGGATGCCCGTTACCCAAGCAATTGCGCGGACGGCGTTGCGCCAGCTGCGCTCGGTTCGGTCGTTCGGCTTTGCGGTCAAGATTTGACCAACGCGCCTAAGTTCACTGGTGTCGTCGGCTTGACATATGATGGCCCGCTGAATGGTTCAGGTTGGGGCTTGTTGGTAAACGGCAACATGAATTATTCGGATAGCCGGACAACCCGCACGATTGACCTCGATACCAACAATCTTCCGATCCCGCTCGCACGGCAGGAAAATTACTTCAAAATGAATGCACGTATCGGGCTGACCACGCCAGATGAGCGTTACACATTCGAACTTTGGGGTACCAACCTGACGAATGAAATCACCCGCGGCATCACCGCCAATACGCCGCTTCGTGGCGGTGCTGGTACACGCTCGTTGATTGGTTTCGTTGAAGAACCACGCATGTATGGCTTGACCGTCCGCGCGCAGTTCTAAGGCCACACACAAACAAAAAGGGCGGCCTCCGCGTGGAGGTCGCCCTTTTTTGTGTCTGGCTTACCGATATTAAGCGGCAGCTTTATACAGCGTCTCGCCCTTGTCCGCCATGTCGCGGAAGCTTTTGGGTGGGGCAAAACGATTACCAAATCGCTGCGCCAAATTGTCGGCCGTACGAACGAAGTTCTCCAGACCGACAGTGTCGATATAGCTCATCGGTCCGCCGGTATAAGGCGCGAAGCCCCAGCCAAAGATCGCACCCAAATCAGCGCTCTGTGGGTCCTTGACGACCTCCTCTTCAAAGCATTGCGCGGTGGCGATAAGCTGGATGTACAACAAACGCTGCTTCACTTCTTCGACCGACGGCTGTTCGGCTGCGAGCGGATAATGCTCCGCCATTCCCTGCCAAAGGCCAAGACGTTCGCCCTTGTCATCATAGTCATAGAAGCCAGAGCCAAAGCGGCGGCCCTTACGGCCAAGCTTGACGACCATCAGCTCCATGAAGTCTTCCGTGCCGCTTGGTTGATACGCGTCGCCCAATTCCTTCTTGGTCGACTGCATCACATCATAACCAAGCTGCAATGTGGTTTCGTCAAGCAACGCAAGCGGACCGATGGGCATACCCAGCAACTTGGCGGCATTCTCGATCAACGCTGGCTTAACGCCTTCAGTCACCAGCTTCATCGCCTCACCCATGTACGGTGGGAAAACGCGATTGGTGAAGAAGCCGCGGACGTCCTTTACGACAATCGGGGTCTTCTTGATCTTGGCGTTATAGTCAAACGCCGCCGCCATGGCGCGATCACCGGTCAATGCACCGGGAATGATTTCGAGCAACGGCATTTTTTCGACCGGCGAGAAGAAGTGCAGCCCGACAAACAGTTCAGGCCGTGACGAATTCTTTGCAAGGCCGGTAATCGGCAATGTCGACGTATTCGACGCGAACACCACGTCGGGACCAATCACAGCTTCTGCCTTCTTGATAACATCAGCCTTTACATCCGGACGTTCGAAAACGGCCTCAATGATAAGATCAACATCTTTCAGATCGTCATAATTGTCCGTGGGCGTAATCCGCGCCATGAACGCATCGCCCGCTTCCCTGGTCATCTTGCCACGGCTGACTGCCTTGTCGATGATCTTCCGGCTGTAATCGACGGCCTTGTTAGCGTCTTCAAGACTGCGGTCGAGAACCACGACATCCATGCCACCTTTGACGGTCACGTGCGTGATGCCGGAACCCATAAGGCCGCCACCAAGAACCCCAACCTTTTTGATCTCAACCGGTGGCACGCCCGCTGGACGGCCAGCGCCCTTTTCAGCAGCCTGTTTGTTGATGAACAAGGTGCGGATCATGTTCTTGGCTTGGCTGCCCGAAAGCAGCTTTGTGAAATATTTGGATTCAACACGCAGTGCAGTGTCAAATGGCAGGATCGAACCTTCGTACAAGCAGGACAAAATGGCCTTGATGGCGTCAAAATTGCCTTTGCTTTCCTTATGTGCCATCGCGTTCAGGCCGACAAACAGCTGAACTGCGCGCGGGTCCATCGCCCCTGCACCGCCCGGGAATTTGAAGTCCTTCTTGTCCCAAGGCGCAGTGACCTTTGGATTGGCCCTCACCCATGCCTTGGCATTTGCGATCAAATCAGCCGCCGGCGCAACTTCGTGCACCAGACCCTGTGCCTTCGCCGTTGCTGGGTCGAGCGACTTTCCTTGGATAATCATCATCGCAGCATTTTGCAGGCCAATAAGGCGCGGCGTCCGTTGTGTTCCACCGCCACCGGGCAGCAGACCGACCATCACTTCGGGCATGCCGAGCTGGATTTTTGGATTGTCAGCAACGACGCGATAATGGCACGCGAGCGCGAGTTCCAGACCGCCGCCCAGTGCCAAACCGTTCAAAGCGCAAGCGACTGGCTTTGCAGACACCTTGCCGCTGCTGAGGTCCTTGGCAGACTGACCGCCGGATTCCATTTTGCGCAGCAACGCGTTCAGGGCGAAAGCCTGGTCGAACGCCTCTTTGGTGCTGCTGGCTTTTGCGCCGCCCAGCATGGTCAGGTCAGCGCCAGCCAAGAAACCTGATTTCTTGCCCGATGTGATGACCGCACCTTTTACGGCTTCGTTGGTGGTGAGATCTTCGACCCATTTGCCGAATTCTTCAATCAACGCGCCATTCCATACGTTCATGGATGCATCAGGAAGGTCGATTGTCAGAAGCGCAATGCCATCGGCGTCGATATCGACGGAGAAAGTTGTGTAAGTCATGTTTTCGTTCCCGATCAATTCACGCGTTCGATGATGGTTGCAGTGCCCATACCAGCACCAATGCAGAGCGTGGTGAGCGCAGTCGACTTGCCGGAACGCTCCAGCTCATCCAGAACGGTGCCAAGGATCATGGCGCCTGTCGCTCCAAGCGGATGGCCCATCGCAATGGCACCACCGTTGACGTTGATATCGGCATGGTCGATGTTCATCGCTTCCATGAAGCGCAGAACGACCGAAGCGAAGGCTTCGTTCAATTCCCACACATCAATGTCACCCTTGTCCATTCCGGCACGCGCCAGCGCCTTTTGCGCCGCGAATTCCGGCCCGGTAAGCATGATAGACGGCTCAGACCCGATAGAGGCCATCGATACGATACGCGCGCGCGCTTTCAGTCCGTATTTTTCGCCGGCTTCCTTGGTGCCGATCAGCACAGCAGCCGAACCATCGACGATGCCAGAGCTGTTGCCCGCATGGTGGACATGGTTGATCTTTTCGACATCAGGATAGCGCATGATGGCAATGTCATCAAAGCCAGGCATCATTGTACCCATCATCTGGAACGCAGGCGCCAATGCGCCCAGCGACTGCATATCAGTTTCCGGCCGCATTAGCTCGTCATGGGCGAGAACGACTTCACCGATGACATCCTTGATCGGCAAGATGGACCGCGCAAAACGCTTTTCGGCCCATGCACGGGCAGCACGCTTTTGGCTCTCGACAGCATAAGCATCAACATCATCGCGGCTATGGCCATATTTGGTGGCGATAAGGTCTGCGGAGATGCCTTGTGGGATGAAGTAATTGGCGATCGCCGAGCGCGGGTCAATTGGCCAAGCTCCACCGTCCGAACCCATGGGCACACGGCTCATCGATTCAATGCCGCCGCCGACAGCAAGATCGCATTCGCCAGATTTTACTTTCGCAGCAGCGATGTTCGACGCCTCGAGGCCCGATCCGCAGAAACGGTTCACCTGAATGCC
>JAIXOE010000044.1 GCA_027486895.1 Sphingomonadales bacterium
CAGACAAAGAAAAGGGCCGTCCTGCAAGCAGAACAGCCCTTCTCAAAAGCTTTCGCTAAAAAGCGCGAATATTACTTCGCAGCTTCTTTCGCAGCGTCTGCAGCTTCACCAGCCTTAGCAGCGGCGTCTGTTGCAGTTGCAGCAGCGTCGGTTGCAGTTGCAGCCGCGTCAGTTGCAGTTGCTTCAGTTGCAGCGGCGTCGGTTGCAGCAGCATCCGCACCTTCTACAGCTGCGTCAGCAGCTTCGGTGGTTGCTTCTGTGGTCGCTTCAGTTGCTTCTGTGGTTGCTTCTTCAGCACCTGAGCAAGCGGCCAAACCGAGCGAAGCGGCAAGAACGAGAGATACAGCAATTTTCTTCATATGGGAAACCCCCTAGCAAAACTTATGAAAACCTGACAGGCACACCGCATCATTGCAGTAGTGTCTGCGGACAGCCCTCTAGCCCGTTCACAATTCGGTGGCAATGCGCTTTTTTATCCCGATCAGCCGATCAGACCGAAAATTGCGGTTAACTCTACTAGAACGGTAGAAAATACGGCCAATTTGAGCCGATTGACTTGATATAAAGAATTCTTTATATGATGTTGTGATGATCAATTTACTTAATATCATGCGGGCGTTAGCCGACCTGACCCGGCTTCGAATCGTGTTTCTCGCGCTTCGGCTTGAACTGTCCGTGGGTGAGTTGGTGCAGATACTGGACCAAAGCCAGCCCCGCGTTTCCCGCCATATCCGCATATTGGACGAAGCCGGGTTGTTGGAGCGCCGCAAAGAAGGAAGCTGGGTTTTCCTGCGGCCTGGCGCTGTTTTGGAGGATGGACGCCTCACATCATTGCTGAAAGAAGCCGATGTCACGCAGGCGAAAGCATTTCAAAAGGACCTGGCGCGGCTCGACGAAGTGCGCAACGCCCGCACCAACATGGCAGCATCCTATTTTGCCGCACATGCAGAGGAGTGGGATTTCCTCAGATCGCTTCACGTCGCTGATTCGGAAGTCGAAGCCAAGATCTCGCAGATTTTACACAGCGCCCCGCTGGGCAGCGTTCTCGATGTCGGAACAGGGACTGGCCGCATTGTCGAATTGTTCGCGGCGAGCGCCAGCCGGTTTGTCGCTCTCGATAACAGCCCCGAAATGCTGAGGCTTGCGCGCGCAAAAATCGCGAACTTCAGTGCGGATATCGCGAGCAAGGTCGAAATCAAATTGGGTGACTTTAATATGCTGCCCGTGGGCGATGGCGAATTCGACACCGTCATTTTCCACCAAGTGCTGCACTACGCGCAAGACCCCGAAGCAGTCATTGCAGAAGCCATCCGGACAGTCGCAGAGAATGGACGACTCGTGATCGTCGACTTTGCGGCCCACGACCATGAAGAGCTCCGCACGGTTCATGCCCATGCCCGGCTTGGTTTTACCGACGAATTTATGCGGAACGCGTTTGCAGCACATGGCCTGCAGATGGTCCATCAGGTCGCACTTGAGGCCGGTGAGCTCATCGTAAAAGTATGGATGGGGCAAAAGCTGTCGTTCGCCACCCCGCGCCCAAAAAACAACTTAAGGATTGTTGCATGATTCTCCCGCTCGCCCAAATGCAGGAAGCCAGTCGGGCGCTGGCCTCTCCCCTTTTCGCTGGTCTGTCCGGCGATTGTGAAATCAGTTTTGAATTCTTCCCACCCAAAACGGAGAAGATGGAAGAGCAGCTGTGGGATTCGGTTGTGACGCTTGCCCCGCTCGCACCACGCTTTGTTTCTGTCACTTATGGTGCTGGCGGTACGACGCGGGAGCGAACGCACAATACCGTCGCCCGCATCGCCCGCGAAACCAAAATCCCGGCCGCCGCGCATTTAACCTGCGTCGAAGCATCAAAAGGCGAAATTGCTGACGTTGCCAATGCCTATTGGGAGGCAGGCGTCCGGCATATCGTTGCGCTGCGCGGCGATGCACCAAGCTCGGACGGTCAATTTGTCCCGCATCCCGACGGCTATGCCAGCGCCGCCGAATTGGTCGAAGGGCTGCGCAAGCTCCATCCGTTCGAAATATCGGTCAGCGCCTATCCCGAAACCCATCCGGAAGCTTTGTCCGCTGCAACCGACATCGACTTCCTGAAGCGAAAGCTTGATTCCGGCGCGAGCCGCGCGATCACACAATTCTTCTTTGAACCCGAAACATTCTTCCGCTTTCGTGATGCCGTGGCTGCCGCAGGTGTCGATGCCGAAATCGTGCCGGGCATCATGCCGGTTTCAAATTTTGCCGCAATCACCCGCATGTCCAACATGACCGGTACCGCAATTCCTGTGTGGATGGCACATTTGTTTGAAGGGTTGGATGACCATCCCTCTGCACGCCAACTTGTCGCAGCTACTGTGGCTGCCGAAATGTGCCGCAGGCTGTATGCGGGCGGCGTGCGTGATTTCCATTTCTACACGCTCAACCGTGCCGAGCTGTCTTATGCAATCTGCCATTTGCTCGGAAAGCGGCCTGCTATGGCTGCGCAGGAGCAAGCTGCATGACCCCGCGTGAGGCATTTGTTGCAAGAGCTGCAAAGCAAATATTGGTCTTCGACGGCGGCTATGGAACGGCCATTCAAGGTTATAAATTGTCAGAGGCTGACTATCGCGGGTCATTGGAACTGACGCACGATCAAAAGGGTAATAACGACCTGCTGTCCATTACCCGGCCTGACGTGGTTGGCGCCATCCACAGCGCCTATCTGAAAGCTGGCGCGGACATGATTGAAACCAACACCTTCAGCGCCACGAAGATCAGCATGGCTGATTATGGCTGCGAACATTTGGTCCAGCAATTGAATATCGATTCGGCGAAACTTGCGCGTGCTTGTTGTGATGCCGCAGAAGCGGAAGACGGAAAGCGGCGTTTTGTGGCTGGCTCGATTGGGCCAACGAACAAGACGCTGTCTCTATCGCCCGACGTCAACGACCCGGGTTATCGCGAAATCGACTTTGATTATCTGAAAGGCGTCTATCGCGAACAATGCGATGCGCTCATCGAAGGTGGCGTTGATTTCCTGCTGATCGAAACGATTTTCGACACGCTGAATGCCAAATGTGCGGCGATGGCAGCGCAGGAAGCCGCCGCCACGTGCGGGCGTGATGTGCCGCTAATGATATCAATGACGATCACTGACATGGCCGGACGCAATCTTTCTGGCCACACGGTTGAGGCATTTTGGGCAGCGATCCGCCACGTTAAACCACTTACCATTGGATTGAATTGTTCGTTTGGCGCTGACCTGCTGCGTCCGCATTTGGCCGCTTTGTCAAAGCAAGCCGATGCGCTTGTCATGGCCTATCCCAATGCCGGTTTGCCCAATGACCTTGCCGAATATGACGAATTGCCAGAAACGACGGCGCAGCTGATTGGCCAATGGCTGGATGACGGGTTGGTCAACATTGTCGGCGGTTGTTGCGGCACAACGCCTGCGCATATCGCCGCAATTGCAAAGGCCGTTGAAGACCGCGCTCCGCGCAACATTCCGCAACCCCCTGTCGTTACACGGCTCGCTGGCCTTGAACCTTTTATCATGGCCGCCTGAACTCCTTAAAGCTGAACATAAAAATATGACATCCTCCTCCTCCCGTTTCGTCAACATCGGTGAACGTACGAACGTCACCGGCAGCGCCAAGTTCAAGAAGTTGATTTTATCTGGCGATTATGAAGCCGCCGTCGAGGTCGCGCGCGACCAAGTCGAAAATGGCGCGCAGATTATCGACATCAACATGGATGAAGGTCTACTCGACGCGCATGAGGCGATGACCACGTTCATCAAGCGGATCGCTGCCGAGCCAGACATCGCCCGCGTGCCCTTGATGATCGACAGCTCCAAATGGAGCGTCATTGAGGCGGGGCTGAAATGTGTTTCGGGCAAGCCGATCGTAAACTCGATTTCGATGAAGGAAGGTGAAAAAGCCTTTCTGCATCACGCGCGGCTGTGCATGGCCTATGGCGCAGCAGTCGTGGTGATGGCGTTCGACGAGACCGGTCAGGCCGACACCAAAGAGCGCAAGGTTGAAATCTGCAAACGCGCTTATGACTTGCTGGTGGGTATTGGTTTCCCGCCCGAAGATATCATTTTTGACCCCAATATTTTTGCGGTGGCAACGGGCATCGAAGAGCATAACAATTATGGCGTCGACTTCATTGAGGCGCTGAAAGAGCTGCGCGTCCTGTGTCCGCATGCCCATTACTCTGGCGGCCTTTCCAACCTGTCCTTTTCCTTCCGCGGCAACGAGCCCGTGCGCCGGGCCATGCATTCGATTTTCTTGTATCATGCGATACCCGCTGGCCTTGATATGGCGATCGTCAACGCGGGGCAGTTGGATATCTATGACGATATCAATCCTGAGCTGCGGGTGGCGTGTGAAGATGTAATCCTCAACCGCGACCCCGATGCGACCGAGCGCCTCATAACCTTGGCCGAGAAATATCGCGGGACGGATGTGGCACAGGAGAAGGCTGAGGCTGAGTGGCGCGGCTGGGAAGTGAAGAAGCGGCTCGAGCATGCTTTGGTCAAAGGCATCGACGCCCATATTGTCGATGACACCGAAGAGGCTCGGTTGGCCATCAAGGCCGCTGGCGGCAGGCCTATCGAGGTCATTGAAGGGCCGTTGATGGACGGCATGAATGTCGTTGGTGACCTGTTCGGTTCGGGCAAGATGTTTCTGCCGCAGGTGGTAAAATCGGCGCGAGTCATGAAAAAAGCCGTCGCGCACCTGTTCCCCTATATCGAGGCCGAGAAGGAAGTCGGTGCCAAGGGTAAAGGCAAGATCATCATGGCGACGGTCAAGGGCGACGTGCATGATATCGGCAAGAATATCGTCGGCGTTGTGCTGCAATGTAATGGGTTCGAGATTGTCGACCTCGGCGTGATGGTCCCGTGGTCAGAGATATTGAAATCAGCGGTCGAAAATGATGCTGACATGATCGGGCTGTCCGGCCTTATTACACCTTCGCTCGACGAGATGGTCACGGTTGCCGAGGAAATGCAGAAGGCTGGCATGACAATGCCACTGATGATTGGCGGCGCAACCACGTCCAAAACGCATACCGCGTTGCGGATCGAGCCTGTCTATTCGGGCCCCGTCATTCATGTGCTCGATGCATCGCGCGCTGTTGGTGTTGCAGGCACGCTGGTCAGCGACACCATGGCAGACAAGTTTGTAGCGGACACCCGCGCCGAATATAGCCACATCCGCGATGCCCGTGCTGGCAAGACCGCAAAGCCATTGGCTTCGCTGGATGAAGCCCGCGCCAATGCGTTCGAGATAGACGAAAAGCTTAAACCCGCTCCGCCACTTCAGGCTGGCGTGCATGTCTATGATGATTGGGACCTTGCCGACCTGCGCAATTATATCGATTGGACGCCATTTTTCCGCGCGTGGGAATTGCACGGCAACTACCCCGCCATTCTGACAGATGAAGTCGTGGGCGAAAGCGCGACCAGCCTGTTTGCTGATGCCAACGCCATGCTCGATAAAATCATCAGTGAAAAATGGCTCCGCGCAAAGGGCGTTGCTGGGCTGTGGCCATGCTGGCGCGATGGCGACGATGTAGTGGTCTATTGTGAGCAAACCGAGGCCCATATCCGCCTGCCGTTTTTGCGGCAGCAAATCGCCAAGCGTGAGGGCAAGGCGAATATGTGTCTGGCCGATTTCATCAGCCGCGACGGTGACTGGATTGGCGGCTTTGCCGTGACCACCGGCCATGGCATCGGCACGCATCTGGCGCAGTTCAAAGCGCAGATCGACGATTATTCCGACATCATGTTGAAAGCGCTCGCTGACCGTCTGGCGGAAGCCTTTGCTGAACGGATGCATGAGCATGTCCGAACAACATTGTGGGGCTATGCGCCCGACGAGCAATTCACCATGGAGGCGCTAAACCGCGAAGAATATCGCGGCATCCGGCCAGCGCCCGGCTATCCAGCCTGTCCCGATCATAGCCTGAAACCCATATTGTTCGACCTGCTCGATGCCACCCACAAAACGGGTATAACCCTGACCGAGAGCTTTGCCATGTTGCCCACCGCAGCAGTGAGCGGCTTTTATTTTGGGCACCCGCAGGCCGAATATTTCGGTGTCGCGCGTATTGGCGACGATCAGGTTGCGGACTATGCAACACGGCGCGGACTCGATTTGGATCGGGCACGGCAGTATCTGAGGCCAAACCTCAACGAATGATGTGCGCAGTGTCTCTTCCGGGGACGCGCAGATCAAAGCTTGGTTAATCGGCTGGATTTGTTGTGCGCTGGCGTGAAGGTCGTGATGCTGTGTTGTCGTGTAAGGGAATGCCCATGAAGAAAACTTCGCTCTTTGTCGTCGCGGCCTTTTGCACCGTTTCTGCGTTTGCCCAGAACCCTGCGCCTTTCCGCAATGGTGAAACGGGGCGTGGATATGCCAGCCTTCAACAAGCGGTCGATGGAATCGGCGATGGCGAGGGCACGATCATCATCGCGCCGGGCACCTATCGCCAATGTGCTATCCAGAAAGCTGGCATTGTCGCGTTTCGCGCCGCTGTCCCGGGCCAGACAATATTTGATGGCGCAACCTGTGAAGATAAGGCGGCTCTGGTCCTGCGCGGACAAGCGGCGAGCATTGATGGCGTCATCTTTCAGAATATGCGTGTGCCCGATGCCAATGGCGCAGGCATCCGTCTGGAAAAAGGCGATCTGACGGTTACGCGGGCGATCTTCCGCAACAGCGAACAGGGCATATTAACGGCGGAAGACAAGGCTGGCGAAATCCGTATCGATCAGTCGACTTTTTCAGGGCTTGGCCGCTGCGATCGTGGTCTGTCATGCGCGCACAGCATTTACATCGGGGGGTATGGTAGCCTGACCGTGACGAACAGCCGTTTTGAACGCGGTAATGGCGGGCATTATGTCAAAAGCCGCGCGCTTCAGGTGTCCATCACTGATAACGCATTTGACGATACGCGCGGACGCGAAACCAATTACATGATTGATCTGCCCAATGGTGCAACCGGCAACATTGCGCGCAATGTTTTCGTCCAAGGCGCGAGCAAGGAAAATTACAGCGCCTTCATCACCGTTGCACCCGAAGGCCGGACTCAAAGCAGCGCTGGCTTGGCTATCAATGCCAACGAAGCGAGCATCGCGCCCGGTGTCGACCGTGAAACGACCTTTCTGGCCGACTGGTCAGGCGACCGGCTGGCGCTGGGCGGCAACCGGTTGGGACGTGGGCTAAAGCCCTTTGAGAAACGGTAGAGGCGTCGAAATACGCGTTAAGGATACAAAACATACCGGCGCACGCATTTGCACTGTCGCCTTTGTCGCTTTAATGGATGACGCGGCAAGGTCCTATTTCTGGTATTTTCAACATTGAGAAAGAGCAGTTGAACCCTTGCGGGTCCCCCAGCGAGAGTCTCAAAGCCAATCCTACATTGCAAGCGCGGACATGATTTACATATCCACCGGCTTTGCCAAAAGCCGATCATAATAGCGCCGATTACCGACCTTGCGCACGCCACCTTCGGACAACGCGGTCCAGTATTTCCGGCTCACCGCCTGTTTCCTGCCATAGATGGCTGAACAGCGGATCTTCCGACGCAGGCCGCTTTTCCTCTTCCAGATTGTCGAGCGCGACGCGAATGGGAATGCTCACACCTTCACCGCAGATGATGCATTCGCGGTTTCGCAAAGCAGGGATGGAATCGAGGAAGCCACGCGCGCCTTCAGGCATGGCGGCGCGAACAAATGCTTGGTCACGTTCGTTGTTCAATCGCATCGAAATGATCGTACCGCATTGCGACAGCACGCCTTCGGCCAAATCGGATGGACGCTGCGTAATCAGGCCAAGCGACACACCATATTTACGGCCTTCCTTGGCAATCCGTTCAAGGATGGATCGCACCGCACTGTCTTTGGAAACGCGGTCGGACGGAATGTACCGGTGCGCTTCTTCACATACGAGCAGGATCGGACGCTGCGCTTCGTTGCGCGACCAGATGGCATAGTCAAACACCAGGCGCGACAGAACGGCCACGACGGTTGAAGTGATATCCGATGGCACGCCGGACACATCGATGATGGAAATGGGTTTGCCATTTGATGGGAGACGGAAAATCTTGCCGACAAATTCAGCCATCGTGTCGCCGACAAGCATCCCTGAAAACATGAAATTATAACGCGGATCAGCCTTCAGTTCGTCGATTTTGCTTTTCAACCGCATGAACGGCGCGGACGAGGTTGCCTTGTCGAGCCTGCCCATTTCATTCTGTATGATGTTGGTCAGGTCGGACAAAAGATAAGGTATCGGCGCATCTACCGTCAGCTTGCCAATGGTTTCGGCAATCCGGTTTTTGGCGCGCGCCTGCAACAGGCAGCGGGCGAGAATATCAGTGTCAATTTGCTTGTCATCGCCGGTGGAGGTCACGAACACTTCGCAGTGCTCTGCAAAGTTCATCATCCAATAGGGCATGGCGAGGTTGTTCACGTCAAACAGCGCGCCATTATGTTTGAACGCTGCGCTATATTCGCCGTGCGGGTCAATCATAACGATATGGCCTTCTGGCGCGATATCGCAAATTTTGTGCAGGATGAGCGCAGCGCTCGTGGATTTACCCGTACCGGTTGAGCCCAGAAGCGCGAAATGCTTGCCGAGCATGGCGTCGACATACAGCGCGCCGCGAATGTCCTTGGTCGGAAAAACGGTGCCGATTTCAACATGCGCCCGTGCATCGGCGGCATAGACTTGCTTCATGTCCGGGCTCGATACGGCATATACTTCGCTGCCGGGGACTGGATAGCGCGTCACACCGCGGCGGAAATTGTAAATCTTGCCCGTCAACCGCTCCTCGTCGCCTTCGCCCAGGAAGTCGACTTGCGCCATGATGACCCCGTGGTCGCGTTCGTGCATACGTTGCGTACGGATGCTTGCGAGCAGCCAAGTGCTGCCAACGCGAATTTTGATTTGGCTGCCCACTTGGCCGGCCATCGCGATGCTTGGGTCGCCATGTGACATCAGCTTGGTCAATATGCTGGCGTCGAGGGTAATTTGGGAACCCGATCCGGCAATTTCCATGACAAAGCCGATATGGTGCAATGCAGGGCCGTTTATTGGCGCGCTGCTCGTCGACGGTGCAGCGGCTGCCTCTGAATGTCCCTGTTCACTTGGTTCTGCGGATGTAAACTGCCGATGCACTGTCATATCCATTGCCGAACTGCCTTTGGTTTAAGGAAGCGACCATCGATACGAACAGAAGGTAAAGATATATTTACCATGGCGGGGGCTATGGCCCCGTGAGGCTTAGCTAGAAGCGCTGAAAAACATATCCTGCGAACCAGCCAAGCAGCAAAGAGACAAGCACAGCCATGGCGCCATAGAACAGGGCATAATCCTGCGCCAATATGGTGACCAGTTGTTCAAACCCGGTTTTACGTATGCGCACTTCGACATTATCGTCCGCGACAATCACGCGGCCATTGCGGATGAGCAATGTTTCGGCGGTGTAGGTGCCAACAGGGACGCTGGACGGGATATTGAGGCGTGCACGGTACAATACCTGATCCGTAATTTCGACGGTGCCCGCTTCTTGCCGGAACAGGCCATTGCGGCGGTTCAGATCGACTAGGCCATCGACAAAACGCCTTTGTTCCGCAGCATCGACTTCGCCGCTGGGCGACAGTTGAAGCCTTTCGAGACCAAGTTCGTAAATGGCAGCGGTTTTGCTATCGACGATTTGGCTGAGCGGGCGTGAGGAGGCGATCGCGTAATAAGCAGGGACTGACCGGAAATCGGTGCTGTCGGCGTTAATCCAGATGCCCGCAATCTTTTGCTTTTCACGCAGGGTGACCGGACGCGTTGGGCCACGCAGGACCACGGCGACATCTACTTGTCCCTCGGGCGCAACGCCGCGCGGGTAAATGATGGCGCCAAACAGCAGCATTTCTGCGCCAGTGAAACCCGATTGAATGTTGATTTCGCGCTGCGACACATCGGGCACCAGCTTTGGCACATTTTGCGCAGCTGCGGCGACGGGCAGCAAAAACAGTATGATGGCCAGCAAGCGCGTCATATCGCCTGCAACGTGTAGATTTCGTCCGGACGCCAGCCAAGGCCAAGCGCCATGCGGATGGCGACGAGCAGGACAATGGCGGCAAGGAAAAGACGCAGATATTCGGGGCGCATGCGCTGTGCCAATCGTGCGCCGATTTGAGCGCCCGTGACACTGCCGATGAGGAGGAACACCGCCAGCACAATATCGACCGCTTTGGTGGTCAGGCTGTGCATCATGGTCGATGCCATGGTGACGAACAATATCTGGAACAAGGATGTTCCCACGACGACCTGCGCGCCCATACCGAGCAAATACAACATTGCGGGGACCATGATGAAACCACCACCGACACCCAGTAGCATGGTCATAATGCCCGTGATGAAACCCAATATGAGTGGCGCGAGTGGCGAAATATACAGGCCCGAGCGGTAGAAGCGCCAACGCATCGGCAGGTTTGCGACCAATGGATGGTGCCGCCGTTTTGCCGCTGGCATCGGTTTCCCCGCACGGGATGCGCGCACGCTGGCTAGGCTTTCTTTCGCCATCAGCCCGCCGATGCTGCCCAACATGATGACGTACAGGATATTGATAACGGTATCGATCTGGCCGAGCGCTTCCAATATTTCAAAGATCGCAGCACCCGCAGCGGTGCCGAAAATGCCCCCGAAGACCAACACGGCGCCCATCTGGAAATCAACGCCGCCGCGCTTCATATGTGCAAAAACGCCTGATACGCTTGCGCCCGTTACCTGTGTTGATGCCGATGCTGCTGCGACGGCTGGCGGGATGCCGTAGAAAATAAGCAATGGCGTGGTCAGGAAACCGCCGCCTACGCCAAACATGCCCGACAGCACGCCAACGCCGCCACCCAGCAGGATGATAACCAGCGCATTGACCGACAAATTGGCGATAGGAAGATAGATATCCATGTTTGACCGACAGACCCTAACGGCATTTGAAGGCAGGATAAAGGCTAGCGCTTAGAAATTGGTGGACAATGTTAGGGTGGGGCCGTTGCCGGGCTGTGCTTGGCCCGCAATACGGAAACGCCAACTTGCATCGAGCTGGAATTGCGCGCCGCTAGCGGCGATGTTCGTCCGGATATTTGGCCCGACATCAATGCGCATGACATTGTCTTGTCCGCCACCCCAAATGCCTGCGCCCGCGGAAAGCGATGCGCTTCCAGACTTTGCGATAGGGCGCTGTGCTTGGACAGCCACATCGGCAAAGGGGCCGCCGCCTTCGCCTGAAACAAAACCGGCCTGACCATATCCATCCAAACGAAAACCAAGCGGCATTTGCACATCGGACTGCCCGCCTGCGACCAAGGCCGCAAATGCGTCGGGCCGGGCCTCGCGCATTCTGCGCTCAGCGATGATGTGCACCGGGATGCGCGCAACGGGTCGAAAGCGCAGCCCAGCAGCCAGCTCTCGTTCGCGCAAAGCTCCATGCGCAACTGAAACGCGGCCGGTGAGCGAAAGGCGAGGCAGGCCGGGCTGGCCGCGGAAGCGGAGGAGAGGAATGGCTGTAATCACTGCGCTTTGGCTGCCGCCATATTGCCCGTTGCCAAGCGTTCCGGCGGCGGACGTGCCCCGACGCCAAAAACTATAGGCGTAGACTTCAAATGGATGTGCAGCGGACGTGTTCGGAGGCTGCGCACGGACGAAGCTGAGGACATCGGGGCCGGTCGGTAAAAAAGCGGCTGGATGGCTCCGCATGGGAAGCTCTGCATGGAATAAAAAGGGTTCAGCTTCCGCAGGCCGGGCGGTAATCTTCGCATCGCTATTTTTGACGCGCCGCCCAGCATGAGGCGAAGCGCCGCGCTTGGAATTTTGTTGCGTTAATGTCTGCGGCCGCGAGCTGGGTGCGGCTGACTTTACGCGGACTGGATCAGCATTTGCTTGCTGATCGGGTTGGTTTGGGTCGCTAATATCCATAGTCGTGAAACCAATACGTGCGGCCACCCAAGTTGCACATAGCAAAGCTATAAATGCAAAGGCCCGCCCGCGCATCAGTCGGACCGGGCCAAGGATTCAGGCACGATATGGTGCGCGGTTTTATCCCAATGCAGGGGCGCGCCGAAACAATGCCGCACATAGGCAAAACAAGCCCGCCTTGCCGCCATGATTGCAATGATGTTGGCAATGAGACTGCGCGGGATCGACAGCAATGCTTCTTTCGGACCGTAAAGGGCGCCGACAAAGCTGGCCCGGACGAAAAGCCGCCAGAACAGAAACACCGCATTACACCACAGCAGCAGAATCAAGGTTGGCGGGAATGACCGCGGTTGGTGCCAGCCCTGTGCTTCGGCCACGGACAAGATTGCGGTCAACAATATGCAGAGATAGGCCGCCATGAGCACAATCGCGGCGAATATCGACCGGCGATCCTGCAGCAGCATCCATTTCTGCGCGAGATTGCCGTTCCATCCAAGCCTATCCCAACCGGCAAGGGCAATGCCCGTCAGCCATCGCGTTTTTTGACGGACGGACGTATTGAGCGTGTCTGGAAAGCATGCTTTTGTGCCCACAAGCTTTCCGCGGCTGTCCAGGATACGCGCCATAATGGTGCGTCCACCCGCAGAACCAATGCGGATGCCAAGCTCATAATCCTCGGTCAGGCTGTTCTGGTCGAAGGGTTCACCGCCGTTCATGACGGCTAGCCGTCCCATCAGGTTGCGTTCAATCGCGCAGGCCACGCCAGCAAGCGGCAGTGGCGCGCCGAGAGCCTCGCGCACGACCATATTTTTGCCATGGGCTTCGGCAAATTCGTCGCAATAATGGCCGCTGATCCATCGCGAGCCTTTTGTCCGTATGGGAATGACGGGCAATTGCACCGCGCCGCCTTTGGTGACGAGCCGATCAAAGACCCGAAGCTCGTCGGCGTGCACGGCATCTTCTGCATCATGCAGAACGATGGCCTTGGCTTTGTAGCCGCCAGTTATTTCATCGGCGAGCAACGCCCTCCAAAGTCGGTTGAGGCAATCAGCCTTGGTTGTCGGGCCGGCATGGTTCACCAGAACGAGCCGGATATGGGGGTTCAATTTGGCGGCCTGAATAACAGCAGCGGATGATTGCGGGTCATTTGGGTAGCAGCCGACATATATCCTGTGATGGCATGGGCTTGCAGCCCAGCTTCGTGTGCAGTTGCGCAGCATTGCGCCGATCACCGCTGCCTCGCCCCATGCCGGGATTAAAACGGCAATCAACCCCGTGCCCGACGTCGGTGGCAATTGATCCGCCTTCATCGGTGGCGTCCGCCGGTAAAAGGCAATCTTTCTGTAAAGCCGCCGCCCGGCCCAGATGGCGTCGACGCAAACATCGTCAACTGCGCCTATTAGCAGCCAGATCGCACTGAACATCAAAAGTTCGCGCTGAACTGTCTCGATGATCGGAACTATCCAGTTAGACACAAATGCGACCTCTCAATCGGCTGCGAACCATGGCGCGCCGTTGTCATGTTTAATTTTGGGAAAGAAGCTGTCTCAGCCTAGCTGGACTTTGCTCCGTTCATATTGGCGGTCCTTGCGTGTGCCCATCACCATCACCCAAAGAATTGGTATTGCCCAAAAAGACAAAAGGGCTTGGTAGGACGTGGGTACAAAGTCCGGGATCCATAATGTTGCCATATGCGTTGCAACCGCCACGGTTTGAAAACCCATTGCCCATATCGGCCAGAAACGGCTGCTGTTCATCGCAAGTATGATGAGAGCAACCAGGCAGCCGCCATCCACGGCAAACAGTCCATAAGAGGTCGTGGCCCAACTTGGGTTCAACGTTGCGGCTGCTGCACTCAATATGGTCGCCGCGATGAAGATGAACGCGCCCGCTCTGCCGGTACGTCCGCCATTTATGCTCGCGTAAAGCGTGCACAGCAGAAGCGCGAAGATAAAGGCTGACTGAAGAATATCCATCCCTTGCCCGTCCTCAGAATATAGCCCGCGGCCGGGCAAGGGGGCCCAACATCAGCCGTTTACGACCCGAAGACCGGCTGGTCGGACAAGTGGACCGGGACCAACGCACCCGAAGTTGATTTCCTGAAGATTGCTGTCGCGTTGGGCGACGGCGATTTTGCGATGCGCGTTCACGAATCCTTTGCGGGCGTCGACCATCATCGTCAGTCCGCTCGCCACGCCTTCAATGGCCGCTTGCGTATGTGCGGGCGGGGCATCTGAATTGCGGCACACATCAATGACGGAAAAGGTAAGGCTGGCCAGGTCTGCAAGTGCGTTATCTATCGATTGGTGCGTCGACCGAATGTGCGTTGCCAATTGCCGGGCGGTCTCATGTTCGAAATTCACCATAAACTGTCTCCCTCTTGATCTGAATTTTGCTTCAGCCAGCGAAGGAAATTTATTGAAACAGTCGAAACGTGCCCGTCAAAACAGCAACAACAAATGCGAACGCCACCGTGCTGAAAAATGCAATATTCAGCGATTGAACCAAGATATCCTTTCGGGATAAATCGTGCCTTTCACCACCGATGGGCGGAACAGAAACGTGCGCAGCAATTTTCGCAACAACCTGTTCCACCCGGCTCGGGGGCCCCTTATGGCTAGCTGTATATTGCTGGCGCTCAAGGTGTTGCGCTTCGTATACCAATGGTTCGGATATCGTGCGTTGTTCAAGCGAAGCGAAAATTTTCGCGGCATCCTTGCGTGTCGCCGCGTTTAATTTGCGGCGCGCGGCGTCCAACCTTTGATCGACAGTGAAGGGTGAAATGCCCAGTAAACGCGCGATTTCTTTGGAGGTGTGATGATCATCTACCAACCTTAGGCACGCCTTTTGACCGTCCGTCAATTCAGCGGATGCAGTCGCTGTCGGAGTATTATCCTTAGCCTTGAAAATTTCTTTTGATATCCCCAGGTCGGCCATGGTCCTTGCCCCCTTTGGCCAGTTTCTAGACCATGCGAAACCGCTAAAGCAAGGGAATTACTGCACAATTGTGCATGCGCTTGCTATCACTTCGGTGGCTCGGCATAGAGTGCGGATGAAGCAGACCGCCCAACCTGTCGCCAGAGAATCCGCTTTGCGGGCGTTCCTTTCAAGCGAAGCTGCAGGCGGGATATTGCTGATGGCTGCGGCGGCTTTGGCGCTGCTGGTCGCCAATTCACCGTTCGCAGATAATTATGCCCATTTCGTGCACGCCGTGACGGGGCCTGAGTTGACGCCAAAACTTGGCCCGATGACCGTCCATTTATGGATCAATGACGGCCTGATGGCGATTTTCTTCCTGCTGGTAGGGCTGGAGATTAAGCGCGAATTTGTTGACGGCCATCTTTCGACCTGGAGCGATCGGAGGCTCCCCATCATTGCTGCGGCAGCGGGTATGGTCTTTCCTGCGCTCATTTATCTGGGCGTAGCGGACGGTGATCCTGATTTGCATCGCGGTTGGGCCATTCCCGCTGCAACAGACATTGCCTTTGCCATTGGCGTACTGGCGCTTTTGGGCAGCCGCGCACCGGCGTCGTTAAAACTGTTTCTCACGACGGTTGCGATTGTCGACGATATGGGCGCAGTCGCGATTATTGCGCTGTTCTATACCGCCGAGCTGAACATCATGGCGCTGGCCGCAGCGGGCGCAATCTGGCTGACAATGATGGCGCTCAACAGATTTCGGGTGAATGTGCTTTGGCCGTATCTCATCCTTGCGGCCTTGCTGTGGTATGCGACATTATTGTCTGGTGTTCATGCCACCATTGCAGGTGTCATGGCTGCGTTTGCCATTCCGTTTCATCGGACAATAGCAGCCCCGGATGCGGAGGATTCCGCGCTGCACCGGCTTGAACATGCGCTCGTTAAGCCCGTCGCGTTTTTCATCGTTCCTGTCTTTGGCTTTACCAATGCCGGTGTGTCGCTTGCGGGCACCAGCTTTGCCGCACTGGCGGCTCCGCTGCCGCTTGGCATTGCCATGGGGCTATTCCTTGGCAAGCAGATCGGCATTTTCGCAAGCGTCTGGCTTTCGGTGAAGCTTAAAATTGCCGTCCGCCCAAAAGATGCGGGTTGGTTGCAAGTCTATGGCGTCGCCTTGCTGTGCGGGATAGGTTTCACCATGAGCCTGTTTATCGGCGGCCTCGCTTTTGTTGGACCTGAACAAGCGGACGCCGTCAAAATTGGCGTTTTGATGGGGTCACTATTATCGGCAGTTGCGGGGTATTTGATATTGCGCTTTGCGGCGCCCCGAACCCACATATCCGGAGAAGTTACATGAAGGTTTTCTACCCCGTTCTGATGGCCGCTTGGCTGGCTTCGGCATGCAGCACGGTGCCCACTGCAGCGCCTTCCGCGACAACGGCTCCTGCGCTTTCGTTGGCCAGCATTTCCGACGCTTACGTCCGTCTAACGCTCGAAGCCGGAACGCATGAAGCTGAATATGTCGATGCTTATTATGGGCCAGAGACATTACAGGCAGCGGCGAAAGCCAATCCGCGTTCGCTTGCAGAACTTATTGGTGAAGCCCGCAAACTGACGGCTGCCATTGATGCCGGCTTGCCGACGATCAACGATGATGCTGACCGTCGCCGCGCTTTGGCCTTGCGTGGCATGCTCGTCGCCGCCGATACAAGGCTGCAAATGCTTCAGGGCCGCAAATTCGCGTTTAATGATGAAGCCAAAGGCCAGTTTGCGACCGTCCCTGTGCTCATGACGCTCGAACATTATGACGCCATATTGGGGGGACTTGAGAAGCTTATTCCCGGAACCGGCCCACTGGCGGCGCGGGTTGATGCGTTTAACGAGCGCTACACTATTCCCAAAGAGCGGCTTCAGCCCGTGTTTGATGCGGCGATTTCCGAATGCAAACGCCGCACTGCGCAACATATCGCGCTTCCGGCTGGCGAGACGTTCGATATGGAGTTTGTGACGGGCAAAACCTGGTCGGGTTACAATTATTATAAGGGCAATTACAAAAGCCTGATCCAGATTAACACCGACCTGCCCATCCGTGTCAGCCGCGCCGTCGATCTGGGTTGTCATGAAGGCTATCCCGGGCACCATGTCCTGAACCTCATGGTCGAACAGCGGCTTGCGCGCGGCAAGGGATGGAGCGAGTATGAGGTTAACCCGCTCTACAGCCCGACCAGCGTTCTTTCCGAAGGCAGCGCCAATTATGGCATCGATCTCGCTTTCCCAGCGAAGGAGCGCTTGGCGTTCGAACGCGACATTCTGTACCCCCTCGCTGGCCTCGATCCGACTTCTGCAGAAGCATATTGGAAGATGCAGCAAATGACCGAGATGCTGTCGGGCGCGCGCCTGACCATCGCCAAAATGTATCTGGACGGGGAGGTGTCACGCGCGCAGGCGCTTGAGTTGACGCAAAAATATCTATTGTTGTCGCCCGCACGTGCCGAACAGTCGGTGGCGTTTACGGACCATTATCGCAGCTATGTGATCAACTATGGTTGGGGCAAAGACCTCGTCCGTGGCTATGTCGAGCGCGGTAATCCGGACCAAGCCGAGCGCTGGCGGCGGATGGAAAAGATATTAAGCGAGCCAACGCAGCCCGATGATTTGTTGCCCTAAGCAAGATGATCGCGGAACCATGCGGTTAGTTCTGCTTCGGACAACTGACCTGAGGCGAGGGCCAAAACAATCCGCGTCGCGTCTTGCGGGTCAAATTTCAGCACATGCCCGTTGAGCGCTAGAAACAAACGCGCCAGCACCCACGCCGTGCGTTTGTTACCATCGGCAAAAGGATGGTTCCGAGCGATCCCATAAGCATAAGCCGCAGCCAGCGCGGCGGGATCGTCCGTGCCATAATTCCATTGGTTCACGGGGCGGCCTAATGCCGAATTGAGCAAGTTTGGATCACGCACCCCGCTTATGCCGCCATGTTCGGCAATCTGCCGGTCATGAATGGCGAGGGCATCACGTGCGTCGAGCCAATGCGGCTCCATTCGGATTTCGGGAGGCATGGGACGCTTTTACTGCGCCAGCACACGCAAGATATCGCGGTCCTCACGCATGATCGTTTCGGCCAACGCCATCTTGGCTTCAAAGCCCGGGTCACTTGGGGTCAGGTGAAACCCGTTCGCAGTTTCCGTGAGATAAAGCTCGTCTCCAAGCGACACCCGCAACTTGGCGAGTATCTCTTTAGGAAGAATCATACCGGCGCTGTTGCCGACCTTTATTACTTTAATGGGCTTGTTCATACGAACGTTATAACACGGACGACGCTATGCCTGCAAGCCCGGTAAGTTGACGTTCACCGACTGCGAAATCATGTTGGCTGTTCCGAATATCGTCATGAAGCTGATGTCGGTGGCATCGCGGCCTACCGCAATGCGGACAAGATGTTCTTCGGGGGCCAGCCGCGTTGGGTCAACAAGGTGCCATCGGCCATCAAGATATACTTCGACGACGGCATGGAAATCAGGCGGATCAACGCCCAAGCCATAGGCCGACACCATGCGGGCAGGGACATCAGCCGCGCGGGCAAAGGCAATCAGAAGATGTGCGAAATCCCGGCAGACCCCGCGCCTTGAAATAAAGGTATCGGTTGCGGTTGCACCAATGGGCGAAAATCCCGGCGCGTATGTAATATTGTCGAACAGCCATTCGGCCATCTGCAATATCTGATCACCCTTTGTTGCTCCATCAAAACGCGTCGTTACGAAATTTTCATGCCGGTCGGACGGGCAATAACGGCTGGGCATCAAATATTGGATATAGGCAGGGGGCAGTTCCAAATGGGGCACGGTATCCAGACCCGCGATATTTGTAGCTTCGCGGTCAATCTCCACGGTCGCTGCATAGCTGATGTCAATCCGGCCCTCGGCATGCAGCCATGTGCGCCTGCCAAGGCCATCCATCCCCTCGATTGTCTTAAGCGGTGAACAGTCGCCCTTCACCTTCAGCAAATCTTTCAGCAACCGCTGGTCAGCCATGGGAATAGCCTCAACCGCAAGCAGAACGTCTGCCGATTTGGGCAACTGATAATGGAGATTTGCAGAAATTTCGACGGTGGTCATGGGTGCGACCATCGGGCATTTGCAGGAGTCGCGCAAGCTCTCGCAATGTGCATTTTGACGGGCTATGCGGTGCCAATATGTAATGTGGAATTTCCCGGAATATGCACCTGTTTTTTGATCCCCGCCAGTTAGACCACGCACCAGCGCAGGAGCTGCACAATGGCGCATTCGTTCCTTACGCGGAAACACCTGCCCGCGCGCAGGCACTGTGCGCCGGGGTCTCCACTACGGAGCGGCCTACCGATCATGGCGAAGCGCCGATATTGGCAGTTCATGACGCAGGTTACATCGAATATCTGAAGACTGCGCATGCCCGTTGGCTTGCTGCTGGACGGCCGGGCGACGTGATGGGATATATCTGGCCAGTGGTGCGGCGACGCGCCCTGGACTTGACGCGCATTGACGCATTGGCTGGTCGTTATAGCATGGACAGTTCAACGCCGCTTACCGCTGACAGCTGGACCTCGGCCTATTGGAGCACGCAGTCTGCCTTGTCCGCGCTTGATGCGGTGCTGGCGGGAGACCAAGTGGCGGTTGGTCTCTGCCGCCCTCCCGGGCACCATGCAGGTGCCGACTATCTTGGCGGCTATTGCTTCATCAATCAGGCGGCAGTAGCAGCGCAAGCGGCGCGCGATGCCGGCATCGAACGCGTCGCCATACTCGACATTGATTATCACCACGGCAACGGCACGCAGGACATTTTCTGGGATCGGGGCGATGTGTTTTACGCGTCGGTGCATGCCAATCCAGCGACGGACTTTCCGTTTTACTGGGGCCATGCCGATGAAGTCGGGGAAGGCGAGGGTGCAGGGACAACGCTTAATCTACCATTACCGCAAGGAACAACGCTCACCACCTTTCGCGCCGCCCAAGCAACTGCGCTGGATGCCATCGTCCGGTTTGACCCCGGCTTGCTGATTGTCAGCTTCGGAGCAGACACCTTTGAAGGCGACCCAATCGCAAATTTCGCGCTGCGGACACCGGATTATGCCATGCTGGCCCAAGACATTGCTGCCATGGGATTGCCGACAGTGGTCCTGACCGAGGGCGGATATGCGGTCGATAATCTGGGCGAAAATCTGGCGAGCTTTTTGAGCGGATTTTGAGGCGGCGTTTCTGCTGCTCAAAAGAAAAGGGCGGCCATTTCTGACCGGCCCTCTTCAAGCTCAAATTTAAATGCGCTTACAGCTTCGATACCAATTCCGGCACAACGGTAAACAGGTCACCGACCAAACCAATATCGGCAACCTGGAAGATGGGTGCATCTTCATCCTTGTTGATGGCGATGATGACCTTGGAGTCCTTCATGCCAGCAAGATGCTGGATCGCGCCAGAGATACCGACCGCGATGTAGACTTCAGGTGCGACGATCTTGCCGGTCTGGCCAACCTGATAGTCATTGGGGACATAGCCTGCGTCAACCGCGGCGCGGCTTGCGCCGACGCCTGCACCAAGCTTGTCCGCGAGTGGCAAGATGGTTGCGGAAAAGGTTTCGGAATCCTTCAGCGCACGGCCGCCGGATACGATGATCTTGGCCGAGGTGAGCTCAGGGCGTTCCTGCTTGGCAATCTCTGCCGAGATGAACGTCGACGTACCTGCATCGCCGCTGCCCGAGACAGCTTCGATGGTGGCCGAACCGCCGGTTTCTTCTGCTTTGGCAAAGGCTGTACCGCGAACGGTGATAACCTTCTTGGCATCCGAAGACTGGACAGTTGCAATCGCGTTACCGGCGTAGATTGGACGCGTGAACGTGTCTGCGCTTTCAACCGACAATATGTCCGAGATTTGCATGACATCAAGCAACGCCGCAACGCGCGGTGCTATGTTTTTGCCGTTCGATGTGGCAGGCGCCAAAAACGCGTCATGCGTTGCCATCAACGATGCCACCAAAGGTGCAACATTTTCAGCCAACTGCTGCGCATAAGCTGCGTCATCGGCAACATGGACAGTGGTCACGCCAGCGATTTTGGAAGCTTGCTCAGCAACTGCGCCGCAGCCTGAGCCAGCGACGAGAATATGCACTTCGCCGATCTGCGATGCAGCGGTGACGACGGCAAGGGTAGCATCCTTCAGCGATGCATTGTCATGTTCTGCATAAACGAGGGTCTTCATGCGGCCACTCCCATTTCCTTGAGCTTTGCAACCAACGCATCGACGTCGGCAACCTTGATACCGGCGCTGCGCACAGGAGGTTCGACAACCTTCAGCGTCTTGAGGCGCGGGCTGACATCAACGCCATAATCGGCAGGTGTTTTCTGCGCGAGTGGCTTCGACTTTGCCTTCATGATGTTGGGCAGCGACGCATAACGTGGTTCGTTCAAGCGCAGGTCAGTCGTGATGATGGCTGGCATCTTCAGCGACACAGTTTGCAAACCGCCGTCGACTTCGCGTGCCACATGCACTTCGTCGCCAGATACGTTTACGGTGTTGGCAAAGGTGCCCTGCGGACGGCCCGTCAATGCAGCAAGCATTTGGCCAGTCTGGTTGGAGTCATCGTCAATGGCTTGCTTGCCAAGAATGACAAGGCCGGGCTGTTCTTCGTCCATGATCTTCGCGAGGATCTTGGCAACGGCCAAAGGCTCGACATCTTCAGCAACCACGAGGATGGCGCGATCCGCGCCCATAGCAAGCGCCGTCCGCAACGTTTCCTGTGCCTTATCTGGCCCAATGGAAACGGCGATAACTTCGGTCGCAACGCCCTTTTCACGCAAACGCAGTGCTTCTTCGACTGCGATTTCGTCAAACGGGTTCATGCTCATTTTGACGTTTGCCAAATCAACACCGCTGCCATCCGGCTTAACACGCGGCTTTACGTTATAATCGATGACCCGCTTAACGGGGACGATGATCTTCATGTGCTCATCCTTCCATACCGACTCAATCGGCGAGTGAATGCCCGCCTAAACTGGTGCGCCTATGCTTGACGTTAACGTGAACGTCAAGCGGTTGATGGACCCGTCATGCTGAACTATTTTCAGCACCTTACCCTAGAGGCGGCTCTTGCCTCGATTAAGACCCTGAAACACGTTCAGGGTGACAAGCAAAAAACTCAAGCCGCCTTGCGTACTTCCGCGACGATCTTTTCTGCGGCATCGCCAAGGTCGTTTGCCGACACGATTGGCAGGCCGCTGTTCGCCAAGATGTCCTTGCCCTGCTGCACATTGGTGCCTTCGAGGCGGACAACCAGCGGCACCGACAAGTTCACTTCCTTTGCAGCGGCAACGATACCGTCGGCGATGATGTCGCACTTCATGATCCCGCCGAAGATGTTGACCAAGATGCCCTTTACGGCAGGGTCCTTCAGGATGATCTTGAACGCTGCGGTCACCTTTTCCTTCGATGCGCCGCCACCTACGTCGAGGAAGTTGGCTGGAAATTCGCCATTCAGTTTGATGATGTCCATCGTTGCCATCGCAAGGCCAGCGCCGTTGACCATGCAACCGATGTTGCCATCAAGCTTGATGTAAGCGAGATCATATTCGGATGCTTCAACTTCGGCAGGATCTTCTTCGGTCAGGTCGCGCAACTCGGCGAGATCCTTGTGGCGGAACATCGCGTTGCCATCGAACGCAACCTTGGCATCAAGCACCAGCAACTCGTCGCCATTCTTGCCTTCGCACACAGCGAGCGGATTGATTTCAATCTGTTCGGCATCGGTGCCCAAGAACGCGGCATAGAGACCCGTAAGCACGGTCTGTGCTTGCTTGGCCAAATCACCGGACAGGCCAAGCGCCTTTGCTACGCTGCGGCCATGGTGCGGCTGAAGTCCAGTTGCTGGATCAACGACAATCGTGTGGATCTTTTCAGGGCTGTCATGCGCTACGTCTTCGATGTTCATGCCGCCTTCGGTCGAGGCAACAATAGCAATCCGGCTGGTCGCGCGATCAACTAACAATGCGAGGTAGAATTCCTGCTTAATGTCGGCGCCATCGGTGATGTACAGACGGTTGACTTGCTTGCCTTCTGGGCCGGTCTGGATGGTCACCAGCGTGTTACCCAGCATTTCCCTGGCATGCGATTCAACTTCGTCGAGGTTAAAGGCCAAGCGAACACCGCCCTTTGCATCCGGACCCAATTCCTTGAACTTGCCCTTGCCGCGTCCACCAGCGTGGATTTGTGACTTCACGACATAAAGAGGGCCAGGCAATTGCTTCGCAGCGGCAACCGCTTCTTCAACGCTGAGCGCTGCGATACCAGCGGGGCAAGCCACACCGAATTTAGCGAGCAGTTCTTTGGCCTGATATTCATGGATGTTCATGGGAGATTCCGTCCTCGACAATAGAGAGTTTCGCCGGTCGCTTAAGCACAGACGGGCGCTGAATGGAAGGGCTTGCGCTGATGTTTTTTGGTTGACGCAGAGGCGCAGAGCGCGCGGAGGAAATCATATATTCTCTGCGTCCGCCGCGCCTCTGCGTGCAAAAAAATCAAACCAGTAAATCGAGAAAGACCAAATCGCGACGGAGTGACTCTGCATCGGTAAAATGATGGGCGACAAAGCCATTGGCGCGCGCGCTCACGACATTATCGTGATTGTCATCAATGAATATCGCTTCGCCTGCTGCAAGCCCAAAGCGCCGCAGCGCCAGCGCATAGATTGCGGGGTCTGGCTTCACCAACTTTTCGACGCCCGACACGACAATATCACCGAAATGGTCAAATATTGGCTGGGTCGGGCGGAACATCTCCCAAAACTCCGCGCCAAAATTGGTAATGGCAAAAAGCGGTACGGCGCGCTCTGCCAGTTCGTGCACAATTGCCAGCGAGCCTGCGACAGGGCCTGGAATCGTCTCATTAAAACGCGTCCGATAGGCGTCGATCTCGTTCTGGTATTTTGGATAAAGCGCGATCCGTTCAGCGGTCATCTCGGCCAACGGACGGCCCGCGTCATGCTGGAAGTGCCATTCGGGTGTCACCACATTCGCGAGGAACCAATCGAGTTCGGTCTGGTCGGCGATCAGCTTGGCGAAAAGATGCCGCAAATCCCATTCGAACAGCACTTTGCCGACATCAAATACGACAGTGGTAAGCTTAGTCATCGGCAATTCCTCAAGCGAAGACGCAAAAAAACCGCCCGCGAATCAGATTCGGAGCGGTCTTTTGATAAAACCATCTGCCCGCATTGCGCAGGCAGCGGCCAAATTAGCCCTGGCGCGCTTTGAAGCGTGGCTGGGTCTTGTTGATGACATAAGTCCGACCACGACGACGAATCACGCGGTTATCGCGATGGCGGCCTTTGAGTGACTTGAGAGAATTAACGACTTTCATCGGATTTACCCGTCTTTTTGATGCATGAAGCTTGAATTGAAGGCGCGCTCCTATGGGTGGGGCAGCGGAAAGTCAAGCGCGTTCGGCTGTTTTATCCGATTCAGCCTCCATACATAGCTTGCCATGATATATGACGCGCCTAAGGATAGGACCATGATGAAAACCGCCCGAATATTGCCACTTCTCGCCCTTTCACTGCTGACGGCTTGTGTTGTTCCCACTGGCCCTGTTGAGGTTACCCGCTTTAACCGCGCGGCCGAAGGCGTGCCCTATGGCAATGGCAGTTTTGTGGTTGAGGTTGCCGGCGAATCGGCGTCGGATCGCTTGCTATCGGCCTCGCCTTATCTTGCCGCGGTTGCCCGAGAAATGCAGCGTGTTGGATATCGTAATCAAGCTGGCGGCAACGATGTTGTTGCCGAGATACGCTTTGGCGCGACAACCATCCGTCCGGACCGCCGTTCGCCAGTGTCGGTTGGTGTAGGTGGGTCTACGGGCAGTTATGGGTCGGGCGTTGGCCTGGGCCTTGGCATCAATCTTGGTGGCGGTTCGGCAACACAATTGCAGACGACATTGGCGGTTCGCATTGTCAGACGCAGCGACAAGTTGGTGATATGGGAAGGGACAGCGGTGCAATCCGCCAAAGCTGGCTCCCCCGCCGCACAGCCCGGAATTGCGGCATCGAAATTGGCCGAGGCCTTGTTTAAGGACTTCCCCGGCGTGTCTGGCGAGACTATCCGCGTTCCATAAGACCAATCATTATTGTCAGAAAGCTGCGGGAAGACAAAATGCCGATCACCGATATCAATGCTGCATTCGACAGCGGTAACATCATCGTTCACACCATCGAAGGCAACAGCGCCAAGCTTGGCATTCGCAAAGACAAGGATTCGGAGTTTGCGCAATGGTTCCACTTCCGCGTTGCGTGCGCTGCCGGTGAGGAACTGGAACTGCGCATTACGGGTCTGGAAGGCAGCGCTTATCCGGGCGGTTGGCCGGACTATCGCGCCTGCGTTTCCGAAGACCGCGACTACTGGGGCCGGGCCGATACCAGCTATGACAAAGCCGAGGACGGCGGCACCCTGACGATTCGCTATACCTCCGCCAGCGATATTGTGTGGTTCGCCTATTTCGCACCCTACAGCATGGAACGTCACCATGATCTGATTGCCGATGCCGCGACGAGCGAAGGCGTGACTTACCGTTGCTTGGGGCATAGCCTTGAAGGACAGCCAATCGATTGCCTGTCGATGGGGAGTGGCGAGACTCAGGTTTGGCTATATGCGCGCCAGCATCCCGGCGAAACGCAAGCCGAATATTGGATGGAAGGTGCGCTGGATATGCTCACTGACCTTAGCGATCCGCACACGCGCGTTTTGCTTGAAAAATGCCGGCTGCATATCGTGCCCAACTGCAATCCCGACGGAAGCTGCCGCGGACATTTGCGCACCAACTTTGCGGGCGTAAACCTGAACCGCGAATGGGCCGAGCCTTCTGCCGAGCGCAGCCCTGAAGTGCTGGGGATCCGCAACGCTATGGATGAAACCGGTGTGCACTGGGCGATGGATGTCCATGGGGACGAGGCTATTCCTGCTGCATTCATGGCTGGGTTCGAAGGCATTCCGTCATGGACCGATGGGCAAGGCGATCGATACACCAACTTCATCAACCGCCTTGCCGCGCGCACGCCCGATTTCCAGACCAAGCTGGGTTATACCAAGGCAGGACCGGGCAAAGCCAACCTGACCATGTCGACAAACCACCTCGCAGAGCGTTTTGGCCCGTCGCATGGCTGCGTCTCAATGACGCTTGAAATGCCTTACAAAGACACCGTCCACGGCAATGATCCCTATCAGGGATGGTCGCCCGAACGTTGCCGTTTGCTGGCCCGCGAATGCCTCGCGACGCTGGCGGAGATGGTGTAAGCAGTCTCAATGCACATCAAAGAAGACGACCTGACAGGCCCCGAAATCCGGGCACTTCTCGAAACGCATTTTGCCGGAATGCTGGCAAGCTCGCCACCGGAAAGCTGTCATTTCCTCGATTTTGATGGGCTGAATGCGCCGGATGTGACCTTCTGGTCGATCTGGGACGGGGAGGCGCTCGCGGGATGCGGCGCGTTGAAAGAACTAACGTCTGAACATGGCGAGATCAAGTCGATGCGCACGCATGCGGACCATTTGCGCAAAGGCGTCGGTGCCAAGATGCTGACACATATCATATCGGAGGCGCGCAGCCGGGGATATCATCGTCTGAGTCTTGAGACTGGCTCTACCAAGGACTTCATCCCCGCGCTTGCTCTGTATAAAGCGCATGGCTTCGCATATTGCCCACCCTTCGGTGATTATGTTGAAGACCCGTTTAGCCGTTTCATGACCTTGGCGATTTGACCAACTTGCGTTAGGGCGCGGGCAAACAACGAAGGAACTCCCATGCCAAAGCTTATCCTCATTCGCCACGGACAATCCCAATGGAACCTAGAAAACCGGTTCACCGGATGGTGGGATGTTGATGTGACGGAAAAGGGCGCAGCTGAAGCATGGGCCGCTGGTGAGCTGATGAAGGCCAAGGGCATTGCCCCTGATGTTGCCTTTACCAGCGTGCAGACGCGGGCGATCAAGACGCTCAACCTGGCGCTTGAGGCGATGGGGCGGCTTTGGGTGCCAGTGACCAAGAACTGGCAATTGAACGAGCGGCATTATGGCGGTCTGACGGGCCTCGATAAGGCAGAGACAGCAGCGAAGCATGGCGACGATCAGGTAAAAATCTGGCGCCGCAGCTTCGACATTCCGCCGCCGCCATTGGAGGCTGGATCGCCTTATGATCTGTCTTCCGATCCGCGCTATGCCGGTATCAAAATTCCTGCGTCAGAAAGCCTGAAGGACACGATTTTGCGCGTTTTACCTTATTGGGAAAGCGCGATTGTCCCTGAGCTGAAGGCTGGTAAAACCGTTCTCATCTCTGCGCATGGCAATAGCCTGCGCGCGCTGGTGAAGCATCTTTCAGGCATTTCGGACGCGGATATCAATGGCCTCGAAATCCCGACGGGCCAACCGATCGTTTATGAACTCGACGACAATCTGAACGGCGCATATCATTATCTGTCAGAGCGTTAATTGCTCCAGCGCTTTTGGTCAAATCAGCGGTCTAATCTTCTTGGACTGCTTGGCATTATACATTGAGCGGTCAGCGCGAAGCAGAAGTTCGGTGGACTTTACGCCGCCTTCAACCGCTGTCCAGCCGGTGGAGATACTGGGGATCAGGCATCCACCCGCATAAGGGATTCTAAGCCGACCGATATCCTGCGTGATGCGCGCTGCCTTGCCGGGCAGCTCGCTGGCGGGAATGCTATCCAGCAGGATCGCGAACTCGTCGCCACCGACGCGTGCGACCAAATCTTAACGCCTCACGGAGGCAAGCAATGCCTTGGCAATGGCCACCAGCACGATGTCGCCTGCCTGATGCCCGTCTTTGTCATTTACCGATTTGAGATTATCAACGTCGATAAACAACAGACCATATTCGCCGCCATAGCGATGGGCGCGCCAACACCATCTGCTCAGCTCATCCATAAAATGCCGCCGGTTAGATACGGGTGTAAGCGTGTCGCAAATAACCAGCCGCTCCAGTTCTGCGACGCGGGCCTTTAAAAGACGGTTTTCCTGCTCAAGCGAAGAATTCGCCAGGCTTCTATCAATAGGTAAGGGATGCGTCGGGCTAGCGCTCACGGCAACGAAACTGTACTGGTCATCGAAAAGCGATTAGCCTGCCCAGCGATGCTCTCAAATCAAATTCCGTAACGAAAGCAAGAATTTACAGTTAATTTTCTGTAGACTGTCTTGGCGCTCCACCCGTCGTTGGTGGGATTGCACCGAGGCCATCCGGACGCTAAGGCCCATGACATCGCAAGTGTCGGGGGATTGACAGGTGACCACAGCAGCGCCGCTAATTGGCATCATCATGGGTAGCCGTTCGGATTGGGAGACGATGCGTGAAGCGTCAGCAACGCTGACCGCGCTTGAAATTCCCCATGAATGCAAAGTGGTGTCCGCGCACCGTACGCCCGAACGTCTGTATGAATATGCAAAAGGTGCGGCAGGCAGGGGCCTGCAATGCATTATTGCTGGTGCAGGTGGTGCAGCGCATCTGCCGGGCATGGCGGCGTCGATGACGCGACTTCCGGTGCTGGGCGTGCCGGTGCAATCCAAGGCGCTTGATGGCATGGATAGCCTTTTGTCGATCGTGCAGATGCCTGCGGGCATTCCGGTGGGGACGCTCGCGATCGGTAAGGCAGGCGCAACGAACGCGGCCCTGCTCGCAGCCGCGATGCTGGCAAATAATGACGCAGGCCTTGCGGCGCGGCTGGATGCATGGCGTGCCGCCCAAACCGCTTCAGTCGCCGAAACACCGGAGTGAGAGCAAGCCGATGACTGCGTTGCCCCCTGGTTCGATCATTGGCATATTGGGTGGCGGCCAGTTGGGCCGGATGCTTGCCAGCGCCGCAGCGCAGCTTGGCTATAGCTGCCATATTTACGCGCCAGCAGGAGACAATGTGGCGTTTGAAGTGGCCGCGCACCGCACCGTCGCGGCCTATGACGACCACATGGCATTGCGCGA
>JAIXOE010000020.1 GCA_027486895.1 Sphingomonadales bacterium
GGCCTAAAAACCCCCGGACCTGGCGCCGTCGCCCACATGTCCCTTCATCTAAATATCACAATGTCAAAGAGCCGAACCAGTTTTACCCAGTTACCACCGACAAAAAAACGGACACCTATTGTTCCCTGATATCACTACCAGAGGAGCAGGTGACCTAATTGTCGGCGACCAAACCGCAGAAACGCTCGCTTCCCGTCCGGTGAGAGGGCCTCTAATCACACTTCCAGATTCGGTCAACCAACATTTGCAATAATATTACAAAAAAAATGCAGTCCCTGCGCCATGCCAAGGTTTTGTAAGGTTTTCGCCGTATATGCCGGGCATGGATTTGACTGCCCTTAATAACGACGTTGCCACTGAAGAGTTCCAGACCCGCGTGAAATCCGCAGTTTTCTGGCGTTCGGGTACACAGATTTTGTCACAGCTTATCAGCTGGGGCTCGACTCTGGCTGTTATCCGGATCCTTGAGCCAAGCGACTATGGGCTATTTGCCATGACGTCTGTCGTCTTGGTCTTCCTGAACTTCCTGAATGGCTATGGCTTCGTATCGGCATTGATTCAGTCAGACAAGGTTGAGCCCATTCGTATTCGGCAGGCTTTTGGTATGCTGATTCTGTTGAATGCCGGATTGGCTGCAATCCAATTCTTTGTCGTCGCCCCGCTGGCGGCCACTTATTACGGCGAGCCGGTCATCAGCGAGATGTTGCGTTGGCAATCGCTCATCTACCTTTCAACGCCTTTTCTGATTCTGCCCGAGGCAATGCTCACCCGGAACCTCGACTTTAAAAAGCCCGCGATCGTTAACCTCACCTCCGCCTTTGTCGGCGCAGCTGTTGCGCTTGGTATGGCCTATGGCAATTACGGCGTCTGGACATTGGTGTTTGCGCCGATCGCTATATTTTGGACGCGCGCAGTCGCTCTCATGATCGCCACCCGGTTCTGGGTAAGACCAAGCTTCAACTTTACAGGCGCTGGCGGCATTTTCAGTTTCGGCACCGCAATGCTGATCGCGCACGGGTTTTGGATCATCCAAAGCCAAGGCGACATATTCATTGCCGGCCGTGCGTTCGATAATCATGATCTCGGTCTATATGCAGAAGCGCTATTTCTCACGCAGATATTTGCCGCGAAGTTTGTGCCGCCTCTAAATGAGGTAGCCTTCCCTGCTTATGCACGGCTTCAAAATGATCGGGCGGCCCTTGCATCGGGGTTCCTGAAAGCTGTCCGGCTCATCATGCTCATATCCTGCCCGCTCTATCTGGGTATGGCGGTAACGGCGCAGCCGCTCGTTGACGTCGTCATGGGACCTAAATGGAGCGACGCAGCCCCGTTGGTCGCTATATTGGCGCTGGCCATGCCCGTGATGACCTTGCACATACTCTTTGCACCAGCGCTTAATGCGCTTGGCCTTCCCAACATCGTATTACGCAATTCAATCTTCGGCGCGGTTCTCATGCCGTCTGTTTATCTGTTCGCGGTGCAATTCGGCGCAGAAGGACTGGCTTGGGGTTGGTTGGTAGCGTTCCCAGTCTTGCTGGCCTTCACAATCTATCAAGCACGTCCGCACATTGGGTTCACTTTGCGCGGGCTGGCCGAATCCATATTGCCAGGATTCGCAGCAGCAGCCGTCATGGCGGCATTGGTGTGGTCGATTGACCATCTGATGCTCATGCATTTGTGGCCCGACATGCCGCCACTGCTGCATCTGGCGCTGCTGGCAGCGAGCGGTGGTTGTTTTTATGTCGCCATGATGTGGCTCGGTGCACGGGCCACATTTATGGAAGTGGTCAATCTGGTCGTCCGGCGCAAACCACCAGCACTCGACCAGAGCGCCGCTCTTACGCCTTAAGCAAACCAATCTCGATCAACCGTTCGCGCAGATAATCATCTGCGAGGATCGGTTCGGGATAACGGTTCGGATTCTCCGCACTCACACATTGCGGCAGCGTTGCGATCGGGAAGTCCGATCGCAGATGCAGGAAGAATGGCATCGAGTAGCGGCTAAAGCGTGAACGCTCACCTGTCGGGTTGACCACGCGGTGCGTCGTGGAAGGCAAAACATTGTTTGTTAGCCGCTGCAACATATCACCCACGTTGACCGCGAGGCCCCCTTGCGGCGGAGAAACATCCATCCAGCTGCCGTCCGGACGCAATATCTGCAACCCTGCTTCCTCGGCACCCAGCAAGAGCGTTATCAGATTGATGTCCTCATGCGCGCCAGCGCGGATGCAGCCTTCGGCATCACCAGCGATTGGCGGGTAGTGCAGCAACCGCAAAATCGAATTGCCATCCTCAATCGCCGGATCGAACCAGCTGGCGGGCAAATCGAGATAGCGCGCGATCGAAGACAATATCCGCGCACCGACCTTGTCCATTTCAGCAAAGAGCAACTGGAACGTCTCTTTGAACTCTGGAACATCCGGCCAAACGTTCGGCAACATCGATCCTGCCAAAGGGCTATCCGGCGCGACATCGCGCCCGACATGCCAGAATTCTTTCAGATCATGAAAGTCTGCGCCCTTGGCAATTTCCGTTTTGAACGGCGTATAGCCACGCTGGCCTGCAAGCGCGGTATCGAACCCTTTCATCTTTTTCGACTCGGATTGTTCGAACAACTGCTTCGTCAGTGCCCACGCTTTGGCGACCAGATCCGGATTAAGTCCATGATCCACAACGGTTGCAAAGCCATAGGTTTGGAATGAATTGCCAAGCTGCTGGCCGAGCGCGTCGGCATCGCCGCTGCTCAATGAAATAACGGGCATATGTGTCATGGACAGCGCATTACTGCCTGCCTTAAAGGCTTGCCAGCGAAAAGGAGCAGCAAGTGGCAAAACAATTTTGGCTTATGAAGTCCGAGCCCGACGTTTATAGTTATGATGATTTGGTGGCAGAAGGCGAAGGCACTTGGGACGGTGTGCGCAATCACAGCGCTGCAATCAACCTGCGAACGATGAAAGTGGGCGACGAAGCGTTCTTCTACCACAGCAATATCGGCCTTGAGGTCGTCGCTATCATCACGATCAGCCATGAGCACTTTATCGACCCCACCGATGAGAAGGCCCGCTTTGTTGCGGTTAAGGTCAAGCCAGTGCGTAAGCTTGCGCAATCCGTGACGTTAAAAGCTATTAAGGCGAACCCCAATCTTGCCGAGATGGAAATGCTTCGGCAGTCGCGTCTTTCCGTCGCCCCGGTTCGCGCAACCGAGTGGAAAGAGATATTGAAGATGGCCGGCGAGTGAACATGCCCAAGATCGCGATCCTTGCACCCGTGCCCGAATATGAAGAAAACTGGTCGCACATAAAAGCCGACTATGCGCGGCTGCTGGGCGATCAGGCGACGTTTATTGATTGGACCAAGGCTGACGACTTAAGCGGCTATGATCTGGTCACGCCATTGTTGGCATGGGGATATCCGCGCGACTGCCCACGCTGGTTTGCACTGCTGGACCGGTTGGAAGCAGAGGGCGTTCGCGTCTCCAATCCCGTCAGCATTTTGCGGTGGAACAGCGACAAAGCCTATCTGGCAGAACTGGACGCTGCTGGCATTCCATCGGTTCCTACGCTGGTGAGCGACGCGCTTGATGACGCTGCGCTCGACCGTGCCCGCGCCGCCTTCGGCGTCGACACACTTGTTATCAAACCGCCTATTTCGGGCGGTGCTGACGGCACCTTTCGTCTGACGCTTGGCGAAGGCATCCCGGATTCTGTCGCCGGGCATCGCATGATGATTCAGCCCTATTTGCCAACCATCGCTGAGGAAGGCGAATATTCGCTCTTCTACTTTGGCGGCGGGTTCAGCCACGCCATCATCAAGCGTCCAGCCGCAGGCGACTTTCGCGTGCAGGAACAATATGGCGGTTATGAAGCCGCAGTGACGCCACCAGAGGCCGCAAAGGATCTGGCACAGCGCGCCTTTATAGCCACCGCAAAGATTACCGGAACAGGTACGCTTGCTTATGCGCGCGTGGATATATTGCGCGATGGCGACGGTATTTTTCGCTTGATGGAGTTGGAACTGATCGAACCGTCGCTCTTCCTGCGTTTTGCGCCCGACAATGGGACCGCATTCGCTGAAGCGTTGCTGGCGACCGCTTAACGGGCGCGGCCACCGGAACCAAAACGCTCTTGCTGGTTTCTACTGACGTACTGGCCCGCATTTCCCGCGAGGCCAGATTACGCAGAAAGGATTGCTTTATGGGCGAATTGACAGACAAGGCCAAAGGCCTGGGCAATGAAATCGCAGGCAACGTCAAACAGGCTGCCGGCAAAGCTTCAGATAACCAGCGCCTAGAAGGCGAAGGCATCGCACAGGAACGCAAGGGCGAAGGCCAAAATCTTAAAGGAAAGCTGAAGGGTGTTTTCGGCGACAAGATTTAAGCCACGCTCAATGCGTAATTAAGGTCGCCCCCTTCGGGCGGCCTTTTTTATGCCTAGCGGTAGTCGGCGATGATCTCGCCGCAGGCTTGCAATTCGGCTTCATGGCCAGCCTCGCGCCAGCTTTCAGTCAGGGCATCTTTCTCCCA
>JAIXOE010000025.1 GCA_027486895.1 Sphingomonadales bacterium
CCAGTTGGTGAGGCCCTTGTGCGTCCAGACCATGTTGGCGTGGAGGGCATCGACCTCGGCGACATAGTCGTCATGTGCCTCGCGCCGGACGTCGATGGCCTTGGCGTCGCCCTCGAGGATTTCCTGCAGGCAAGCAAGGATCAGACGGACCTGACATTCGGTGATGAAGATGACGTTGCCGCCATGCGCCAGACCTGTGTTCGGACCCATAAGAATGAAAAAGTTTGGAAACTCCGGAACCATCGTTCCGAGATAGGCTGTGGCATCGTCTGGCCCCCAGAACTCGTGCAGGTCGCGGCCTTGCTTTCCCGTGATCTTCATCGGCGCGAGCATCTTGCTGGCCTGGAAGCCAGTTGCGTAGATGAGTACGTCTGCCTCAATCGTGCGGCCATCGGCCATCACAACCCCTTCAGGCACGATCTGCGCGATCTGGTCTGTGACCAGTTCGACATTGGGCCGCTGGAGCATGTCGAACCAGTTATTGTCGATCAGAATGCGCTTCCCATAAGGCGGATAGGACGGCGTTACCTTTTCAATGAGCGGCGAGTCTTCGCCCAGCTTGGCGCGCAGATAGCGCTCCATATACAGGCGGTGGCGGGCATTGATTTGGCTGATTGATTTGCCACCGTCGTCCCACGTCGGGTCAACCTGCAGCGAGGCATGAAGGCCATCGGCAAAGGCCCAGAAAAGCTGGAAGCGATACCAGCGCGCGAAAGAGGGAATATGCGCCAGCGCCCATTTCATCCCGTCCGACACTTCGGCGAAGTAGTTGGGATTGGGCACGACCCAGTGCGGAGATCGCTGCAGGATGGTCAATTGGGCAACGTCCGGGGCTATTGTCGGCCCGACCTGCTGGCCGGAAGCGCCCGTGCCAATCATGACGACCTTCTTGCCACTCAGGTCGAGGCTCGCATCCCATTGGGCCGTGTGCAGTGCGACGCCTACAAAGGTGTCTCGGCTCGGAATGTCCGGCAATTTCGGCCGATTGAGAACACCAACCGCTGAAATTACGGCTTTCGCCGACAACTGTTCGGTGCGGCCATCACTGGTGCGCGTGGTTACCGTCCATGTTGCAGACGCATCATCATACTCGGCTGAAACGACTTCGGTTTCGAACTGAATATGGTCGCGGATGGCATATCGATCCGTCGCATCTTCGAAATAGCTCCACAGCTCGTCGCGCTTGGCAAAAAAGTGCGACCAATCATGGTTCAGGAAAAAGGAATAAGAATAGAAATGGTTGGGTGTGTCCACGCCACAGCCGGGATAGAAATTTTCATACCAACTGCCACCGACCGCTGAGTTCTTCTCAATGATGGTGAAGGGAATGCCTGCTTCCTTAAGTCGGATGCCGGCACAAACGCCCGACATGCCCGCCCCGATGATGACGACCGGAAACGCTGCCAGTTTTTCAGGTGCGGGTTCATGCCGCCAATTCAGGCCACGAGGATCGGGCTGGATCGCCTCCAGATCTTCCCGCATCATTGAAACATAATCAGCGCTGACGTCTTCACCGACCGCGATGCTCAACATCTCCCGCAGGTCTTCTCCGTCGGGAATGGGTGGCAGAGCCTTGCCGGAGCGCGCATGGTCGAGCAGCGCATCGGCAAGGCGCGTACGAATTTCAGAGCGCAATTCTTCCGGCATCTTTTCGTGGTAATTCATTGGGCCGCTAATATGTGGCTGCGCACGCGCCAGCAGCGACCGGTCTCCCGTGATTTGAACAAGCACCAGCATCAGGGTGGAGGCATCCGCCTCTTCAAGCGAAGCCCGCAATTTAGCAGGGTCAGCGGACAGCACGTCCAGCACATTTGCCGACGATTTACCGTCGTCTCGTTTCAGCGCGTCCAACCCCATACTCCCTGGAAACATCAATATCTCTTGCAATCTACTTAGCTTAACAGTTATCTACGCACCAGTAGATAAAAATGGCACTCAGTTGTGCATAGGGGAGAAGCTATGGGAAAGCATTTAGGCGTTTCGGCCGATATTCTGTCGTCAACCCTCATCAACCATCGGAAATCGGGGCTTCTTGCTCTGCTGGCGGCGGGCACTGCGATGACCGCGTCGCCGGCATTGGCGCAGGCGCAGCCCGAGAATGACGGGCTCGCCGACATTGTGGTGACAGCCACCCGCAGTGCTGAATCCTTGTCCAAGGTCGCGGCGTCGATCTCTGCTGTGTCAGAAGAGGCGCTGGGCGCTGGCGGCATCAAGGATGTCGCATCACTTTCCTCCGCTATTCCCAATTTGTCGGTAGGCGACCAGTTCGGCGTCAACCGGATCTTTATCCGCGGGATCGGGATGACGAGCATCGATCTCGGCGCCGATGGCGGCGTTGCCTTCCTGCAGGATGGGGCGCAGGTCGCTCGTCCTGCAGCCCAGCTATCCGGCTTTTATGATCTGGAGCGCGTCGAAGTGCTGCGGGGACCGCAGGGCACACTTTATGGTCGTAGCGCCACCGCTGGCGCGATCAACTTGATCACCAAGCGTCCAACCGCGGAGCTGGAAGGCTATGCCCGCGGCACTTACGGCAATTACAACGCTGTCGCATTGGAAGGCGCGGTCGGCGGCCCAATTTCCGGTGATAAGTTGATGGTCCGTGTCGCTGGCAAATATGATCGCCGCGACGGCTATGGGATCAACCAGTTCACCGGCAAGGACATCGATAACCGTGACGCTTATGCGTTCCGTGGCACTCTGTTGGCAAAGCCAAGCGACGATGTCGAAATCCTGCTGTCAGGTGAATATTTTCACGAAGATGACCGCAACTACGCCTTCCATTATTTCGGCCCAACGGTCTCTCCCGAGAATTTCCTCGGATCGCTTGTCGGCGGCCAGTCGTTGTTCACGGTCGCAGCCGCTGCAGGCAAAGAGCCCAATCTGCGGGACATTTATTCGGATCAGGAGCCGCTCAATCGCCGGCATGGCTATAGCTTTACCGGAACGATTGACTGGACCCCCGGCGACTGGGACGTGAAATCCATCACGTCATATCGCAAATTCGTCCGTTTCAACCGCGACGATCTTGATGCCTCGAACGCCAATATGTTCGGGCAGAACAATTACGATGAAGACAGCAAGACCTTCAGTCAGGAATTTGTCGCATCCTATAAGAGCGATAAATATGATCTGCTCTTTGGTGCAATGTACTTCAACGAGGAGCTTTACGGCAGTGTGCGCGTGCCGTTGACGAACCTCGCCGTCTTGCTGAAACTCGCAGGTCAGGCGCCGCCAGCCACGCCCAACAATGCCTTTGACGGACTGAACTATCAGCAGTTGGGCACGGTCAATATCAATGCGCTCGGTTTCTACGCGCAAGGCAGCTACGCGCTGACGGACAAGCTGAAGCTGACTGCAGGCGGCCGCTTCAGCTATGAAAAGCGCAAGGGCGAAGGTTCATTCGATTTCTTGTCGTCCGTTTCGACTGACAAGGCGAAGAGCTGGAACGCCTTCACGCCGACCGTGTCGCTCAACTATCAGGCGACCGACAATACGCTGCTCTATGCGACGGTCACGCGCGGCTTCAAATCTGGTGTGATCAACATCGGGTCGCGCAACGACGTCATTAATCCGGAATATGTCTGGAGCTATGAAATCGGATTGAAGACCAGCACGCTTGATAACAAGCTGCAGGCCAATCTCGCCGGGTTCTACATGGACTATAGCGATCTTCAGGTTGGGTTTGTGGACGCAGCCAGCGTCGTGACCACCGTTAATGCGGCGTCGGCGCGCAACTATGGACTGGAGGCGGAACTGCGGGCCCGTCCGGCCCAAGGCCTGACGCTCGAAGTGTTCGGAACCTATCTGAGTGCCAAGTATCGCAAGTTCACAAGCGGCGATTACCGTCAGGGTTTTGCGCAGGTGAATTTGGCGGGCAAACGCCTGTCGAACGCACCTGAGTTTTCCTTCCGTGCCGGTGGCGACTATGATCTTCCGCTTAATATGTCTGGCAAGCTGAACCTGCGCGCCGATGTAAACTGGCAGGGCCGCGTCTTCTTCACTGAGTTCAACAACGCGGATGCGACGCAAAAGGGTTATGCCTTGATGAACGCTGGTTTGCGTTATTCCTCGGAGGACGGGCGCTGGTCGGTGGATGTCTGGGGCCGGAACCTCGCTGACAAGCTGGTTGTGACCAACAACATCATCACGGCACCTCTGTTCAGCAGTGTCCGGGTTGGTTCGGTTGCGCCGCCGCGCACTGTTGGCGTGACCCTCGGAGTGAACTTCTAAATAGAGCTCAGAACATGACAGAGGGTAAGGTTCGGTTTGATCCAAGTGATCCTCAGCTCAAGCTGGATCCTTACCCTCTGTTCAAGGCCCTGCGCGAACAAGACCCTGTCCACTTCTGTGATTTGGGCTTCTGGGTGGCCACCCGTTACGATGATCTGCGCGCGGTTGTGATGGACCGTGAGAATTTCGGACAGGGCGATTTCATCAAGAATATCCAGCTCTTTTACGGGCCGGACTTCGACGTTCTGTCCCACGCCTCCTATCGCTGGCTTTCTGAGATATTCCTCTATCAAGATCCGCCGCGCCATACTCGTGTCCGCGGACTGGTCACACAAGCGCTGACCGCCCGACGCGTCGCGGAAATGCGGCCGCGCGTTCAAGCCATTGCAGATCGGCTGCTGGACGCGGTTGCCGCTGACGGCCAGATGGAGGTCATCCATCAATTCGCTTACAAATTCCCGACCCTTGTTATGTGTGACATGCTGGGGCTATCGTCCGAAGAAGCGTCGGACGAGGTGCTTTCGCAGCTCAATCAGGCCATTGCCGACGCCTTTGTCGTCTTTGAAATGCGCGCTTTCCCCGACGATGTGCTC
>JAIXOE010000035.1 GCA_027486895.1 Sphingomonadales bacterium
ATCGTCGACATGTACATGACTGGCAAGATCGAGATCGACCCGATGATCACCCACGTCATGGGGCTTGAGGATATCAACAAGGCATTCGAATTGATGCATGCGGGGACAAGCATCCGCAGCGTCGTGGTGTTCTAACGTAGGGAGAAGTAATAATGTACAGTCATATGATGGTGGGCAGCAATGATGTTGCCCGTTCGAAAAAATTCTACGATGCTATCTTTGCTGCAATGGGTGGAAAGCCCGCCATACAGGATCCCAAGGGACGGTTGATTTACATACATAACGGATCGATGTTCTTGGTTACACCACCGATTGATGGCCAGCCAGCAACGCATGGCAACGGCAGCACAATCGGCTTTGCAATGACTCCAGAGCAGGCTGATGCTTGGCATCAGGCTGGCGTCGACAATGGCGGCGAAGCCATTGAAGATGCACCCGGCATTCGCGAAGGCAATGGCATGAAAATGTATCTTGCCTATCTGCGTGACCCCGATGGTAACAAGCTGTGCGCTCTGCACCGCGTTACTGACTGATATTGTTACCAATATGAACGATGCCGAAGCGCAGCTTTATAAAGACTTGGCCGCGCTCGGCATCGCTTATGAAAAGCACGAACACGCGCCTGTCTTCACCGTTGCGGAGAGCGATGCGCTTAATCGCGACATTGCAGGCGCCCATACCAAGAACCTGTTTTTGAAAGACAAAAACGGCGCATTTTTTCTGGTCACTGTCCCCGCTGAAGCGCGCGTCGATTTAAAGGCGTTGCCATCGGCTATCGGTTGCGGCCGGATCAGTTTTGGCAAAGCTGAAGATATGGAACGGCTGCTTGGTATTACGCCAGGTTCCGTCACGGCATTAGCCGCGATAAATGATCGCGATTGCGCGGTCCATTTCGTGCTGGATGCTACGTTGGCGCAATCTGACATTATCAATTGCCACCCGTTGCGAAACAGCGCGACGTTAAGCGTTGCGACCAGCGATCTTATTCGCGCACAGACCTATTGGCAGCACCTGCCTCAGATTATTCCCATCCCGACATTGGAGCCCGCATGACTTTCGAAACCGTCTCACAAAACATCGCCTTTGGCGGCGTGCAGGGTGTCTATAAACATCATTCATCGGCCACGGGCACGGACATGACCTTTTCCGTCTATGTTCCGCCGCATGAAGAAGGGCAGATTTTGCCAGTGGTGTGGTTTTTGTCAGGCCTGACCTGCACCCATGCAAATGTTACGGAGAAGGGCGAATTCCGGCGCGCATGTTCCGAGCTTGGTTTGATTTTCGTCGCGCCGGACACCAGTCCGCGTGGTGAAGGCGTTCCGGATGATGCTGACGCGGCATATGACTTTGGGCTGGGTGCCGGATTTTACGTTAACGCCACCGCATCGCCCTTTGATACGCATTACCGCATGCAGGATTATATTGAGCGGGAATTGCCTGATATTATCGCTGCGCATTTCCCGGCAGATATGCAACGGCAAGCCATTATGGGGCATTCAATGGGTGGGCATGGTGCACTCACAATCAGCTTACGTAATCCCGGCCGGTATAAATCGACCTCGGCATTTTCGCCGATCGTTTCGCCGTTGAATTGCCCTTGGGGTGAAAAGGCTTTGAGCGGCTATCTCGGGGATGACCGCGCGCAATGGCGTGCTTATGACAGCGTTGCACTGTTGGCAGATGGTGCGCGGCTGCCGGATCTGTTGGTTGACCAAGGCCTTGATGACAATTTCCTCGAATCCCAACTCAAGACGCACCTGCTTGTCGAACAATGCGCCGCGGTTGGCCAGCCTGCCGAAATTCGGATGCAGCCGGGATATGACCACAGTTATTATTTCATCTCGACTTTCATGGCCGAACATCTCGCCTGGCATGCGAAACGGCTAAAGGACTAATGCCTTGGGCATTCTGTTGTTCACATGAAGATCCCAACAGATAGGCCTTATGTACTGCTGGACGATGCTCGCATTCATGGTGCGTCGCCTGCCCGGCTATATATTGACCCAGTTGAAATATTGACTGCGCACAACTTTGACGAAGTCGACGCTTTGCTCAATGCTCTGCGTGATGCGCAGCGCGATGGGCTTCATGCCGCAGGGCTCTTTGGATATGAATGTGGACAGCATTTCCTTCCGCATCTGGGGCAAGAACGCAGTGGTCCGCTGGCGTGGTTTGGTTTGTTTCGCGATTATACCGTCATTTCGGCAGACGTCTTGCCGTCACGTCTGCCCGATCCGGCTGGTGCCTGGCTGTCTGAGTTGCGGCCAAATATATCACGCGCTGACTATGGCCGCGCCTTTGCTGTTGTTCAGGATTATATCCACGCTGGTGACATTTATCAGGCCAATCTGACCTTTCCACTGTCCGCCGATTATGCTGGCGATCCGCTAGCATTATATGCGGCGCTGCGCAGCCGTGCGAAGGCCGGATATGGCGGTGTCCTCTATACGGGGGAGGCGCATCATCTGTCCTTTTCTCCCGAATTGTTTTTCGCGCTGAAAAATCAACGTGTCACGACAAAACCGATGAAGGGCACGGCAAAAAGGCATGCTGACGCCCACCATGATATTGAGGTCGCTGAAATCTTACGCACTGATCCGAAACAACGGGCCGAGAATCTCATGATTGTCGATCTCCTCCGTAACGATCTATCCCGCGTCTGCGTTGCCGGCACGGTCGCGGTACCTGAATTGTTTCATATCGAAAGCTACCCAACGGTTCATCAGATGACCTCGACCGTTACCGGCTTGTTGAATGATGATGTGGATGCGGTCGATGTTATCAAGGCGCTCTTTCCATGCGGGTCGATTACCGGTGCGCCTAAAATTCGCGCGATGCAGGTCGTTGAGGAGGTCGAGGCCGCGCCACGGGGGATATATTGTGGTTCGATAGGACGCATAGATGCCAATGGCGATTCAGCGTTCAACGTTGCCATTCGTACTTTTACCTTATGTGATTTAACCAAGACGCTTTCACTTGGGTTAGGGTCAGGCGTCGTCGCCGATTCCATCGAAGCAGACGAATGGGCAGAATGTTTGGCCAAGGGGGATTTTGCCAAGGTGGACGATTACGGATTTGATCTGATCGAAACCATGCGTTTTGAACCGATGGCCGGAATTCTGCGGTTGGAACTGCATCTGGAGCGTATGAAGGCCAGCGCACAGTTGTTCGGATTTGAATTCGACCGACATGAATTGCGCAACCGCCTGCATGCAAGCATTTTCCATCTGGAGCATATTTCAAAAATCCGGCTTATGGTTTCGCGACATGGCGCGGTCGCGATTGAGATTAGTTCGCTTCATGATGTTGCCGATTGGCGCGTGGCGGTCGTTCCGCTGCCTGTTCCTGCGGAAGATTTTCGTCTTCGGCACAAGATTAGCGATCGGGCTTTTTACGACAACCCAAGAAAAGCGCGGACCGATTGTGACGAAGTTATCTTCGTCGGTGCAGATGGCCGTTTGACCGAAGGCAGCATCACAGCCCTTTTTGTAGAACGCGATGGTGTTCTGCTGACGCCGCGGCTTGAAACGGGACTTCTGCCGTCCGTGCTTCGCCGCGAGCTCATCGACACGGGTGAGGCTCATGAAGCGGATCTGACGATCGACGATTTGGCCAACGGATTTTACGTCGGAAACAGCGCGCGCGGATTAATAAGGGCACATAGGGTTGCGTAACTTTTAGTGAGGCTTTAGGGGCAAGCCCGCAACTTCTGTTCAATTTTTGCCCGAAAGTTTTGATAATGATCGACCGTCTGTCGGCCGCGCTCGGCCGGATTGCCCCTTCAGCGACGCTTGCCATGTCCGGACGTGTGATTGACCTTAAATCACAGGGCATTGACGTGATTGGACTGTCGGCGGGCGAACCCGATTTCGACACGCCAGACTTCGTCAAAGACGCAGCTATTCAGGCAATCCGCGATGGCATGACAAAATATACCGCTGTGGACGGCATCGCACCGCTCAAGCAGGCAATCATTGCGAAGTTCAAACGCGACAATGGCATTGAATACACGCCAAAACAGATCACGGTAAACTCCGGCGGCAAACACACGCTGTTTAACGCCTTGGTCGCGACCATCGATAAGGGCGATGAAGTCATCATCCCTGCACCTTATTGGGTGAGCTATCCCGATATCGTTCAATTTGCGGGCGGAACGCCGGTGATCGTAATGGCCACTGCGGCGCAAAATTATAAAATCACGCCCGAGCAGCTCGAAGCAGCCATCACGCCGAAGACGCGCTGGTTGATCTTGAACTCGCCCTCCAACCCCACCGGTGCGGCTTATGATGCGGATGAGTTGAAAGAACTGGGCGCAGTGCTCTTGCGCCATCCGCACGTCATGCTGCTCTCCGATGATATGTACGAACATATCTGGTATGCGCCGTCACCCTTTGCGACGATGCTTCAAGTGTGTCCGGAACTTTATGATCGCACGCTCACCATGAATGGTGCGTCTAAAGCCTATGCAATGACCGGCTGGCGCATCGGCTATGCCGGCGGCCCTGCATGGCTGATCAAGGCGATGGCGGATTTGCAGTCGCAATCGACAAGCAACCCTTGTTCGATCTCACAATATGCCGTGCTGGCTGCGCTCAACGGACCGCAGGATTTCTTGCGTGAACGCAATATCGCTTTCCGGGAACGCCGCGACCTTGTTGTCGCAATGTTGAATGATGCCCCGGGGCTGAGCTGCCCAACGCCGGAAGGCGCGTTTTACGTGTATCCTGACGCAACTGGTGTAATGGGCAAGACGACGCCCAAGGGTAAGAAGATCGAAACGGATGCGGACCTCATCGATTATTTCCTCGATGAATATCGCGTTGCGGCAGTGCATGGTGGGGCCTTTGGCCTTTCGCCCGGCTTCCGGATTTCCTACGCCACATCGTCGGACATCCTCAAGGAAGCGTGCACGCGTATCCAGTCAGCGTGCGCAGCGCTCACTTGACCGCAACGCCTGCGTAATGCCAACGCGCGTTAATGCGCATTTAACGCGATATCTGGTGAAACCATTTGGGGCTGGGACACGTAGCTGTTTCGGCGCCAACCTGGGCACCACATCAGAGATAAAATATGGACCGTCTTTATAACTTCGTGCGATCGGATCTTTTCCTCAGTCTAGCTGGGGGATTTGCGCTAGGTGTGGCTGGACTGGCAATCATCAATCCTGCCAGTGCGAATGATAGCAGCGCTGAAGTGACGCGGTCTGTGTCCGTTGGAGGTCCATCATATGAAATTGCTGCCCCGCACCCCTAAAGTTTTTATCCGTTCGATAAATGTCGCGCTGCTGTTCGGCTTAGTTACAGCGTGCGGCTCTGACTTTGGATCTGCTGTCGGCACTGCACATGCCGAAGAGGGCATTCGTATCGCTGCCCCGGTTGCGAAAATGGTTGAGTCAAAGGGCACACAGACTGCTGTTTTTGCTGGCGGCTGCTTTTGGGGTGTTGAGGCGGTGTTCGAACGCGTGAAAGGCGTGACGCGTGTGGAGTCGGGTTATTCTGGCGGAACGCGGTCAACGGCTGACTATGATCTCGTCAGTTCCGGCACTACTGGCCACGCAGAATCTGTCCGCATTCAATATAATCCTGCCGTGATTAGCTATGGTGAACTGCTCCATATATTTTTCTCGGTAGCGCATGATCCGACTCAGCTGAATCGTCAGGGCCCGGATCGCGGCAAGCAATACAGGTCAGCGATCTTTCCTGCCAATGCAGCACAACAAAAAACGGCACGTGCTTATGTGACGCAACTGGATAAGGCCGGATATTGGAAAAAACCAATCGTCACGGCGATTGAACCCATCAGCTTCTTTCCCGCCGAAAGCTATCATCAGGACTTTATGGCGAAAAACCCAAAGCATCCTTACATCGTGCAATGGGACAAGCCTAAAATCACGAATTTGAACAAACTTTTCCCGAACCGCGTGCGGTAACTAACCGCGATACGCCGGGATGGCCCAGCCTTTCCAGATTGCCATGGCGCGCAGTGCAAATCCGGCGGTCGCGCTCAAAATAGCGGCGGGTAGAACGGGTAAGCCGATAAATAATAGCAGCCCAAAAAGGCCGGACGCCAGTGCGGCGGCCGTCACATAAATTTCGGGCTTCAGCAGAATCGATGGTTCGCCAGCGAGCACATCGCGAATGATACCGCCGACGCATGCGGTGATGACGCCCATCATCATCGCCGGTAGCAGCGGAACACCAAGTGTAAGCGATTTCCAGGTGCCGAATACGGCGTAGATCGCAATTCCCACCGCGTCGAACCAATCAAGCGCCCGGGCGTTCCAGACATGGCGCGGTGTCATCCATACCAGCCCTGCCATCAACAGGCATGTGGCGGCAAAACGCCAATCCTGAACCCAGAAAACCGGCGCACCAATCAACAGGTCACGCACGGTGCCGCCGCCAACGCCGGTAATCAGCGCAAAGAAGGAAAAGGTGACAAGTGTCTGTTTGCGTTGCGCCGCCGCCAGTGCACCCGACGCTGCAAACACAGCGATACCAAATAGGTCCAGCCATGAAATCATGGCCGGCGCTATTTGGGCCGCCTGGCTCATCATCACATGTGGATCGGTTTGCCGGTCACCGCCATGGCCGCTTCTTTCAATGCTTCGGCATGGGTCGGGTGGGCATGGCACGTGTACGCAATATCTTCGGATGTTGCCCCGAATTCCATAGCTACAGCCGCTTCAGCAATCATGCTTCCGGCGATGGAAGCTATGATATGCACGCCAAGCACGCGATCGGTTTTCGCGTCAGCAATGACTTTAACAAAACCGTCGGTCGTGCGATTTGTTTTTGCGCGGCTGTTTGCCATCATCGGGAATTTGCCGACTTTGATCTCGCTACCCGAAGCGGAAGCCTGTTCCCTGGCTTCTTCTTCAGTCAGGCCAACGCTGGCAATTTCGGGATAGGTATAAACCACGCCCGGAATGATGTCATGGTTGACGATTCCCGTCAGGCCAGCGACAAACTCAGCTGCAGCAATACCTTCATCCTCAGCCTTGTGCGCGAGCATTGGACCGGGGCATACATCCCCTACGGCATAAATGCCTGGAACATTTGTCTGGAAATCATGCGCGATTTCAATCTGCCCGCGTTGGTTAACCTTCAGACCCGCTTTTTCCAAAGCAAGGCCGTCGGTGTTGGGGCGGCGGCCAATCGCTACCAATACGCAATCGGCTTCGATCGTCTCGCTTGCTCCGCCGGCTGATGGTTCAACGGTCAGCGTGGCTATGCCGCCCTTGACCGATGCGCCAGTAACCTTGGTGCCCATGCGCAGGTTGAAGCCCTGTTTCTTGAAAATCTTGGCGGCTTCCTTGCGGACTTCGCCGTCCATGCCGGGCAGCAGCTGGTCAAGATATTCGACGACAGTTACTTCTGCGCCAAGACGCAACCATACGCTGCCAAGCTCGAGCCCGATAACACCGCCGCCGATGACGACCATGTGCTTGGGCACCTTTGGCAAAGCGAGCGCGCCGGTGGAATCGACGATGACCTTCTGGTCGATCTCGACACCAGGCAATGGGGTGACGGATGACCCGGTCGCCACCATGATGTTTTTGGCAGTGTAACTCTTGCCGGCTACATCGATGCTGTTGGCTGAAGTGAACGCGGCGCGGCCCTTAAGCCAATCAACCTTGTTCTTTTTGAACAGAAACTCGATGCCGCCGGTCAATTCGGTAACAGCTTTCGCTTTTTCAGCGTGCATTTGGTCGAGATTGAGCGAGACGCCCTTAAAATCGATACCGAACTTCGCCAGCGAACCCGATTGTGCCTCATGGTACATTTCAGACGCATGTAGCAATGCTTTGGACGGAATGCAGCCGACGTTTAGGCAGGTGCCACCCAATGTCTCGCGGCTTTCGACGCAGGCGGTTTTCAGGCCGAGCTGTGCGGCACGGATTGCGGCAACATAGCCGCCCGGACCTGCACCGATAACGATCAGGTCATAATCATGTTCTGCCATTGCTCAGCTCCTTAAAGGTCGATCAACAACCGGGTCGGGTCTTCAATCGCCTCTTTGACGATTTTCAAGAATGTCACGGCTTCACGGCCGTCGATGAGACGGTGGTCGTAGCTTAGCGCCAAATACATCATCGGGCGCACAACAACTTGTCCGTCGCGAACGACGGCGCGATCTTCAATACGGTGAAGACCAAGCACAGCGGACTGTGGCGGATTGATGATTGGTGTCGACATCAGGCTGCCAAACACGCCGCCGTTGGAAATAGTGAAGGTTCCGCCGGTCATGTCATCCATGGTGAGCGTACCGGCCTTCGCCTTTGCACCAAAATCTCCAATGGCTTTTTCGATCTGGGCGAAGCTCATCGCGTCCGCATTGCGCACGACTGGGACAACCAGGCCGTTTGGCGCGCTAACCGCGACCGAGACGTCGAGATAATTGTGATAGACGATTTCGTCGCCATCAATTTGCGCATTCACGGCAGGAACGTCGCGCGCAGCCAAGGCAACTGCCTTGGTGAAGAAGCCCATGAAGCCAAGACGGACGCCGTGCTTCTTTTCAAACAGGTCTTTGTAGGTCGCGCGCGCTTCCATCACGGCGGACATATCGACATCGTTAAATGTCGTCAGCAGGGCCGCGGTGTCTTGTGCAGCCTTCAAACGCTTTGCAACTGTCTGGCGCAGACGGCTCATCTTCACGCGCTCTTCCTGACGCGCACCGGTCGTCGCAGACGCAGCGGGCGTTGCTGTTGCGGCAGAAGTGGCTGAAGCCGCAGGTGCACCCTTGGCGGCAGCAACAACATCTTCCTTGGTCAGGCGACCATCCTTGCCGCTGCCCTTAATCTTGCTTGGGTCGATACCCAGTTCAAGTACCAAGCGGCGAACCGCAGGTGACAAGGGCAGATCGCTATTTTCTGAAGCAGAAACAGGTTCAGGCGCGGCAGTGCTCGTAACTGCAGGCGCAGTTGCTGCTGCGGCTACGGCTGCTGGTGCCGTGGTTGCACCAGTGCCAGCATCGATCGAACCAATGACAGCGCCAACATTTACAGTAGCGCCTTCCTCAACGGCATAGGCGCCCATGATACCGGCGACAGGCGAAGGCACTTCGACTGCGACCTTGTCGGTTTCAAGGCTGGCAATCGGTTCATCAATAGCAACAGCCTCACCCGGCTTTTTCAGCCATTGGCCAAGTGTTGCTTCAGTGATGGATTCGCCCAGTACGGGGACTTTAATTTCAGTGCTCATAATTCAATCCTCAGGAGGATGGTGGGGTGACCGGCTTGGTTCCCCCAGTGCGTTGGCGGCGGAGTTCTTCGCGGACATTGTGGCCCAAGGCTTCTGCAACCAACGCAGCCTGTTCGGCTTGGTGGCGCTTGGCAAGGCCTGTGGCCGTTGCCGCTGCAGCTTTGCGTCCAGCATAACGTGCGCGGGTAGGGCCTACATTGGCTTCAGCGAGACATTCTTCCAGATAGGGATCAACGAACGTCCAGCTGCCGGCATTGCGTGGCTCTTCCTGAGCCCATACGACCTCTTCCAAATTGGTCATACGCTTCAACCGGATAATCAACGGTTCGGCAGGGAACGGATAAAGCTGCTCAATACGGACAATCGAGGTGTTCTTGTCACCCGACGCATCACGCGCTTCCATCAGGTCATATGCAACCTTACCGGAACACAGGACCAGCCGTTTAACGTCCTTGTCCGCAGGCGCGTTGGTATCTGACAGGATCCGCATGAAGTGGCTCTCGCCTTGGAAATCCTCTGCCTTGGAAACGGCCAGCTTGTGCCGCAACAATGATTTTGGCGTCATGACGATAAGTGGCTTGCGGAATGGACGCGCCATTTGCCGACGCAGCAAGTGGAAGTAGTTCGCAGGCGTTGTGCAGTTTGCGACCTGAATATTGTCCTCGGCGCACAATTGCAGGAAACGTTCAAGCCGTGCAGAGCTGTGCTCCGGACCTTGTCCTTCATAGCCATGCGGCAACAGCATCACGAGGCCATTGGCCCGCAACCATTTGGCTTCACCGGCAGCGATAAACTGGTCGATCATGGTCTGCGCGCCATTTACGAAGTCGCCAAATTGCGCTTCCCACAGAACGAGGGTTTTTGGTTCTGCGCCGGCATAGCCGTATTCAAAACCCAGCACGCCGAATTCAGACAATGGACTGTCGAGTATCTCAAAACGACCGTGCGGCAATGTTCCCAAGGGCACATATTTTTCTTCAGTTGTCTGGTCGACCCAGACGCCGTGCCGTTGGCTGAATGTACCGCGACCCGAATCTTGACCCGATAGACGGACGCCATAACCTTCAGAGAGCAGCGATCCAAAGCCAAGCGCTTCGCCTGTCGCCCAGTCAAAATTTGCGCCTGTGCTGAACATTGCCTTTTTGGCATCCAGCACGCGGTTCAGCGTTGGATGAATGTTGAGGCCCTCGGGCACTGTCGTGAGTGTACGGCCCAAGCTATCAAAGAGTTTCTTGGAAATGCCTGTCTCGACGTTCCGGCGAGCGGTTTCTGGATCGGCTGGTTTGGAAAGACCGGACCAACGGCCACCAAACCAGTCAGCGGCATTCGCTTTATAGTCCGCTGCGCTCGTAAATTCCTGCTCAAGCGTTTGCACAAAGCGCATGGCGTGCTCGTCTGCCCAGTTTGAATCGATTACGCCTTCGGCCTCGAGCCGCTTGGCGTACAAGCTGCTGACGGCGGGGTGGCCTTTGATGACTTTGTACATCAATGGCTGCGTGAAACCAGGCTCATCGCCTTCATTGTGGCCAAAGCGGCGGTAGCACCACATGTCGATGACGATGTCGCGGTGGAATGTCTGACGGAACTCAATCGCAATTTTGCATGCGAAGGTTACCGCTTCGGGGTCATCACCATTGACGTGGAAAATAGGCGCCTGAACGCCCTTCGCAACGTCGGATGGATAAGGCGAAGAACGCGCATATTGCGGGCTGGTGGTGAAACCCACCTGGTTGTTCACGATGAAATGCAAGCAACCGCCAGTATTATATCCACGAATGCCTGAAAAGCCGAGGCACTCCCAAACGATGCCTTGGCCAGCAAAGGCGGCGTCACCATGCAGGAGGACGGGCAGCACTTGTTCATGCTTGCCAAGGTCGTCGCGTGCGGTTTGGTTCGCACGGACTTTGCCAAGCACCACAGGGTTCACCGCCTCAAGATGCGACGGGTTAGGCACAAGGCTCATATGCACCTTGATGCCGTCAAATTCGCGGTCGGTGCTTGTGCCGAGGTGGTATTTCACATCGCCTGAACCGCCAACATCATCGGGGTTTGCGCTTCCGCCGGAAAACTCATGGAAGATGATACGGTACGGCTTTGCCATCACATTGGCCAAAACGTTAAGACGACCGCGATGCGGCATGCCGTAGACAATCTCCCGCACGCCGAGCTGACCGCCATATTTGATCACGGCCTCAAGCGCAGGAATCATCGATTCGCCGCCATCCAGGCCGAAGCGCTTCGTGCCGACATATTTACGGCCAAGGAATTTTTCGTACTGCTCGGCCTCGATGACTTTGCCGAGGATGGCCTTCTTGCCTTCGGGCGTAAACTGGATGGCGGCGTCTTTGCCCTCCATTCGTTCTTGCAAGAACCGACGCTCTTCGACGTCGGAAATGTGCATATATTCCAAGCCAACCGGTCCGCAATAATTGGCGCGCAGCGTATCGACGAGTTCACGCACCGTTGTCCATTCCAGACCGAGCGTTCCGCCCACATAGACGCGCTTGTCGAGGTCAGCGCCAGAAAACCCATGATATTCCGGGGTAAGGTCAGCGGGAATGTCCTGCTTGGAAAGCCCAAGTGGATCAAGGTTCGCCGCAAGATGCCCGCGCACACGATAGGTACGCACCAGCATCATCGCGCGTATTGAATCACTCGCTGCCGCAACAGCGTCCGCTTCTGCCATTGGCTTGCCAGCAGCCTTAGCCGCGGCCTTGACTTCGACAGCCATCTGCGTCGGATCAAGCGATGCCGTCAGATCATCGGTGATGGACAAAGGCCAGTTCGAACGGGCCCAGCTTGGACCTTGCTCAGTTTCAAAATCTTGGTTTTCTAAGCCCATAAAATACCTCGTGTGCCCCGGCGAAGGCCGGGGTCCAGTCCTATACCAGTGACCCGTAAAGGTCGTTCCAGTCAGGGTTCATTTCTTCAATCTCACGCAACTTCCAAAGCCGCTTCCAACTCTTCATCTGCACTTCCCGCCGCCGCGCATCATGCATATTTTCGAACCGCTGATACCAAACGAGAAGTCTGCACCCATATTGTTTGGTAAAGCCGTCAATCAAACCGTTGCGATGCTGAAAGCACCGCTGCTGCAAGTTAGTTGTCACCCCAAGATAGATCGTGCCGTTTCGTTTGTTGGCCATGATGTAAACATAACCCGGCTGATCCATCTTTTACTTAGCTGCTGCGTTCCCCAGCGAAGGCTGGGGTCCAGAACCAACACAGGCGACGTTCCATTTGAGGCTGGACCCCGGCCTGCGCCGGGGAACACAAACTTGTGTGTTCCAGCCAAGGCTGGAATCCAACGCGTCCATGAAACGTTGAAACTTCAACCCTTCAGCACCTCGACCAATGTTTTGCCGAGAAGCGATGGCGATGCCGACATGCGGATGCCCGCTGCTTCCATCGCTGCGATTTTGCTTTCGGCGTCGCCCTTGCCGCCGGAGACGATTGCGCCCGCATGACCCATGCGGCGTCCGGGAGGGGCCGAGCGTCCAGCGATGAAGCCCGCCATTGGTTTCTTACGGCCCTTCTTCGCCTCGTCGATCAGGAACTGTGCAGCTTCTTCTTCTGCACTGCCGCCGATTTCACCAATCATGATGATCGACTGAGTCGCATCATCGGCAAGGAACAGCTCAAGGCAGTCGATAAAGTTGGTGCCGTTGACGGGGTCGCCGCCAATGCCAACCGCAGTGGTTTGACCAAGGCCTTCAGCTGTCGTTTGGAACACGGCTTCATAAGTCAGCGTGCCCGAACGTGAAACCACGCCGACTGAACCCACCGAGAAAATGCTGCCGGGCATGATGCCAATCTTGCATTCATTGGGTGTCAGAACGCCAGGGCAGTTCGGACCAATCAGGCGCGACTTCGAACCCGACAATGCGCGCTTTACCTTGACCATGTCGAGCACGGGAATGCCTTCAGTGATGCAGACGATCAGCGGAATTTCTGCATCAATGGCTTCTAGAATCGAGTCCGCTGCAAAGGGCGGCGGTACGTACACAACCGACGCATCTGCGCCAGTTGACTCTTTCGCTTCAAGCACCGTGTCAAACATCGGCAGGCCAATGTGCGTTGTTCCGCCCTTGCCGGGGGTAACACCACCAACCATCTGCGTGCCATAGGCCAACGCCTGCTCGGTATGGAATGTGCCAGTGGCACCGGTCATACCCTGCGTGATGACCTTGGTGTTTTTATTGATGAGGATGCTCACATACGTCTCCTGAATTCGGGGTTTCGCTTAGTTAAGCGAGGAATCAATGGCCTTACATGCGACAAGCAGTTCTTTGACCGCATCGACGCTGACTGCGAGGTTACCCTTAGCTTCGTCATCAAGCGCAATTTCGACGACCTTTTCAACGCCGCCAGCGCCAATGACGACAGGTACGCCGACATACAGATTGTCGACGCCATATTGGCCGGTCAGATGCACTGCGGCTGGAAGAACGCGCTTTTGGTCGTTCAAATAGGCTTCGGCCATCGCGATACCGCTTGTTGCGGGCGCATAGAAAGCAGAGCCAGTTTTAAGTAGACCAACGATCTCGCCGCCGCCACTGCGCGTCCGCTGAACGATTGCGTCAATGCGCTCCTGCGTTGAAAAGCCCATTTTGATGAGGTCTGGTACAGGAATGCCCGAGACGGTCGAATATTGAATGACGGGCACCATTGTGTCGCCATGGCCGCCAAGGACGAAGCTGGTGACGTCCTTCACCGACACATTGAATTCGCCGGCAAGGAAGTGGCTGAAACGTGCGGAATCGAGAACGCCTGCCATGCCGACAACCATGTGGTGCGGCAGGCCAGAAAATTCGCGCAGTGCCCATACCATCGCATCAAGCGGGTTGGTGATGCAGATGACGAATGCGTTTGGCGCATTTGCAGCAATGCCTTCGCCGACGGCCTTCATGACCTTCAGGTTGATGCCAAGCAAATCGTCGCGGCTCATGCCGGGCTTGCGCGCTACACCAGCGGTGACGATGATGACGTCCGCGCCAGCGATATCCGCATAATCATTGGTGCCTGTAATCTTGGCATCAAAGCCTTCGACAGGACCGCATTGCGACAGATCGAGCGCCTTGCCCTGGGGAACGCCTTCAACAACGTCGAACAAGACGATGTCGCCGAGGCCTTTTAATGCTGCGAGGTGAGCAAGCGTGCCGCCGATGTTACCGGCGCCAATAAGCGCAATCTTTTTGCGAGCCATACAAAACTGTCCTTCCCTTAGGGCTTTTTAGCGGAATTGCGGCGTCGTTACGCCGAATCGCTGTGGATAACAACCCAATAAAGGACCAAAGTTAAGGCTTTTTTTGATAACAGTTCGCAATAGCGATAGCGTCTATTTTCCAGCTAGTTCAGTGAGCATCAACTTCCAGTGGACCACGTTGTCATCAAGCGCTTTCACCGGAAGACGTTCGTCCTTGCCATGTGCTCTGAAATCGACGGGAACCACGACCCAAGCACCATTTGCCCCATAAATCGGGATGCCCGCGACACGGAATGGACGTGCGTCGCTCGCCCCGGTCGACATTTCGGGCGAAATCGGTGCACCGGGATGCAGCGTATGGATGGCCTTGGTAAAAGCATTGACGACATCCGGCCGCAAAGGCGACGAGAGTGAAGCGACATAATCGTCATTGCGCGTCACGATAACCTCTGGATCAGCGACAATCGCCGCCAGATTCTGTTGCACGTCATTTGGATCAACGCCGGGAAAGATACGGCAGTTGATCATCGCCGTTGCCAATTGCGGCAACGCATTGTCGGCATGACCGGCAAAAAGACGCGTCGGAACGCAGCGTGTGCGGGTCAGACCAACCTCGGCCTCGTCGGCCTCAATGATGTCTGCTGCGGCGCCGTCATTCGGGTTGGCCAACCAGGCACGCATGGCATCGCCCAACGCACCCTTTTCCTGTTTTTGCCGCTCGGTAAAATATGCGCGCGTTGTTTCGCTCAGCATTGGCTCAAAACGGTGCGCTTCAATTTTCTCAACGGCATGTGCCAGACTATAAATGGCATTGTCCTTGCGCGGCTTCGACGAATGCCCGCCACGATTGCGCACGGTAAGCGTGTAGCCCGCAAAGGTCTTTTCAGCGGTTTGCATCAGGAAACCTGCATTCCGTCCATCAGGGAAGAATCCGCCGCCGCCACCATCTGCATTCAGGCCATATTCGACGTTCAGCTTGTCCTTCCACTCGGACGCGCCTTTATCGGCGCCAATGCCATTGGTTTCCTCGTCGCCTGTAAAAAAGACAACAATATCGCGCGTTGGTTTGAAACCGGATGCTTTCAGGTCAATCAGCGCCTGCGTAATGCCAACGATGCCGTCCTTCATATCGATAGTACCGCGGCCGTAATAATAACCGTCCTTCTCGGTCAGAACAAAGGGATCGGTCGTTGAATCTTCGCGCTTGGCCTCCACGACATCCATATGGCCCATCAGCATAATCGGCTTCGCCTTGGCCTTGCCCGGCGCGCGCCAACGAACGATAAGTGCTGCTGTTTTCTCGGTTACCTTGGCAATGGGGTCAGTGCTGTCATAGGAGACGACCTCGACATCTTCTGCAGGAAAACCGGCGGCTTTATATTGGTCGGCGAGATAGGTCGCCATTTCTGGAACTTTACCACGGCCAAAAACGGTAGGGATATTGACCACATGCTCGAACATGTCGTGCGTCGCCTTCTGGCGCTCAGGCGAGACCTTTACGGTTGCAGGCGTGGCCGCCATCGCTGGCACAGCAGCCACCAAAGCCGTTGAAATCAAAAAGGTTTTCATGCGCATAAATACTCCCCTTATTCGTCTGCACCGTGACCCAGTGCTAGATATTCTTCTGATTGCATCTCTAGCAATCGCGAAACAGTCCGTTCAAATTCGAAGCGTCCATCGCCCTGCGTGTATAGAGCATCGGGCAAAGCATCGGCGCTGGCAAGCAGCTTTACGCGGTACTCGTACAACGCATCGATAAGCGTCACAAATCGCGCAGCTTCATTGCGGTTGTGCGGTCCAAGCACGGGAATGCCCACCATCATCACCGTATGGAACCGCCGCGCGATCGCGAGATAGTCGGACGCACCGCGGGCCTCAGCGCAAAGACGTTTGAAAGAGAAAACGGCGACACCCTTAAGGGCCTTTGGCACATGCAGCGTCCGACCCCCGCCCACGTCTAGCTCCAACGTCGGGACATGCGCGCGATCCTCGGGCGGGTAATCCGTCATCCGGAAGAATGTTTCCGACAATGCAGCCGTGGCCTCGGGCCCATTCGGCACGAGCCAGGTTTTGGCGTTACCTAAGCGGTCGCGCCGATAGTCCGTGGGACCATCGAGCGCAAAAATATCAAGGCTGTCCTTTATCAACGCGATGAAGGGCAAAAACAGCTGGCGGTTGAGGCCATCTTTATACAGATCGTCGGGGTGCCGGTTCGACGTTGTGACCACCGTGACCCCAGCGGCAATTAACCCCGAAAACAACCGCGACATAATCGCAGCGTCGGCCATATTGTTGACGACCATTTCGTCAAAACACAGCAAGCGGGCTTCATCTGCCAGCGCCGCGACCACGGGCGGAATGGGATCGCCTAGCTCTTTTTCCCGCTCGACCTTTAGCCGTGCATGAATATCCAGCATGAACTCGTGAAAATGGGCGCGACGCTTCCGCTTTATCTGAACGCTGTCGAAAAACAGATCCATCAGCATGGATTTCCCACGCCCGACACCGCCCCATAAATAAAGGCCGCGCGCGGGATCGGGTTTGCGTCCCAAGAAACGCCAGATGGTGCTTCCGCGCGGCGGTACAGCTTCAAGGTCTGCTTGCACCTTTGCAAGCGCCTGCGCGGCCTTGGCTTGATCGACGTCCGGCTTCAATTCGCCTGCGCTGACAAGCGCCGCGTGCCTATCGGTGACCGAGACGGCAATCATTTCTTACTGGGTTTTCGAATCGTACCTGAAAACGCGGCGACGCGGGACTCGCCTTGCGAGACGATGCCGCGCATGAACAGCAAGCGGCCGGTTTCTTTTAAAAGCTCAACCTCTGCCTCAAGCGGTTCGCCGATTACGCCAGCTCCGATGAATTGCACCGACAGGTCAAGTGTAACGGCTGCGCCCGCCTCAATCAGGCCAAACATCCGCGATGCGCCAAACATGGCAACATCAATAAAGCCAAGCGTCACACCACCATGCACGGCGTCGCGCAAGTTGCTGTGCCGATGTTCGGGAAACATGCGAAGGCGCGCTTTATGTTCGCCTTCACTGCGCACAATCATTTTGCCGAGCACCGTGCCATTATAGCGCGTGGCATCGGTCATCTGCCAGTTTAGCCAACCGGGATTGTCCGGATCCGGACTGCTATCGAAAGCGGGTGTGTCCAACTGCCGTCCCGTTATTCAAAGGTGGCGTTCGGCAACCATCTTCTTTGTTTCAGCAATGGCCTTCGCAGGGTTCAGACCCTTGGGGCATGCGTTCGCGCAGTTCATGATCGTGTGGCAGCGATACAGACGGAATGGATCTTCCAACTCGTCCAGACGCTCACCGGTCATTTCGTCACGGCTATCTGCCAACCAGCGATAGGCCTGAAGCAATATGGCGGGGCCAAGGAACTTGTCGCTGTTCCACCAATAAGATGGGCAGCTTGTCGAGCAACATGCGCACAAGATACATTCATACAAGCCATCCAGCTTGGCACGGTCTTCCGGTGACTGCAGGCGTTCTTTGCCTGATGGTTCAGGTGTAACTGTCTGCAGCCATGGTTTAATCGAAGCATATTGCGCATAAAAATGTGTGAAGTCAGGGACGAGGTCCTTGATGACTTCCATATGCGGCAGCGGAGTCAGTGTGACTTCGCTTTTGCAATCTTCGATAGCCGTTGTGCAAGCGAGGCCGTTTTTGCCGTCAATGTTCATCGAGCACGAACCACAGATGCCTTCGCGACATGAACGACGGAAGGTGAGCGACGAATCCTGCTCGCCCTTCATCTTGATCAGCGCGTCGAGGACCATCGGGCCGCATGTTTCCGTATCGACTTCAAACATGTCGTAACGCGGGTTTTCGCCACTATCGGGATCGTACCGATATACCTTGAATTTCTTGACTTTCCCGTCGGTTTTCGCGGCGTGAACAGTGCCCTTTTGGACCTTGCTGTTCTTTGGGAGGAAGAAATCGGCCATATCAATATCCTGTTGTCGTCGTGACGTGTAATTCCATATCTGCCGAACGCCCTAACCAAGCGTTTGTGCAATCACAAGCCCTCAACTG
>JAIXOE010000039.1 GCA_027486895.1 Sphingomonadales bacterium
CAGGATGACCTGCCGTCGCCGTTAAACTTGGTTACTGGAAGCGATCTGCGTCCATCACCTTGGTCCATGCTGCGATGAAATCGGTCACGAACTTTTCTTTCGCGTCGTCCGAAGCATATACTTCGGCAACAGCACGTAACTCGGAATTTGACCCGAATACGAGGTCAACCGGCGTTGCGGTCCACTTGGCGGTTCCGGTTGCCCGATCCTTGCCCTCATAAAGGCCCGCATTCGTTGCCGACTTCACCCAGACTGTGTCCATTGACAGCAGGTTGGTGAAGAAGTCGTTCGTCAGCGTGCCTGGCTTGCTGGTGAATACACCGGCAGTCGAACCGCCGGCGTTCGCACCCAGCACGCGCATACCACCAACCAATACGGTCGTTTCTGCAACGGTCAGGCCAAGCAAGTCCGCTTTGTCGACAAGTGCTTCAGTTGGACCGAAATAGGCATCCGACGCAAAGTAGTTACGGAAGCCATCGGCTTTTGGCTGAAGCTGGTTGAACGAATCGACATCGGTTTGGTCCTGCGCTGCGTCGACCCGTCCGGCCTTGAACGGAACCGTGACATCCTGCCCAGCAGCCTTTGCAGCTTGTTCGATCGCCGCGTTACCGCCGAGTATTATCAAATCAGCAAGGCTAACTTGTTGGGCGCTTTTTGCGCCCTTGTTGAACGCGGCACGAACCGTTTCCAGCTTGGCCACAACCTTGCTGACTTCGGCGGGATCATTGACTGCCCAATCCTTTTGCGGCGCGAGACGCAAGCGGGCGCCGTTGGCTCCGCCACGCATATCGGTCGAGCGGAAGGTTGATGCCGATGCCCATGCTGTCCGCACCAATTCAGCGGTCGTGAGGCCGGATGCAAGAACGCTGGCCTTCAACTGGCTGATATCCTGCGCACCGATGGGAGCATAATTCGCCTTTGGAAGCGGGTCCTGCCACTTCAGGGTCACTTTGGGTGCATCCTTACCAAGGTAACGTGCTTGCGGACCCATGTCGCGGTGGGTGAGCTTGAACCATGCCTGCGCAAATGCATCTGCGAACTCTTGCGGATTTTTCTGCCAGCTCTGCGTGATTTTCCGGAAACCTGGGTCTTCACGCATCGCTATGTCGGTCGTGAACATGATTGGCGCATGGCGGACATCAGGACGATGTGCGTCTGGAACCATATTCGCTGCTGACGGATCGGTTGGTATCCACTGAATGGCACCGGCAGGGCTTTTCGTCTTTACCCACTCGAATCCATAAAGATTGTCCAGATACTGGGTGGTGAACGCGATTGGATTGGACGTCCAAGCACCTTCAAGTCCGCTGGAAATCGTATCTTCCGAATGGCCTTTGCCGCATTTGTTGGTCCAGCCCAAGCCTTGCTGTTCAATCGGCGCCACACCTGGATCACCTGCAATGCACTCTTCTGGTTTCTTGGCGCCATGTGCTTTTCCGAACGTGTGGCCACCCGCGATAAGCGCAGCTGTTTCGGCATCGTTCATTGCCATTGCACCAAATGCACGGCGGATGTCGTTAGCAGCGGCGAGGGGGTCCGGAACGCCATTTGGACCTTCAGGATTGACATAGATGAGGCCCATTTGCGTTGCAGCCAATGGTCCCTTCAAATTGCCCTTTGCATCGCGGCGTTGGTCGGTCAGCAGTTTGGTTTCAGGGCCCCAGAATACCAGATCAGGCTGCCATGTGTCGACGCGACCACCAGCAAAACCAAGGGTTTTGAAGCCCATATCTTCCATGGCAACATTTCCGGAGAGAACCATGAGGTCACCCCATGAGAGTTTACGGCCATATTTCTGCTTGATGGGCCACACCAGACGGCGTGCCTTGTCTAGGTTCACGTTATCTGGCCAAGAATTAAGGGGTTCAAAGCGCATCTCGCCGCCATCAGATCCGCCACGGCCATCGCCGGTGCGATAGGTGCCAGCGCTGTGCCATGCCATGCGGATGAAGAACGGGCCGTAATGGCCGTAGTCTGATGGCCACCAAGGCTGCGATGTTGTCAGGACCTTGCGAATGTCTGCCTTTACGGCATCAAGATCGAGCGTGGCAAATTCGGCGGCGTAGTTGAAATCGTCGCCATAAGGGTTCGCGCGCGCTTCGTTTTGGCGCAGTGCGGTCAAGTCGACCTTCTTTGGCCACCATTCCGCTTTTGGTTCAGCCGTTTCGGCATGTGCAGCAGAAGCGAGGGCCACTGGTGATGTGGCCGCAAGCAACGCGACGAGGGCGATGTTGCGTATTTTCATGAATATGTTCTCCCGTTCAACCCTGGATACCCCATGGGTGTAGAGTGGAGTTAGTGGCGATGTGATGCAAAACCCAACGAGATTGATTTGTCACAATAATCGATTGCATTGATAACATGGAGCGAAAGCCAGCGCTGAAGCAGGGAGTTGATGTTTGTTTCATGCGCGCGAATGCAAAAGGGGTGGCTTTACTTTTCGCGCTTCGCTAGCAGCAGAAGCGAACGTTTTTGGGAATCATTGATGCGTAAACTGGTAGTTCTTCTTGCTTTGTCTTCGGCATTGACTGCTTGCGGCAGTTCGCAACTTGGCGGGGCTGGCAGTCTTTCGGACATAAAGGTAGTCGAGAGCGACGTTTTACCAGAGCCTACGCGACTTGATCTTTTTGAACAAAACCGGCCCTATCTCATTGGCCCGTTTGATAAGCTGACCATTGACGTGTTCGGTATTGAAGAGCTCAGCAAGCAAGAAGTTCAAACCGATGCGGGCGGACGGATATCTTTCCCGTTGGCCGGCATTATTGAAGCTGCCGGCAAAACGCCGGGCGAGCTTGAGGAGGAAATTGAGGGGCGGCTTCGCGGCCAATATGTGCGCGACCCGCAAGTTACCGTAAACCTCAAGGAAACTGTCAGTCAGGTCATCACGATCGACGGTCAGGTGCGTGAACCAGGTTTATACCCTGTCATTGGCAAAATGACGCTCATGCGAGCCGTGGCTATTGCCAAAGGTACTGCCGAATTTGCCAAGCTGGATGACGTGGTGATTTTTCGTACGGTAAACGGTCAGAAGATGGCCGCACTGTACAATCTGAAGTCCATTCGCCGCGGCATTTACAACGACCCTGAGGTTTTTGCGAACGACGTGGTCGTGGTCGGTGACTCGCAGGCCCGACGCCTGTTCAAGGATGCATTGCAAGTTGCACCAACCTTGCTGACGCCGCTCGTTTACATCTTAACTACGAACTAAGGCGGCGTACCATTCACCCATCGCGGTGTTTGTTTCGATATTACAGCCCGTTCCATCCATTTTGGTAAGTTTATAGCTTGCAAAATGGAATAATATGCTATGACGTCCCTATCGGTTGGGGTGGCCGAACACTGATTTATCGGGGGCTTTATGTCATTCCAATCCCGCGCCCGCGATGGCGCGCTAGATATTAACGCGTCCGGTTTTCCGGAGCGGAGTTTAGGTGTTCCGATCGTCGGACGCACTTTTAACGAAATTGTTGTTCGCCATGACCAGCAGGACAAGATTTTCTGGTGTTTCATGAACCAGAACGGTCGTCCAAGCTATACCTACAGCCTGGGCGCGGAAATTCAGCAAGTGCAGGACTGGGTTGCCGACAACTATGCGCTGCCGGCAAATGGCGGACCGGACGATTTGCGCTATTTTGTCTGTGGTTCCAAAACGCCCGGCGTTTACAATCTCGGCGGCGATTTACGGCACTTTGCCGAATGTATTCGCGCCCGCGATCTCGGCGCGATGCGGAAATATGCGGAAACCTGCGTGCGCATGCAATATGTGAACAGCCAAGGATTTGGCGCGCCCATTATCACGATTGCCCTTGTGCAGGGTGATGCATTGGGCGGCGGTTTTGAACACGCTCTTGCATTCGATATTCTTGTTGCCGAGCGCAGTGCACGCCTTGGATTACCAGAAATTATCTTTAACCTATTCCCTGGCATGGGTGCCTACAGTTTTCTTGTCCGCCGCGTAGGCCGCAAAATGGCTGAGAATTTTATTCTTGAAGGCAAAATCCACACTGCCGAAGAATTGCATGCATTGGGTATCGTCGACATTTTGGTGGAGGACGGCGAGGGTGAGGAAGCCATCGTCGATTATTGTAAACGCAATCAGCAACGATTTGCCGCCGAGCGTGCGGTGTATCTGGCCCGCCGTGTATCTTCTCCGGTGGAGATTGATGAATTGCTCAAAATTACGAACATTTGGGCCGAAACAGCAATGTCGCTTACGGATGCCGACGTTCGAAAGATGGAACGGCTTGCTGACGCACAAGAGCGTCGGATGCAGCGCAGTATTAGAACTGTTAGCCCGCTTGGGCAGTGACGCCATTCGGTGTGAGATACACATCTGATGTCAGGGCTTCTACTGCCATCGCTGCTTCCATTTCCATTTTTTGAAGATAGATGAATTTATGTGCAAGGAAGTCGGCTTCACTGATTTTTTCCAGCTGACTACATAACCGAGATAGTGACCCCGCGCCCATATTGTTCCCCGAACTTTTGAAAGCGTGCGCGCAGAAGCGGAATTCGGAAACATCTCCATCCGCAACGGCTTTACGCAACGGATCGAGCGTTTGTTCAACGTCTTCGATAAAGCCTTCAATCATCGCATTCACAAAAGCCTGATCACCAATGGACCGAAGATATCGAATTTGATCGTCATCGATGGGAGCTGCAGCTGACGGAATTTCTCCGGAGATGGGAACGACTTTATTTAAGGGATCGATTGGTAGTGAGGTCTTAACCAACTGTGCATTTTTCTCTCCACCACAATATTTTTCGATCGTGTTGAGGAGCATATGGGCGTCCACCGGCTTGGTAATACGCATATCCATTCCAGCGTTTCGGCACTTTATTTCGGTCTCTGTGGTCGCGTCAGCGGTTACGCCGATAATCGGCAGGTGGTTGCGTCCACCTTCAATCTGCCGCCACATCGAGCAGGTGTCGATGCCATTCAGTCGGGGCATATTGACGTCGAGCAGCAATATATCGATGCCACCCTTTTCCATTTCTTCAAGTGCTTCATCGCCGTCGGTGACCATGACGACGGAATGGCCTGCAGCTTCCAAAATGGCTGCCAAAACGTTCCGGTTTGTCCGGTTGTCGTCCGCGACCAAGATGCGCTTTGGCGTGTAGGTGGTTGATGGCTGCTGTTCATCTCCATGGGGAATGCGCATTTGCCGTGCGAAAGAGCAGCCAATGCGAATGGCACTGCGGAGTTCCGCAAAATTCGGCATGGCCGGGATAACGGAAGCAAATGCAGCCCGTAGCGCTACGTCTTCCAACTCTACAGCCTCATGTTCAGCCACAAGTACAGGCGCAATTTCCGCGTTGGCAAAAATGGACCAGACGGTGTCTTCGGCGTCGATATGCTGCGAAACAGATTCTGCGATTAGCGCGACACTGAATTCAGCCAAATCAATTTTGGCAAGTGCCGCAACAAGTTCATCGCGACTTGTGCAAGGCACGTGGCGGACAAAGAAATTCTCTTGCGACTGCGCGTTGGCCAGCAATTCAGGCTTCATTTGACCAAATGAGAGGATTTTTACAGCATCTGCCGCATATACGTCATCAGCGGTAGACTGTTCATCAACCAATTTGATGGGTATTTGAATACGGAAGCTACTGCCTTGACCAATTTGGCTTTCAACAGAAATCTGGCCGTCAACCTGCTCAGTAAGCTGTTTGCAAATGGAAAGACCAAGACCTGTTCCGCCAAACCGGTTCATGACGCTGTCATCGGCTTGCTGGAACGGCTGAAAAATACGCTCACGCGCAGTTTCACAAATGCCAATACCGGTGTCCGACACAGTAAACCAAATATGGCTCTGGTCATTTTTGATCACCAGACCGCTGTTGAGCGTTATGGATCCGGACTCTGTGAACTTTGTCGCATTGCCCACCAAGTTAAGGAGGATGTTCCGGATGACGCCATTGGGCCCTTCAATAAGCCTGTCACTCATGGGTTCTGCCTGAAGATGCAGGCTAAGCCCTTTTTCTTCCGCCCGGACAGTCATGATATCCCGAATTTCAGTCAGCAATTCCGTAGGCCGGAATGTTGCCGACTTCACCTGCATCGTTCCCGTACCGGTTTTGGCTACATCGATCAGCTGTTCAATCAGGTGTAGCAAATGTTCGCCGGCAAGAACACTTGCCTCGACCATCTCCTTTTGCCCCCGGGGCATGTCTGACTGACTCAGGAGGTTTCCGTAACCGATGATGGCGTTCAATGGCGTTCGCAGTTCATGACTGACGCTGGCAAGGAAATAGCTTTTTGCTTTGCTCGCCTCTTCGGCTTGTTCTTTTGCATGTGAGATTTTGCGGATGAGTGTTGAGCAATAAGCGGGAATGACGATCAACGCGAGCGCGAGCGCGATACCCAAAAATTGGTTCTGCTGCCAATATGCAGTTGAAAACACAACGATGCCAAAGGTAGCCGTAGACAGGACCGACGCTACAAATAGCCATTTAATGCCATATCGAAAACCGTTGCCCAAAATCATCCACAAAATGATCGGGTAAAATATCGACAAATGCTCTGGTTCGCGCAGCATGACGGCAAACGCCATCATCACGTCAAGTATAATGGCCGCAAACCAGCGCTCTTCCTGCTGCCAAATGCCATATCGTTGCATTGCGTACAGTGCCGCGTTGAATGACAAATAGGCAAAGAAGGCCGAAAATATAAGCGCATCGAACGCAAAAAAGTAACAGCCCAGGCCTGACACACTGCCCATAACGAGCCGGTTGCGGAGGATTTCCTGTTCAGGTGTCAAATCACCACGCAACTTTTTCAGAAAGCCCCTCATTTTGCGACTAGCCTGAACGGCTCGGCACCGTCCTTAAACAGTGAATGAAGGTCACGCACCGAAAGCGGCCGACCCAGAAGATATCCTTGAACCTCATCGCAACCTGAGGCGCGAAGCAATGTGAACTGGGCTTCGGTCTCAACGCCCTCTGCGACGACGCGCATATTCAATGCGTGGGCCAGGTGGGCGATCGTTGAAATGATTGCGCGGTCTGTGGCGGATGTCTCGATCCGCGAGATAAAAGTTTGGTCAATTTTCAAGCGCGTTGCGGGTAAGTCGCGCAAATATTGAAGAGACGAATAGCCCGTACCAAAATCGTCGATGGAAATCTGAATGCCGCCGGCGCGCAGCGTTGCCAATTGCTCATGCACCTTCTGGCTGTTGTCTATTAACAGCTCTTCGGTGATTTCAATCGCTAGCTTGCCGCGTGGAATTGCATATTTCGCGACAAGACCCAGTATCTCCGAGCACATCGCTGCATATTGAAACTGCTTCGGCGATACGTTGACGGCTACGTGCGGGAGCTCAATGCCTTCTTCGGCAAACAAGGCAATTTGCTTACACACGGATTCGATAACCCAGGTGCCGATGCGGCCGATTAAGCCGGAGTCATTGGCCACTTTAATGAAGTCGGACGGGCACAACCGGCCCCTGACGGGGTGGTTCCAACGGACCAACGCTTCAAGGCCGACATAATTGCCTGAGGCGGTGTCGACAATTGGCTGATATTCGAGGAATAACTGATCGTTATTCAGCGCATCGCGGAGGTCGCTCTCGATACCAGCGTTCATTTGCGCAATATGATTCATGTGCGGTGAGAAAAAGCAGAAGCAATTTCGGCCCGATGATTTGGCTTCATACATGGCAAGATCGGCCAGACGCAGCAGTTCGTCGGGCGAAGTACCATCTTCGGGGATAAGCGCGACGCCAATGCTTGCGCCGATGAGCTGCTCGACGCCTCCAATGGTATATGGCTCACCGATTTTCGCGAGTAGCTTTGTGCACACGGCTGCCGCGCTGCTATTATCATCAAGATTTTGAAGAACGATGGCGAATTCATCCCCGCCGATACGCGCTGCAAAACCGTTGCTATCCAAGGCCGAGATAAGGCGCTCAGCAACCTGACGCAGCAAAACATCGCCCGTTTGGTGCCCGCGGGTGTCGTTAATGACTTTAAACCGGTCAAGGTCGAGCAGCAGCAGCGCAGCAGCTTTGCCGCTTGCGTTGCTCTCATCAATGGCCGTGCGCATCCATTGTGCCAGCAATGTGCGGTTGGGAAGGCCCGTGAGCATATCATGCAATGCCAAATGCGTACGGTGCTCTTCGGCAAATTTGCGCGCAGTGATATCCAGTCCCGTGGTCAGAATACCTATGGTTTGGTTATCTTTGTTCAGCAGTGGCGACTTGTTGCAGTGGAAAATCAGCTCAATGCCTTCACTGACAAACTTCTCTTCGAAATTAGGTATCGAAATGCCCGTTTCGAGGATGACGTTATTCCGCCGCGTTTCCCGATCAACCAAGTCTGGTTCCATGATATCCGAAATGGATCGGCCGACCAGTTGTTCCGGGTCGCGTCCGAAAAGCGCGGCCTGATATGAGTTTAGAAACAGAAACTTACCATTTCGGTCAGTTGCATTGATCAAGATCGGTGTGGTGTCGATGATTTGTTCTAGCATCGACTTACCGCTTTTGTCGTCGGCGTCAGCGCTATCCGAGCCAGTGCGGTTGTTCTCAAGTGACTGCTTGAGTTCCTGCTGCCGATAGTGCTGGCCCAAAAGCAGCAATGCGCGATCGCGAAATTCGATGTGGGAAACGGGCGTTTGCAAAAAGTCAGTCGCGCCAGCGTCTAGGGCAGTGATGCGGCATTCCCGGTCTTGCCGCGCGGTGATGATGATCGCAGGAATGTGCGCGCCAACGGTGCGTGAGCGGATTTTACTGATAAATTCTGCGCCGTTCATTTCTGGCATGCGATAGTCAACGACAAGGAGGTCGGCAGTCTCGGTCTCAAGCCATTTCAAAGCCTCAATCGCGCTGTGAAAACACTTCGCGGAGAACTCCGGACCCATCATCGCAACATATTGCGCGTAAACGCGTAAGTTGGTCGACCTGTCGTCTACAATGACAATGCGCGCATGCATGGCATGGCGGTATCGTTATAACCTCAAGGAATGGTTAAGAACGCGTTCGTATTTCAAAGGCGGAGCGGACTGAAAGTGTTTGGGCAAACCCACTAGCGGCCTTGTTTGTCACATCATGTGCGCGTTGTTAGCGAAAGCACTAATTGCTTGATTTAATGTCGGAACTATTTGCCCATGGATAGACCGCAGACCCGATTGCGCCGGGCGGGGTGCTATCCATCCCAATTCCTCTGCCGATGCCGATCCAATGTGTCGCGGGTTGAGATCACATGCCGCGCTAATCTCATGGGCAAACTGGAGCCAGTTGAGCGTTTCACCATTACTGATGTGATACAGTCCATGTGCACGATCAATGATGAGGTCGAGCACAATATCGGCAAGATGCGGTACATAGGTTGGCGAAATCATATGGTCTGGCGATGCCAAAAACGTTTCTCCGGTTTTTACCGTGGCGAAGAGTTGGTGCGCGAAATTAAAACGATCGAAAGGCGAGAAAAACGCCGCTGTTCGAACAACGAGCGGGGTCGACATTTCCAGCAGAGCCGCATCAGCGATTGCTTTGCTCTCTCCATAAACACTCAACGGGCTGGTGGCTGCGTATTCGCTGTACGGCGTATCTGATTTACCATCAAACACAAGATCGCTGGAAAAATGCGCGTTCGGGATGCCCCGCGCCTCACAGCATTGCGCGAGCCTAAGCGCTCCCAATGCGTTCGCTGACATGCAGGAATCATAAGCGCCTTCTGCTTCGTCGACCTTGACCCAGCCCGTCGCGTTGATGACGGCCCACGGGTTGTATTTTTTTAAGGCGGCATCGATGCTGCTGCAGTCATCAAGTGCCAATTGCGACCGCGACGTGGTCACTATTCGCAGGCCACGATGCTTGGCTGCACGCGTCAGAGCCTGGCCAAGCGATCCTGTTATGCCGGCAATCAACAGCGGAGCGTTAGGTGCATTATTATGTGTGCGCGTAACCGGGCGTGCCACGTGCGCGGGCGGAAATTTCAACCGGTCTTCACGTTGCCACCAGCCTGGCCCCGATACAGCGGCGGGAAGAGCGGTATTATGTGCAAGACACTTAATGGTCTCCGCAAGTCCCGTCGGCCTAATCGTTCCGCCGCGCGGATCAAAAACGCCGCCTTCGAAATCCACGAATTCTTGCGTGAGCAAGTTGCACCAACCCCGTGCCCCCATGAGTGTCCATATTGTGACCGCGACGATCGATGCGCCAGCAGCATTTAGGGCTTCGGCATTATGCCAAGCATCGCGTACCCAACGCATTTGCTCTTCACGCGTGCAACCATTGTGGCATTCCGTCAGCGCAACAGGTATTTTGTATCGTTCCCAAGCTTCGGACAACGCAGCTTTGAGGCCGTTAGTCGGGGCTGATAGGACTCGTACAGCCTCAACATCGGCAAAATCTTGTCTGCCGTTGGTCCCAATGGAATGCACTGGATAGCGCTCTATCCGATGGTCGAGAAACCGGTCGCTGGTCAGGTAATGGTTCACGCCAATGACGTCAGGCGGGCAGGGCGCGCTCGCAATTCTATCGAGTTGGTCTTTGAAGCCCAATCCACAGAGTGCCTCGTAAAAACTATGCTCCGGACCGACAAGACCGCAGAGCAAATCCCAAGTCATCCAGCGCCGTTGATTGTCATAAGCTGCTTGGTCTGACATCGCCGCCGTTGCATAAGTTATACCCAAGTCTTCGGTCTGGATCAGCTTTGCTTCCGGATTTACAAGCCGAATTTCGCGCATGGCGGCGATCGTTGCTTCAGTCTGATTTAGGAGCGCGGTCCAAAAGGAAATTTCGTTGCTGTGATGCGGATACCAATGCCCGTAAAGCGCCGAAAAACGTGCGGTGGTAAGCGGTTCGTTGATAGGCGTCCAATATTCAACCGTTGGTAATTTGCGTGCGACTTCGCGGGCATGTGCCGCCATTCCTGCAACAAAATTATCGTCAATCAGGCTGGTGTCCCTCGGTCCGCTGCCATGATGAAGCAATCCGATTATTGGCTTTATGTTATGCGATGTGAGTGAAGCGATATCCTCAGTTACTGCTTCCCAAGGTGTCGCTACGTCGTCCCAAGCGATGCGATAACGAAACGCAGTGATGCCAAGTGCTGGTAACGATTCAAGGCAGGCGGATCGCATTGCGCGTTCCGTTGGCAACAGCTGGTCCTGAAAGCGGTCGCCGACCCGATTCAGGGTGCATTCAAATCCAGCCCACATTTCCATCCGATTTTCCTCAGTTCATCGTGAAATACGGGAACCATCGGGGGATGAATTGGTTTCATAAGGGATATGAACTTGGAATAAATAACATGTTAATCACCGCTACAGACGTAAACAAAATAAATCATAATGATAAACCTGTTTTGATTTGTTTTAGCCATCTACGATGGGAGTTTGTATTCCAGCGGCCGCAACATTTAATGTCGCGTTTTGTAAATAATTTTAAGGTTATTTATTGGGAGGAACCAAGTTTCATTATTGGTTCTCAACCACTGCTCGATTTACAGGTCTGTAGGGACACTGGCGTCACTGTCGCCACGCCGCAGTTGCCTGAAGGCTTATCGGAACAACAACAGGAAATCGCGCTGCGTGGATTGCTTGATAAGCTCGCCTTGTCTGGCGTGAACAAATTGGTCCGCTGGTATTATACCCCAATGATGCTGCCATTCTCCCGGCATTTGAAGGCCTCCGCTGTAGTATATGATTGTATGGATGAGCTGAGCGCGTTCCGCTTCGCGCCTCCAGCTCTACTTCAACGTGAGTCAGAATTGCTTGAGGAGGCTGATTTGGTCTTCACTGGCGGCAAGAGCTTGTACGAAGCAAAGCGGAACCGTCACACTTCGGTCCACTGCTTCCCGTCCAGCGTCGACGTTGCGCATTTCGCAGCTGCGCGGACGCATTCCCAAGACCCCGCTGACCAAGCGGACATCGCGTTCCCGCGCCTCGGCTATTACGGCGTCATTGACGAACGTATTGATCTTGAGCTGTTGTCACAGGTTGCAGATGCACGGCCCGAGTGGAACTTCGTGATGATCGGGCCGGTCGTTAAGGTGTCCGAAGAAGAACTGCCACGTCAGCCCAACATTCACTGGCTTGGTGGCAAATCTTACAAGCAATTGCCCCAATATCTTGCTGGCTGGGATGTTGCGCTGATGCCATTCGCCATCAATGAATCTACACGGTTTATCAGCCCCACCAAAACACCCGAGTATCTCGCCGGAGGTAAGGTAGTTGTTTCCACACCAGTGACCGATGTCGAAGCTGGTTATGGCCAGTGCCCGCGTGTATGCATAGCATCGTCACCTGAAGGCTTCGTCGCCGCGTGCGAGATGGCGCTTATTTACGCCAAAACAGGCGAAGGTGCCAAGGTGGCAGATGCCATGATCGCCGCATCAAGCTGGGACAAAACACAGGCGGAGATGGCGAGCCTTATTGCCGATGTGCGGTCGTCGGATTTGCGGGTTTATCCGATTACGGCCCCCTTGTCATGGCCAGCACCCGCGCAGAAGCATTATGATTGGGTCGTTGTCGGCGCTGGCTTTGCCGGATCGGTGATGGCTGAACGGCTCGCCGCTGGATCTGGCTACAAGGTGCTTGTCGTCGATCGCCGCCCGCATATCGCCGGGAATGCGTTTGATGAACGGAATGAGGTGGGACAGCTGTATCACAAATATGGCCCGCATATTTTTCACACAAACTCGGCCGATGTCTTTGAGTATCTGTCGCGCTTCACCAAATGGCGCAAATATGAACATCGTGTCTTAGCCAGCGTCGATGGTCAGTTGGTGCCAATCCCTATCAACCGGACGACCATTAACACTTTATACGGACTCGACTTGCGAACCGATGACGAGGCTGAAGCGTGGCTTGCCGCAAGGGCCGAGCCAGTAGACACGATTGAGACATCTGAAGATGTCGTGGTGTCTGCAATCGGGCGCGAATTGTATGAAAAGTTCTTCCGTGGTTACACCCGCAAACAATGGGGTCTTGACCCAAGCGAGTTGGACAAATCGGTGACTGCGCGCGTTCCTACCCGAACGAATGCCGATGACCGATATTTTACCGATAAATATCAAGCCATACCGGCGGATGGATATACCAAGATGTTTGAAAACATACTGGATCATCCAAAAATCGACGTCATCACCGGTGCCGATTTTGCGGAAATCAAGGATGCCTATTCCTATGATCGTCTCGTTTATACAGGACCAGTCGATGAATATTTCGGCTTTTGTTATGGTGCGCTGCCATACCGCTCGCTTCGTTTCGACCATGCGGTAGTCGAACAGGAAAATTTCCAGCCTGTTGCAACGGTCAATTATCCCGATGAAGCGACGCCCTATACGCGCATTACTGAATATAAGCATTTTACCGGCGATACTGGCGGCGTAACGAGCATTACAACCGAATATCCAGCCGCCGAAGGTGATCCCTATTACCCAATCCCGCGTCCGGAAAATCAGAAGCTTTATAAACGCTATGAAGCATTGGCGATGGCTGAAGAAAGCACGTTGTTTGTGGGTCGGCTTGCCACATATAAATATTACAACATGGATCAGGTTGTGGGGCAGGCTCTCGCCACCTGGCGTAAACGCGTAGTTGCTGAGCAGGATACGATATCTGCGGTATCGCCGGTTCAGGCGGTAGGATAGCGCCAACGAACGAAATGACGGGATGTCGATAGGCCGACGTCCCGTCAGCTTCTATGTGCCGTATCATGACGTGGCCCAATCGCGGCAGTTGCCAAAAACATGCTCTGGCCTTAGCGACGTACCATGCACACTACGCCACATTATGAAGAGCAATATTTATCGTTGATGCGCCGCATTTGGGACGAGGGCGCTCTGCAGCGCGATCGCACCGGTGTTGGCACCAAAGCGTTATTCGGCGCAACTATGCGCTTCTCGCTTGCAGACGATGCTATTCCGCTGCTGACCACAAAACGGGTGTATTGGAAAACGGCTGCGCGCGAGATGCTGTGGTTTCTGACAGGCAACACAAATATTCAGCCCTTGCTTCAGCAGAATGTCAAAATCTGGAGCGATTGGCCTTTGGCGCGGTATCTGCGCGAAACTGGTGACGAAATCACGCAGGAGGCATTTGAACAACGCATCGTCGAAGATGATGACTTTGCCGCTAAATGGGGTGATTTAGGCCCCGTATATGGCGCACAGTGGGTCAATTGGCCGCGTTATGAGGCTGCTGGGAACGGTCTATTTCGGCGTGCTGATAAAGGCATTGATCAGGTCAGTCTGCTGGTTGAAAGTTTGAAAAATAACCCGGGATCGCGTCGCCACATCATTGAAGGCTGGAATGTCGCAGAGCTCGACCAAATGGCGCTTCCGCCTTGCCATAAAACATACCAGTTTCACGTCGCGGACAATGTTCTGAGCTGTATATTGTTTCAGCGCTCTTGTGACCTTGGACTGGGATTTGCCTTCAATGCATTTTCCGCTGCTTTGCTCACGCGGATGCTAGCGGCCGTCTGTGGCTATCAGGCTGGTGAACTGATCTGGCAAGGCGGTGACGTGCATCTCTATTTGAATCATGCACCGCTGGTTGAGGAGCAATTGAGCCGCACGCCGTCCGGCCATCCCAAATTGAAGCTGTTGCGCACGCCCGAGAGCATCTTTGACTTCCGCATCGAAGATTTCGAGGTGTCGGATTATCAACCACAATCCCACATTTCTGCGCCCGTCGCCGTTTAAATCCTTATTAGGACAGCTACATTGACCTAAACGACTGTTTGAAATATTATAACAACCGTAGATAATAAACTGCCTGAGTCGGTTCGGGCGAGAAACTGCGGAGATGTAGATGGTGCAAGGTATCAAGGACAATCTCGCGCCGCTGCATCTTCATGTGCCGGAACCAAAGTTCCGCCCAGGGGATCAGGCAGACTTTAGCGATATTGTTGTACCTGAAGTTGACGCTATTTCGCGGCCCGATGAACACACAAATCCGGCTGACATTCACGCTTTAGCATATGGCTTAGTCCGGGTTTTGGGGGATGATAACCAAGCCGCTGGAAGCTGGAACCCCGGACTTGATGCCGATACGCTACGCCTTATGCTCCGCAAGATGCTGTTATTGCGCGCATTTGATGACCGCATGTTTCGCGCGCAGCGCCAAGGTAAAACTAGTTTCTACATGAAGTCTTTCGGCGAGGAGGCAACGTCGGTTGCAACCACGATGGCGCTGCATTCAGACGATATGTGTTTTCCGAGCTATCGACAGCAAGGTATTCTGATTACACGGGATTATCCACTCGTTGATATGATGAACCAGATTTATTCGAACAGTGGCGACCGTTTGAAGGGCCGCCAGCTTCCCATCATGTATTCGGCCAAGGATTATGGGTTTTTCAGTATTTCGGGCAACCTGACAACGCAATATCCCCAAGCGGTTGGCTGGGCCATGGCATCAGCATCGCGTGCAGATACGCGCATCTCTGCGGTTTGGTGTGGTGATGGATCGACAGCAGAAGGTGACTTCCACAGCGCATTAACTTTCGCTGCCGTTTATAACGCGCCGGTTATCTTTCAGGTGGTGAACAACCAGTGGGCTATTTCTTCCTTCTCCGGTTTTGCAGGGAGCGAGCGGACCACGTTCGCCGCGCGCGCGATTGGTTATGGGATCGCGGGACTGCGGGTTGATGGCAACGATGCGCTCGCTGTTTTTGCCGCAATGCAATGGGCAGCAAATCGTGCACGTACCAATGGTGGGCCGACATTGATTGAGTATTTCACCTATCGCGGCGAAGGGCATTCAACGTCGGATGATCCCGGCGCTTATCGTGCAGCCGAAGAATATGCATTGTGGCCTCTTGGCGACCCTGTGACGCGCCTAAAGGATCATCTGATAGCGATCGGCGCATGGACTAACGAACAGCATGACGCGCTCATTCTCGAACTTTCCGATCATGTGAAAGTCATCCAGAAAGAGGCTGAACAGAATGGTATTCTGGGGCACGGCCTGCATCACCCGTTTGAGACTATGTTCGAAGACGTGTTCGAAGAAATGCCATGGCATTTGAAAGAGCAATGCGAACAGATGTTGGAAGAACAACGCGACAAATTTGGCCCTGAATGGGAGGCGCGCTGATGTCTGAGCCGGCAACCAAAACGATGAACATGATCGAGGCGATCAACAGTGCCTTGGACGTGATGCTCGGCAAAGACCCCGAAGTTGTCATCATGGGTGAGGACGTCGGCTATTTCGGCGGCGTGTTCCGTGCCACCGCTGGGCTTCAGAAAAAGCATGGCAAAACCCGCGTTTTTGATACGCCCATCAGCGAATGCGGGATCATTGGCGTCGGCGTAGGCATGGCGGCTTATGGCCTTCGTCCGGTGCCCGAGATTCAGTTTGCCGATTACATCTACCCTGGCCTTGACCAGTTGGTCAGTGAGGCCGCACGCATTCGCTATCGTTCCGCCAATGACTTCATTTGCCCAATGACGGTGCGGTCGCCTTTTGGCGGCGGCATATTCGGCGGTCAAACGCATAGCCAAAGTCCCGAAAGCCTTTTTACCCATGTTTGCGGGATCAAGACGGTTATTCCGGCGACGCCTTATGACGCGAAGGGTTTGCTGATAGCGGCGATTGAAGACAATGACCCGGTTGTGTTTTTTGAGCCCAAGCGAATCTATAATGGACCGTTCAGCGGCTATTATGACCGTCCAGTCGAACCATGGTCAAAACATGAAGGCAGCGCCGTTCCCGAAGGCTATTATCGCATCGACTTAGGCAAGGCTGCGGTCGTGCGGGAAGGGGAGGCGGTGACGGTCCTGACCTACGGCACGATGGTCCATGTTGTGAAAGCAGTTGTCGCAGAGCAAGGCATTGATGCCGAAATCATCGACCTGCGGACGTTGTTGCCACTGGACATCGAAACCATTGAAGCATCGGTGAAGAAAACGGGCCGTTGCATGGTTGTGCACGAAGCGACGCGTACCAGCGGCTTCGGCGCCGAACTGGCTGCGCAGGTGCAGGAACGCTGCTTTTACCATCTCGAGGCCCCGGTGGAACGAGTGACTGGATTTGATACGCCATATCCTCACAGCCTCGAATGGGCATATTTTCCCGGCCCGGTGCGGCTCGCCCGCGCATTTGACAAGATCATGAAGGACTGACTTTATGCCCACGTTCACATTCAACTTGCCCGATATTGGTGAAGGCATAGCCGAAGCAGAGATCGTCGCATGGCACGTAAAAGTTGGCGACAGAATTTCTGAAGATCAGCCGCTGGCCGACATGATGACGGACAAAGCGACCGTCGAAATGGAAAGCCCGGTGTCGGGGATCGTTACTAAGGTGGCTGGCGAAGCAGGCGATGTCATTGCCATCGGCTCTATGCTTGTGGAGATTGAAACGGCGAGTGACGTCAGTCAAACGCAAAGCAACGCCGAACTACAACCTGCCGCAACGGTAGAAGACGAGCTGCCACATGCACCTGAAACCGTTGTCACGCCTGAACCTGTCGCTACGCAACCCGCTGTTATGGTGGAAAAGCCGGCATCTGCGCCGGTTTTACCGCAAGTTGTAAGTGCGGAAAACAAGATCACGGCGTCACCCGCTGTGCGCCAACGCGCAAAGGACCTTGGCGTCGAATTGACTGACGTCAAGGCGGCAGGCGGACATGTGCGGCACGCTGATCTCGACGCGTTTTTAGCTTATGGAAGCGGACAGGGCTATCGCGCATCGAATATCAGCGCGCGCCGTGAAGACGAGAATGTCAAAGTCATCGGTATGCGCCGGCGTATCGCGGACAACATGGCTGCGTCCAAGCGCCACATTCCGCATTTCACCTATGTCGAGGAAATCGACGTTACAGCCATTGAGGCAATGCGCGCTGACCTAAACGCAAATCGTGGCACAAAGCCGAAGCTTACATTGCTGCCGCTGCTGATCGTGGCGATCTGCAAGACGATACCACAATTCCCGATGATCAACGCCCGTTTCGACGATGAAAATGGCATTGTGACCCGCCATGGCGCGGTACATTTGGGTATGGCAACACAGACTGATGCCGGCCTGATGGTTCCAGTTATTCGCGATGCGCAGGACAGAAATATCTGGCAGCTTGCGACCGAGATTGCGCGCCTTGCCGACGCAGCACGGAACGGTTCAGCCAAAAGTGAAGAGCTGTCTGGCTCGACGCTAACGATCACATCGCTTGGGCCGCTCGGTGGTATCGCAACCACGCCCGTTATCAATCGCCCTGAAGTCGCAATCATCGGACCAAACAAGATTGTTGAACGCCCTATGTTTGTTGGCGACACAATCGAGGCCCGGAAATTGATGAACCTGTCGATCAGCTGCGACCATCGTGTGGTCGACGGTTGGGATGCTGCCAACTATGTCCAGGCGTTGAAAAAGCTGATCGAAACGCCGGTTTTGCTATTTGCCGATTAAAATTTGTAACCAGGCAAGCTGGTTTGGTCGAACTTCAGCTTGAAGGTTACAAACGGACCTGAACGGCTGTAGCGCGCTTCTTCGAAATCGCGGTCTTCATAGCCAACGATGTTATAGCCAAATGTGATGTTGGCATTTTTGAACGGAGTAACGGTGAGCAGCGGGCCAAAGGAATATGAAATATTCTTGCCGTTGCTACCGATACGCACGCTGCCTGAGGCGCCAATGTCGGCGACATTGCTGATATCGAATTTCAAATCGCCGCCAACAACATTGCTCCAGCCTTTTACATCGTCTCGGCCAAAGCGATCAGTCGCGTAGCGGGTGCCCCAGAACAATGCATATTCGCCGCGCTCGACAAAGCTGCCGGATTGCTCGTCAATCGGCGTGTAGTTCAGCGACAGGCTGTTGATGACGCGGCGCGAGGTCGCATCGCCGTCAATTTCCAGCAATGCGCCGCCGATTGGTCCAGCTTGGCCGGCAACAGCACCGCGTACGGCATCATAGCGGAATTCAGTTTTGTTCAGCACCGACCACTGGCTGTTGCCGGGGCGGTGTGCCCAGCTGATTTCAGCTTGAGCCGTCGTGGTTTGTGCGCCGCCATTTTCGCGTGCGCGGAACCAGCTCAACGCTCCGCCAACAGCGCGGCCTTCACCGATTTGACGCAGTATCGCGGTCGTCAGGCCATAGCGATTAGTGGTTTCGCCATCGCGATATTCCGCGCGGCCAGTCCAGCTCCAGCGGTTGCCGCGATAGGTGGCGCCAGCCGTGATGGCGGTGAAATCTTCGGTCAGTTCGCCGCTGTTGCCGCGGAAGCCGCCCGATGCAACGGGTTGTTCAATGTTAACGACATCGGCAGGGTTGATCCCGCCAATGGTCGTGTTGGCATCCAACGTGATATCTGCTGACCATTTTTCGCTGATCCGGAAGGACTGTGCGAGGCCATATGCGGCGTAAGTCCGTGCGCCGAGTTCAGTGATTTGCTGTTGGTTGGCGCTCGCCAAAACGCGACCGCCAGCCCATGGCGCCAGGTCGAACCCAACGCGCGCAGTTCTCGCGTCAATGTTTGCACCCTTGGCGATTTCATAGCCCGCAACAAGCGCGACGCCTGATTTGATCTGGTACCGAGCGGTCACATTGTGCCGGGCAGGGAAGTCGACGCTTTCGTCTTGGCCGCCCAAGGCAAATTCGGTTTGCGCAGACAGTTCAAGCTTGCCATTAAAGAAGCGCTGTGAGGCACCCAGACGGGCAAGAGTGGACTGGTTGGTAGTACCATCCGAAAGCTTGTCATTGGCATGCGTCAGGCCAGCGCGCAGCGTTGTTTCATCGCTGCGATACTCGAGTTCGGCTATGGCGGCACGGCGACGCGCATCGCTGCCGAAAAATTCTTCCTGATACGCAATTAGCGATGCCGACAATTGGTCGGTCAAACGGACGCGGCCATCGACGCCAAATTTGCGTGTGCCGATTTCAGAGCGATTCTGCTGGCCTACACCGAAACCAGCCTGCTGTTCGCGCACATAAGCAAGCACATCGAAACGTTCGTCATGATGCTCTGCTTCAACCAGCCAAGCGGTTGCACCGCCGGCACTTGGGACGATGCTTGATGCCTGTGCTTGCGACGACGATCCAGCAAATTCCGCACGGATCTGCGTTCCTGTCCCAGGGCGGTAAATGATGTCCGCGCCGACCAAGTCGGTTTTTGCAACGTCGCTTTCGTCATGGATGCCTGTTGCCGCAATCTGCAGTTTTTCATCGCTGCTTGTCCAGCGCACGCGGCCACCAGCGTTTGCAACACGCTTGCCAATGCCATCAACTTCATATTCGGCGATGATGAACTGTGGGTCGAGGCCGCTTGAACGCGACAATATAGGCTCGCGGAAACGCAGGCTGCCCGACAGATAGTCAATGTCATAATCGATATGACGCAGCAAAACCTTGGTTTCGATAATGCGGTCTGACCGGAGCCGGTCACGTGTTTCAATGCGGACACGTTCGCTGTTCGCGATGATGTCACGCGCGCCAAGCATATACGGTCCGGACAAGCCATTGCCCTGAATTTCTTCGCGGCGGTACCGGTACGGCGTATCTGAACCAAAAGCGGTCGCCTGAATTTCGTCGTTACGGAATTCGGCTTTGATACCGTTGAACGACCGCTGATACCGCGCCAACTCGGGCTCATCGATGCCGGTTTGATAATCACCGAACAGCGCATAAAATTGCGGGCGCTCAAGCTTCAGATACAGACGACGAACCGATGCAGCGTCATAACGCTGGTCAGTTCGGTCTGCATAAATTGTGTAATAGCGACGTGGATCAATGATGCCAGCAAAGCGCGTCTCATCCTCTTTTTTGTCGCTGTCATAGGCCATGGTCATGAGCCATTTGCCCGTCACGCGACCCTTTGCGTACAATGCAATGCGGCCATCCACGTTGAGTGGGCTATCGTCTTGTACAAGCGTCTCAAGACCTTCTTCAAGCTTATTGAAACCAACGGTGCCCGCCGCAAAGCCCACGACTGTCCAAGGACGATCACCTGGATCGAGCCATGTTTCTACGCGTTGCTCGCGGCGTACTTCGCCATCGGTAAAACCAAAGCTGATGGCAACGGTGCCCGATGCGGTGGTTGGTTCCAACTCGATGTAGGCAAGGCCATTGTCGCCATGGACGCGCCACACAGGGGCAGCACGCTCTAGACCCGAAAGCTGGTTTGCCTGCTGCGCATCAACCTCGATAGCCGCACGATAGGGCTCCGAGACTTGGAAATCACCGACAGAGCCATGCTGAACTGGCTTGCCAGTCCGGTCAGTCAAGCGAACCACGATACGTGGCCGCGTAACGCCATCTGCAACCAATACCGATTGGTCCTTGATAAACTGGGCTTTCATAGGTGCGTGCGCAAAATAGACGCTCCGCTCAAGTGTTTCGACGATAGTACCCGAAGCATCCTTGATGCGGGCGAGCAGCTTGTTCTGGCCGTCTTCAATTCCGACGCCGCGCCAGATCGCGACGAGTATCTGTCCATCGGCGTTCTTCTTGGTGCCATCGAAGTTAAGTGCGCTTACCGTTTTGCCATTTACCAGCAGTTCAACAGATTGGCCCGCGCGGTGCTTTACGGCAACGCGAATGGACTTCACCCGAGGGTTTTGGTCTACGTCAGGGTATAGAAAGCCGGTGCCAGGGTCTTGCCCGACAAACCAATCACGTTCCGCACCTGCGGCTTGTGGGTCGGTTAATACGGTGGGCAAGACTGCGACTGATTTGCGGTTATCCGCGCGTGGCGCAGTCGTTTGTGCCCGAAAATCTGCGCGCTTTAGGCTTCCGCCTGTGCCTTCGACAAAGCGCGATATGGCACTGCCAGCGCTGCGGGTATTGTTTGCACAATCCACAGGCGTCTGGTCGAGCGGGAAGCTACTTGGGTCGATTTGAACGATATGAATGCCCGGGATGAGACCTTCGAAATGGTAACGGCCATCGTCGTCGGTGACGGTATATGTGCCGTCCTGAAGCATGACGCGAACGCCAGCAATGCCCTTGGCTTCAAGCGGATTTACGGTGCAGCCGCCGGTCGTGACCCGGCCAATGAGGGTGAATCGCTCGGAAATGCCATCTTTGATAATCCGGATTGCGGCATCCACCGTGTCGCTGCGCGCGCCACGGTTGTCGGCTGCGGACGCGATATTGAGGGCATTGCCCGGACGCGCGTCTTGGCGAACTTCCGCCAGATAGGTCAAAAGCCCTGTTGCGCCAGGGGCGAGGGCAGGAACAGCCACGCTAAAGCTGCTGCCATCCGGCGCAACAATAGCAGACGTAATAACGCCCTGATATTTAATGCTATTCTGCCGCAACCGTAGCGATGGTGGCAGCTGGTCCATGATCGTCACGACGCCAGAAGAGCGCGTCCGATCCGGGTTCTGCACCGAGATCCTATATTGCACGATGTCACCGGGCATCGCTGTCACGGTCGATGTGACTTTACGGATAGTAAGTGCACCGCCCGGACGATCAAGCGGTATATCGATGCGCACGGGTGCCGGATCAGAAAGCGTTATGGTGCCTCCATAGGATCCGGGGCCAATAACAAATGCACCGCCATCTGGGCGCGTCAACGCAGCGATTTCGACAGCCGTAGCGACTGACGGAAATTTATACGGTGCGGGCGGCGTTACAATCAGGCGATACGTTCCCCTTCGGAGGAAGGGAAACCGGTAAAATCCTGAAGTAAATGCATAAATATGGCCGCTGGAGTCGGTAACCGTTGATCCGGTGATGAGGCTATTCGGAAAAACCGATAGCCCGTCATCCCCGAATACCTCGGCAGGTCGTCCTGTGGCGGCGTCCACAATAGTAACGCGGCTGCCATCTACGGGCGCTCCGTCACCACTGTCAAAAGTCAATCCGAAGGGATCGACCAGAATTTCGACGTCGGCTTGACCAACCGCTAGGCCGCTTGAGACGTCGTCGAGTTCAACATTGATTGTATCACCGGGATTTACGGACAACGCGCAGTCGCCTGCCAATGGGGTCGGTGGGATAGCCTTGGTATTGATGAAAGCCAGGAATCTGCCGCTATTTGGCGCATCTTCTGTGAAAGAAATGCGCTCCCGATCACCATTGGACGTGACAATTACCGCTTCGAATGAGTCAATCGCGGTGGGATTGAGGTTTTTGGCGGGTGCGGTCACCCCAATTACAAGTGGTTCGCCGGCACGAATGGTTGTTGTAACCAAAAGACTTGCAGCGGCGGTCTGCACATCGGCGTACGGTCCACCTAATACCATAGGTGTACGGCCAGCTGAGCCAATACACATAGTGGAGGGCAGGGTATGTGTAGTAGCGCCCGGATCTCGCGACAAACGGTAAAGCGTTATGCCTGTTTGTGGGTCGCGCTGCTCAACTGCAAATTGGACAGTGTTCGAGCTTACCGAGAGACGATTTGCGCCAACATCCCATTGCGCCGACGCGGTATTCACGATTTGCTGCGGTTGGCTTTGCGCGTACGCAGGTAAGCTGGCGACAGGAAGGAGCATTCCTGTCGCCAGCTTAACAGCGTTCTTAATAATATGTTTGGTTAACATGTTCATGACGAAAAGGGCGGCACACGGGAAAACCCGCGTGCCGCCGCCATTTCTTAGTTGATGGTTGCGCGGAAGATGAGTGCGCTGGAGTTACCACCGGTGATGTTCGTCAGCGAACCTGCCACCGTATTTGCTGGCGACCCAAAGCTTCCGCCATCAGCATCAGCCGAACTGTCGGTCACCGCAGTACCAGCAGCACATGTCTGACCGGCACCAGGCGACGAAACCGTGCCGTTGATGCGAACCGATGCCGGAACATAGGTCATGTTCGTGGGCACAAGGTCGGAAATGCTGATGTTGGTAGCAGTTGCAGCTGACGGCGCGTTGGCAACCGAGATGCAATATTCCACGACAGCGCCCGGAATTGACTTAAACGCGCTTGCGCTGACTCCATCGCTGATGACGCGGCTGCTCTTGAACACGCTGAGTGCTGCTGCAGACACGGTGAAGCTGTCAGTTGCAACGTCAATACCGTCACGTGCTGCCGATGCACCACCGATACCTGTCTTCACTGTGTCAGCGAAGATGGTTTCAACGGTATTCGCGCCGTTCGCAGTGCTGTCATTTACGGCAGTAATCGCACCGCCAGCGCTTTCCAACGCTGTTGCTGAGAGCTGAACACCCGCAATTTGACCGTTTGTTGCGGTCAGCGGAACGTTTCCAACGACAAAGATAAAGCGCGATTGGTCGAGGCCAAGATTGTCAACGACCGTGGCCGTATCAGTACCGGGTTCGTACGTGCCGTTGCCATTGGAATCGACAAAGAACGAAAACGCGGTGAGATCAAAGCCATCTTGACCACCATGTGCGGCATTCGTCGCAGTCGCTTGTTGGATAGGGGCCAAGTTGAAGTCCAACGTGTCGTTTGACGTATTGGTCAACTGAAAACGCGCTACCTGTCCAGTTTGGCCGGGGTTGACTGTTGTCGTACCCGTCGTCGCTGCTTCAACAAGGCTGAAGATAATTTTACGGTCAACTTTGAACGTATCTGACGCTGTGACAGCCGTTTGTGCGACTGTTCCAACCTGATAGTTGACGCTTACTGTGTTCAAAATGTCGGTGCCTGGTGCAGTACCCCCAGCAAATGCTGGTGCAGAGCACAGCATGGCTACAGAAACTGACGAACAGGCAACGAGCAGTTTAAGCTTTCTGGTCATGCTTTTAACTCCTGTTGCATAATTGATTGCCCCCACACCGCCGCAATCAGGACGGTTCGTGATCATCTTACGACTCCACGAAAGATCAGCTTGCCCTCTGCGCCTGCAGAGAGCGGTTGATTAAAATTCCATTTTAGATGCGTCACATCGGCCGAAGTGGCCGCGCGATCGCCTCCGTTTGACTGGGCGATGCGCAGAGTTGCGAGCGCACCCCAGTTTTTGCCGCCATCGACAGAAACAAGCTCTGCTCCGTCGGCTGTGCCGTCAAACCGCACAGCGCGCGGCATGGGGTTTGTCACCACAAAGTTGCTTGCAGTGGCTGTTCCAACGTTCTTGTAGCGAACGACGAAGACAAGCTGGTCACCCGGAACGACTGTTTTGGGCTCTTCAAGCAATTTTGCCTTGGTGCCGTCAGGCTTTGCAATTTCCCGTTCAACGAAGACGTCGCTCGCCAATTGCAGTGGGCCTTGCGCATATGCAGGTCCAATTACGGCGCAAAATGCCACAAAAAATGCTGTCCGGACCAGACCGCGGATCATTGGATAACAACCCGGAATGTTACTGTGCGTGTTTCACCGGCAGGAACATTGCCAGCGGACACCGCGATCCGCGTGCCGTTGAAATTGCCCGCATCTGCATCTGCAGCGTCAGTCAATGTTGTCGCGGGCGATGCCGCAACTTGAAGCGTCAGTGATCCGGCCTGATAGGTGGAGCCGGCAGGAATGGGGTCATTTATCGCCAGATTGTTCAAAGTGCCCGCGCCCGAGACCGTCGCAACAAGGCGATAGGTAACGATAGCGCCAGGAACTGGACGTTGACCGCCAAAGGGGTCAGCGATGGTTGCGGACTTTGTCAGCGTCACCGATGCGGATTGAACGGCTAGAAAGCTACTTGCTTGGGCATCAGCGCCAGTTGAGCCAACAACGGCGTCGCCACCGCCTTGGCCTTGGCCAGCAAATGAAGTTCCCGGCGTGCCGGTGCCGGTAACAGCAGATGCCAGCAGGCTGACATTCGCCCGGTTGCCATTGGCAACACCCGCAGGGGTCGATGTGATGACGAATATCGTCTTGCTTTGGTCTGGCGCCACGACCGGTTCATTTGAACCCGCTACGTAAACGACATCAACGCCTGCGTCATACACGCCGTTGTTGTTGCTATCGATGATGATCTGTTGAAGCGAAGGGTCGAAATCATCACCTCCGTTTGCCGTGTTGGCAACCAGGCTGAAAGCTTCGTCGCCATTGCCGGTGTTGGTGATGCGGAATGCCTGTACGTTGCCAGTCTGGCCCGGGTTTGTGATAACGTCGCCCGGATCTGTCGTGACAACGGTCACGTCAAGCAACTCGTCGACTTTGATGACGACCGTATTGGAGTCGATCGTTACCGGCCCAACCGGACTGTCGAAGGTTGCCGAAGCAATGTTTTGAATATCCGTACCTGCAACAGTGCCCGCTGCGAACGCTGGCGCGCTGACTGTCAGAAGCAGAAGTGATAGTGACGTGCCAAGCGCCAGCCGATGATTTCGGGCAGGGCGGTTGTTCCGTCGGAAGGCGAAGATGTTGTCCATAGCCAGCCTTATGCCGAAACTATGTCAAGAAACCGTTAATGGGGGGAAGGCCGGTTAACCAAGCTAAACGTAACGAATATCAAGTGAAATTGTATATTCTGGTCAACTGGGTAGGGTTAATATCCACGCCGCTGGTAAGATTTGAAAACGATTGTGAAACAGGCGGGCTTCAAACTCATTTACGCGAAAACGACCTTTTACGACAAATGCCGTTGACAGAATCTTGCGCCGCTTATAGTGCGCCCCCACCGCAAGTTAGCGGGTGTAGCTCAGTTGGTTAGAGCGCCGGCCTGTCACGCCGGAGGTCGCGGGTTCGAGCCCCGTCACTCGCGCCACTTCCCTGATAATCAGGTTGTAGGTGGTGCGCGGAATGAACCTGTTTCCATCCAGATGAGCAATGGCCGCATCGGCGCAATCCATATGATTCCGGCGACCAGGTAGATGACGCTCTGCAGTAATATGTGCAATTGGCCGATGAATTCAGATGCACTGACAATCAGCACAGCCCAAACCAAAATAATCAACAATATCGCCAGCATACCTGCGGGTTTACGCCATGTGGGCTGCTTTAACGGTCCGGTCATAATGTTATCCAAGATTTTTCTGTAAGTACGGCATCGAGCGGGGCGTCCCAGATATCCGAAGCAAGTTCAGATGTGAATTGAACCGACCAAGCAAGGCCGATGGCAATCGAATGTTCGAGCAGGCTCAGTGCGCGATCATAATGACCAGCGCCTTGGCCCAAGCGGATGAGCCTGTCGTCATATGCCAGCAATGGAACAAGAACTATATCGGGTTTACACTCAGGGGCTGTTTCTGCGGGCTGCTGAAGGCCAAATGGCCCCGGAACAAGTCCTTCGTCCGGAGACCAGCGTAGAAACCGCATCGGTGCGCTTTTGCTGGTCACATGCGGAAGGGCAATGTCGCAGCCAAGCGCATGCGCCTGCGTTAAAATCGCTGACGGATCTACTTCGGACCCTTTTGCAACATAACCTGCAACAATTTTTCCGGGTGTCAGAAATTTGACTAAAGGGCTTGGGATTCGAGAGAAAGAAAGCGCCCGGTCCTGATCTGTCAAATTATTGACGTAAGAATCTCGAACCTGCCGAAACTCGGCGCGCTGTGTTTGTTTGTCTAATTCTGAATTCACAGCATTTCCCGAAATCGGTTGGCGGAACCACCATGGGTCGTTTTCCGGAATATCCTCTGACGCCAGCACGTCAGGTGGGCACCGTGTGATCTGGACCTTAAGGTTGCCCAAATGGCCCAGGCAGGGACAGCTCCCTTAGATAAATAATCGCCTCAGGGATGTTCTCATCAGCTCGTACCGGGCAGTTCCGCCAAAACCAATATAGGCGCGTTACGTTAATTCTCAAGCCTTAGTGCCAGATTTTCTAATCGGGTGGCCAAGCCTTCCAGAGCTTCGGCTGCTTGTGAGGATTTCTCTGCTGCCTGAGCATTATCCGCTACAACCTGCGTCCCGCCAGACATGTCATGCAGACGGTCAGCGAGCAGCAATGCGGAAAACAATAAACTGCGGGTTTCATTAAGTCCGCCGGAGCCGCCACCGGCTTCCCGTGCCTTTTCATCGACCATGGCCCCCAAGGCTAGTAAGCGGGCTTCTTCACCGTTGTTGCAAGCCACCGCATACTCGCGGCCAGCAATCGAAAGCTTCACCTCGGCCATCAGTTTGCGCCCAGCAATATTTGGTCAATGCCGCGAATGGCTTCTAACGTTTCGCTCTTTAGACGTTCATGGCGCTCCACCAGATCAGCGTCCTGCTTTTGGGTGGGCAGTGTCGACAGTTTTTCAACCCGCGAAAGCGCGCGCTCTATGCGACCAATAGCTACAATTAATCGTTCATCTGCCATGGCTTACATCCCCTTGGTCAGAGGTTGTAACAGACTAAAGATGCTATGCAAACGCAACAAAGCAAATTTAGCGACAGATTCCCCGCATGAAATGCGCGCCCCTCCCTTGACGCTTGGCGCTTGCATCCGCAAAGGGTTCGCACCAAACGACTCGGCGGTATCGCATATGTTGTGTGCATCCGCCTCCCGCTCCCAATCTGGAGTATTTTGTGGGGATAGAACATGACCGTTAATGAGCAGCAAATGGCCAATGCAATTCGGGCGCTGGCCATGGATGCTGTGCAGGCCGCAAACAGCGGTCATCCTGGTATGCCGATGGGCATGGCCGACGTCGCAACGGTGCTCTATTCCAAGTTTTTGAAATTTGATCCTAAAGCCCCTGATTGGGCCGATCGTGACCGGTTTGTGCTCTCCGCGGGTCATGGGTCTATGCTTGCTTACGCAACATTGTATCTTACAGGCTACGCAAGCCCCACCATCGACGATATTAAGAACTTTCGCCAATTGGGCAGCCCATGCGCTGGACACCCCGAGAATTTTTTGATTGATGGCGTTGAATGCACAACGGGGCCGCTCGGGCAGGGTCTTGCCATGGCTGTCGGCATGGCTGTTGCAGAACGGCATCTAAATGCGCGCTTTGGCGACGATCTGGTTGACCACCGCACATGGGTCGTGGCGGGCGATGGTTGCCTAATGGAAGGCATCAACCATGAAGCAATCGGGCTCGCTGGGCATTTAGGCCTTGGCCGTTTAATCGTATTCTGGGACGACAACCGCATCACGATCGACGGTGCAACTGACCTGTCGACCAGTGAAGACATCGCGGCACGTTATGTCGCAAGCGGATGGCATGTCGAGGCATGTGACGGGCATGATTTCAATGACATAGAGCGTGCAATTAAGGCGTCTCTTGCTGATAATCGTCCTTCGCTCATCGCATGTCGTACGTTAATCGGCAAAGGATCGCCCAACAAGGAAGGCACGAAGGCGCCGCATGGCAGCCCGCTGGGAGCTGACGAAATCGTCGCTACCCGTGCCGCGATCAACTGGCCGTATCCGGCATTCGAAATCCCGGCGGACATTCTGGATGCGTGGCGGGCAACGGGGCAGGCAGGCGCTGAATCGCACGCCGAATGGTCAAAGCGACTTGCTGCATCCGATCACGCGGGGGCGTTCACCCAAGCGATGGCTGGTGAACCCGGGTCTGCTTGGCTTGCGCCACATTTGGAAAGCCTGATCGCATCGCCGCAGAATATTGCGACGCGAAAGGCATCCGAGATTGCGCTCACGGCGGCAACGGCTGCTATTCCGGAGCTGCTTGGCGGATCGGCGGATCTTACCGGTTCAAACTTTACGCGAACTTCATCGACGAACACATTGGATAAAAACGACTATTCTGGTCGGTACGTCAATTACGGCATTCGTGAATTCGGCATGGCCGCGGCCATGAACGGGATGGCGTTGCATGGCGGTATCATTCCTTATGGCGGCACATTCCTTATCTTCTCGGACTACTGCCGCGCTGCCATTAGGTTGTCTGCGCTTCAGGAAACCCGCGTTGTTTATGTCATGACGCACGATTCCATAGGCGTTGGTGAAGATGGCCCGACCCATCAGCCAATTGAGCAGATCATGTCGTTGCGGCTCATTCCAAACCTCGATGTGTTTCGCCCGTGCGACACCATCGAAACGGCAGAATGCTGGGCACTTGCCATTGAAAGCGCACACACGCCATCGGTGCTAGCGCTATCGCGGCAGAATTTGCCGCAACTACGTACTGACATCAGCGAAAATATGTCCGCTAAGGGCGGCTACCGGCTTCGCGCCGCGAAGGCTGCACGCAAGGTTGTACTGGTCGGGACGGGATCAGAGGTCGCTATTGCGGTCTCGGTGGCAGAGCAGCTCGAAGAAAAGGGCATTGGCGCCGATGTCGTGTCGATGCCAAGCTGGGAGCGTTTCGATGCACAGCCGGCTTCCTATAAGGCTGATGTTCTGCCGTCCGATGCATTGCGCGTTTCTGTCGAGGCGGGCACAACGATGGGCTGGGAGCGTTATGTCGGTGACGGCCTAAGGATCGGTATCGATAGTTTCGGTGCATCAGGCCCGATTGATGCACTTTATGACCATTTCGGCCTGACCGCCGATAAGATAACCGCGCAAATTCTCGCTAAACTTGGCTGATTGGAGCACGCATGACTATTAAAGTAGCTATTAACGGATTTGGCCGCATCGGTCGCCTGGTTGCGCGTGCTATTTTGGAGCGTGACGACCATGACCTGGAATTGGTCGCCATCAATGACCTCGCCCCAGCCAAGGCCAACGCTTTATTGTTCAAACGTGACAGCGTTCATGGCCCTTTCCCCGGCACAGTTGAAGCCGATGGCAACGACATAATCGTCAACGGCAAGCGCATTCACGTGACTGCCGAACGCGATCCAGCCAACTTGCCGCATGCCGCAAATGGCGTCGATATTGCGTTGGAATGCACTGGTTTCTTCACCGACCGCGCAAGTGCAGAAAAGCACCTCGCCGCTGGCGCGAAGCGCGTTTTGATTTCAGCGCCTGGCAAAAATGTCGACAAAACCGTTGTGTTTGGCGTAAACCACGACGTCTTGACGTCAGACGATATCATCGTGTCGAACGCAAGCTGCACCACCAACTGTCTTGCACCACTCGCGAAGGTGCTGAATGACGCTATCGGTATCGAACGTGGGCTGATGACCACGATCCACAGCTACACCAACGACCAGAAAATCCTCGACCAGATTCATGACGACATGCGCCGTGCACGTGCTGCAGCAATGTCGATGATTCCAACAACGACGGGCGCTGCACGCGCAGTCGGCGAAGTAATGCCTGAATTGAAGGGTAAGCTGGATGGCTCGGCCATTCGCGTACCAACGCCCAATGTCAGCATCGTCGACCTGACATTCACGCCTTCACGGGATACCACGAAGGAAGAGGTGAACGCACTGTTGAAGGCCGCTTCCGAAGGCGCTTTGAAGGGCGTCCTGGCCTATTCCGATGAACCTTTGGTATCCATCGACTATAATCACTGCCCCGCCAGCTCGACGATCGACAGTCTTGAAACGGCTGTAATCGACGGTAAACTCGTCCGTGTCCTCAGCTGGTATGACAATGAATGGGGCTTTTCCAACCGCATGGTCGACACTGCCGGCGTCATTGGAAAGTTGCTTTAACCATGGCATTTCGCACGCTCGACGATCTTGGTGACATTAAAGGAAAGCGCGCACTTGTGCGCGTGGACTTGAATGTCCCCATGGCCGACGGGCGGGTGACAGACGAAACCCGGTTGCGGGCATTGCTGCCCACCGTCAGCGAACTCGCTGATAAGGGCGCCAAAGTTCTATTGCTTGCCCATTTTGGCCGTCCCAAGGGCGCCAAGCACAGCGAAATGTCGGTTTCGATGGTTTTGGATGCGCTGCAAGCGGTGCTTGGCCGTGAAGTTATGTTCGTGCCCGAAATTGCTGGCCCTGTGGTTGCTCAATCCATTGGAATATTGGCTGACGGCGACATCGCCCTGCTTGAAAACACGCGTTTTTGGCCAGGAGAGGAACAAAACGACCCTGAACTTGCGCGCGCGGTTGCTGCGAATGGCGACTTGTACGTTAATGACGCGTTTTCGGCGGCACATCGGGCGCACATGTCGACGGAAGGTCTTGCGCATGTTTTGCCGGCTTATGCCGGTCGTTCGATGGAAGCTGAATTGAAGGCGTTGGAAGCCGCGCTGGGCTCGCCCGAGCACCCTGTGGCAGCAGTGGTCGGCGGCGCAAAAGTGTCGAGCAAACTGGATGTGCTCAACAATCTGGTGAAGCAAGTGGATCATCTCATCATTGGCGGAGGCATGGCTAATACCTTTCTCGCTGCCCGTGGGATCAATGTTGGCAAGTCGCTGTGCGAGCATGATCTTGCCGACACAGCGAACGCAATTTTGGAAGCCGCAGACGCTGCAGGCTGCACCGTGCATTTGCCATATGACGTCGTGACGTCAGTCGAATTCCGCGCAAATCCGCCAGTGCGCACGGTCAACGTCCATGAGGTAGCGGCTGACGAAATGATTCTTGATGTCGGCCCTGCCGCTGTGGAGGCGCTGGCTGATGTCCTGAAAACATGCCGGACCTTGGTTTGGAATGGGCCGCTGGGCGCATTTGAGATGGAGCCATTTGACGCGGCGACGGTTTCACTCGCGCGCACGGCTGCTGCGTTGACGCGTGAAGGCTCGCTTGTGTCGGTTGCCGGCGGCGGTGATACCGTCGCGGCACTCGCCCATGCTGGAGTGACGGGGGATTTCACCTTTGTTTCGACTGCTGGCGGCGCTTTCCTGGAGTGGATGGAGGGTAAACCGCTTCCGGGCGTGGATGCTTTGAACATTATTTAAACATGCGGGGCCTTGCCCCGTTTTTTTGGGATGCTAATGCATACGTATGCACAGCGTAGATACAGGGAAATGCTGATGAACGACCAAGAAATGTTGGAAAAAGTAGCGACCGCAACGGGCTTTATTGCGGCGCTTGACCAAAGTGGCGGTTCTACGCCCAAGGCGCTTCGTGGCTATGGCATCGAGGAAGATGCTTATTCGACCGAAGACGAAATGTTCGGGCTCATCCATGACATGCGTTCGCGCATCATAACATCGCCAAGCTTTTCCGGTGAAAAGGTGCTTGGTGCAATCTTGTTCGAGCGCACGATGGATGGAGATGCGAACGGCAAGCCTGTGCCGGACGCTCTGCGCGATCGCGGTGTTGTGCCATTTTTGAAGGTGGACAAGGGCCTTGAGGATGAGGCGGATGGCGTTCAAATGATGAAGGCAATGCCTGAATTAGATGCGCTGCTTAAGCGCGCCAAAGCAAAAGGTGTTTTTGGAACCAAAAAGCGTTCCGTGATCAATAAAGCATCGCCATCGGGTATTGCCGCGATTGTGCAGCAACAATTTGAAGTGGCCGAGCAAATCATTGCCCACGGGCTAATGCCCATGATTGAGCCTGAGATTAACATCAAGAGCGCCGACCGTGCACAGAGCGACGTCATTCTGCGCGACGAGATACTAAAGGCTCTGGATACAGTTTCGGGCGACAATAAGGTGATGTTGAAACTGTCGATTCCTGCAGAGGCTGGTACTTTTGACGCGCTCGTTAGCCACCCGCGGGTATTGCGCGTGGTTGCGTTATCCGGCGGATTTGCGCGTCCTGAGGCCTGCGCGGAGCTTGCAAAAAACAAAGGGATGATCGCCAGCTTCTCGCGTGCATTGTTGGAAGATTTGCGTCACCAAATGACACCAGCGGAATTTGATGCGGCGCTGGGCGACGCAATCGACCAGATCCACGCTGCGTCGGCGACATAAGTTTGGAGAGGGGCCGGCGGTAGATGCGCAAGATGTTTGCCGCCGGCCTTAAGCCTCGCTAAGAGCGCGGCATGAAAGAATTTCCCTGCCAGTTATATCTCATTTCCCCGCCCGATGTTGGCGGAGATTTCCCTCAAACGCTTGAATCTGCTCTATCTGCTGGACCCGTTGCGGCTTTCCAGTTTCGCGTCAAGGATCTGGACCAGCATGAGGCCGCGGCCTTGGCTGAGCCTTTACAAGCGATATGCGCGGCGCACGATGTCGCGTTCATTGTCAATGACAGCGTCGCGCTGGCCAAGCGGCTTAAGGCTGACGGCGTGCATTTGGGCCAGGGTGATGGCGACGTTCGTGAAGCCCGTGAATTGCTTGGGCCTGACGCGCAGATTGGCGTCACATGTCACAATAGCAGGCATCTTGCGATGGAGGCCGCAGAGGCCGGCGCAGATTATGTCGCATTTGGTGCATTCTTCCCGACGACAACCAAAAATGTTGATCATGTCGCTGAACTGGACACAGTGCAGAAATGGTCGTTTATCACCGAGGTCCCATGCGTCGCGATTGGCGGAATTACGCCCGAAAACGCAAAGCCTCTCATCGACGCAGGTGCAGACTTCCTTGCCGTTAGCGGTGCTGTTTGGAGTCATCCGCAGGGCCCAGCCGAAGCGGTAAAGGCATTTAACGCTTTGCTTGCCTAATCGTCCCGTCAGCGCTAAAGGCCCCGTCCAACGGCACGCATTTGCGTGCATGCTCTTTCCATCTGTTAAGCGAGTGCTCTCATGAAAATCAACGCGGTTGAAATCAAGCCGGGTAATATTCTGGAATATGAAAACGGTCTGTGGCGCGTGGTGAAAACCGCGCATACCC
>JAIXOE010000050.1 GCA_027486895.1 Sphingomonadales bacterium
CCGCAACTCGCTGCAGCCGCCAATTTTTCGGTGCGTCACAATGATTTGACGGCTCTGCTTTTTGCGCAGGGCATTAAACCTGATGCGTGGATCCACTGAATAGATGAAACAAATTGAGTGCCACACGGTTATGGTTATGTTGCCCCAAGCTGTTTTTCCATAGGAGCATAATATGCGCGCATTTCTGCCTGTTCTACTTATTCCGGTCCTCGCCAGTTGTTCGACGCTGATGTCAACAAAGTCGGGTGAAGTTTCGGAAGTCGTCACAGCAGACCTTGCGCGGGCCGATGGCAGCTGGGCTGGCGTTGCAACGATTTCGCAGCGCAGCGACGGCGTGTTCTTGAGCCTATCTGCCGAAGCGGCAGCCGGCGGTACATATGGCATGCACCTTCATGCCGTCGGCAAATGCCAAGGGCCAGATTTTACCAGTGCTGGCCCGCACTGGAACCCCGATATGAAGCAACATGGCCGGGACAATCCCATGGGTGCACATGATGGCGATTTGCCAAATGTAACCGCTGGCGCTGACCGGAAAATAACGCTGGAATATAAACTGCCTGATTTTGTCATTTCAGGACCCACTGGGTTGCTTGATGCCGATGGCGGTGCGTTGGTAATCCACGAAAAAGCAGATGACTATGTAACCGATCCAAGCGGTAACAGCGGTAAACGGATCATTTGCGGCGTATTCAAGTCCGGCAATCGAAGCTGAAGCTATACTTTATCCGCATATAGAAGGCAGCCGGGAGCGACGCGCTCTAGAATGACGTTGATGTCATTTTGGGCGAAGGCAAAACAACCCTGGCTGCGTCCAATCTTGCCCTGATCGTGGATAAGTGATTGGTTCACATACCATGCTGGATGGATCACAATCGCACGCGCTTCTGCTTGGTCGTTTTGTGGATCCAACCCAATGAGTCTGCGAGACTCGCCATATTGACCGATATACGTATCGCTGACGAGATAGCTGCCAGCTGATGTTGCTTCTGATCCATGAACGTTGGAGAAGTTTTGAACCCATCCGCTGTGACTAGGGTCGGAACCCTTTCCATGTGCGACCAGATAATGTGCAGAAGAGCCGTTCCGCAAATCAACAACGTAAAAGCGTGGGTCGCGCGAAGGTTTCGAAAAGTCGGCAATCGCAATCAGGTCGTGATTGCGAATACGGCTTTTATGCACGTCCAGTGCGGCTTTTGCACGGCTGAGCAACAAAGGGGAGGGGGACCCCGCGCCGCTATTGCCCGTTCCCGGAACAAAAAAGATATCTGCTGCGGTAGATGGAGCAGCTAGCAAGCTGGCTCCTGCAATTGCTGATTGGATAAAATGTCTGCGACCAATGATCATGGATAGGAGATAGGGATAAAAGTTTGCAATCAACAGTGGAATAGATGCGCTTCGCCGTAAAAGTGAGACAGTTAACCTCATTGCGACGGCGCTGTTTTTACGAATTGCGGTGAAATTAACGTCGAATTCATCCCCATTCTTTGCTAAGAGGGCCTAAATGCAGTGTGTTGCTGTATCTTGGGGGGTTCAAAGGCAATTCCATGAAGTTGAACGCGGGCATCCGGACATTGCACGTCATCATTATGCTTGCGCTGCTGGCTGGTGTGCCGGACGCTGGTATCGCGCAGAACAAGGCGCCTGCTGGTAATGGTGTGCCGACAAATATTCCTGCAAGCCCCGCTTTGGTTCCTGAGAGCCCTCTGAATCCGCCGGTTGTCGCACCGCCTGTCGTCACACCTCCGGTCAACACGCCACCGGTCATCGCGCCCGCACCTGCGTCAACGCCCGTCCGGAAAAAGGGGCCGGTCGATGCGCTTAAGCCCGGGCAGTTCGTATGGGTCGCGCAAGACAGATATGAAGGGCCGATGAAAATCGTCGTCGTGCTTGATATCCAGCGGGCCTATGTATTCCAAAATGACAAGCTGATTGGCTTCAGCACGATTTCTTCAGGTAAAAAAGGCAAAGAAACGCCCACGGGTATTTTTAACATTTTGCAAAAGAACATCGATCACAAATCCAATCTCTATAGCAACGCGCCCATGCCTTATATGCAGAGGCTGACTTGGGATGGGATTGCTTTGCACGGCGGCCATCTGCCCGGATATCCAGCGTCGCATGGCTGCATTCGCTTGCCGCACCCATTTGCGAAGGCATTGTTTGCGGTCACGCAAATGGACCAGGAAGTGGTCGTGCTGAAAGATACAGCAACGCCGGCAAAGCGGCCATTGCCCAAGCCTGAGCCAACATTGATGCCGGCGCCTGCACCCGTAATAGGCGATCCGTTGGCTGACCCGTCTGTCACGCCGCCTTCTTCACCGCCAAAACCAGACGTTCGCACCTAAATCACAGGCAATTTTGCATCACGGCGGATGTAACTTCCCCAATTGACGTTTACGCTAACGTAAAGTAGTGACGTTAGTGCACACAAGAGGGAAGGCGCCATGGAATCAATTACGCGCGACGAAAGGCGAGCCGATGCCACCATCGATACGCCAGACGCATTTAACCGCGATTCATTCACAATCTCGGATCTTTCGAGCGAGTTTGACGTAACGGCGCGTGCATTGCGTTTTTACGAAGACCAAGGTTTGATTTCACCGGAGCGCATGGGGCTTGCCCGAATTTATTCCAAGCGCGACCGCGCGCGGCTTGCGTGGATATTGCGTGCAAAGCGTGTCGGTTTCAGTCTTGCTGAAATCCGGGAAATGATTGATCTTTACGACCTGAACGATGGACGTAATATTCAGCGCCGCGTAACCATTGAAAAATGCCGCGACAGGATCAATCTGTTGAAGGCGCAGCGTGACGATATTGAAAGCGCTATTCACGAGCTTACCGAGTTTGTTTCCACCGTCGAAAAGGCAGAGGCGGCAGATAAGTCCTCCGCTGCCTGATTTGATATTTCGAGCCAATTAAGGACCTAAAATGCCAAGCTACACCGCCCCCGTTCGCGATATGCAGTTCATTCTCAACGAAGTTTTGGGTGTTGAGCGGTACGCCAATCTGCCCGGCTTCGAAAATGCCAGCGCCGATATGGTCGACGCGATCCTGACTGAAGGCGCTAAGTTTGTAGAGGGTGTTCTTTTCCCGTTGAACCAAGTCGGCGACTTGCAAGGCTGCACGCGTCATGAAGACGGCAGCGTAACAACACCCGATGGTTTCAAAGAAGCCTATAAGCTTTACTGCGAAGGCGGCTGGGGTACATTGTCAGGACCAGTCGAGTTTGGCGGCCAAGGCATGCCACATATCGTCTCCATGGCGTTTGAAGAGCTTATGGCGAGTTCAAACATGGCGTTTGCGATGTATCCGGGCCTGACGCAAGGCGCCGTCTCGGCAATCCTGGTCAAAGGAAGCGACGAACAGAAGGCCAAATATGCGCCGAATATGATTTCTGGCAAATGGGGCGGAACAATGAACCTGACGGAGCCGCATTGCGGAACCGATCTTGGCCTCATCCGCACCAAGGCCGTGCCTAATGACGATGGTAGCTATGCGGTTTCAGGAACAAAGATTTTCATCTCGTCGGGCGAACATGATCTGACCGAGAATATCATTCACCTTGTTTTGGCAAAGACCCCGGGCGCACCTGACAGCGTCAAAGGCATTTCGCTTTTTATCGTGCCGAAGTTCCTTGTGAATGATGACGGTTCGCTTGGTGCGCGGAACGCTCTTTCCTGTGGCTCGATCGAACATAAGATGGGTATTCACGGCAATGCGACGTGCGTTATGAATTATGACGGCGCGACAGGTTATCTTGTCGGCGAAGAAAATAAGGGCCTCGCAGCCATGTTTATCATGATGAACATTGCGCGTCTGGGCGTTGGGCAGCAGGGCCTTGGCGTTGCCGAAGTTGCCTACCAAAATGCCGTGCATTACGCGCAAGACCGCCGTCAGGGCCGCGCTCTGACCGGTCCTCAGGATCTGGAGCAGAAAGCCGACACCTTGTTCGTGCACCCGGATGTGCGCCGCATGTTGATGGACGCCAAGGCGTTCACCGAAAGCATGCGTGCCTTGTGCCTATGGGGCGCTTTGCAGGCCGACTTGCTGCACCACGCACAGACCGAAGAAGAGCGGCAGATGGCCGACGACCTGTTGTCACTGCTGACGCCCGTCATCAAAGGCTATGGCACGGACAAGGGCTATGAAGTCGCTACCAACGCGCAGCAAGTTTATGGCGGCCATGGCTACATCGCAGAATGGGGCATGGAGCAATATGTCCGCGATGCGCGTATCGCGATGATTTACGAGGGCACCAACGGCGTACAGGCGATGGACCTTGTTGGCCGTAAGCTCGCGCAAAATGGCGGCCGGGCAATTCAGGCGCTCTTCAAAATTGTCGACGACGAATGTGCTGCTGCAAAGGCTGGTCCGCTCGCCGATTTTGCTACCCGTCTTGAAAAAGCCAATGGCGATTTGAAGGCATCGACAATGTGGTTCATGCAAAATGGCATGGCCAATCCGAACAATATCGGCGCTGGTGCGCATCATTATATGCATATCATGGGCATCGTTGCGCTTGGCCTGCAATGGCTCCGGATGGCGGAATCTGCGCAACGCGCACTTGATGCTGGCACAGGCAACGCAGCGTTTTACGAAACCAAGTTGGTAACTGCGCGCTATTTTGCGGAACGTTATCTGCCCGATTGCGGCGCACTTCGTCGCAAGATCGAAGCGGGCAGTGAAGCTCTCATGGCGTTGTCGCCGGAGATGTTTGCGGCAGCGTAACCAACCCGCCGTTTCAACCTCAGATACAAAAATGCCGGGATATCGCGTCCCGGCATTTTTCGTTCTAGTCGACCGGCAAGAAATCCGGAACCGACAAATAGCGCTCGCCGGTATCATAGTTGAAACCGAGAATACGTGATCCGGCCGGTAACTCGGGCAGCTTCTGCGCGATAGCGGCGAGCGTCGCACCGGATGAAATGCCAACCAGCATGCCTTCTACGCTTGCGGCGCGTCGTGCGGTTTCCTTGGCCACCTCAGGATCTACCTGAATGACACCATCCAACAATGCGGTGTGTAGGTTCGCTGGAATAAACCCGGCGCCAATCCCCTGAATGGCATGCGGTCCGGGTTGGCCACCGCTGATGACCGGTGACAAGGTGGGTTCGACTGCAAAGACCTTCAAATTGGGCCAAGCCTTCTTCAGAACTTCTGCGCATCCAGTGATGTGGCCACCCGTACCGACCCCAGTAATCAGGGCATCAAGCGGGGTATCTGCGAAGTCAGCCAGTATTTCCTGCGATGTCGTGCGCACGTGGACGTCAATGTTGGCTGGGTTTTCAAACTGCTGCGGCATCCACGAACCCGGGGTTTGCGACACCAGTTCCAGAGCACGTTCAATCGCGCCCTTCATACCCTTTTCGCGTGGGGTCAGATCAAAGCTGGCACCATAAGCGAGCATGAGGCGGCGACGTTCCAGCGACATGGATTCGGGCATGACGAGGATAAGCTTATAACCCTTGACCGCCGCCACCATCGCAAGACCGACGCCAGTGTTTCCGGACGTCGGCTCAATGATCGTGCCGCCCGGTTTCAGGCTGCCATCTTTCTCGGCGGCTTCCACCATGGCAAGGCCAATGCGGTCCTTGATTGATCCACCGGGATTTGAACGTTCCGATTTGATCCAGACTTCGGCGTTGGGGAACATGCGCCCCATCCGGATGTGCGCGGTGTTGCCAATGGTTTCGAGGATCGATTGTGCTTTCATGGATTGGTTCCTCTATATTGCGGTTCAAATGTGCGAGCGTTTTTGAGCTCGGGGAATAGCCGCGCCCACATTGCTGTAATCAATATGGCACCAGCGCCGCCGAATACAACCGCGCCAACTGGCCCAAGTGCAGCCGCGGCCAAACCGGATTGCAGTTCGCCCAATTCATTGGAGGCAGAAATCGCGAGACCCGATACCGAGCTCACCCGTCCGCGCATTTCATCCGGCGTGTTAAGCTGGACCAACGAGGATCGCACATAGACCGACAGCATATCCGAAGCGCCAAGGATAACGAGCGCGATCAAAGCGACCGCCATGCCAGCACCCATTTTCAGGAAGCCGATGCGGGCATCGCCAAAAACACGGCTTCCTATTTCATGGCTTAGGCCGAAAGCGATGGTTGCGATGCCAAATACGACCACCGCCCACAACATTTTGGCGCCGACATTGTGGCGCAACGGCCGGATCGTGAGGATAAGCGCAACGACCGAAGCGCCGACGGCTGGCGCTGCGCGTAACTGACCAAGACCGTCCGGCCCCACCATTAGGATATCGCGCGCATAGACAGGCAACATCGCAGTTGCGCCAGCAAGGAGCACGGCAAATAGGTCAAGGGTAATGGCGCCCAGCAAGAAACGTTCGGACCATGTATAACGCAGACCATCAATCATTTGCCGAATGGGGTGAATCTTTCGTTCCATCGGCGGCGGATAAACCGGCTTTACAAAGCTCAGGCTGATTGTGGCGAGCAGCATCAACCCTGCGGATACCCAATAGGGCAGGGACGCACTTTCCGCGAACATCAATCCACCCGCAGCTGGACCAAAAACTGAACCGACTTGCCAGGCAATTGAACTCAGCGCGATGGCGCGTGGCAGCGACGCGGGCGGAACTATGTTCGGCGCAATTGCGGACATTGAAGGCCCGACAAATACGCGCGCGACGCCGTGAAGGGCTGCAAACAGGAATAGAAGGGGCAGGGTAAGCCCATCGATATAGGTGAACCAGCCAAGCGCCAGCGCCACGACCATGTCGATGCTGTTGGCAAGCCGCGCGACAGTCCTACGTTCCCACCGGTCAGCGGCCCAACCAGCAACGGGGGTCAATAATGCAAGCGGCACGAATTGAACGAGGCCAAGTAATCCAAGTTGCAGTGACGCTTCGCGAATGGACATGCCATAGTCACTGCGCGCAATGTCATAGGCTTGGTATCCGATGACGACGACCATCCCCATGGTGGCAAGCACCGCCATAAACCGTGCGAGCCAGTAAAAGCGGAAGTCAGCTATGCTGAGCGGATGGATGCTGGGAGCGGTGTCAGACATGATGCATTCGCCTATCGGCTGGCGCTGCCCAAGGCAATGCAGAGATTTGTGCGGGCGATGCGAGCTGCCATTTCTCGGCGTCGGCCATTATCCCGCATCTTCAGGCATGCCCTGATAGTCGTTGATCGTTTCGAAAATGGTGGTGAGCGCAGCCTGTTCCTCGGCAGAAATTTCGGGCCGCCAGATTTCGAATAGCAATATGACCCGCGTATCTGTGCTTTTATTCCAAGCTTCATGTTCGAAGCTGTCATCAAAAATCAGCGCTTCGCCCGCACGCCATGCACGAGTCTCGTTACCAACGCGAATGGCGCAGTCATCGGGCACTATAAGCGGGATATGGCAAATCAACCGCGTGTTCAAAAGCCCATGATGCGGTTGAATATGCGTGCCGGATTTAAGCAATGACCATAAGGCGATGGGCGAGCGTTTATCGATGAGCGGCATCGGCGCCAATTCCAGCGCATGCATGGTCGCCGGACAACGCGAAGCGTTAGCTTCAACCTTTTGGCCATTGCGCCAGAAATAAAACGCGCCCCAACTCGGGTCGTTGATCAATGGGTTCGCAGCCCTTGGCCGGTCACTGCTCGCCTCGACATAAGGCGCGAAGTCTTGCCCATCGGCCAACACCGCGCGCAATTCCTCTTGCATCGCTGGCACCGCATCTTCGACTTCGGCAAGCCACGAAAATTCCGAACGTTCGTAAAATTGCCGTTGCGGCAGTCCCGGAAAATAAAAGCTTGAAGGCTGCTGTAAATAAAGCTGCTTTTTGCCAAGCAGCATGTCGACTGCTGTGCCAACCCGTCCGTCGCGATTCAAGCCAGCCTGCGTAAGTCCATCAACAAGATGCTGTTCAAATTTCATCTGAACTTGCCCGATGAAATCGCGCGCGCGGTTCAGCATTGGGTGCAATGAAGCCGGTACGTCTGGCATAGCCGACGCCTGATTAAGTGCCGCCTGAAAGAATGCGTTTGCTGCACGGTCATCGCCCAACCGTGCTTTTAACTCGCCCGACAAAATCAACGCTGGCAAATTGCGTGGTTCGATTTCGAGTTGGCGCTGCAACGCCGCTTCCTCGGCAACGGTATCTCCGGCCAGACTACAGGCTTGCGCCAGCATGAGCCAAGGCATTTGCGCATCGGGCAATTCTGACAGCAAGCGCATGGCAGAGGCAGCGTCGCGTCGGCCGAGCGCTGCCCTTGCGTCGGATATGATGTGTGCAGCCCCCGCAGTCATGCCCTTCCATAACCGCAAAGCGTTGCGCTTTACCAGACTAGATACGCCTTTCCTTTTGCGCGCTTTCCTTGGGCTATTCTGTCCGAGTCCGGATCAATAACCACCCATAGGCAACGCTGGATTTATAACGAAGGTTTCTTCATCCTGCGATCTTGGCTCTTCACCGTTCAAGAATGCCATCAGATCAGAGATCAATCGGTCCCGATCAGTCTCGAACAGGCCATGTGGTGACCCGGCATATTCGACCAGTCGCACGTCGCTAATCATCGCTGCTGCCATCCGCGCGGTCGGGTCAATTGGCACCGTGGTGTCGCTGGTCCCATGGATAATCAGGGTCGGCACGTTGAATGCTGGCAAGTCTGCGCGGAAGTCCGTCGATGAAAACGCTTCAGCAGCCTTCAGCGTTGGCCGCAGCCCGGCCTGCATCGCCATGTTCCACGCCCAATCCAATGTTGCGCTGCTCACAGGCTTGCTCAGCCAGCCGATGCCGAAAAAATCGTGCAGAAACTGGCGCATGAATGCAGGCCTGTCGGCCATCATATCCTGAGTCATTTGTTCGAACGTCTCTTGCGGTACGCCGTCAGGATTGTCGTCGGTTTGCAACATGTACGGGACAACCGAAGCGACCAGCACCGCGCGCACTACGCCAGCGCCTTCATAGCGGGACATGTACCGCGCAACTTCTCCGCCACCCATGGAAAAGCCGACCAAAGTAACGTTCTCGGTAGCGTTCGTCGCCTTCATGACATCCGCTAGGTCATCGGTCATTCCATCATAGTCATAACCGCCCCAAGTCTGTTCCGACCGCCCAAAGCCACGCCTGTCATAGGAAATGACACGATGCCCGGCACTTGCGAGCGCTTCTGCAACGGGGTCCCAACTGTCCGATGAAAGAGGCCAGCCATGGATGAGGATGACTGGATTGCCAGACCCCCAGTCCTTTACATAAAGCCACGCACCGTCGCGGGTTTCGATCATGGGCATTCGCAGTCTCCTGAGCAGTATACACTACACAGCAAACCTTTCACACGCCCGGACGTTCCGTTGCGAACATTTACGTAATTCTTTGACCTCAGGCGAGGGTAACGAAGCTGTCCATGACCCGTTTGCGGCCAGCCTGTTCGAATTCGATCTCGAGCTTATTGCCTTCAATTTCTGCGATTTCACCATAACCGAATTTTTCGTGGAACACACGCAAGCCGATGCTCAGGTCGCTACGCCCTTTATTGCCGAGGCTCACGGCGCTGCGGGTGTTTTCCGGAATACGCTGCGGGCGAGGGTTAAACCCGCCCGACGTAGCTGCCCGCTGCCAGCCCGGACCACGCGCATTGCTGCGGCCTTGGTTAGCGGCTGCCAGATGCGCGAATGGATCAGTTTGCTCGCTCCAGTTGGCGCGCCAAAGCGAAGCACCGCCCGTCATCGTCTGCTCTGCTTCGATATGGTCGAGGGGCAGTTCCTCAATGAAACGGCTTGGAATGCTGCTGGTCCATTGGCCATATATGCGCCGGTTTGCGGCGTGGATGATCGTGCACCGCCGTTTTGCGCGCGTTATCGCGACATAAGCCAACCTGCGTTCTTCTTCCAGCGAGGCAAGGCCCCCTTCATCAAGCGCACGTTGCGAAGGGAAGATGCCTTCCTCCCATCCAACGAGGAATACATTGTCATATTCAAGGCCTTTGGCGGCATGAATGGTCATGATCGTGACGCTCGCGCCGGTATCGCCGCGGTCATTGTCCATGACCAAGCTGACATGTTCCAGGAACTCGCCAAGCGTTTCATATTCTTCCATCGCGCGCGCAAGTTCGCTCAGGTTTTCGAGGCGGGCCGATGCTTCGGTGCTGCGTTCGGCCTGTAACACAGCGGTATAGCCGCATTCGTCCATGATGAGGCGTGTCAGGTTTGCCGGCGACATACGGGCAGCCTCATCACGCCAGCGTGCAATGTCCACCACTAGGTCAGCGAGCGATTTTCGTGCCTTACCAGTCAACTCATCGGTTCCAACCAACCGGGCGGCGGCGACCGAAAGCGGTGCGCGCTCGGCTCGGGCAACGATGTGGATTTTTTCGACCGCTTTGTCGCCAATACCGCGCTTTGGAACGTTGACGATGCGTTCAAACGCCAAGTCGTCAGACGGCTGGTTTACGATGCGCAAATAGGCAATCGCATCGCGAATTTCGGCGCGTTCGTAAAAGCGAAAGCCACCTACTATCCGATAGTTAACGCCGATTTGTATGAAGCGGTCTTCGAATTCGCGCGTCTGGTGCTGCGCGCGCACGAGTATGGCAACGCTATCGAGACTTTCGCCTTTATATTGCAACGCTTCAATTTCTTCGCCCACGTGGCGGGCTTCTTCTGGGCCGTCCCACACACCAATGATGCGGACCTTTTCGCCTTCGTCGAGTTCAGTCCACAATGTCTTGCCCAGCCGCGTGCTGTTGGCGTCGATTAGGCCAGAGGCTGCGGCTAATATGTGCGGTGTGCTGCGATAATTTTGCTCCAGCTTTACGGTCTTCGCGCCGGGGAAGTCCTTTTCGAAGCGCAGGATATTGGCAACCTCTGCGCCACGCCATGAATAAATGCTCTGGTCATCATCACCGACGCAGCAGATATTTTTGCGCTTCTGGGCGAGCAGGCGAAGCCACAGATATTGGACGGCGTTCGTGTCCTGATATTCGTCGACCAGAATATATTTGAACTGGGCCTGATATTTTTCGAGGATATCGCGGTTGTTCTTCAGCAGGTTCAGCCCGTGCAACAACAAATCACCGAAGTCGCATGCGTTGAGCGCAAGCAAACGCGCCTGATACAGCGCATACATCCGCTGGCCCTTACCATTGGCAAAAGCTTCATTATCGCCGGCGTCGAGATCGGCAGGTGACTTGCCCGCGTTCTTCCATTTGTCCAACAACGCAGCAAGTCCGCGCGCCGGAAAGCGCTTCTCGTCCAAATCTTCTGACTGAATGAGCTGCTTGAGCAATCTAATCTGATCGTCAGTGTCGATGATCGTGAAATTGCTTTGAAGGCCGATAACCTCGGCATGGCGACGAAGCAGCTTTGCGCCAATGCTGTGGAACGTACCAAGCCACGGCATGCCCTCAACCGCCGAGCCGACCATCGCGCCAATGCGCTCACGCATTTCGCGCGCTGCCTTGTTCGTAAATGTTACGGCGAGAATTTCGGAAGGCCATGCAAGGCGCATGTACAAAATCTGCGCCATACGCGCGGTTAACGCTGCGGTTTTTCCGGTTCCCGCTCCGGCAAGCAGAAGCACGGGGCCTTCAGTTGTTAAAACGGCTTCGCGTTGCGGCGCGTTCAATCCGCGCAACCATGGTGGCTCCGTCTGCGACGGATCGGTCTGGACCTGATTAACTGACATGCGCGAACAGTTAGGGAACGAAGCGATGAACCGCAAGCTATGTTCGCTGAAGTGGCGGAACTTATCTGCCGCGCCGTGCATTTCCGTCTTGTCCATCAAAGGAGACATGAAATGCGCAAGACCCTATTATTTGGTGCCGCAGCAATGTTCGGAATTATCGCAACCGATCCTGCATTTTGCTTTCAAGATGCAGTGGCGACGACCGCTCAAACGCAGCCGGACGAACCGACTGGACCTGACGGCCCGTCAACGCCGCCCGTTGGTGACCCAGCTCAGCCAACGCCGCCAATTACTGAGCCTCTGCCGCCCGAAATGCCGCCGAGTACCGATGGCGCACCGATCATGCGCCGGGATATGCCCGCAGGACCAATGGCCACGCCGCCCTCTTATGGAGCTGAAGCGGCTGTCAGCGGCGGAACGACCTCAGCCATGCTGACACCGCAAGCAGCAACAAAAACTTACCCGGTTTGTTCGAAAACACTTCAGGACAATTGCCGGAACCCAGGAGAGGGCACGCGCGCAACGAAACGACCGCGGCGTTAGGTTGCGTCTGGACGCAACAGCGTAATTTTGGCTTTGCCGACGTTTCGTACCGTATCGATTGTGTAACCCTTAACCTCGACATCTTCTTTGATGCTTGTCTCGACGCTAATCCACGCGGATGGCGCAAACCATCCAAAGCGGCCAAGCTTGTCGAGCGCAACTGAACCAGCGCCGCTTAAATAGGGCGGGTCCATCAAGACGATGTCCGCTGGCTTTAAGGCGCTGCCCATCGACATTACGGACGATTTGCGCACGTCGCATCGGTCTTTGGCGGCAAGCTTTGCAATATTCTTTTCAAGCTCGGCGAGCGCGAGATGGTCCTGCTCAACAAAGGTGCAATGCGCGGCACCCCGCGACAGGGCCTCAAGCCCAAGTGCGCCTGAGCCTGCAAATAGGTCAAGCACACGTAAATCTTCAAACGAGCCAAGGCGACTGGTCAACATGGAGAACAACGTCTCGCGTGTGCGATCAGCCGTTGGCCTCGTTGTATCACCCTTTGGCGCAACCAACGGACGTGAACGCCATTCCCCGGAAATAATGCGCATTATTTCAACGTCTTTCGAAATTCGATAAGGTCAATGCGGCGCACCTCGCCGACTGTGCCAGGCGCAAGCTCGCCCAAGACAAACGGGCCATAGCGCGTGCGGATGAGGCGGCTGACTTCGAGGCCGAGGTGCTCCAGAACCCGTCGCACTTCACGATTCTTGCCTTCGGTCAAAGTCATCTCGACCCAACCGTTACGACCCGTACGGCGCTCAAGATTCGCGTCGATTTTGCCGTACTTTACGCCTTCAATTTCAATGCCGTGGATCAACTCTTCCAGCTGTTCCTGGCTGACATCGCCAAAACAACGTGCGCGATATGTCCGCTCAACGCCGGTCGACGGCAACTCCATCTGACGCTTGAATTCGCCGTCATTGGTCAAAAGCAGCAAGCCTTCGGTGTTCAAATCCAAACGGCCGATGGGCATAAGACGCGGCAGGTCCTTGGGCAGAACGTCGTAAATCGTCTTGCGCCCGCTAAAGTCCCGCTCTGCCGTCAGGCAGCCTTCGGGCTTGTGGAACATATACAACTGCGTCGGCGCAGGTTGCCCCACGGCCTTGCCATCGACAGCCACACCGCGCAGCGATTTTAGCAGTGTTGCGGGGGTTTCGACCTTCTCGTCATTCAACGTCACGCGGCCATCGGCAATCATGCGTTCGATTTCACGGCGTGAGGCAACGCCAGCGCGCGCGAGCAGTTTTGCGATACGTTCTTCGCCATCCTTGCGCTCCAATGCACCTTTGCTGGGCGCGGCGTTGGGGTTCGGCTTACGGACGGGTTTGCTGTCCCAACGTAGGCGCGGAGGCTTGACTGGACGGGCAGGGGCTTTTGAAGGAGGTTTTACCATAAAGCGCCTTTGACGCATGTTGCTTCAAAAGTCACTGGCCATTCAGGAAAATGCCGTTAGTCATCTGGGCAACACGCTCGGAGGGGTCCGCATGTCAGTCGATTTGCAACGTTTTATCATTTTTGCAGCCATTCTTATCGCGCTGCCGGTCATTGCGCTGTTGGTTCCCGCGTTCCGGCCTTACATGCGCAAAAACCCAGTCATTACCTTCCTGCTCGGCATTTCCAGTGGCTTTCCACTGACGTTGCTTGTGGCGACAATGACCTTCTGGCTGGCGAAGGTCGGCATCGATACCGCGACCATCGGTTTTGCGGTGGCATTGGGCATTCCCTACACGATCAAATTCCTTTGGGCGCCATTGGTCGACAAGCTGCACTTGCCCGTTCTGACCAAGATATTCGGCCAACGCCGCAGCTGGTTGTTCTTTATTCAAGCATTGCTGTTTGTATCAATCTGGCAACTCGGCGCGAGCAATCCGCAGCCGGGCGATATGGGCCTATTTGCGATCTGGGCGCTGATCACGGCATTCCTCTCTGCAACGCAGGACATCGTCATCGACGCGTACCGTATCGAAATTTTGGAAGAAGAAGAATTCGCGCATGGCACAGCGACCAATCAGTTTGGTTATCGCACCGGTAACCTGATCGCTGGCGCAGGCACGATCTATTTTGCGTCACAAGAAGGGCTCGGGCTTGGCTGGGCAACTGCTTATGGCCTGACCGCCTTTTGCATCATCCCTGCCATCATTGGTGCTTTGTGGGCGGGCCCCGGCAAGTTTGTTGATCGCTTCGCCCATGTCGAGGGTATGAAGCCCAAGCAATGGCTGACTGAGGCTGTGGTGAATCCGTTCCGAGAGTTCCTCACGCGGCATGGCGCATTCCTCATTCTTGGCTTTGTGCTTGTTTACAAGGTTGGCGATGCGATGGGGCAGGCGATGTTGAGCCCAATGATCGTGGACCTTGGTTTTTCCGATCTCGATTACATCTCCGCAAACAAGTTATGGGGCTTTGGCGCACTGATTGTTGGCTCGGCACTTGGGGCGCCATTCATCCTATGGCTTGGCATGGGCCGCGCGCTGTTGATCTCGGGCCTGCTGATGATGTTCTCCAACGTTATGTTCATGATATTGGCGGCGACCGGCAACAGTTACTGGATGATGGTGGCGGCCATCTGCACCGAGAATTTAACCAGCGGTATCGGTCTAACCGTATTCGCGACCTATTTGTCCGGGCTGTCGAGCATTGCATACACCGCGACGCAATTTGCGCTGCTGTCGTCCTTCGCAGGCGTCGGCCGGACGTTTATGGCCGGCCCTGCGGGCATCGTTGCCGAGAATGTCGGTTGGGTCGGCTTCTGGGGCTTCACAGTCGTTGCTGCAATCCCGGGCATGGTTTTGCTCTGGCTGCTGTGGAGCAAAGGATATGTCGTCCAAAGCATTCATCAGGTGGAGGCTGTGAACGAGAAGGCATTGAAGGAGCCCGTCGGGCCATTGCGCATTTTCGGCTTCTTGCTTGTGGTGGCGGGCCTCATTGGGCTGTTACTCTCGCAACCGCTGGAACTCGCGACGAGCCTTACATGGACGTTTGCCGCTGTACTGGTAGCTGGCGGGTTGCTCGCTTGGAAAGGGCAGCCCAAGAGGGCAACGCAGCCTTGATGTTAGTCCGGGACTTGGTCGTTCAGCCGTAACACTTCGCCAGCAAGATACAACGAACCGCAGATTAACACATTCGATGGCTGGCGATGGCTTGCAATCCTTTTCATCGCTGCCTCAACATCGCCGACTGTTGCGGCCAATGCGATGCCAAGATCACCCTCCGCTATCCGGCACAGTTCTAAGGGGTCGTGATGCTCATGGCCCGCTATCGGCACCGCGTATAACGATGCAATTTTGTGCGCGAACGGTGTAAGGAAACCAAGCGCATCCTTATTCTTCAACATGCCGATGATGACTTGAACGGGCGGGCCGTCCTCAAGTGTTTTGGCAATCGCTGCACCGGCATCGGGGTTGTGGCCGCCGTCGAGCCAGACAGTTGAACCAGTCGGCAGCGGCTCAGTCAGCGGTCCTGCAGACAATGTCTGCATCCGTGCCGGCCATCGTGTCCACTCCATCGCAGCAGCCAGCGCCGCCTCTGGAATAGAGATAGCCGTTTGATGGCGCAAAAGAGCGACGGCCAATGCCGCATTGTCAGCCTGATGCGCGCCCGTCATGCGGGGAATCGGGAGGTTGAGCTTTCCAGCGACGTCGCGATATTGCAAGCGGCCATCATACACGGCCGCGTCCCAGCTCTCGCCCCGCGCGTGTAAATGCGCATCATGCAAGGAAGCTTGTACTGCAACGGTGTTGGCCATCGATGCGCTGTATTTTTGCGTAACCAAGGGCGCACCAGACTTTGCAATGCCAGCTTTTTCAAAGGCGATGCGGTCAAGCGGCGGCAAATCGGGAACGCCATCCTCCTCCGCCAACAAGAACCCTTCATGATCCAACCCCAATGATGCTATCCCGCACGCCACGGGCTGTGTAAGTACATTGGTTGCATCCAACCGGCCACCAAGGCCGACCTCGACGATGCACGCATCGGCTGGCGTTCGGGCAAATGCGCAGAAGGCAACTGCGGTGGTGACTTCAAAGAAGCTCGCTTCCAGCCCCTCGGCATGATCCAAAACTTCGGACAAAAGTGCGGACAAGGTCACATCGTCAATCAACTTGCCAGCTACACGGATGCGCTCATTGAAACGCACCAGATGCGGACTCGAATAGACGTGGGTCGTCATCCCCGCCGCCTCAATCGCCCCGCGCAAAAACGCGCAGGTCGAACCTTTGCCGTTGGTGCCGGAGACATGGAACACGGGCGGAAGATTGTGGTGCGGGTTACCAAGGCGTTCCAGCAACGCCGCAATGCGCGTCAGCCCCAAAACATCTTTGCCGGGCGACAACATGGTCAGCCGGTCCAATTGGGCCTGAACGGCGGGGTCGGAAGAAATGGCGTGGTCAGGCATGGAGGGCCAAATAGCTTCCGAAAAACAATTCGTCACCCTGAACTTGTTTCAGGGTCCATTGCGCGACAAAAACCGGCGGCCTGTGGGTAGAAATAGACCCTGAAGCAAGTTCAGGGTGACGGTAAGTCTGCATTACAAACTGCTATATCAAGCCGCCTTCTTTTCCGGCGTGAGGTAGCCGACGAGTTGCGACAACACACCGCGTAGGTCGTGGCGATGCGTGACCATATCAATCATGCCATGCTCCAGCAGATATTCGGCACGCTGGAATCCCTCGGGCAATTTCTCGCGGATGGTCTGTTCGATCACGCGTTGGCCAGCAAAACCAATCAACGCACCTGGTTCCGCAATCTGGACATCGCCCAGCATCGCGTAAGACGCCGTAACGCCGCCGGTTGTTGGGTCCGTAAGGACAACGATGTACGGTAATCCTGCATCATGCAGCATCTGGATGGCGACGGTCGAGCGCGGCATTTGCATCAGGCTCAATATGCCTTCCTGCATACGTGCGCCCCCAGCTGCAGTGAAGATGATGTAAGGGCATTTTGCGCGGATCGCGGCCTTTACAGCGTCAATGAACGCTTCGCCCACAGCCATGCCCATGGAACCGCCCATGAAAGCGAAATCCTGAACACTGACAACGACGGGTTGGCCATTGATTTCGCCACGCGCGCTCATCATCGCGTCCTGCTCGCCCGTTGCGAGGCGCGCGGCTTTGATGCGGTCGATATATTTTTTCGTATCTTTGAACTTCAATGGGTCTTCGCCGACAACGGGCGGCTTCAGCACATCATAGCTGTCGTCATCGAACAAAGCGGCAAAGCGTTCTGCGGGACCAATGCGGCCATGATGGTCGCATTTGGGGCATACGGATTCGTTTTCCTCAAATTCCTTAAGGAAAATCATCGCCTGACAGCCCTTGCACTTGTGCCAGAGGGTTTCGGCCGTTTCGCGCTTGGCGATGAACGGAATAGCGTTACGGACGCGGGTGACCCAGTTCATGCATAGGCCTTTCTGGCTGTGACGATTGCTTGCTTCAGGGATGCCACATAATCGCCAACGGGACCAGCGGCGTTCACACCATGCTTGGCAACGAGTTCAACGATCGCGGAACCCACCACAACGCCATCGGCAACGCGTGCGATGTTGGCGGCTTGTTCGGGTGTGCGGACGCCAAAGCCAACAGCAACGGGCAGGTCCGTATGGGCTTTCAGCCGCGCCACCGCTTCATCAATGCTTGTCTGCGCCGCGACTTGCAGGCCAGTGATGCCAGCGACTGACACATAATATAGAAAGCCTGATGCGCCATTGAGGACGGCAGGCAAACGCGCAGTGTCCGTGGTAGGTGTTGCGAGACGAATGAGGTCAATCCCCGCATTGCGCAGAGCAGGACCAAGCTCCGGGTCTTCCTCAGGCGGAATGTCTACGCAAATGACGCCGTCGACGCCAGCCTTGTTGCATTCGGAAGCGAACCAGTCACCGCCACGGATCGTCATCGGGTTGGCGTAACCCATCAGCACCAATGGCGTGTCGGGATGGCGCGCGCGGAAGGCAGAGGCGAGGGCGAAGATATCCGCTGTCGTGGTTCCAGCGTTCAGGCTGCGGATGTTCGCTTCCTGGATGGCTGGGCCGTCGGCCATCGGGTCCGTGAACGGCATGCCGAGTTCAATGACATCCGCGCCGCCTGCGACGAGCGCGTCGAGGTTCGCAGCAGTGTCGCCGTCACCCGCAGTGATGAAGGCAACGAGAGCAGGATGCGGTTTGGAAAAGGCGGTGGAGAGGCGGGTCAAATTGTAGTCCCCAACGCCTCGGCGACAGTGAAGATATCCTTGTCGCCACGCCCGCACAAGTTGGCGAGGATGATCTGGTCGCGGTCCATTTTCTTGGCTTCGCGTTCGACGGCGGCAATAGCGTGGGCAGGCTCAAGCGCCGGGATGATACCTTCCGTGCGGCAGAGCAATTGGAACGCGGCAAGCGCCTCTTTATCGGTCACGCTGTCATATCGCACGCGGCCGATTTCCTTGAGCCAGCTATGCTCTGGCCCGATGCCGGGATAATCGAGGCCAGCCGAGATCGAATGCGCTTCGGCAATTTGACCGTCATCGTCCTGAAGCAGGTACGTCTTGTTGCCATGGAGAATTCCGGGACGTCCGCCTGCAAGGCTGGCAGCATGTTCTTTCTCAAGACCATGACCCGCCGCCTCAATGCCAAGCATTTCGACTTCTTTGTCATCCAGAAACGGATGAAACAAACCAATGGCATTTGAACCGCCGCCGATGGCTGCAACCAATAAGTCGGGTAGGCGATTGATGCGCGAGAGCATCTGCGAGCGCGCTTCCTTGCCAATCACGCTTTGGAAATCGCGAACTAGTTCGGGATAGGGATGTGGGCCAGCGGCCGTGCCGATGATGTAGAAAGTGTCATGGACGTTGGCGACCCAGTCGCGCAGCCCTTCGTTCATTGCATCTTTCAACGTGCCAGCGCCGCTGGTGACGGGAATGACTTCCGCGCCAAGCAAACGCATCCGGAACACGTTCGGCTGCTGCCGTTCAATGTCCTTGGCGCCCATATAGATGAAGCAAGGTAAGCCAAAACGCGCACAGACCGTGGCAGTGGCAACGCCATGCTGGCCAGCGCCAGTTTCCGCGATGATCCGGGTCTTACCCATGCGGATGGCGAGCAAAATCTGGCCTATGCAGTTGTTGATCTTGTGAGCGCCGGTGTGGTTCAGCTCATCACGCTTAAACCAGATTTGCGCACCTTTGCCTGCGGGTGCGTCCTTACGGACTTCTTCGGTCAGCCGTTCAGCATAATAAAGCGGCGAGGGGCGGCCGACATAATGCTCAAGCAAATCGTCGAATTGCGCCGCAAATGCAGGGTCCTGTTTCGCCGCGCGATATTCGCGTTCAAGATCGAGCACGAGCGGCATCAGCGTTTCGGCGACGTAGCGCCCGCCGAACTGGCCGAAATGGCCGCGATCGTCAGGTTGGTTGCGGAATGAGTTTGGAGTGAGTTCAGCTATTGTCATGGTTGCGGACCGCTTGGCAGAAGGCCGCAATCTTGTCCATATCCTTGATGCCTGGAGCAGACTCAACGCCGGACGAGGTATCGACCAATATCGCGCGCGTTTGTCGCAAAGCCTCGCCTACGTTGTCAGGGTTCAGACCACCGGCTAGGCCCCAAGGCAGCTTGTGCTTATGACCCGTCAGCAACGACCAGTCGAACCGTGTGCCCGTGCCACCGGGCAATGCTTGGGCGGGCGCGTCAAACAGGATGAGGTCGGCTGCGCCTTCATATTGGTCCGCATTTTTGAGCGTTGCTGCGTCCTTCACGCCAAAGGCTTTCCAGATTTCGATGTCGACCGCGCTTTTCAAAACGCGTAACCATTGATGGGTTTCTGACCCGTGAAATTGCACGATATCAGGTTTGACCACTTCGATTGCCTTGGCGGTATAACCTGGCTCTGCGTTCACGAGCAGCAGGACGACCTTAAGGCTAGCTGGTGCGCGCATCCGCAACGCAGCGGCTTGATCCAGCGCAACATGCCTCGGGCTCTTTTCGAAATGGACAAGGCCAACATGAGTCGCGCCAGCTTTGGCAGCGGCATCGATGCTTGCTTCGTCCTTAAGGCCACAGATTTTAATTTGGGTTTGCATGGCGCGCTAATAACGGAAGAGATCATTCCCGTCATGCTGAACTTGTCTGACCGCCGGTCATTTTACTCCAGCATTGTGCTTTACAGCGTGCCCAATAACGCTCGCGCTGCGTCCTCGGGGCTCTCGGCCTTGGTAATTGGACGCCCGATTACCAAAATGCTTGCGCCGTCGTCGCGAGCTTGGCGCGGGGTGACTGTGCGCTTTTGATCTGCGCTGGTGCCGCCGGCCGGACGAAGGCCGGGAACAACGAAAAACCCATCCTTCCAATTCTTTTTAACCGCTTTCACTTCGTGCCCCGAACACACAATGCCATCAAGCCCAGCTTCCTGCGCCAATGCCGCCAATCGGGCGACTTGGAGATCAGGCGAGTCAGGTACGCCAACGCGATTAAGGTCATGGTCGTCAAGGCTGGTCAGCACGGTAACGGCGACCACCTTGGTATGCGCACCGGCGGCGGCTTTGGCATCTTCCATCATCGCGCGGCCACCTGCAGCGTGGATGGTGACAATGGCGGGCTCCAATGCATTGATCGCCTGCATCGCCTTGGCGACCGTATTGGGAATGTCGTGCAGTTTCAGATCAAGAAAGATCGGAAGGCCAAGCTTTTGAACTTCGTGCACGCCATGATGTCCATTGGCACAGAAAAATTCGAGACCAAGCTTAATACCGCCCACCTGATCCTTAATGCGGCGGGTCAACTCCAGCGCATCATCCAGATAAGGGGTGTCGATTGCGACGAAAATCGGGTTGGTCATATCGTATCCACAGCGGCGTAAGCAGGGGGAGGGGAAACCGGCGGCGGCGGCGGAAACGCAGTACCGCGCTGGTTCGCCTCAAGCGTGAGTATGCGCCTTTTTAGGCGCCATATCTGTGTGAGATGCACAAAATATAGCGGCAACAATCCAATGAGAAACGCCGCAATGACGAGCGCAGGCAATTTTGTGTCGAGACGAAGGCCACCCCACAGGCTCACCGACACCGGCACCCAATTGTTGGTCGCAAACACGATAAGCCCGATGATGATCGTTACCCAAATGAGTATCTTCAAAAATCGCATCGGTACGCAGCTCCTTCTTGTCTTGCTACCTTATGGCAAGTTTCTGCCTTTGGGTAGCGCTATCCACTAATCTTGCCCGCCGCTTGTCCATGCGACGGTTTCGATTCAGCCAAATACGCGTTCGAAAATGGTGTCGATATGTTTGAAGTGGTAATCGAGATTGAAGCGGTCTTCTATCTCTTCTGCTGACATCTTGGCCGCCACATCTGCATCAGCTTTTAAAAGCTCCATCAGCGATTCTGCGCCGTCGGATTCCCAGACTTTCATCGCGTTGCGTTGAACGATGCGGTAGCTGTCTTCGCGGCTAATGCCGGCCTGAGTCAGAGCAAGGAGCACCCGCTGCGAATGGACAAGGCCACCCATGCGGTCGAGGTTTTTCTGCATCCGTTCGGGGTAGATCAGCAGCTTATCTATAACGCCCGTCAGGCGACCCAATGCAAAATCAAGCGTGATAGTGGCATCGGGGCCGATATAGCGTTCGACGCTTGAGTGGCTGATGTCGCGTTCGTGCCACAAAGCCACATTTTCCATGGCGGGGGTCACCGCACTGCGCACCATACGTGCGAGACCAGTTAGGTTTTCGGTTAGTATCGGATTGCGCTTATGCGGCATGGCCGATGAACCCTTTTGCCCAGGCGAGAAATATTCTTCTGCTTCCAGCACTTCGGTGCGCTGCAAATGGCGGACTTCGATGGCCAGACGCTCAATGGATGACGCGACCACGCCCAACACCGCAAAATACATGGCGTGACGATCGCGCGGGATGACCTGCGTCGATACTGGCTCAACGGCAAGGCCCAATTTCGCGGCGACATGGGCTTCGACCTTGGGATCGATATTGGCAAAAGTGCCAACCGCCCCGGAAATGGCGCAAGTGGCGATTTCCGCCCGTGCAGCCACAAGGCGACTACGGCTGCGGGAAAACTCGGCATAGGCCTGCGCCAGTTTCATGCCGAAGGTAACGGGTTCGGCGTGAATGCCGTGGCTGCGGCCAATGGTAGGCGTGAATTTGTGTTCCAAGGCACGGGTTTTGATGGCTGCCAACAAGGCGTCCATGTCGGCGACCAAGAGATCGGTTGCTTGCGTAAGCTGAACCGCAAGGCAGGTATCGAGTACATCGGACGAAGTCATTCCCTGATGCATGAAGCGGGCTTCGTCGCCAACTTGTTCTGCGACCCATGTCAGGAATGCGATAACATCATGCTTTGTGACTGCCTCAATGGCATCAATCGCCGCAACATCGATCGTTGGATTGGTTGCCCACCATGCCCATAATGCCTCGGCCGCTGATTTCGGGACCACGCCCAAATCGGCAAGCGCATCGGTCGCGTGCGCTTCAATTTCGAACCAGATACGAAACCGGTTTTTAGGCTCCCAAATCTTCACCATGTTGGGGCGGGAATAACGTGGGATCATAATGGTCGCTTTCTGCTGGTATCGGGAGTCGTCGTCCCGTTAGCAGGCGCACCGCAAGCCGTCAAAATTGGTGCGTTTCAGCGCGACAAAAAAGAAGGGCACGGGTTTTACGCCGCGCCCTCCTGAATATCGAAAGATATCGTTTAGAATTCGACTGAAACCCGTCCGTAGACAAATCGGCCACTGAAGCCGAATGGTGACTGCGAACTGTAAGGCAGGAACGCGTTGTTAAAGCCATAGTTGACGCCATCAACGGTGCCAAAAGGCAGGCGGTCGGGATAAACATCCAGCAAGTTGTTCGCGCCGAATGCAATTGAGACGGACTCAACAGGCTTGAAACGAAACTCAAGGTCAGTGACCCACTTAGGTGACAGGAAAATATCGCCAGGGACGATGCCTGGGCCAGTGGCGATGTTATTGTTGTTTGCTGCCGTCGAGAAGCCGCTTGGCAAGAACACTTCGCCGTAACGGTTCGTGCGCAGCGTCATACCGACATTGTCATAATCCCAATCAAGACTGAGGTTCAGCTTGTTCTTGGGCTGGCCATCGGTCAGGCGGAAACTTTCCTGTCGTGCAAACAAACGCTGCGCCGTGAAGCCTGAAAATACCCGGCGGTCGGTAATTTTGGTATTGTTCAAATTATACCCAACGCTGACGCGGAATTTGCCGAGGCCGAATTCGGGAACACGATAGCTGGCGACAATATCAAGACCCGTTGTGCGCGTATCGATACCGTTGATGAAAAACCTTGCGGAACTGACGCCCGTCACCCCCGCTGTTGTCAGCAAGGCGAGAACGTCGGCACCTTGCAGGTTTTCGGTAAGAGTGATCCGGTCCTTGATCGCGATATTATAGTAATCGGCCGTGATGCTAAGCCCGCTCACCGGCGTGAATGTCACGCCGCCGCCAATGTTCAAGGATTTTTCCGGCTCTAGCGGCTGCGCGCCAAGGGCAATGGCAACAGGCGACGAAACCGGGAATGTTCCGACCTCGATGAGTACGCCACCAACGTTGTTGGTCGATGTCGTTGCAAATGACTGCTGTGCAAGGCTTGGCGCTCGGAACCCGGTGGAAATTGAGCCACGCAGGGCTACGCCATCAAATACTTCATAACGCGCTGCGGCCTTACCATTGATGGTGTCGCCAAAATCACTGAAGTGTTCGTAGCGTCCTGCCAGTTGTACCGTGAGGCTGTCGGAAAGATCTGCGTCAAGTTCGAGATAGCCAGCAAAGCTATCACGCGAAACGTCGGTTGCGTTCGCTGGGCGGAAGCCCGGAAATACCTGTGAACCACCGGCGGCATTGAACGGTGCTGCGGAAAACGGTCCGTTGAGGTAGCTTTGAAGCTCACCGGGAACGATTTTATAGTTTTCGTTGCGATATTCGCCACCGAAGGCGAGCGATACGCTTTGACCAATACCGATGTCCAGATCACGGCGTAGATCAAGGTTGATCGATGTCTGACCCGAGCGCAATCCACCGGCGTCGAAGCGACGCGCGCTTACGACGCTACCCAAGGACGTGTTGACTGTATTCTCAATGTTATAATTCAGCCTGTTGGAACCATAGACCACTGACAGGTCGTAATCCCATCCGCTCATGGCGCCACGAAGACCAGCAGCGGCAGAAATATCGACGATTTCGCTGGCAATCAGCGGAAGGAAGCCGTCGGCATAAATTGGCACAAACGTCGTCGTAGACGCGGCCCAGTCGCGGTTCCTGACGTCGGAAGAACGACGATAGAATCCAGCGCCGTTGCCATCACGGATGCCATAGCTGCCAAAGGTATAAAACTCGGCAGAATCCGAAAACTCAAATCCGGCGTTCACGAAGAAGTTCAGATCCTTCGACACGCCGTCACCATAACGGTGCGCATAACGATTGAACGTTGCTTCACGCGGGTCGCCTGCATTGAAATAATTGCGGCGAATGTCCGGACCCGAACGGTTTGTGGGTGAACGGTCCTTATACTCGGCCGTTAGGTTCAGATAGCCGCTATCGCCCAAGGGCAGGCCAAAGTTCGATGCGAACGTGTACGTGTCACCATCGCGGCGTTTGCGGTCGTTGCCTGTGTACGTGATAACCGGATTGTCGGCGAGACCAGTGGTCAAGGAAACAGTGTCGACCTGACCGACATCCTCCATTTCAGTAATATATTTGCCGAACGTCGCCTGCGCGCGTCCGCCAATGCCTTTTTTCAGCTGGATGTTGATAACACCAGCAATTGCGTCTGAACCATATTGCGATGCCGCGCCGTCACGTAAAACTTCGATGCGTTCGATGGCTAGCGGTGGGATCGTGTTCAAGTCGACTGCGGTTGATCCGCGACCTACTGAGCCGTTGAGGTTGACCAACGCGGACTGGTGACGACGCTTGCCGTTGACGAGCACAAGAACCTGATCCGGGGCAAGGCCACGCAAGGTCGCCGGACGAAGCGAGTCCGTGCCATCCGTTAATGATGGCTGCGGGAAGTTGAATGAAGGAACGAGCTGGTTCAACAGCTTGTTGGTTTCGGTTGTGCCGCTGTTCAGTAATTCATCGCCGGAGATAACATCAACGGGCACTGTGCTGTCGGCGACTGTGCGATCCGTCCGGCGTGTGCCGGTCACAATAATTGCGTCGATGCCGGTAGCCTCTTCGGCCTCAGCTTCCTGCGCAGATGTACCTTGTTGCGCAAATGCCGGATTGGCCGCCGCCACGAAAAGCGCAGTGGACGAAACCGTCACCGCGAGTGCAGAGATTAACTTATATGTGTTCATCATCATTCCCCGGTTGTTCGTATATTTATATAAACGCGGACGAAGCTGACAGTTTGATGCGTACAATTCTAGTAAACTTGTATTTTATTACAATTTTGCTGCCGAAATGTGACTTTATTGCAACGCAGCATAGCGTGCCAAGTGCATTAACCTGTGGATTGCTGAAATCGTTGCTTTGCGACTACGGGATGGCCCGCTATCGGGTCAGACATGTCTGATATTGTTGATGCTCCAGCAGAAGATCCGTTCGACGCGATTGTCGATGCGCCGTTTGATGCGGCGTTGTCTGAACGCTATCTGATCTACGCAATGTCCACCATTACCGCGCGGTCGCTTCCTGATCTGCGCGATGGATTAAAGCCCGTGCACCGGCGCCTGCTTTGGGCGATGCGTTTGCTCAAGCTTGACCCAGCAAGCGGGTATAAGAAATGTGCCCGCGTCGTTGGCGATGTTATCGGTAAATATCACCCGCATGGCGACCAGTCCGTTTATGACGCAATGGTGCGGCTCGCGCAGACATTTTCGCTGCGATATCCGCTGGTTGATGGGCAGGGTAACTTTGGCAACATCGACGGCGATAATGCAGCTGCATATCGGTACACCGAAGCACGCCTGACGCGTACGGCCATTGAACTGATGAGCGGGCTGGACGAAAACGGCACTGACCTTCGACCAACCTATAATGGCGAAGACGAAGAGCCAGAAGTGATGCCTGGCCTATTTCCCAACCTGCTCGCAAATGGCGCCAGCGGCATCGCGGTGGGAATGGCAACCAGCATTCCATCACACAATGCAGCTGAAATCATCGATGCCGCTATGCTGTTGATTGATGAGCCGCAAGCCTCGCACGAACAGCTCATGGACATTATCCATGGGCCGGATTTTGCAACTGGCGGGCTATTGGTCGACAGCAAAGCCGTCATCAGTGCAGCTTATGCCTCGGGGCGTGGTGCGATGAGGGTGCGTGCGCGTTTTTCAAACGGCTGGCAGGATAACGGAGGCTGGGAACCAACGGGGGTTGAAAAACTGGCCGGTGGAACTTGGCAGCTTGTGGTCTCCGAAATTCCGTATCAGGTGCAAAAGGGCAAGTTGATTGAACAAATTGCTCAGTTGATTGCCGATAAAAAGCTGCCAATCCTTGACGACATTCGTGACGAAAGTGACGAGCGCGTCCGCATTGTGCTTGTACCCAAAAGCCGCAATGTTGATCCGGAAGATCTGAAGAACGCGCTGTTTCGCTTAACCGATCTTGAGACGCGTTTTTCGCTGAACATGAACGTGCTCGATGCCGACCGGACGCCCAAGGTGATGGGTATCGGTGAAGTGCTGCGCCACTGGTTGCAGCACCAGATCACTGTGTTGATCCGAAAGTCGCAGCATCGGTTGGAGAAAATCGACAACCGGCTCGAACTGCTTGCCGGGTACATCATCGCATTTCTCAACCTCGACCGGATCATTGAAATAATCCGGACCGAAGACGAGCCCAAGCCCGTTATGATGGAAGAGTTTCAACTCAACGACCGGCAGGCCGAAGCTATTTTGAACATGCGTCTGCGTTCATTGCGCCGCTTGGAAGAAATGGAACTTCGCCGTGAACTGGCCGAACTTGAGGCGGAGCGGGAGGACCTTGTCAAACTGATTGAAAGCCCTGCACGACAAAGAACGCGGCTTAAAAAGGATTTGACGGCAGTACGCAAAAATTATGGCGAAGACACCGTTCTTGGCCGGCGACGCACAAGCTTGGAAGAAGCAGGGCAAGCCCGCGAGATATCGCTGGAGGCCTTTGTCGAACGCGAACCCGTCACGGTTATCATGTCTAAGCGTGGCTGGATTAAAGCGATGAAGGGGCACGCGGATCTGTCGGCACGCGCTGATTTCAAATTTAAGGAAGGCGATGGCCCTGCCTTTGCATTTCATACGCAGACGACAGACAAGATCCTGATCGCAACAGCCAATGGCCGCTTTTACACCTTGGGTGCTGACAAGCTACCCGGCGCGCGCGGTTTTGGCGAACCGGTTGGCACCATGATCGACATCGAAGCTGGAAACGACATTGTTGCAGTTTTCCCGGCAGTGCCAGACGGGCGCATTTTGTTGGCTGCTTCAACGGGCAAGGGCTTCATTGCCCGGATGAGCGATATTATCGCCGAAACCCGTAAAGGACGGGGCGTCGTCACATTGAAGCCGGGAACCAAGCTGACAGTTGTTCGCCTTGCTCCAGCAGTGACAGCCGACGAGGCGACTTTGAAGGACCAATATGTTGCCGTTGTGGGCGACAATCGCAAATTGGTGGTATTTCCGCTGAGTGAAATTCCCGAAATGGCCAAGGGGCAGGGCGTCACTTTGCAGCGTTATAAAGATGGCGGCCTTGCTGACGCAGTGTGCTTTAAAATGAGCGAAGGGCTAAGTTGGGCAATGGGCGGTGATAGCGGCCGGATGCGCACTGAAAACGACATGTCATTGTGGCGCGTAGCACGCGGTGCGGCGGGTAGACTGCCGCCGCAGGGCTTCCCCAGGAATAATCGCTTCGATTAAGGTTAAATGAAAATTAACCACGCAAAGGGTGACGATTTTTTACAATCGGCGTTCATACCCGTGCGTAATGAAAACCGCTGATCCGCCCATTTTAGTCGAAACGAACCCCTATAATCAGGCGGTGACAGCACCCAGCGAAACCGAATTCAATTGGCTATGCTCGCTGCCGATAGCTGGTGCCATTTTCCGTACAGGACAGAATGAAGTTCATCTGGTTCGCAGCAATAGAAGGTTTGACGATCTGGTTCTTGGTTTCGGGCGGGAATCAACGCTCGACATGGCGTTATTAGCCGACCGGACGTTGGCGATGCTCGAAGAGGGGCGAGAGACCCATTTCGAATGCTGGCGGTCGGAAGATACTATTCACCCGCGCGAATTGGAAATCAGCATCGCCCGTTTTGGCGGTGGTGATGACATGTTCCTGCTGTCCATGGTTGACCGCACTGCCGAGGCGATTAGCCGGGTGAACTTACGCCGCGAAATGCTGAGCGATAGCCTTACCGGATTTTGTAATCGTACCGGTTTCGAAGAACAGGTTGAGGCGGCAGTCGGCGCGATGCTCAAATCCGGTTCGTCGCAAAATTATGCTATTATCCTTGTCGATTTGGCGCGTTTTAGCCGCGTGAACCAATCTGTCGGCGCGATTGCCGGCGACGAGCTCATCATTACCGCTGCCCGGCGCCTGAACGCGCGCATCCGCAGCAATGAAATATTGGGAAGACTTGGCGGCAATGAATTCGCCCTGTTTGCACAATTGGACTCAGATTCAATCGATGTCGCGCCAATCGCTCGACGGCTTGGCGAGGCATTCAACGATCCCTGCAAGCTTTCAAGCTTCGAAATTCAGGTCGAATGCGCGCTGGCTGCGGCAACCGGTGTTGTTGGCGATGATCCAACGGATACATTACGCCATGCCCAAATTGCGCTGAAGCGCGCCAAATCTTCCAAGACCTTTGAACTTTACGCGGCGGGTACCGTGGATACCGCACGACGTCGGTTCAGCCTTGAAACCGATTTGCGGCGGGCGCTTCAACGCGGTGAACTGATGCTGCATTATCAGCCACTCGTGGATCTCGATAGCGGCTCTTTAAGCGGCTTTGAAGCATTGGCGCGTTGGGACCATCCGGACCTTGGCCCGATATCACCCGTCGACTTTATCCCTGTCGCAGAGGAAAGCGGCCTGATTGTGCCGCTTGGCCGGTGGGCACTTGAGGAAGCGGCGAGAACCATTGCGCGATGGGACAGCAGATCGGACAAGCAGCAGGATTTCCGTATTTCTGTGAACATGTCTGCGGTGCAGATGCAGCGTGATGATGTGGTGGACGCTGTGTCTTCGGCCCTCAAAGGCGCCAATGTCGATGGCAACCGGATGACTATCGAGCTAACCGAGAGCGCGTTTATAAACGACCCTGCCGGCGCGAAGAAGTTGTTGGATGCTTTAAAGCAACTGGATACCAACCTTGCGATGGACGATTTCGGTACGGGCTATTCCAATCTGGCTTATCTTCAGCAGCTCCCCATTGATGTTCTGAAAATCGACCGCAGCTTCGTATCTGAAATGCTCATCAACAAAGATAAGCGCGCCATTGTCCGCACCGTATTGTCGCTAGCGCGGGCATTGGGTATGAAAACAACAGCAGAAGGCATTGAAACTGTTGAAATTTCGGAGATACTGCGCCGTCTTGGTTGTTCAGTTGGGCAGGGCTATTATTATGCGCGCCCATTGACTGAGGACGATGCTTACGCCTTTTTGGTCGCTGGCAAGGCCGCACCAACACACTGAAGCGCCAATTCGGATTGGCGCTCCGATGCAGGGAAACCTTCGGCAATCCATGCTGCTTCGATTTCCTGCAATGTTATCGTAATGATTGGCCCACTGGGCAATCCCATTTTGATAAGATCGCCGCCTTTGATTTGCATGATTGGACTTTTCCAATCTTCCAAGCGCTCTAGGCAACGCGGCAGGCTGTCGTCGTCTGCAAACAGCATCGCGACGTCGCGCGCCGTGGCGTTATCAAAACGATAGGCGATGGCACGGATATTGGCCTCGGTCGGCAATCCAGCGTTCGACCGGCTTGCAAGATGCTCTCGCATTTTGTTTGACAGTTTCAGTCGTGCCGCCACTTTGTCGACCGCAACAGGGTCGGGAACCAACAGACTGAGAAATCTTGCAGGCAGCGACAGGGGTTGATTGAATAACTGCTCCCTTTGCACGAGCCGTTGCAATCTGTCGTGCGCATCGCTGCAGAGTTCGGGAAGAAACGGCGCAAAGATATCATATTGGATCATGAGGCCGACAGACGCGCCAGGGCTTTTAAGTGAAAGCAACCGGGCAAGTTCCTGTGCAATGCGCTCACGTGAAAGTGCCGTTAGCCCATGCGCGCCTTGTGCGCAGGCATTGACTGCCTCCGCGTCAACTTGACCGCTGCCAAATCGGGCAAGGAATCGGAAGTACCGGAGGATGCGCAGGAAATCTTCGGCAATACGCTGCGTCGCATCGCCAATGAAGCGAACACAGCCGTTTTCGAGATCGTTTAAGCCACCGAAATAATCGAAAACCTCACCCGTTTCGGGATCAGCATAAAGCGCGTTGATTGTGAAATCCCGCCGTGCGGCATCCTCCCGCCAGTCGGTAGAGAATGCTACCGTTGCGCGTCGGCCGTCGGTAGAGACATCGCGGCGTAGCGTGGTGATTTCGTAGCTCTTGCCTTCAACTACTGCAGTTATTGTGCCATGGTCCAGCCCCGTGGGAACCGCTTTGATCCCGCCAGATTCCAGCCGGTCAATGACCGTTTGCGGCAACAACGCTGTTGCTATGTCAACATCGGAAACGGGTAATCCCAACAATGTGTCGCGCACAGCCCCGCCGACAAATCGCGGGCCACCATGTGAGTCTTCCAGAAGCGCCAACAGCTTTTTCAGGCCTGTGCCATGTTGCCATTCGGCGTTGGGAAGTTGTGCCGCACTCATGCCAGCCGCCGTACCAGATTGGCGATTATGCCTGCCGTCACGCCCCATATTCGCCGTTCGCCCCATTGCATGTCGTAATAGCTACGCTGTTGCCCATTCCAGTTGGTCTCTTTCTTGATGGAATTGGCCGGATCAAGCAGAAACGCAAGCGGGACTTCAAACCAGTCTTCAACCTCTTGCGGGTTTGGCTGAAGCTCAAGGTCGGGCGGTATGATGCCAACAACAGGGGTAATGCTATATCCGCTCCCTGAATAATAGGTATCGGCCACACCGATTACCTCGACACGGGCTGGGGGTATGTTCAATTCTTCTTCCGCTTCACGCAATGCAGCAAAGATAGAATTTTCGTCGCTGTCATCAACCTTGCCGCCGGGAAATGCCACTTGGCCCGCATGGCTGCGCAGCCACGTGGGGCGCTGCGTTAGAATAACGCCTGGTTCGGGACGGTCGGTTATCGGAATTAACACCGCAGCCGCACGATGTTGAACCGCGTCACCCAAATGACGTTCGTCTTCAATCTCGATATCCAGCGCCGCATCGAGCGCCCGATGAATCCGATGCCGCCAATTCATGCAGGCGCCATCAAGCTGAATTGCGCACCTTTGCTCCAGATGGTGACATCTTTGGAGGCCTCGGCAAGCGCAAGGTTGGCGAGTTCATAATAAACGGGCCTCGCCAGTTTTGCCCACAATCCGGCGCGCACATGCAAATAGGGCAGGCCGCCGCGCATTTCGATGGTGTGATCGGCATCTGCAAAGACCAGATCGTCGCTGTTCAATCGGAACGCGAGTGTCCGCTCTTTGCCTGCGCCTTCGCTTTGCAGTTCGACCGCAATGAAGGGAACATCGTCGACCGCAATGGACAGCTTTTGTTGTGGTGTGACAAGCCAGTACTTAACGTCGGCGTCACATAACAACAAACTCGAAAAAGCCCGGACCATTGCGGGACGCTTGATCTCACCGCCTTGATGATACCATTTGCCATCGGCTGAGATGCGCATTTCGCTGTCGCCTGTCTGGTCGGGAGTCCAGCTTTCTACCGGCGGCAATTTTCGTGTCGCGACCAATTCGGCAATGTCCGAAAGGCTCAGTTTCGCAAGATCGGGGGCTTCATACGGCATATACTGGCGATACGGCGAAAGCTTGCGGTCGTCAAAGCTTAGTCGGCTGGACCGAGCGTGCCATGTTCAGGCAAGTCCAGCATCGCTGGGTTGCGTAGCAAAAGTCTGCGCGGTTCCCATGGGCCAGGCAAAGTCCAACCAAGCGTGCTTTCAGCGGAAAAGCCAAATCGCCCATAATATTCGGGATCGCCAATCATAACCATCGGCGCGTCATGCGGCTCACTTGAACCGAGCATTAATTGCATGAGCCGAGTTCCAATGCCCGCACTCTGGCGGTCGCTGGCGACTGCGACCGGCCCTACCAATATCAACGGAGCGTCGGCGACGCGTATTGGCCAACACTGAATACTTCCCACCAGTTCGCCGCTGTCCAAGATTCCGAAGGACAAATGGTCAATTGCGCCCATGCCCTTACGCAGCAGATAGGCGGTGCGTTGATGGCGGTCGATACCAAAGGCATCATCCAGCAGCTCGTCTACAACGCCATCCCCAAGGCTCGAAAGTGCTGTTGCCTGCATGATTAATTAGACCAGAAGGAAATTGGACAAAACATATTCGGGCGCCCTGTCATCGCAGCCCGCTTTTGTCCAATCGATTATCGATGACCTTGACATGTCATCTTGGCAAATTGCGTTTGGCCGGAACATCGGTTAGCCTGTATCAGTTATAAAATGTCGCGCAGGAGCCAATATGGTCAACGAGCAGGAAGTCCCCCATGACACCCCCGGTGCACAAGCATCTCCGGCGTCAACGCAACCGGTTGCCCCCGTGCGTTCCAAAATCGACTATTGGGGCTATCTTGTTCTGATATCCGGTGTTGGCGCGCTTGTGTGGGGTTTTGTTGCTGCTGTCGGAACTGGCTGGGGCCTTTGGGAATATACATCCGGATTAAAGGGTGTGACGTGGGCATTTTTCTTGGGTCTTGGCGCCATTTTGATCGGCGCTGTGCAAGGCTGGCGCGCGCGTAAGGCCATCACGCCGCCACCTCGCACACGTCGGTGGGTTGGTATGCTTGTTGCACTAATTTATGTGGGTTGGGTCGGAACGTTTTTGATGGCGGCATTGACGGTACCTGCAATTCACGATGTTTCGACCGATCTTGCTGATCCGCCAACATTTCAGACATTAGTATTACGCACCGACAATCTCGACAATATTCCAGGCGCTGATGATGACAAAATGCGAGGCCTCACGCCGCAGCAGCGTTGGGCGTTGGTGCATCAAAAAGATTATGGCGATATTCGCTCGGTACGCATCAATGAGCCTGTCCCAATGGTGGTTGCCAAGGCTGAGCGCCTTGCCAAGGCACGTGGGTGGGATGTTGCGGTTTCGCTGCCCGAAGAAGGCCGCCTTGAGGCAACCGAGACCAGTGCGTTCTTTAGGTTCAAGGATGATGTCGTGCTGCGGGTTCGACCATCGGATACCGGCGAAGGCAGCATTGTCGATATGCGCTCGGTCAGCCGGGTGGGGACAAGCGATTTAGGTATGAATGCGAAGCGCGTGCGTTCATTTCTCGCTGACCTCACAGGAACAGTAACGGCGGCGCGTTAAGCGCCGCCGCACGTTTTACTTCTTTGGGGTCAGCTTGAGCAAGCGGCCCTGAGATCCGGCGCGCTCGTCTTCAAGCAGCCAGATGGCACCGTCTGGGCCCTGTTCAACTTCACGAATGCGGGCATCCATATTCCATTGGTCCGCCTTGCTTGCGTTCTCGCCGTCAAGTTTCACGCGGACCAGTGCTTTGGCGCCCAGACCGCCAAGGAAGGCACTGCCCTTCCAATCCTTGAACATATCGCCCGAATAAATCATCAGGCCGCCGGGTGAAATCGCAGGGTTCCAGAAAACCTTCGGTGCTTCAAACCCATCACCCGGCGCGTGGTCGGGAATGTCACGGCCATCATAGTGATTGCCATTGGACACCGTCGGATAGCCGTAATTCGCGGCTTTCTTGACAAGGTTTAGCTCGTCGCCACCGGCAGGTCCCATTTCCTGGTTCCACAAGCGTCCCTGCGCGTCAAAGGCGATGCCAAGCGGGTTGCGGTGGCCATAGGACCAGATTTGCGATTTGACGCGGCCCTGATCGTAAAATGGATTGTCCGATGGCACCATGCCGCCATCCGTTAGACGAACGATTTTACCAAGATTTTGGTTCAGGTCTTGGGCTGGATCAAATTTCTGGCGCTCACCACTGCTTATGTACAGCATACCGTCCGGTCCGAATGCCAGGCGGTGTCCGAAGTGACCTTGGCCTGAAACCTTTGGTTCCTGACGCCAGATGACTTGAACTTCGGATAGAGTGGGGGCGTTGCCCGAAATATCTAACTTGCCGCGCGCGACAGCTGCGCCAAACCCGCCTTCGCCTGCTTCAGCAAAGCTGAGATAAACGAACTTGTTGTTTGCAAAATCGGGGTGGAGAATGACGTCGCCAAGGCCGCCTTGCCCGCCATAGGCAACTTCTGGTACACCGGCGACGTCGACAACCGCGCCATCCTTTTCCCACAGCTTCAGCTTACCTTTTTTCTCCGTCACGAGTGCGTATGGCGTGCCAGGAACGAACGTCATCGCCCAAGGTTCGTCAAAATCCGCGATCACTGTCACATCAAAAGGCTGTGATGCATTTTCCGCAGGCGCTGCATCACTGACCGATGGCTGGCAGGCCGCCGCCAAAAAGGACGCGCCAATTAAAAATGATAGTTTCGACATAGATAAAGGCTCCTCAAATATACGCTGAACCCCAATTGGGGACTGTTAGGTTCATGTGCAAGAGGCTTGCATATGACAGAGTTTGGCGCTAAGCGGCGTTCATCCTTACATTGTGAGAACTTGGAAGGGCTAGCGCCAACAGGGGCTGGCAGCCAGAAGCTTTGCATTCTGTATAAGAAAGACTGAATTTGCCTGACCTGAATAAATTGACTGCGTTGATTGCACCGGAAGCAGAAGCGCTTGGTTTTGCGCTGGTGCGTGTCGCGTGGTTTGAAACTGGCGGACAGGGCAGCGACGAGCCAACCTTGCAAGTGATGGCTGAGCGTCCCGATACGCGGCAACTTGGTATTGATGACTGCGCGGCGTTGTCGTTCCGGATATCCGACAAGTTCGACGAGTTGGACCCGATCGTTGAGGCTTACAGGCTCGAAGTTAGCTCGCCCGGTATTGACCGGCCATTGACGCGCCTTGCCGATTTTACCGATTGGGCGGGTCATGAGGTTAAGGTTGAGCTTGTAGAGCCGATGGACGGCCGCAAGAATATTCGCGGCGATATTGTTGGCGTCGATGGTGACATTGTTCATGTCAATGACCGCAAGTCAGGTCGCCTGACATTCGCCTTTTCCAATATGGGCGGCGCCAAGCTGCTCTTGACAGACCGCCTGATTGCGTCGACTGCCCCCATCAACAGCGATGGGGCCGACGACGTTGAGGCAGACCCCATTCACGACGAAGCACAGGAAGACTAAGAACATGGCTAACACGATTGCCGCGAACAAGGCTGAATTGCTTGCAATTGCCAATGCGGTTGCTGCCGAAAAGATGATCGACAAGGCTATTGTCATCGAAGCGCTGGAAGAAGCCATCCAGCGCGCTGCCCGTGCGCGTTACGGTGCGGAAAATGACATTCGTGCGAAACTTGATACGCAAACTGGCGATCTTCGCCTGTGGCGCGTTGTTGAAGTCGTCGAAGAAGTCGAAGATTACTTCAAGCAGGTTGATCTGAAGCAGGCAGACAAGTTGCAAAAGGGCGCCGTTGTTGGCGACTTTATTGTCGACCCGCTGCCAGCTGTTGACCTTGGCCGTATCGATGCGCAGTCGGCAAAGCAGGTTATCTTCCAGAAGGTGCGCGATGCAGAGCGTGAGCGCCAGTTTGAAGAGTTCAAGGACCGCACAGGTGAAATCATCACTGGTGTCGTAAAGTCGGTTGAGTTCGGCCATGTTGTTGTCGACCTCGGTCGCGCTGAAGGCGTTATCCGCCGCGACCAGCAAATTCCCCGCGAAGTTGTGCGCGGCGGCGACCGCGTCCGCGCGCTCATCATGAAGGTGCAGCGCGAAAATCGTGGCCCGCAAATCCTTTTGAGCCGTGCGCACCCTGACTTCATGAAGAAGCTGTTTGCGCAGGAAGTTCCTGAAATTTACGACGGCGTCATTGAAATCAAGGCCGCTGCGCGTGATCCCGGCAGCCGCGCCAAAATTGGTGTTATCAGCCACGACAGCAGCATCGATCCCGTCGGCGCATGTGTCGGTATGAAGGGTAGTCGCGTTCAGGCCGTCGTTCAGGAAATGCAGGGCGAGAAAATCGACATCATTCCATGGTCGGAAGATACGGCAACGTTCATCGTGAATGCACTTCAGCCTGCGACTGTTAGCCGCGTTGTCATCGACGAAGAAGAAGGCCGCATCGAAGTTGTCGTTCCTGACGATCAGTTGAGCCTTGCCATTGGCCGTCGCGGCCAGAATGTCCGTCTTGCATCGCAATTGACCGGCCGTGGCATCGATATCATGACCGAAGCGGAATCTAGCGAAAAGCGTCAGAAGGAATTTGTCGAGCGTTCGGAAATGTTCCAGCAAGAGCTGGATGTGGACGAAACCTTGGCGCAGCTTTTGGTTGCCGAAGGCTTCAGCGAACTTGAAGAAGTTGCTTATGTCGATCCATCTGAAATCGCAGCCATCGAAGGCTTTGACGAAGGTCTGGCTGAAGAGCTTCAAAGCCGCGCGCAAGAAGCGCTTGATCGTCGTGAGGAAGCCAACCGTACTGAACGCCGCGAATTGGGTGTTGAAGATGCATTGGCGGAGCTGCCAATTCTGACTGAAGCCATGCTCGTCGTTCTGGGTAAAGCCGGTATCAAGACACTTGATGATCTCGCTGACTTGGCAACGGACGAACTGATCCAGAAGGCACGTGAGCCACGCCGCAACGAACGCAGCGATCGCGAGATGCGCCGCAACCGTACGGAAGACAAGGCTGGCGTTCTGGCGGTCTTCGGATTGTCCGAAGAACAGGGCAATGAAATCATCATGGCGGCTCGCGCGCACTGGTTTGACGACGAAGATAGCGCGCCAGCATCGGTTATCGAAGAGGAGGACGCGGTTGCAGCGGACGACTCCCAATGAGAACCGACACTCCCCAATAAGGAAGTGCATATTGTCAGGTGAGCATGGGACTCGTGCCCAGCTCATCAGACTTGCCCTCGGGCCCGATGGCAGCATCGCGCCTGATTTGTTTGCCAAAGCCCCGGGGCGTGGCGCGTGGATTGGCGTATCTGCCGAGGAACTGAACAAAGCGCAGGAAAAGGGCAAGCTCGCGGGCTTGCTTCGCCGCGCCTTCAAAACCGACAAGATTGAAATCATTGACGACCTAAGCGGTCGCATCGACCGCGGCCTTGAAAAAGCTTTTCTCGACCGGCTTGGGTTGGAAGCGCGGGCAGGGCACCTTATATTGGGTGCCGAGAAGATCGACTCCGCATCACGCAGTGGTCAGGTTCGTTTGCTCCTACATGCATCCGATGCCAGTGCAGACGGAAGCGGCAAACGCGATCAGGCATGGCGCGTTGGTGAAGATGCCGAAGGGACAGGCAAGGGTGGTTTGAAACTTCCCATTGGCCGTGACGCATTGTCTGGAGCGCTTGGACGGTCAAATGCCGTTCATGTCGCATTGATTGACCAAAAAGCAGCAGATCGGGTGATGCATCATCTTGGACGCTGGCTAAATTTCAAAGGATGCAGTAATGCGCCCCTCGATTCCGCAGCTTCGGTTGTGGACGTGTGGGGCCATATTTCTGACGTCTCCGCAATTGACTGAGTAAGGACGGGTTCTGTTTCGATGAGTGATGATACCAATAATAAGCCGACATTAACGCGCAAGCCGCTCACTTTGAGCCGCTCGCTCGAGTCTGGTGAAGTCAAACAGACCTTTAGCCATGGCCGCACCAACAAGGTTGTTGTTGAGGTCAAGCGCAAGAAGCTTGTCGGTAAGCCCGGTTACGCTCCTGAGCCTGAAGTGGCCGCGCCTCCTCCACCTCCGCCGCCACCCACTGCGCCTGTAGCGGCTGCACCGACGCCGGCTCCCGCCGCACCTGCACCACGCCCGACCGGTAACGACATGCTCAGCCGTCAGGAACGTCAGGCAAAGCTGCTTCGCGAAGCGGAAGAAGCGCGTCTTACAATGCTTGAAGAAAGCAGCCGCCGTGAAGCGGAACAGCGTGCGCAGCGCGCCGAAGACGAGCGCCAGCGTGCGCAAGCCAATCGTGAGGAAGCAGCTGCTCCGCCGCCGCCGCCTCCACCGCCAGCTGCAGCAGCGCCTGTTGAGCCTGAGACATTTGAACCCGTTGCTGAAGAAGCCAACAAGGATGGTGCAGCGCCTGCACCGCGCCGCTTTACACCCGTTGAAGCGCCTAAGCGTCCTGAGCGTGAGCGCGAAGAAGCCAAGAAAGCACCACATCGCCCAACGCGTGGCGCAGCGGACGATCGCCGCCAATCAGGCAAGCTGACTGTTACCCGCGCGCTTGAGGGCGATGATGGTGCTCGTGCCCGTTCGCTCGCCGCGCTGAAGCGTGCGCGGGAGAAGGAAAAGCGTTTGCATGGTGGTGGCAACCGTCAGGCTCAGGTCAAGCAGACCCGCGACGTCGTTGTACCTGAAACGATTACCGTGCAGGAACTTGCTAACCGTATGGCCGAAAAGGGCAGCGACTTGGTCAAGGCACTGTTCAAGATGGGCATGCCGGTCACGATCAACGAGACAATCGACCAAGATACGGCGGAATTGCTCGTCGAAGAGTTTGGCCACAACATCACGCGCGTTTCTGACGCTGACGTTGACATCGTCCATGATGAAGATGTTGATGCCGTAGAAACATTGAAGGCACGTCCACCTGTGGTCACGGTCATGGGACATGTCGACCATGGCAAGACATCACTTCTCGATGCCTTGCGCGGCGCGAATGTCGTTTCGGGCGAAGCTGGCGGTATTACGCAGCACATCGGTGCGTATCAGGTGAAGGCAAAGGATGGCTCGCTCATCACCTTCCTCGATACACCGGGCCACGAAGCGTTTACGCAAATGCGCCAACGTGGTGCCTCGGTGACCGATATCGTCATTCTTGTGGTTGCAGCCGACGACGGATTGATGCCCCAGACGATTGAAGCGATTAAGCATGCCAAGGCCGCCAATGTGCCGATGATTGTTGCGATCAACAAGGTCGACAAGGAAGGGGCAAACCCACAGAAGGTGCGTGAACGTCTTTTGGAGCATGAAGTCGTCGTAGAAGCGATGGGCGGCGAGGTTCAGGACGTGGAAGTGTCCGCGCTGAAGAAAACCGGCTTGGATGATCTGCTCGACAAGCTGGCGCTTCAAGCCGAAGTTATGGAACTCAAGTCCAATCCTGATCGTGCGGCGGAAGCCGTTGTGGTTGAGGCGCAGCTTGATAAGGGTCGAGGCGCAGTTGCAACCGTTCTGGTCAAGCGCGGAACATTGAAGCGTGGCGACATATTCGTTGTTGGTGCACAAAGCGGCAAGGTCCGTGCGTTGGTTAATGATAAGGGCCAACAGGTTTCCGAAGCTGGCCCAGCAACGCCGGTCGAAGTGCTCGGCCTGACGGGTGTGCCATCTGCTGGTGACGTACTGACCGTTGTGGAAAACGAAGCGCGTGCGCGTGAAGTTGCCCTGTACCGTAAGGAACAGTCAACGAAGGTGCGTACTGCGCAAGTCACGCCAAATCTTGAAAACCTGTTTGATAACCTGTCCGCCACGCGCGCGATGGAATATCCTGTGGTCATCAAGGGCGATGTGCAGGGTTCAGTCGAAGCGATTGTGACTGCGTTGAACAACATCTCCACAGACGAAATCAAGGTTCGCGTTCTGTTGGCTGGCGTTGGCGGTATCACGGAATCGGATATGCTCCTTGCAGCCGCATCCAATGCGCCTTTGATTGGTTTTAATGTTCGTCCGAACAGCAAGGCTGCGGCGCTTGCGAAACGTGACCGGGTTCGGTTGAAATATTTCGATGTGATTTATCACCTGACCGCTGACATCGCCAAGGAAATGGCGGGCGAGCTTGGTCCAGAAATTATCGAAACCGTCGTTGGACGCGCAGAGGTCAAGGACGTGTTCAAGTCGGGCAAGCGCGACAAGGCTGCTGGTTTGCTGGTCACAGAAGGCATCATCAAAAAAGGCCTTCACGCACGTCTTACCCGCGAAGACGTCATTGTGTCGAAAACCACAATTGCTTCGCTTCGCCGTTTCAAAGACAATATCGACGAAGTTCGTGCTGGTCTCGAATGTGGTGTCGTGTTGGCGGATACCAACGACGTCAAGGCAGGCGATATGCTCGAAGTCTTTGAAGTCGAGGAACGTGAACGGACGTTGTGAGCTTAGCTCAATCCTGAAAGGGGAGCTTTATGGCCAAGCATAACGACACAGGTCTCGAAGGCCGTTCCGTGCGGCTGCTGCGCGTAGGTGAGCAATTCCGGCATATCCTGTCGGAACTGCTCGCGCGCAACGAAGTGCATGATGACGTCCTCAACAGCCACAGCGTGAGCGTTACGGAAGTGCGTATGTCGCCTGATTTGCGCCACGCAACGGCATTCATTAAGCCGCTGCTGGGTGCGAATGAAGAAAAAGTGCTTAAGGCACTGCGCACCAATACGGCGTTTTTTCAAAAGGAAGTCGCGTCGCGGGTGAGCATGAAATATGCGGCAAAGCTGAAATTTCTGGCGGATGACAGCTTTGACCAGGCGACGCATATCGAAGGCTTATTGGCGCAGCCCAAGGTGCAGCAAGATCTGACCGAAGACGTGGACGACGGCGACGCAGAATAATGGCTAAGCTGTATTTCTATTATGCATCAATGAACGCCGGCAAATCGTCGACATTGTTGCAGGCGGCATTTAACTATGGCGAGCGCGGCATGAAGGTCATGCTGTGGACCGCCGCGATTGACGACCGCCCGGGTTTCGGCGCCATCAGCTCGCGCATTGGACTTGCGGGCGACGCAAGCCGGTTTGAAGGCACAACCGATATAGAAGGTGCTGTCCTCGCCCGGCACGCAGAGACGCCTTTGGCATGCGTGCTTATTGACGAAGCACAGTTTTTGACCAAGGAACAGGTGTGGCAGGCAGCAAGCCTCGCCGACAAGGCGGGCATTGCGGTCGTTTGCTATGGCTTGCGCACCGATTTTCAGGGTGAGCTGTTTCCCGGCTCTGCTGCGTTGCTGGGCATAGCTGACAGCCTTGTTGAGTTAAAAGGTGTCTGCGACTGCGGCCGCAAAGCAACGATGAATTTGCGGGTTGATGAGACAGGCAAAGCCGTGGTCGACGGAGCACAAACCGAGATCGGCGGGGATGATCGCTACATCGCAATGTGCCGAAAGCATTTTAACGCGGCGCGCGGGTTAGGCTGACTTTTCATTTGCCGTTCATCAAGAAAGGCATATCATCGGGCTTATGATGAAAAATGCCATCCTCTCATTGTTGGCGGCAGCTGCCATCGCGGCGCCCGCTCATTGCAAAAAACTCGAGCCGCATGTGTGGCCCGAGGTCGGCGTGGAAACCAAGATCAATTTCCCCAACCAAGGCGCAATCCGCAACTTTGAAGCCGATGGCAATGAAGGCATCTGGTTGGAAGACCGGCAACGGCGCTGGTATTATGCGGAATTGCTCGGCGGATGTCAGGAACTCAACTTCGCGCAAGCCATTGGGTTTGATACGCGCGGTTCGGCAACCTTCGATAAGTTCAGCACGATCATCGTTGCTGGCGATAAATGCCAGATTGCCAGTCTTGTAACTGCGAATAAGCCCTTGCCACGCAAGGAGCGGCAGAAGCTTCGCAAGCAGGCTTTGGCTGCAGGCAAGGACGTTGCTGCGCCTTCAAATTGACTTGATGCCACGCCGCGCCCTAAAGGGCGGGCATGCATGGTTGGATCATCCTAGATAAACCGCTTGGGTTGGGTTCAACGCAGGCCGTTGCAGCCGTAAAGCGCAACTTGCGTTCTGCCGGTTTCGGCAAGGTCAAAGTCGGGCATGGTGGCACGCTTGACCCGCTGGCAACGGGCGTTCTGCCCATCGCTTTGGGTGAGGCTACCAAATTATGTGGTCGGATGCTGGACGCGTCAAAGACGTATGATTTCACAATCAGCTTTGGGATTGAAACCAGCGGTCTCGATGCCGAAGGCGATGTTGTTGCAACTTCAGAGGTTCGGCCAACGCTCGAACAGGTGCAGCAGGTGCTGGCGCAGTTTACCGGTCCAATTGAACAGATACCTCCTGCTTACTCAGCGATCAAAATCGATGGCAAGCGCGCTTATGATTTGGCGCGGGCGGGGGAATCGGTCGAGATGAAGTCGCGGGCGGTGACGGTATACGGGCTTTTGGTCCGGCAGGCGGAACCTCCTTCTCCCGGTGACGCCCCATTGACGTCAATTACACTGACTGCCGACGTTTCCAAAGGCACGTACATCCGAAGCTTGGCGCGCGATATCGCATATGCTTTGGGTACTGTGGGCCATGTCTCTATGCTGCGCCGCACGCGGGCAGGCCCTTTTGCCCTGAATGGCGCGATTTCGCTGGACAAACTCAATGCATTCGGCCAAGGGGCAGCCCAAGAAGACGTTATCTTGCCGATAGAGGCAGGGCTGGTCGACATCCCGGCTCTTGATCTCTCCCCGGAACAGGCAAGGGCGATCCAACAGGGTCGCGTCTTGACCGGGATTGCCATGAAAGATGGGCTACATTGGGCGAGGGGCGCAGATTTGCGGCCTATTGCACTGGTGGAGAACATCGACGGTGCATTAAAAACCGTCCGTGGCTTTAACCTAACTCCGTGATGTTCGAAGGAAAAATATGTCAATTACTGCAGAACGCAAAGCCCAGGTCATCAAAGAGCACGCTCGCGAGCCTAACGATACCGGATCACCAGAAGTGCAGGTCGCAATCATTACCGACCGTATCAACACTCTGACGGCGCACTTTAAAGACCACCACAAGGATAATCATTCGCGTCGTGGTCTTCTCCAGATGGTCAACAAGCGTCGTTCGCTGTTGGATTATCTGAAAAAAATCGATGGCGACCGTTACGCGGCACTCATCGCGAAGCTTGGTCTTCGTAAGTAAAAATCACAAAGCGGCCTCAATCGGGGCCGCTTTTTGCATGGGGGGTCCGGCAATGAGGCTGGACTGCCATGGGGCTTTGAAATGCCCCGGCCGTTTGCGGATCGGATCATCCGCTCAATTGAGGCCCCGCATCGCATAGGGCATGCGGGTCAAAGGAAAATCTATGTTTAATACGAAAACTGTATCAATCGAGTGGGGCGGACAAACCCTGACACTCGAAACGGGTAAGGTTGCCCGTCAAGCTGATGGCGCTGTTATGGCGTCTTTGGGCGAAACCGTTGTACTTTGCGCGGTTACCGCGGCGAAGTCGGTAAAGGATGGTCAGGACTTCTTCCCATTGACCGTTCACTATCAAGAAAAATATTCGGCAGCCGGACGTATTCCCGGTGGCTTCTTCAAGCGGGAACGCGGCGCGACTGAAAAGGAAACTTTGGTTTCGCGTTTGATCGACCGTCCACTGCGTCCTTTGTTCCCAGAAGGTTTCTACAACGAAATTAACTGTATTGCTCAGGTTTTGAGCTATGATGGCCATAACGAACCTGATGTGCTTGCACTGGTTGCGGCATCGGCAGCGATGACCATTTCTGGCGTTCCTTTCATGGGCCCAATCGGCGCAGCGCGCGTTGGTTACCTGAACGGCGAATATATCCTGAACCCGACTGACGAACAGGTTGCTGAAGGCGACCTCGATCTCGTTGTTGCAGCGACATACGACGCGGTGATGATGGTGGAATCCGAAGCCAATGAACTTTCGGAAGAAGTCATGCTCGGCGCCGTCCTGTTTGCACATGACGCGTGTAAGGAAGTTGTCAAAGCGATCATCAAGCTTGCTGAACAAGCTGCCAAGGATCCTTGGGCAATGGCTGAACAGGCTGACCTTTCCGCTGCCAAGGATAAGCTTAAGAAGCTTATCGGCAAGGACATCGCTGCTGCTTACAAAATTACCGACAAGTCGGCGCGTTCAAACGCACTCAACGAAGCGCGCGCTGCTGCAAAGGCTGCCTTCACCGATGCGTCCCCGCAGGACCAGATGGCTGCTGGCAAGCTGATGAAGAAGCTTGAGGCTGAAATCGTCCGCGGCGCTATCTTAAAAGACGGCACTCGCATCGACGGACGTAAGACAAACCAAATTCGTCCGATTTTGGCAGAAACGCACTTCCTGCCACGCTCGCACGGTTCGGCTTTGTTCACCCGCGGCGAAACACAGACGATCGCAACCTGCACCTTGGGCACCAAGGACGCAGAGCAGATGATCGACGGTCTTGGCGGTTTGCATTATGAAAACTTCATGCTGCACTACAACTTCCCGCCCTACAGCGTTGGTGAAGTTGGTCGTTTCGGCGCACCAAGCCGTCGCGACATCGGCCATGGTAAGCTTGCATGGCGCGCACTTCATGCCGTGCTGCCAACCAAGGAAGATTTCCCGTACACAATCCGTATCACCAGCGACATTACCGAATCGAACGGTTCGTCGTCGATGGCGTCGGTTTGCGGTGGAAGCCTTGCGATGATGGATGCTGGCGTTCCTTTGAAGCGTCCGGTATCGGGTATCGCAATGGGCTTGATCCTTGAAGGCAAGGATTATGCAATTCTGTCGGACATCTTGGGTGATGAAGATCATCTCGGCGACATGGATTTCAAGGTTGCTGGTACGTCAGAAGGCATCACCACGATGCAGATGGACATCAAGATTGCCGGTATTACCCGCGAAATCTTTGAAGCTGCACTGAACCAAGCCAAGGAAGGCCGCGCGCACATCCTTGGTGAAATGGCAAAAGCCCTGGGCGAAGCCCGCGGTGAATTGTCGGCGCACGCACCACGTATCGAAACGATGCAAATCGACAAAGCGAAGATCCGCGACATCATCGGTACCGGTGGCAAAGTCATTCGCGAAATTGTCGCTACAACTGGCGCGAAGGTCGACATTGACGATGAAGGTCTCATCAAGATCTCGTCGTCCGACATTGCCCAGATTGAAGCTGCACGTAAGTGGATTTCCGGCATCGTCGAAGAAGCTGAAGTCGGCAAAGTCTATGACGGCAAGGTCGTAAATCTCGTCGATTTCGGTGCGTTCGTAAACTTCATGGGTGGCAAGGACGGTCTCGTCCACGTCAGCGAAATGCGCAATGAGCGTGTTGAGAAGGTTACTGACGTCGTCAGCGAAGGCATGGACGTCAAGGTCAAGGTTCTTGAAATCGACCCACGTGGTAAGGTTCGCCTTTCGATGCGCGTCGTAGATCAGGAAACCGGTGAAGAACTGGAAGACACACGCCCGCCACGTGAAAAGAGCGAGCGCAGCGATCGCGGTCCCCGTCGTGAAGGCGGCGGTGGCGGACGCGGCGAAGGCCGTGGCGATCGTGGACCTCGTCGTGATGGCGGTGGACGCGATGGTGGTCGGGGCGAAGGCCGCGGCGACCGTGGTCCACGCCAAGAGCGTTCAGAGGGCGGAAACAACGGCGGGGGCGATCCCGACCATGTTCCAGCGTTCCTGAAGGACTAAGCCCAAGCGGCATACAGAACATCCTGCAAAAGGATTGGAGAGGAAAAGGGGTCGCTTCGGTGGCCCCTTTTTCATTATGGGCTTTGGCTGTTGCTGATGGGCAAAGCATGTTGCCAGCGAAGCCTTCGCGCCTTCAGTTCATGCCCGATACAGCATCTCGCACTAACATGCGCAAAACCCTTGGCGACGGCCCCAAGAGTATCTAAGGACAATCCCATGAATAGAAAAATCCTTGTGTCCGCTGGCTTGCTGGCTTCGGTTTCCATGCTTTCCGGTTGTGCCGCGCTAGGCCTTGGCGGCGGTGGCGCAAAGCCGGGCAGCAATACGCGTTATGTCGCGCGTGACGTGAACACGTTGTATGCGGCGGCGAAGGACAAGCTGGATAACAAGCAGTATGAAGTTGCCGCTGCGTTGTTTGACGAAGTGGAGCGCCAGCATCCTTATTCGCCATGGGCCCGCCGTGCGCAGCTTATGAGTGCGTTTAGCTATTACATGGCGCAGAAATATAACGAATCGATTCAGTCATCGCGTCGTTTCCTGTCGATCCATCCAGGTAACAAAGACGCGCCTTATGCTTATTATCTGATCGCGCTGTCTTATTACGAGCAGATTAGCGATGTCACTCGCGACCAGAAGATTTCAGAGCAGGCACTGGCAGCTTTGGGCGAAGTGCAGCGCCGCTATCCCAATTCGCGCTATTCCGCAGACGCCACTTTGAAAATGGATCTCGTCCGTGACCATTTGGCGGGCAAGGAAATGGAAATCGGCCGTTTCTATCAGCGTCGCGCCTTGTGGCTCGCATCCTCGCTGCGTTTCCGCGAAGTGGTCGACAAATTTGACACCACGACGCACGCGCCAGAGGCTTTGTACCGCTTGACGGAGAGCTATCTTGCTATGGGCGTGCCCGAAGAAGCAAAGAAAGCGGCTGCTGTACTTGGTGCCAACTACCCCGGTAGTGAGTGGTATCAACGGGCATATGACTTGATGCAGAAGAACGCGCCCGCCGCGTAATGATATGCTAACGGGGCTTTCGATCCGCGATGTGGTGCTGATCGAGGCGCTGGACCTTGAATTCGCAAACGGCCTTGGTGTGTTAACCGGGGAGACGGGGGCTGGTAAGTCGATCTTGCTGGACGCGCTTGGCCTTGCACTTGGTGCGCGGGCCGACAGCGGCCTCGTACGTGCAGGGGCCGCCAAGGCGCAAGTGACGGCAAGCTTTGACGCGCCAGCCAATGTGGTCGCATTGCTTGGCGAAAACGATATTGAAATTGAAGTTGGCGAGCCGCTGCTCATCCGTCGTTCGGTAAAGGCCGATGGTGGAAGCAAGGCGTTCATCAACGACCAGCCTTGTTCTGCGGCATTGCTGCGCGACGTTGGCGCATCTTTGGTCGAGATACACGGGCAACATGATGACCGCGGCCTGTTAAACCCGCGCGGACATCGGGCGCTGCTGGATGCCTTTGGCCGATGCGACACCGCAACAGTTGCTGCCAATTTTACGTCGTGGCACGAAGCAAAAGTGCGGCTTGATACCGCACGCGAAGCACTCGAAAATGCCGCGCGCGACCAAGAATGGCTTGAACACGCCGTGACCGAGCTTGCTGCTTTCAATGCCCAACCGGGCGAGGAAGAAGATCTGGCTGGCGAACGTTCTGACATGCAAAAGGGCGAGCGTATCGCCGAAGATTTGAAGACCGTTCTCGAAAGCTTTGATGGTCCTAAAAGTGGTCTCGCGCTCATTCGTTCTGCTGCCCGTAAGCTTGACCGCTTGGCCGACGCCCATCCGTTGCTGGCGGAGGCGCTGACGTCGCTTGACCGGGCTGTGATCGAAGCAAGCGAAGCAGAGGATAAGTTGAATGCTGCTGCCCGAGCGATTGAATATGAGCCAGCGCGATTGGACGAAATTGAGGAGCGTTTGTTTGAACTGCGTGCGCTTGCCCGTAAACACAATGTCGCCCCCGATGGCATCATTGCGTTGCAGGAGCGCCTGACCGCGCAACTTCAGTCGATTGAGGCAGGCGGCGAGGGCCTCGCATTGTTGGAGGCTGAGGTGGCTGCCAAACACGCGGCTTATGTCACTTCAGCTAATGCACTATCCGAGACCCGCCGCAAGTCTGCTGCGAAGCTGGATGCTGCCGTAAAAGGTGAGCTTGCGCCATTGAAGCTTGATGCTGCGCAGTTCCAAACGGCTGTGGAGCAGCTTCCCGAAGACCGCTGGGCTGCGTCGGGCATGGACCGCGTCGAATTTCTGATATCTACCAACCCCGGCGCGCCATTTGCGCCATTGGCGAAAATCGCGTCAGGCGGCGAACTGTCGCGCTTCATCCTCGCGCTGAAAGTCGCGTTGGCGGAAGAGGGAGGGGCCGCGACGATCATATTTGATGAAATCGACCGTGGCGTCGGCGGTGCCGTGGCGGCTGCAATCGGCGAGCGCCTCTCGCGCTTGGCCCAACGCACGCAGTTGCTGGCGGTTACGCATAGCCCGCAGGTGGCTGCCAAAGGCAAAGCGCATTACTTCATCGCGAAATCGAGCCAAGGCACGGTAACGCGCACGGGTGTGGTATTGCTGGACAATGAAGCGCGCAGCCAAGAAATCGCCCGGATGCTTTCGGGCGCAGAGGTTACGGACGAGGCGCGCGCACAAGCGAAACGCTTGTTGGAGGTTGTGTGATGTCAGGCAACTTTTCCGGTGATGGAGCCAATGAGTGACAGAAGCAGACGCTGCCAACGAGCTCATGCGGTTGGCGAAACAGATTGCCCATCACAACAAGCGCTACCATGCCGAAGACACGCCTGAGATATCAGACGCGGAATATGATGCATTGGTGCGCCGCAATAATGACTTGGAGGCGGCTTTTCCGCATCTCGTGCGTTCCGATAGCCCCAATAAATTGGTTGGCGCGGCTGTAGACGGTTCAGGCCTGAAGAAAATCACACATGCCAAGCGCATGATGAGCCTCGACAATGCATTCGAGGCGCAGGATGTGCATGACTTTGTTGCACGTGTCCGGCGCTTTCTGAATTTAGGTTCCGACGCTGATGTCGCGCTGACGGCGGAAGACAAGATTGACGGCCTTTCACTGTCGCTTCGCTACGAAAAAGGGCAGCTTGTTCAGGCCGCAACACGTGGCGACGGCAGCGTGGGTGAGGATGTGACTGCCAATGTCGCCTATATTTCCGACATCCCACAGCGGTTGAGCGGGGATTTCCCTGACATCTTCGAGATCCGCGGCGAGGTCTATATGGCCAAGTCTGACTTTGCCGCCATAAACGAAGCGCAGAAGGCGAAGGACGGGAAGCTTTTCGCCAACCCGCGCAATGCAGCGGCCGGATCATTACGGCAGAAAGATGCCAAGGTTACGGCATCTCGCCCATTGCGCTTTCTTGCCCATGGATGGGGCGAGGTCAGTGGTTTGCCGGCCGAGACCCAAAGCGGCGTGATGGCGGCCATACAGGCTTGGGGCGTGCCCGTTTCACCACTGCTTGTTCGCGTGGCGCATAGTGATGAGGCGCTGGCCCATTATGCCGATATCGAACGGCAGCGTGCCGACTTGCCCTATGATATCGACGGCGTCGTGTACAAGGTTGACCGGCTCGAATGGCAAGAACGGCTTGGCTTTGTCGCAAAATCGCCGCGTTGGGCGATTGCACATAAATTTCCCGCTGAGCAGGCGGAAACCACTCTCGAGCTTATTGATATTCAAGTCGGGCGAACGGGTAAGTTGACGCCGGTAGGACGTTTGACGCCAGTGACAGTGGGCGGCGTAGTTGTGTCTAACGTCACGCTCCATAACCGCGACGAAATTGCGCGATTGGGCGTACGGCCTGGAGATCGGATTGTTGTACAACGGGCAGGGGATGTCATTCCCCAGATCGTCGAAAACCTGACGCGCGATGCAGAACGTTTGCCTTATGCGTTTCCGGTGCAATGCCCCGAATGTGGTTCGGAAGCCGTTGCAGAAGAAGGCGAAGTCGATGTGCGATGCACGGGCGGACTGATTTGTCCTGCCCAGCGGGTGCAGCGGCTCATTCACTTTGTTAGCCGAGGTGCGCTCGATATTGAGGGTCTTGGCGAAAAAACCATTCAAGAGTTTTTCGATTTGGGTTGGCTTGAAAGTCCCGCCGATATTTTCCGTCTCAGGACCCGTCGTGCAGATATTTTATCGCGCGATGGATGGCAGGATAAGTCTGTGGATAACCTGTTGGCAGCGATTGATGCAAAGCGCACGCCCGATGGCGCGAAATTGCTCTTTGGCCTTGGAATTCGCCATATTGGCGCAGTAACCGCACGCGATTTGTTCAAGGCCTTTGGGACAGTACAAGACATTGGAAAGGTAGGGCTGCGGCTTGCGCAGTCTGATGAAGCGGCTGTCGCTGACATTACCGCCATTGACGGCGTTGGCGGGGCAGTCGCCGAAGCGCTTGGGGATTTCTTCCATGAACCGCACAATGTGTCGGTGTGGGACGACCTTTTGAACGAAATTGCGCCTCCCGCTTACGTTTCAAACGTTCGCGAAAGCGCATGGACCGGCAAAACGATTGTGTTCACTGGAAAGCTTGAAACCATGAGCCGGGATGAGGCGAAGTCCCAGGCTGAGGCTCTTGGTGCAAAGTCTGCAGGGTCGGTGAGCGCAAAGACAGATTTGGTTGTTGCCGGCCCAGGAGCGGGGTCGAAACTGAAACAGGCGACTGCGCTAGGCATTCAGGTAATCGACGAAGCTGCATGGGCGCGTATCGTGCAAAGCGCGTAACGCCGACGCCCACGCTGTTGCTGCGAAGCGGTTTCAAGTGTAACCGGTTGCTATGGAAAATAACAACCACGTCTATGAAACGCCGCCTGCCGGCGCAAAAGCTGATTGGACCGTGCCCCAGAACTGGGAAGCGTTCAGCGCCGATGAGCATGCGATGTGGGATCGGCTTTTTGCCCGTCAAACGGCGATGCTACCGGGCCGTGCGGCTGATGCGTTTATGCGCGGGATCGATGTTCTGAAGCTATCCCGCCCCGGTATCCCGGATTATCGCGAATTGAACGCGCGGCTGATGGCGGCGACCGGTTGGCAAATCGTTGCTGTTCCGGGGTTGGTTCCCGACCAAGTGTTCTTTGACCATCTTGCCAATCGCCGTTTTCCGGCAGGTAATTTTATCCGAACGCCTGAGCAGCTTGATTATCTGCAAGAACCCGACGTGTTCCATGATGTGTTCGGGCATGTGCCCATGTTGGCAGATCCAGTATTCGCCGATTACATGGTAGCTTACGGCCAAGGCGGGCTCCGCTCGCTTGGGTTTGGCGCGCTTGATCATTTGGCGCGGCTATATTGGTATACCGTTGAGTTTGGTCTCATCCAACAGCCGGATGGCTTGCGCATTTACGGCGCGGGAATTGTTTCAAGCTATGCAGAGAGTATCTTTGCATTGGAGGATGCTAGCCCCAACCGGATCGCATTTGATCTGCTTCGGGTCATGCGAAGCCATTACCGGATTGATGATTTTCAGCAGAACTACTTTGTTGTCTCAAGCATGGAACAGCTGCTGAAGGTGACTGTCGAGACCGATTTTGCACCATTATATGCCAAGCTGGAATCCCTGCCCGACATTTTGGTTGGCGAAATTGTTAGCGAAGATGTGGTCGTGACATACGGTACGCAGGAATATGTAAAGGGCGCCAGTCGCTAAACGGGGGGGCTTAGCGACTGGCAGCCCAGCCGCTTTTTAAGGCAGCAACACGGAATCGATGACGTGTACGACGCCATTTGATTGCATCACATCGACGGTGGTGACAGCTGACTGGCCACCTTTTCCATCTGTGATGACGACGCTGTTACCCGAAAGGCGCGCTGACAATTTTGCACCAGCAACGGTGGTCAAGGTTGCGGTGCCGCCACCAGCCTTGATAGCTGCGACGATGTCGGTTGAGGTGAGCTTGCCAGCGACCACATGATAGGTGAGGACCTTGGTCAAGGTTGCCTTATTCTCTGGCTTTACGAGCGTGCCGACTGTTCCTGCTGGCAGCTTTTCAAATGCGGTGTTGGTTGGCGCAAATACGGTGAACGGGCCTGGGCTAGCGAGTGTGTCGACCAAGCCAGCAGCCTTAACTGCAGCAACCAATGTTGTCAGGTTCGGTGCAGCGGACGCGTTTTCAACAATATTTTTGGCTGGCGCCATGACCGCACCGCCTACGGTTGGGTTCGACATTTTGTGATGGTTCGCCAAAGCGGCAGTTCCGGTAAGGGTCGATGATGCCAGTGCGAGGGCGACTATTAAACGATTTGTGCGTTTCATAAATAAGCTTTCCTGTTCTAGGCACTGCCATCCAGTGGCGTGCTGACAGGAGATACGGCCGCTCTGGATGCTCAGATGCACCCGAAGCCAAAAAATTTTATAATATGCTTATTTTCCCGCTCGCAAGCACAGGGCCAGTCGCAACACCACCCGGTGCCCCCTGCGCAGGTTCGGGTGTAATCGCAAGCATCGCCCCTTCGTTCAAATAGGGCCGCATGGCCGGGCTAACGATCATTTCCGATGGCTTGTCGCCCTTAATCATGCCGAGCGATCTGGCTTTGCCGTCCGAAGGAATGATCCACAGTTCAGGGTACAGATTTCCGGTATCAAGCGCGACGGGTGTCAGCAACATCGTACCATGGACGCTATCATATTGGGCGGTGATCGCGGATTTGCCATTTTCGCTGCCCAAGGCCGCGATCATAGGCGGTGCATCTGGTGCCGGGATGACAGGTGAAGTTCCGGGTTTTTGCATCAGCAATACCCCCATGATGACGGCCGCTGTCATCGACAGGCCGCTAATGGTCCGCCAGAACGTGACTTTGCCAGCGCCCAAGTCCTGACCAGTTTCTGCCGGAAGCGATTTTTCGATAGCTGACCAGATATGATCAGGTGGTGACTGTTCAGGCCCCAACAATGGCATCAGGCGTAGGCGCCATGCTTCTACTTCAGCCGCAAACTGCGCATCTACGGCAATCCGCGCCACCGCCGTGGCTTCTTGTCCGGCATCAAGCAGACCCAGCACATATTCACCCGCGAGGGTGAAATCTTCATCGGTCATGGTCATGCTGCTCCCTCCATGCAGCCGCGCAGCTTTAGCAAGGCCCGTCTAATTCTGCTTTTGACGGTACCCAAAGGCTGCCCTTCATTTTCAGCGAGATCGGCATAAGTCGATCCGCCGATAAAGGCACTGCGAATGAAGAACGCATCGCGCGTGTCGAGCGACTGTATGCAGTCGTGTAACACCCGGTCATCTGCCTCTTCAATCAATTGCGCGTCCGCCAGGGGGGTTGCGTCCGCAATTTCCGCAGCCTCTTCTATCGAGGTGGTGCCAATTTTCTTCTTCGCACGCAGCCGGTCAATCGCGCGATTGCGCGTTACCGCGACGAGCCAGCTTATCGGGCTTGCTCTGCCGCTTTCAAAGCTCGCAGCCTTGTTCCAAATGGTGAGATATGCGTCTTGTAACACGTCTTCCGCTTCATTTCTGTCGGGGAAGATACGCAGGCATACGCCAAATAGTTTCGCGGAAGTCTCTGCATATACGGCGGCAAAAGCGTTGCGGTCGCCACGGCCCGCTTTCACGAGCGCTTCGGAAAGCCGTGCCCGTCGCGCCGAATCTAAATCTGCAGTCCCGCTGTCTTTTGCCATTTAGCCAGATATGCCGCAGCCAGTTGTGCGGCGCAATGCACGTTTTGCTACCATGTCCCGAAATCTCCCGGGGGCTGACTGGTGCGGCCCGATGCGCGCAGAGGACGTTTCCAGCCATAGGTTCGGCGCTTGACGAGCCACAGGCATGGCCAATCGCCCATGTCCTTACGCTGTTCCAATCGAAAACCGTGTAAGCGGTACGCGCGCGTGACCGCGTCTGCCTGCGTGTTTAGCAATCCAGCCAATATGAGCGAGCCACCTTCGCGCGTTATATCCGCCAGCGACGGAGCAAGTTCGATTAGGGGGCCTGCCAAAATGTTTGCGATCACTAAATCATAAGGTGCGCGTGCTACAATAAGATCATGCGCTGTCCCTGCCGCAACACAAAGCGCCAACTGACCCTGAGCGACGCCACATGGGACGTTGTTGACCATGGCATTGTGGGCAGTCACATCTATGCTGACCGGGTCAATATCTGATGCCGTCAAATAGGCTTTGGGCCACAGAGCGTGGGCGGCAAAAGCAAGCAGGCCGGTGCCTGTCCCGATGTCGGCAATCAGGTCAAACCGTTTGCCAGCATTTTTCATTCTGTCGAGCATATCAAGGCAGCCACTGGTCGTTTCATGTCCGCCAGTGCCAAAGGCACGGCTAGCTTCGATTTGAAACGGGGTTGCGCCGTGTGGCACTGTGCCCTTGTTGGCCAATGTGTGGACGTAGAAGCGGCCCGCATGGACGGGCTGAAGCCCTTGCTGGCTCATAACCACCCAGTCGGCATCCGGGAGCTTTTCAGTCACAGCTATCGCATCCACAGCACTTGGAATACGGATCTGGATGGCGGAAATAACTCGCGTGCTTGGCTTCTCGTTAAAGTAAGCCTCAAGCCGCCATTTTTCATCGTTAAAGGCTTCTACTTCGTCCGCCACAATTGTCGGCATCGGCTCTAATGCTGCCAGCCACTCGTCGTCGTTATGCAGCGCTTCCGCTTCAGTGCGGGTGCAGGGCAGGGTAACCTTCCAGTTCATTGTGCTGCTTCTTTGGCTAAACGTACATCAAGTCGCGCCATTGCGGCCGTGGCGTAATTTGCACAGCCAGCCGCATCCACCAAAGGCTGCTTACCCGAAAGGCGCTCAAAGAAACGCGACTGCGCGGGATGTGGTGCAATCAGGATGTCGCATGGCTTGAGTGCGGAGACTCGGTTCATTGTTGCCCTTAACACCGCCACATATGCCGGATGGTCGGTAAATCGGTAAGCATCAGCAGAAACTGCGCCAAGGCTGTCGGCGAAAACAAACTGGTGACAAACCGCACCTTCGCATGATTGCCAGGTCCAACTGGTTCCGCCTGGGGCATGGCCGGGCGTTGCTATGACAGTCATTCTTATCGGGCCTAGGGTAATGGTTTCGCCATCGCGCACGATCTGGTCTACTTTTATGCCAGCGAAGCGCGGCAGAATGGCCAATTGCGGATCCGTTTGATCCGAGATGCCAGTCTCCAGGCTTTTGCGTGCCTCGGCCCGCGCCAGCATTTGAGCACCGGTGATGCTTTTCAGCGCAGAAAGCCCGCCAACATGGTCCAAATGCTCATGGCTGCTGACCAGATATTTCACATCTGTGGGTCGGAACCCCAGCGTGCGGATATTTTCGGCAATATATGGCGCCGCTTCGGCTGTAGCGCCGTCTATGAGGATATGCCCTTTGGGTGACGTCACAAGCAAAGACACAATGCCGCATGTGCCCACCATGTAAACATTTGCGAATATATGTGCGGGCGGCGCAGGATCGCTCCAGCCATCACGGCCCTCGCATTTTGATGCGAGTGTCGCACCAGCTGTTGCATTGCCACTGGTTTTGACTGGTGCCATCGGCGCGCAGGCAGCTAGGCCCAATGCCAACAGGGCGCTAAGCCTAGCGTACATAGCTTGCGCCGTTTACATCCAATACCGCGCCCGTCATTGAAGGCGGTGCATCCAGCGCACAGAATTTTGCCATGGCCGCGACTTCTTCAGGATCAGCAACCTTGCCAAGCGGGATGTCGGCCAACAATTTGTCGCCTCCACGGCTTGTGAGATAATCTTCAGCCATGCCCGTCATCGTAAATCCGGGACAGATGGCAAAGGCATAGATTTTTTGCGCGGCGTAAGCGCGGGCGATGGTCTTGGTCATTGCGACCATCCCGGCCTTTGATGCGGCATAGTGCCAATGGGCCGGACTATCACCGCGATGGGCGGCCCGGCTCGCGATGTTAACGATCCTGCCAGTCGCTTTCGTTTCTTGCCAATGCAAGACGGCGCGGCGACACAAGTCTGCACTTGCCGTCAGATTGATCTGCATGGTCCGGTTCCAATTGGCGAGCCATTCCGCATCGGTGGCCGAGATCGGGTTTTCTTCAAATACCCCCGCATTGTTGATCAACACGTCCACACGCCCGTCGAGGCGGTCGAGAGTAATGTCCCAAAGCCGTTCGGGGGTAGCGGGATCACTTAGGTCGCCGTCCTTACTGGACAATGCCAGCACGGTCGTCGTTGTTGGGTCAAAACAAGCTGCAGTGGCTGCGCCGATGCCACGTGAGGCGCCGGTAATGAGGATATGGGTTTTCATCCGCGCTGCTTTTCACAGCGCTGACAAAAATTCAACTGAAGTTATCGGACGAGATTGCCAACGAACCGCGTTGCGTTGGCCTGAAGCGAGGAAATCTTTTCGTTCACTTCGCTAAATCCGCCTTCAAGCTGCATGATTTCGGACACGACATTTTCCGTATCGCAGCGGATGGCGGAGATGGTGTTTGACATCAAATCGGCTGCCAGCGCGGTTTCATCGACCGACGCGGTAATCATCGTAACCGTTTGTGCTTGGTCCTCCATGGCCCGCCGGATGCGTTCGGCAGACATACGGACTTCGTCAACCGTTTCGCGGATTGACGCATTTGATTCCACCGAGGCCTTGGTCGCGCTTTGAATGGCGGAAATCTTTTGCGCAATTTCGTCAGTTGCCTGCGCTGTCTGATTTGCGAGGCTTTTCACTTCCTGCGCAACGACGGCAAAGCCACGTCCAGCGTCACCTGCGCGCGCTGCTTCGATCGTTGCGTTCAACGCGAGCAAGTTGGTTTGTCCCGCGATGTCGCGGATAAGTCCTAATATGGACTCGATTGACTGTGACTGCTCGGAAAGCGTGTCGGTTGCAACGGCGCCCTTTGTCGCCACCGCAGCGGCACGGTTTGCAACGTCGGCTGCGGTTTCTACTTCGGTCCGTGCATCTTCAATAGCGCGGATTAGGCCTGCGGCAGTCTGGGCCGCTTCGCGCATGGCGATTGCAGATTGTTCAGATGCTGCCGCAACTTCAGATGCCTTGGACAGCATACCGTTGGCCATTTGCGAGCTGCTCGCGGCTTGCTGGCGCAATACGGCTGTGCGGTCCGCAACGTCATGCGCTGCGATGCCAATGTCCGATTCAAACTGCGCCGACTGTTCACGACGCCGCGTGGCGTTCTGGTTTGCGTGATATGCGGTATAGCACATCGCCATGATCGACAGCTCCAGCCCGGTAGCGGTTAAAATCGCCGCCGCCAGATCCTGATAGTCGTCATGTTCCACGCCATATACTTCACCAAGCAACTTCAGTGTGAACGCGTTGGTCCGCGTCGATGCTGCATTCACATTCTCAAGAGGGATGCCACGCTGGCACGAATCCATGATTTGGCGGGTCAAGAACTTTGACCATTCAGCGACTTCAATGTCGCCAAGGCGCCGGCCAACGAAGGCGGCTGTTTTGGACCGGGCATTTTCTACATTTTCAGAATCTTGCAGTTCGGGAAACTTGCCCATGCTGATCCAATAATCCCAATAATAGCTGCTGATGTCATATAGTCTGTCTTTCAACAGCGCACCGACTTTGCGGCAGCGGGGCGCCAAGTTCTTGTCTTGGCTGAACACATCAATAATCGCCTGGACGTCTGATGGTTCAATGTCCCGTTTTTCTGCCATTTTTGAATTCCTGTTTGGTGGTCTTCCGCAGTGCGGTTCTGTGTTACATGTTTAGGGGTTAATTGGTTAATAGCTGGTTATTGCGCCGGGCAGCCTGATGATTTGGGCAGGGATTTCTTGCATTTTGTGATTGAACAAATCCATCATCGGAAAGCGTGATTCTAACGGCGCAGCCCTTGCGCGACGACATTAAACGATTAAAGAGCGACGCATTATACAGGCCGCGCTTAAATGAAGGACGCTGAAATCATGGCGAAAAACCCGAACCGCCCGTTATCACCGCATTTGCAGGTGTATCGCTGGTCGCCGCAGATGGCGATTTCGATTTTCCACCGGGCAACAGGATTTATTCTGGCTACAGTTGGAATGATAACCTTGCTTTGGTGGCTGTCCGCGATTGGTGGCGGTCCAGAAAGCTACGCGACCTTTGAAAAATATGTCGTTTCCGCAGGCGAAAGCGGCACCGGTTTCGAAACGGCGAGTAACTGGTTCTTCCGGCTTTTGGCCCTCGCTGTGACCTTCAGCTTTTTCCAACATCTGGCCTCGGGCGTTCGCCATCTCGTTTTGGATATTGGCGCTGGCTACGAATTGAAGGTTAACCGGACGTGGGCTTCGGTTGCATTCATCGCGGCCTTTTTTGCAACTGCATTCGTTGTCCTGTTTGTGGCATCGCGCTTTCTTGGAGTTTGATGATGGACAGTAGAACATATATTGGGCGCGTGCGCGGACTCGGCTCTGCAAAGCATGGCGGCGAACATTGGTTGAAACAACGGCTGACCGCGATTGGCAATATCTTGCTCACCACGTGGTTTGTAATCTCGCTGCTCCTGATGCCTAATTTTGATCAGGCCACTTTGGCGCAATGGTTGGCTCAGCCAACAGTTGCGGTTCCAATGATTTTGATGATCGTCAACATTTTCTCCCACGCGCGCCTTGGTCTTCAGGTTTTGATTGAAGATTATGTGCACGACGAAGGATTGAAGTTTGGAACGATGGCACTTCTCAACTTCTACGTTGTCGCAAGCGCCGTGTTCGGCATTTTCGTTGTTGCAAAATTAGCATTTACCGGAGCATCCGCCTGATGTCAGACGCTTACAAGATTATTGACCATACCTATGACACGGTTGTTGTCGGGGCCGGTGGCTCTGGCTTGCGCGCCACGATGGGCAGCGCCGAGGCCGGTTTGAAAACAGCCTGTATCACCAAGGTTTTTCCCACCCGTTCGCATACTGTTGCGGCACAGGGCGGAATTGCGGCGTCGCTTGGTAACAATTCGCCAGACCATTGGACCTGGCACATGTACGACACCGTCAAGGGTTCGGACTGGCTGGGTGATCAGGATGCAATCGAATATATGGTGCGTGAGGCGCCTGCTGCGGTTTACGAACTTGAGCATGCCGGCGTTCCATTCAGCCGCAATGCGGACGGTACAATTTATCAGCGGCCCTTTGGCGGCCACATGCAGAATATGGGCGAAGGCCCACCCGTTCAGCGCACAGCTGCAGCGGCGGATCGCACCGGCCACGCCATGTTGCATACCCTGTATCAGCAGAGCCTGAAATATGACGCGGATTTCTTCATCGAATATTTCGCACTCGATCTGATTATGGAAAATGGCGAATGCCGCGGCGTGATCGCCATGTGCATGGAAGACGGCAGCATCCATCGCTTCAAGAGCCACGCCGTTGTGTTGGCAACAGGCGGCTATGGCCGTGCTTATTTCTCCGCAACTTCGGCGCACACGTGCACCGGCGACGGCGGCGGCATGGTGCTGCGCGCTGGGCTTCCGCTTCAGGATATGGAGTTCGTCCAATTCCACCCAACCGGGATCTACGGCGCTGGTGTGCTGATCACTGAAGGGGCGCGCGGCGAGGGTGGTTACTTGACCAACAGTGAAGGCGAGCGCTTCATGGAGCGTTATGCGCCGTCCGCTAAGGACTTGGCATCGCGCGATGTTGTCAGCCGCTCGATGGCACTTGAAATGCGTGAAGGGCGCGGCGTTGGTCCACACAAGGACCATATCTATCTGCACCTCGACCATATTGACCCAGCAGTATTGGCGCAGCGTTTGCCAGGTATCACGGAAAGCGGAAAGATTTTCGCTGGCGTCGATCTGACACGTCAGCCGCTGCCAGTGACGCCGACCGTTCACTACAACATGGGCGGCATTCCGTGCAATTATCATGGTCAGGTCGTCACCAAAGTTGGTGACGATCCTGAAGTCATCGTTCCCGGGCTTTACTCGGTCGGTGAGGCAGCTTGTGTTTCCGTACACGGCGCAAACCGCCTTGGGTCGAACTCGTTGATCGACTTGGTCGTATTTGGCCGTGCAACTGGTTTGCATCTGAAATCTTCGTTGACGCCAGGTGCTCCGCATAAAGCACTTCCAAAGGATGCCGCCGATTTGGCGCTGACGCGCGTGGACAAGTTTCGTGCAGCAAAGGGCGGTTCGCCGACTGCGGACATCCGTCTGCAGATGCAGCGGACAATGCAAAAGCACGCTGCCGTTTTCCGGGACACAGCACTGCTGGCCGAAGGCGTCACCGAGATGCAAAAGGTCAACCAGCGTCTTGCGGACGTGCATGTTACCGACCGCAGCATGGTGTGGAACACCGACCTAATCGAAACGCTCGAACTCGACAATTTGATGGCGCAAGCTGTCTGCACGATCGAAAGCGCCAATAACCGCAAGGAAAGCCGTGGTGCGCATGCGCATGAGGATTATCCAGAGCGCGACGATGCAAATTGGATGAAGCATACTGCGTCATGGTTCGACGGTTGGGGTGGTTCAGGCGGCAGTGTCAAAATCGACTACCGTCCGGTCCATGATTATACGCTGACCGACGAGGCGGAGTATATTAAACCAAAGCCACGCGTTTACTAAGTTCCGCGAAAACGGAGGCTGTTATATTCAGGCTCCGTTTTCGTTTTTCATGGTCAAACACCGAACAGGCGACGATGATTTCGTCGGCCTGTGTGCGGGAGATAAACGCCTTTAGCTTGTCCCTAACGGTATCCGCGGCGCCAATTGCGCTGGCCGACATCACGTCATCTAGGGCGCCTTTAAAATGGGCGGGCAGGGACGCAAGATAGCCTTCCACCGGCGGCGGCATTTGGCGTGGGTTGCCCGTGCGAAGGGCAACGAAGCTTTGCATCAATGAGCTGGCCAGATATTCGCCCTCTGCATCGGTTTCGCCGGCGATGATGTTGAACGCGGCCATTGCATATGGTTTGTCCAATATAGCGCTTGGTCGGAAATGGCTGCGGTAGATGCGCAGGGCTTCATCCAGCATTTGCGGCGCAAAGTGGCTGGCGAAGGCGAACGGAAGTCCAAGTGCGGCGGCCACTTGCGCGCCGTAGAGGCTACTACCCAAGATATAGAGTTGGATGTTTGCAACCGCGCCAGGTGTCGCGACGATGCCTGTCTGCCCGTCGTCAGCGAAATAGCTCTGCAACTCCATGACGTCGCGCGGGAACGCGTTCGCGTCGCTGTCCAGTGTGCGCCGAATGGCTGCGGCAACACGTTGGTCGCTGCCCGGTGCACGGCCTAATCCAAGGTCGATTCTACCCGGATACAGCGCATCCAAAGTGCCGAATTGCTCGGCGATGACCAATGGCGAATGGTTGGGCAACATGATGCCGCCCGAGCCAACGCGGATTGTTTTTGTCGCGGCAGCTATATGCCCGATGACCACGCTGGTGGCGGCACTTGCAATCCCGCGCATGCCGTGATGTTCGGCAACCCAGTAACGGCTGAAGCCCAGACTTTCTGCATGGGCAGCAAGATCGGCGGCATTGGCGAGCGCGCCAGCCACTGAACCACCTTCGACAACGGGTACAAGATCAAGCAGGGAGTAATTGGTCATAAGACTTAAATGGGTGTGTTCGCGCGTAAAGCCAAGCGCAATCGACTAACAATCAACGTCGTGCCATAGACGTTTTGCATGCTGACCGATCTGTTCATCCCATTCCTCGTCACCACGCTGTTGATTGAACTCACGCCCGGTCCGAACATGGCGTGGCTTGCCTTGACGAGCGCGACGCAAGGTAAGAGATCAGGTTTCGCTGCTGTCGCAGGAATTGCGACCGGCCTTGCGATCCTTGCTGTGGCTTCAGCAGTGGGCCTTGCCGAGCTCGCCGCCCGCTCACCTTTTGCCTTTGGTTTGCTGCGCTACGCAGGGGTTGCGTATTTATTATGGCTGGCATGGCAAACATGGGTGGGGGAAAAAGAACTTGCGACCAAGCAAATAGACGCAACGGCGATGGCTGCATGGTTCCGCCACGGCTTGCTACTAAACTTATTGAACCCAAAAGCAGCCGTGTTTTTTATTACGGTCTTGCCAGCCTATATTGTAACGAATGCGCCAATTGTTCCGCAGACTGCTTTGCTGTCCGCCAGCTATGTTGCCATTGCGACAACGGTGCACCTCGTCATCGTTGCATTGGCGTCACAAGCACATGGATGGATGACGGTCGGCAACCGCAGGCACAAGGTACGCCGCATTTTCGCTGTGCTATTGGCAATAGTTGCAATCTGGTTTTTGGTGACCACGCGCTAACGCCATTCTTGCCAATATCACGCGAAATCGAGCGCTTTTCATAAATTCCTCACATCCCCGTCATGCCACTCATGTGCGCTCCTGTCACACACATACCGCCAACGGCATCAACAGGAGAATATTATTATGGCGACCGAACGTAGCCCGGGCTGGAAATTGTTTCTGGCCGGCATCATAGGCATTGCGCTCATTATCCCTTTAATGATGATCTATGCGCTGGTCTGGGACCGGCAAGAGCAATCCAACATTGCACAGAATTCTATCGCAGCCGGATGGGGCGGGCCGCAGGTCATTGTTGGGCCCGTGCTGGTTATTCCCTATACCGTAAACAGCGTTGAGACATTCGATGAAAATGGTGTCCGTAAAAACCGCAATGTGCTGGTGAAAAAAGAGCTATTTCTCTCACCCGAAAGCAACGCCCTCAAGACCCAGTTAAAGCCCGAGCGCAAAAAGAAATCGATATACGAAAGCGTTCTTTTTGTTGCCGCAAACGAAGGTGCCGCCCGCTTCGCATTTCCGGCGGACTTTGCACAATATGGCATACCGCGTGAGGCGCTTAATCTATCGGGCGCGGAGCTACGCTTTGGTATATCTGACGCGCGGGGCCTACAAAATGATAGTAAGGTTTTTGCCAACGGCGTTGCACTGGCTTTGCAACCCGGCAAAGGCCTGTCCGCATCCAACGGTTCAGGATTTTTCAGCTTTGTCGATTGGGACGGAATACGCCCCTTGGACGTAAAGTATGATTTCGCAGTTCGCGGCAATAAATCGCTGACGATATTGCCACGCGGAGGCGTAACCACATGGGACGTCAAATCTACATGGCCCAATCCCAGTTTTGCCGGTGACTTTTTGCCGACCAAGCGCACCGTCAAGCCGTCCGGATTTACATCAAACCATGCCGTCACCAATCTTGCGCTCGGTCAATCACTGGTTTCGACGGACGACCCCGGTCCACCAGCACTGATCGCCTTGAACCCGTACAATGGAGCGGAGGCCGTCAGAGAGGATGTCGCAATAGCAAATGGCGGTAAAAGCCAGACTGCTACTATCGGATTAATTGAGCCCGTTGACCTGTACAGCCAAGTCGACCGGTCGGTGAAATATGGGTTTTTGTTCATTGGCTTCACCTTCCTTGCCTTTTTGATGTTCGATCTCATCGCGGGCGCAAAGGTCGCGGCGGCGGAATATTTGCTAACCGGGGCAGGGCTGGTATTGTTCTTCGTGCTTCTGCTGGCATTTGCCGAAGTTGTCGGCTTTATGTGGGCATATCTTGTTGCCGCATCCGCAATTACTGGACTGCTCACGGCCTATTCAGCCGCAGTGCTCAAAAGCTGGATGCGTGCACGGGTTATTGCTGGCCTGCTGGTTGGCTTGTACGCAACGCTCTATGTTCTACTAAACCTTGAGGCTTACTCGCTCATCATCGGTTCGTTGCTGCTGTTTGTCGCACTGGCGGTCGTTATGTGGGCGACCCGCGCCATCGACTGGGTTGGCAGTCGCGAGGTGAGCGAACGCGTCTAACGATAGCGAAGCATAGACCGGTTTAGCTGCGCGACGGATTTGACACCCATCAATCGCATGTCACGATCAATTTCGTCGCGCAGTTTACCAACGATACGTTCAACGCCGGGTTGCCCCGCGGCAGCCAACGCATAAAGATAAAGCCGTCCGCCCGAGCATGCGGTTGCACCAGCCGCCAGCGCCTTCAAAACATGGCTACCGCGTTGCACGCCGCCGTCGCAGATGATGTCGATTTTACCACCCACGGCATCGGCGATTTCGGAAATCTGATCGAAAGGTGAACGCGATCCGTCAAGCTGCCGCCCACCATGGTTGGATACCATGATTGCAGTCGCGCCAATGTCTACAGCCCGCTTTGCATCATCAACGGACATGATGCCCTTTAGGCAAAATTCGCCGCCCCAGTCGGACCGCACCTTCTCCGCCATCTTCCAATTCATCGACGTGTCGAGCATCGTATTGAAATATTCCGCCACTGACACGGCGACATTTGTCCCTGCGTCAACATGCGTTTGCAGGTTGGGAAGCGAGAATTTCTCCCGGAATACATAGTTCAGCGCCCATGACGGGTGAATGGCATAGCTTAGCACCGATGCAGGGGTGAAGCGCGGCGGAGACGTGAAGCCACTGCGCAGGCAGCGCTCGCGATTCCCCGATACGATTGTGTCTACGGTGAGCGCGATGGCATCGAACTTAGCTGCCTTGCAGCGTTCGATCATCGACGCGTTCAGACCTTTGTCTTTATGGATATACAGCTGAAACAGTTTCGGCGTTTTGATGCTTTCGCCGACTTCCTCGATGCTCACCGTGGCAAGCGACGAAATGCCGAACCATGTGTTGAACTGTTGGGCCACAGCTGCAACAGCGCGCTCTCCCTGCCAATGGAATAAGCGCTGCAAAGCGGTCGGGGATAGCATGAGCGGCATGGCAATTTGTTTGCCCATGACACGAACACTCGTGTCTATCTCTGACACGCCTGCGAGGACATTGGGCACAAGATCGCAGTCATCAAACGACGAACTGTTGCGACGTTTCGTCCTCTCGTCATCGGCGGCGCCATCTATATAGTTGAAAATAGGTGATGGCAGACGCGACTTCGCCAGCTGGCGGAAATCGGCGACATTATGACAATCATTCAAACGCATGCGCGGTCTATTACAGGCCTTTCAAATAATTGCACGTGTTAGGATTCTTGGACTTCAGCCCGCGCTGCAATGCCTCCATGCGTTGCGCTGAAGTACCGTGCGTGAACATGCTTTCGACGGGCGCACGGCCAGCCTGCTGCATCAGCGTATCATCACCAATGGCGTTTGCTGCGCGCATCCCTTCTTCGATGTCGCCTGGTTCAATCCGGTCTGCGTTTACGCCGGCCCAAACGCCAGCGAAGCAGTCTGCCTGTAACTCCATGCCAACTTGGAGGCGGTTGCCATCAGCCTCGCTCGACCGTGCTTGCAACTCGCGGACTTGGTCAGCAATTCCGGCGAGGTTTTGAACATGATGACCAACTTCATGCGCAACAACATAAGCATAGGCAAAGTCACCACCCGCGCCCATTTGCTGCTCCATCTGTTTGAAGAAACTGGTGTCGAGGTAGATGCCTTGATCCGATGGGCAATAAAATGGCCCCATCGCCGATTGTGCAGCACCGCAGCCCGATTGGCCGCCGCCCGTGTAAAAAGTCAATTTGGCAGGTTGGTAATTTGGAAGAAGTTGCGACCATGTATCTTCTGTGGATTTAAGTACCCGGCAGGCGAACAGTTCTTCTTGTGTATCGCACGCAACGTTGGAGCCGGCTTGTTGCTGGCCAACTTGCGGTGTGACGCCCGTACCGCCTGAGGTAAGAAGGCCACTGGACAGGACGAAATAGCCGACCACGCCAAGAACGAGTATCGTGCCACAACCCATCTTGCGGCCAAGCAACATCGGCAGAAGGCTGAACAACAGGCCAAACATGCCACCTCCGCCACCTCCGCCGAAGCCCATTCCGCCTGAACCTTGGTCACTTACATTGCCGCTAGGGTCGAGATCGTCGAGCCGCATGTCATTCTCCCATATTGTCCTGCACCAACATTGCGTTTAGCGATGTAAAGCGCAAGTAAAGTTCATCCCTAACGCAAAGGCTATCTTCCATGTTCCTCCAAGGCAAAACCGCGCTCATCACTGGGTCAACATCTGGCATTGGATTGGGTTATGCACGCGCTCTTGCGGCAGAAGGCGCAAATGTGATGATCAACGGTTTTGGCGATGCCGTTGCGATCGAGGGCTATGTCGCGGAGTTGGCAGCAGCAAGTGGCGGGAAGGCTCTCCACTCCGGCGCGGACATGATGAAGCCCGATGAAATCAGAGCGATGGTCGCCGAATGTACCGACAGGTTGGGCGCGCCTGATATCCTGATCAACAATGCCGGAATCCAGCATGTTGCCCCAGTTGATGAATTTCCCGAAGATAAATGGGACGCGATCATGTCGATCATCTTGTCGTCCGCGTTTCATACGACAAAGGCGGCGTTGCCATCGATGAAGGCCAAAGGTTGGGGCAGGGTGATCAATACTGGATCCATGCACAGCCTTGTCGCATCACCGTTTAAATCTGCCTATAATGCGGCAAAGCATGGCCTCGCTGGCTTCAGCAAAACCGTTGCGCTCGAGGTTGCTACGCAGGGCATAACCGTCAACAATATCTGTCCTGGTTATGTGTGGACATCTTTGGTTGAAAACCAAATTCCCGATACGATGAAGACACGTGGATTAACGCGGGAACAGGTGATCAACGATGTGTTGCTCGCCAACCAGCCGCAGAAAAAGTTCGTTCAGGTCGAGCAGCTGGCGGCCTTGGCGGTTTTCTTGTGCCGGGAAGAGGCCAGCGCTATTACCGGAACGAACCTGTCGGTTGATGGTGGTTGGACTGCCCAATAAGCTGGGGCGGCTTTGGCCTACTGCGTAAGCGTGACGCTAATCGCGGGCTCGTCGCCTTGCTGCGTTGGAGCGCCAGGCATGCCAAAGGCAGTGGGCGTATAGCCGCCTTGGTTGGTTTGTGGCGCATCGGGATTTGCGGCATCTGATTGCTGCGACGAGCCTAATGGCATGCCAAAATCGGGCTGGATAGGATTTCCATCAATTGATGGCGCGCCAGTGATAAACTCGACAGACGATCCTGAATCGAACTGTACGGGCGGCGGAGAAGGTGGTGGCGGGGTGGATTCAGGCTGTGGCGCGGTAACTTCTGCGCTCGCTACATTTGCTGTTTCGCTGACGGCAACAGGGTTTTTCTGCGGGATGACCAAGGCAATAAGCCCGGCGACCGACAATACCCCCAGCAACATTTTCAGAATATTATCCACGCACATCCGCCTATTTCATTGCAGGGCGGGTTTATCGAAACGGCGTTAAGAAAATATTAGCGACAAATTGTTGCCCCATATAGAAAAAACCGCCGACATTGCTGCCGGCGGTTAGGTGTTTTCCTCCCCAGGAAAACTCGTAAACTATGTGCTGACCTATTTGCCGCCGGCACTTCCTAAGCGGTGATATAGGCGGGCAAACTTAATAGATTCCGGCTGATCCTTTATCGCTTCCAGATAATGGACAAGCGCCTGTCTCAAAAGCGTAAGGTCCTCAGTCGACAAAACGGCGCGTGCGCGTGCTGGTTCGCTCATGTCTTAGCCCTTCTTATGCTGCTTGGCTGAATTGGTTCATGGTATTGTCTTTACCACCAGCCTTCAACGCGGCTTCACCAGCGAAATATTCCTTATGCTCGTCGCCAATGTCGGAGCCTGACATATTCTGGTGCTTCACACAGGCGATACCTTGGCGGATTTCCTTGCGTTGGACGCCGGCAACATAGCCGAGCATACCCATTTCGCCGAAATAATCCTTGGCCAGATTATCCGTGCTCAAAGCGGCCGTGTGATATGTTGGCAAGGTGATCAGGTGATGGAAGATACCCGCACGCTTTGCAGAATCGCGCTGGAAATTTTGGATCCAGTTGTCGGCTTGTATGCCCAATTCTGTCTCGTCATATGTCGCGCTCATCAGGTTTGCGCGTTCGTAACCCGATACGTCCTTGCCTTCTGCGACCCAGGCGTCGAACACCTGCTGGCGGAAATTGAGCGTCCAGTTGAAGCTTGGCGAGTTATTGTA
>JAIXOE010000038.1 GCA_027486895.1 Sphingomonadales bacterium
GGCTATCTGGTGCAGGCCAGCGCGCGCACGCTTGGCGCATTGGGCAAGACCAACGATTTCGCCACCGTGTTCACTGAAATGCAGGTGTCGGAAAACGACATGCGCCTCATTGGCTTTGCCACCAAAGAAGAACGCGACTGGTTCCGGTTGCTGACCGGCGTGCAAGGCGTTGGCGGCAAGGTCGGGCTGGCGATATTGTCCGCAATTGAACCCCAGGATTTGGCACTCGCCATCGGCAGCGGCGACGCAGCGATGGTTGCCCGCGCAAACGGCGTCGGACCAAAGCTTGCCAGCCGGATCGTCAACGAATTAAAAGACAAGGTTGGCGCACTTGCCGGAATTGGCAGTGGAGCGAAACTGATTGCGACTGGGGCCGCACATGGCGACCACGCTCAGGACGCGATGTCCGCACTTGCCAATCTGGGCTTCAAACCTGGCGAAGCCGGCAATGCCGTGGCACAGGCGGTCGAGGAGCTTGGCCCCGATGCGACGCTGGACGCGCTGGTGCGGCTTGCGTTGAAGAGGGCTTCGAAGTGACGCGTGCCCTCGCCGTCCCTCTAGTCCGTCACCCTGAACTTGTTTCAGGGTCTATCGCGCAGCTACGCCTGCGCTATCGGAGGCATTCCCAACCCAACCGCCAGATCCACCCAATGCGGATTTTCGGCGTTAATCAGATTAATCTTCCAAGCGCGGCGCCAATTCTTGAGCTGCTTCTCCCGCGCAATGGCAGCCTCCATCGTACCAAACACCTCAAAATGCACCAGCGTGTATATGGCGTATTTCGACGTATGGCCGGGCGTCAGTCTTTCACGATGTTGCGACAAGCGTTTGAGCAGGTCAGAGGTGACGCCAATATAAAGCGATCCGTAATGCTTGCTTGCAAGTATATATACGCATGGGGTTCGTTCGTTTCTCACGCGCTGGAAAGTGCTGCAAAATCGACCCTGAAACAAGTTCAGGGTGACGTAAATTTTTGTGCAGCGCTTATTAAACTCGTCACCCTGAACTTGTTTCAGGGTCCATCAAGCATGGCCGCACCTAGGGCGAGAAGTACGCATGACTGAAGACGACCGCATCACCACGCCTGACAAACGGCCCGAGGATATCGACGCCGCGCTGCGGCCTAAAACGCTGGCTGAGTTCATCGGACAAGCTGCCGCGCGGGACAATCTGCGCGTGTTTATTGAGGCTGCGAAGGGTCGCGGGCAGCCGTTGGACCATGTGTTGTTTTTTGGCCCGCCAGGACTTGGTAAGACGACATTGGCACAGATTGTGGCCAAGGAAATGGGGGTCGGCTTTCGTGCGACATCCGGACCCGTCATTGCCAAATCCGGCGATCTGGCGGCGTTGCTCACCAATTTGGAAGATGGCGACGTCCTGTTCATTGACGAAATCCACCGGCTCAGCCCCGTGGTCGAGGAAATCCTTTACCCCGCGATGGAGGACCGCGCGCTCGATATCATGATTGGCGAAGGCCCGTCGGCGCGGTCCGTGCGGATTGATTTGCCCGCGTTTACGCTGGTCGGTGCAACCACACGGCAAGGCTTGCTGACCACGCCATTACGTGACCGCTTCGGCATTCCGGTGCGGCTCAATTTCTATACGCATAGCGAGCTTGAGCTGGTCGTTACCCGCGCTGCACGCTTGCTGGACCTTGGCATTGCCCCAGATGGCGCGAACGAGATTGCCAAACGCGCACGTGGCACCCCGCGTATCGCCGGTCGCTTGCTGCGCCGCGTGCGTGACTTCGCCAATGTCGCCGGCGAACCCGTCGTCACCGCGAAAATTGCGGACGGTGCGCTAAACCGCCTTGAGGTCGATGCCCTTGGTCTTGACGCAATGGACCGCCGCTATCTCCATATGATCGCCGATATCTATCGCGGCGGACCAGTGGGCGTCGAGGCACTGGCTGCGGGTTTATCAGAGCCGCGTGACACCATCGAAGATGTGGTTGAGCCCTATCTGCTTCAACTGGGCTTGATCGCTCGTACCGCGCGTGGCCGCTGCCTCAACGGGCCCGGGTGGAAACATCTTGGCCTCAACCCGCCCGCAGGGTCGCAGGACGGGTTATTCGATCAAGTTAAATAGGCCTTCAACCGGCAAGCCTAACGCTCGCGCCAATTTTAGCGCCAGCACGGTCGATGGCACGAATATGCCATTTTCAACGGTGTTGATCGTCTTGCGGCTTACACCGACCCGTTCGGCCAATTCCGCCTGAGTCCACCCCGCCGCAACCCGCGCCTCACGCAGGCTATTCTCTAACTTGTCAGCCATGACCGAGTGATCGCTGCTCCAATATGCCAAAACGAATGATCGATGCGCCAACGGCGGCAGACAGCAGCAGCCGGATGACTTCGCGCGCTGACATGGGTTCATAGAATGTGATAGCATAAAGCGCGAAAGCCGACAGAACCGTGGCCCAGAAGCCTGCAACCATTGCCCGCCTGCGGTTATCAATTGTGCTTTCATCGTTCATCAGCGCGCGCACGGATTGACCGCGAAACAATCCGCCGCCGACCGCCAGCAGGAATAGCAAGGCCGCGGCCCAGACAATCCATGCGGCAAGCTTCAATGTCTGTGGGCGGTTTGCCGGAAAGTCGACCCCCAAGCTGCTCGCCATCGTCGCCAGAAACAAGATACCCAGAAAAATGGAAGCCCGCGCGCGCCGTAGTGTCAGCTTTTCAGCCAGCGCCATATCATCCAAAGCCATATTTCACTCCCTGAAAGTAACTCTTAGGTTACATAAGTAACCTTGAGGTTACTTAGAGTCAAGGCTGATATGAAAAATCATATTGGGGCAATGCGATTCACCAGTACGACGAAAGGAGCATGTGAAAGTTATAGCCCCTTCCCGCATGGCTCTTGTGCGGTTAAGCAAAACGGCAATGTCATTAACTGAACCCTATCACGGCCATTTTGACGGCACGCAGCACCTGTTTGCTGTGCGGGTCTATTTTGAGGACACCGATTTTTCGGGCGTGGTCTATCATGCACGCTATTTGCATTTCATGGAGCGTGCCCGGTCGGACATGTTGGCCTGTGTCGGTATTGACCAGCGCACGGTCCATGCCGAGGGTCTAGGCGCCTATGCCGTCACCGAAATGAACATCAAATATCGCCGCCCAGCGCATTTCGACGATGCACTGGTTGTCATCAGCACAGTCGAGGCGGTGCGCGCGGCAAGTTGCGACATTCATCAAACAGTCATGCGCGGCGACGAAATACTGACCGAGGCGCGGGTGACTGCTGCCTTTGTTTCACCAGACGGCAAGCCCCGCCGGCAACCCGCGCATTGGGTTGCGGCGTTTCAGCCCATCATACACCGACACGCAGAATAGGATAATAATGGACCTGCTTATCGCGACCCAAAATGTGGGTTTTTCACCAGTAAAATTGTTTCTCGACGCTGACCTTGTGGTCAAGGCGGTCATTATCGGTCTTGCGCTGGCCAGCGTCTGGGCGTGGACAATCATCATCAGCTTCACGATCAAAATGTCGGGCATCAGCCGCCAGAGCGAGAAGTTTGAACGCGAATTTTGGGAAAGCAATGATATCGCTGCTTTCTCCAAAACACATGGTCAAAGCGCGTTGCCCGTCGCCAAGGTATTTGCCGCAGGCATGTCCGAATGGCGGCGTTCAACCAATGGCAAAACCATTGACCGTGCAGGCACGCGCGAGCGGCTGTCGACAGCGATGGACGCAACGATTGCGGCCGAGACCGACCGTTTGGCCAACCGTTTAAACTTTCTGGCTACCACGGGATCCGTCGCGCCGTTCGTCGGCCTGTTCGGAACCGTTTGGGGTATCATGCGCAGCTTTGCCGCGATTGCAGCGGAACAGAACTCAAGCCTCGCGGTCGTCGCGCCCGGCATTGCAGAGGCGCTGTTCGCAACAGCCATTGGCCTATTCGCGGCCATCCCGGCAGTCATCGCCTATAACCGTTTCTCGCACCGGCTGAACCAATATGAAGCCCGCATGGGCCGCTTTGCCGATGGCTTCCACGGCACGCTGTCGCGTGAGTTGGAGCATGAGGGTTAACGATGGCAATGAACACGTCTTCAGGTCGAAGCGGTGGCCGCGGCAGGCGTCGCGGCGGGCAGCGTGCACCCATGGCCGACATCAACGTCACGCCATTTGTCGATGTCATGCTCGTTCTGTTGATTATCTTCATGGTGACCGCGCCATTGCTGGTCACGGGCGTTCCGGTTGAGCTTCCCGAAAGCCGCGCCAATGCGCTGGACCAACCGCAAGAGCCCATCGAGATTGCCATAGACCAATCCGGCACGACTTTTATCGACGGCACGCAAGTCGGGCCAACCGAATTGCCCGCACGGCTTGAGGAAATTGCCGGGTCACAAGACGCAGCGAAGCCACGCCAGATCATGCTGCGCGGCGATACATCGATCAGCTATGGCCAAATGATGCGCGTGATGGGCGAACTGAACCGCGCTGGACTGAATAGCGTCAGCTTGGTCACCACTGGTTCATCTGGCGAAAACTAACGATATGGCGATGGATCGGGTGGAGAAAGTCGGACTTGGCGCTGCGATTGGCGGCCATGTCATATTGCTGGGCGCGTTTGGCCTAGGCCTTTTGGCATCTGCGGACACCATCAAAAAGCAGGAATCGATATCTGTTTCGCTGGTGGGTGAAATTGCTGATGTCTCCACTGCGCCGGATGCAATTCAGGAAGAATCCGCGCCACCAGCCGCTGGTGACACCGCACCAAGCGAACCACCACCTGCCCCGACGCCCGTGATGCAAATCGAAAAGCCTGTCGAGAAGCCGCAGGCTAAGCCATTGCAAAAGCCAGCAAAGCCCGACACGGCGCCGCCCGTTGCGAAGGTTGCGGCAAAGAACGAGCTCGTAAAGCAGCCCCCTGCAAAAGCGGCGGCACAGCCGGTAAAGACTGCTGCGGCAGCTCCCAAAACAGTTAAGGCAGCAGCCCCCAGCGGCAAGGGCACAACGCCAGCCAAGCCCGGCGGGCTCAGCCGAAATTTCGAAGACAGCATCAACAATATCGGCAAGGCACCTGGCGCTGGCAAAGCCGTTGGCACGCCTGCCACGAAGACTGCCGCCGAAGTGCGCCGGTCAGTTGGCATCAGCATCGCTGGCCAAATCCGCAGCCGCGTGCGCGCATGCGCGCCGTCGGGTATCGACATCAACAAAATCGAGACATTCGTAACGCTCAGCCTTGAGCCATCGGGCAAGCTTACGTCGGTGCGTTTTGACAAGCAGATCGGCGTGACCGATAGCAACCAACCGCAGTCTGGACCGTTAAAAGATTGCATCTTGCAGGCCGTGCGCGCTGCATCCCC
>JAIXOE010000013.1 GCA_027486895.1 Sphingomonadales bacterium
CCGCCATACGCCAATGGCGACATGCACATCGGCCACGCGCTCAACCATATCCTCAAGGACATGGTCGTCCGCACGCAAACTCTGCTTGGCAAAGACGCGCCTTATGTGCCCGGTTGGGATTGCCACGGCCTGCCCATCGAGTGGAAGGTCGAGGAGCAATATCGCAAGAAGAAGCTGAACAAGGATGAAGTGCCCGCTGTCGAGTTCCGGGCCGAATGCCGCGCTTATGCGCAGCATTGGGTCGATACGCAGCGCGAGCAACTCAAGCGGCTGGGTATCAATGCCGATTGGGACAATCCCTATCTGACGATGGATTTCCAGGCCGAGGCGACGATTGTTTCGGAGCTGCTGAAATTTGCCGAAAGCGGCCAGCTCTATCGCGGTGCCAAGCCCGTCATGTGGTCGCCCGTCGAAAAGACTGCCTTGGCCGAGGCTGAAGTTGAATATGAGGACATCGTTTCGACGCAGATTGATGTGGCGTTTGAGATCGTTGACAGCCCATTGCAATCAGTTCGCGGCGCGAGAGCTGTTATCTGGACAACTACGCCTTGGACAATACCAGTCAATCAGGCCTTGGCCTATGGCCCTGACGTTGACTACGCTGTTTGTCGTTTCGGTGATCGAATGGGCGATCATGACCGACCGAACCCAGAAGGCTCCGTGGTTATCGCTGCAGGACTTGTCGAGGAGTTTGCCGGACGCGTTGGTTTCCGAGTAATTCCTATGGAAATGATCAAAGGCTCCGAACTAGCCGGAACCATGGTCCGTCATCCGATGCACCATCTCGGCGGTTTCTTCGCCAAGCCGCGTCCCATGCTCGCGGGCGATTTCGTCACCACCGACAGCGGCACCGGCCTTGTCCATATGTCGCCTGACCATGGCGAGGACGATTTCGACCTGTGCAAGGCGAACGGCATCGATCCCGTGTTCGCGGTCGAAGGCGACGGCAAATATCGCGCTGATTGGGGCTGGCTGGGCGGTGAAGGCAGCGTCATCAACCCCAAATTCAATGCACCTGATGGCCCGATCTGCACCGCGCTCCGCGAAGCGGACGGATTGCTCGCGGCTTCGGCGAATTACAAGCACAGCTATCCGCACAGCTGGCGGTCAAAGGCAAAGGTCATCTATCGCTGCACCCCGCAATGGTTCGTGCCGATGGATAAAGCGACAGCCGATGGCACGTTGCGTGAAAAGGCGATGACCGCGATTTCGGAAACCCGTTGGGTTCCGGAAAAGGGTCAAAACCGCATTACCGCCATGGTCGAAGGCCGCCCCGACTGGGTGCTCAGCCGCCAGCGCGCATGGGGCGTGCCGATCACGCTTTTTGTGGATCGCAAGTCTGGCCAATATCTCTGCGACCCCGCCGTGAACGCACGCATCATCGCGGGCATTCGCGAAAATGGCGTCGATGGCTGGTCCGACGAGCGCGCACAGGAATATCTCGGCAGCGATTATGCGCTCGCCGATTATGAGCGCGTTGCCGACATTCTAGACGTCTGGTTTGATTCAGGCTGCACGCATGCCTTTGTGCTCGAAAGCGGACGCTGGCCTGACCTGCAATGGCCCGCTGACCTCTATCTCGAAGGCAGCGACCAGCATCGCGGCTGGTTCCAGTCAAGCCTACTGCAAAGCTGCGGCACGCGTGGCCGTGCGCCGTACAACGCGGTTCTAACCCACGGCTTTACGATGGACCAAAAGGGCATGAAAATGTCCAAGTCGCTGGGCAACACGATCAACCCGCTCGACCTGATGCGCGACAGCGGCGCGGACATCTTGCGGCTTTGGGCGCTGACCGTGGACTTCACGGAAGACCACCGGATCGGCAAGGAAATCCTGCAGGGCGTTTCCGACCAGTATCGCAAATTGCGTAACACCTTCCGCTATCTGCTCGGCGCGCTTGACGGCTTTTCGGATGCCGAAAAGGTCGAAGTCGAAGATATGCCCGAGCTGGAGCGCTATATGCTCCACCTGCTCGCCGACATGGACGCGAAGCTCAAGGTCGCCATCAGCGATTTTGACTTCAACACTTATGTCCGTTTGCTGACGGACTTCGCCAACGAAGACCTGTCGGCGTTCTTCTTCGATATCCGCAAGGATTGCCTCTATTGCGATGCCGCCACCGATCCAAAGCGGATGGCGTACCGGACTGTGCTCGACACTTTGTTCCACGCACTCGTGCGCTACGCGGCGCCGGTGCTGGTCTTCACCAGCGAAGAAGTCTGGCAGACGCGTTTCCCCGATGCCGACAGCGTGCATTTCTCGGATTGGCCGGAGGTTCCAGCCGTTCTTGACGCGGCACTGGCTGAAAAATGGTCGAGCATCCGTGCGTCGCGTATGATCGCAACCGAACAAATCGAACCCATGCGTCGCGAAAAGATCGTCGGCTCAAGCCTTGAGGTGGAATACACGCATAACGGTGCGTTCGGTGATGTAGACCTTGCCGAGATATTCATTGTCTCGGCTGTCCATCACGGAGATGAAACCGGCGCTGTCAAAACCGCCAACCATAAATGCGGTCGTTGCTGGCGGCATCTTCCAGAGGTTGTGGACGACGGCGCGCTGTGCGACAGATGCGATACTGTTGTGAACGGAAACGCATGAACCCCAACCCCAAATTCCGCCTTCAAGGTCTGATGCTCGCAAGCCTCGTGTTCATCGCGGACCAGATTGTGAAATATGCGATGCTTGGCCCGCTTCAGCTGAAAAGCCGCGGCGTCATTCACATCATCTCGTTCTTCGACTTGCGCTATGCCGAAAATCGCGGCGTTTCGATGAGCTTTCTGACCGCAGATAGTGATGGCGAACGCTGGGCGCTGGTTGCGCTGACGGCGGTGATTGCGGTTGGCGTTGCCGTCTGGATGTGGCGCGAAAAACTGCGCGGCGATGTGCTGGCCTTGTCGCTCGTATTGGGCGGTGCGCTCGGCAATATTGTTGACCGCGTGCGTTATGGCTATGTCGTTGACTATGCCGATTTGCACATCGGCGCATTCCGGCCCTTTTACATATTCAACCTTGCGGATGCCTGCATCAGCATTGGCGTGCTGATATTGCTTGCCCGCGCCTTCCTGATAAGCGACAAGGAACCGGCACGCGGGACTGACGTTCAGGAACCCGAAAGCAGCGCTGACATAGTGGAGAAATCATGAAGCGGATCAATATGTTTGCGGCGGCGTCAGTTGCTTTGCTCGCGCTTTCGGGCTGCGGTACCACCAGCGTGTTTGACCGCGAACGGCCAGACGAATTTGCCGTGAGCCGGTCGAAGCCACTTCAGGTTCCCACCGAGTTTGCCTTGCCTGCGCCGACACCCGATGCGCCGCGCCCACAAGATGGCGACACAAAGCAACAGGTTTTGGATGCAATGTTCGGCGGCGCAGCACCTGCGCCCCGTCCGTAATCTGCCCAGCAAATGGATACGCATATGAAAACGAAATCAGCCCTTCTCGCTATGGCTATAGTGACCCTGCCATTGATGTCGGGTTGTTCCTCCATGGGCAACTTGCTTGGCGGCAATCAAGCGGCTGCGCCATCCGCTGGTCGCGCTGCGCCTTTGGTCGTTCCGCCAGATTTTGCGTTGGAGCCAACCGCAGCAACGGTAACCCGTCCGGCCGATGCAGGTCAGGAACAGGTTCTGGAAGCGTTATTTGGTGGTACCGCGCAGCGCTCTGCCGCTGAACGCGCAATATCGACGACTTCAGGCAATGCCGAATTGGGCATTCGTTCGTCCGTCGGCGATCCGCAGACGACGACGGTCAATAAAGGCAGCATCACCCGCGACATCATCGCCGCGCCAGAAGGCGACGGCCAAACCGCGCAGGCTGTTATTCCGGGTTAAGTTTTTGGAGCGCCGCGCTGTTAAGCGCTGACGCTCGCTTCCTCCACGCCCGCGCTGTTGTGGCGCAGCGCTTTAAGCACGGTTTCGACGATCTGCGGGGCATTCAGGCCGGCTTCGTCATATTGCTTTTGCGGATTGTCATGCTCTTGGAAGATGTCGGGCAACCGCATCGTGCGGATTTTCAGGCCCGTGTCCATCAGACCTGCATCGCTTGCGAGCGTCAGCACATGCGCGCCAAGTCCGCCAACGGCTGCTTCTTCGACCGTGACCACAACCTCATGCGTGGCGATCAAGTGCCGGATCATCTTTTCATCGAGCGGCTTGGCAAAGCGCAAGTCGGCGACGGTCGTGCTCAGGCCCTTGGCATCAAGCGTATCCGCTGCCTTCATCGCTTCGGCTAAGCGCGTGCCCAGCGAGAGAATCGCAACCTTCTTGCCTTCGCGCATGATCCGGCCTTTGCCGATTTCCAGCTGCACGGGCACTTCGGGCATCGCAACACCTGTGCCGTTGCCGCGTGGATAGCGGAACGCAATTGGCCCGCTGTCGTGCAAGACGGCAGTGTAGGTCATATGGACCAGTTCAGCTTCGTCGGCAGGCGACATGACGACCATATTGGGCAGTGTCGCCAAATAGGTGATGTCGAACGAACCTGCATGCGTGCTGCCATCGGCGCCCACTAGGCCAGCGCGGTCAATGGCGAAGCGCACAGGCAGATTCTGGATCGCCACATCGTGCACGACCTGGTCATATGCGCGTTGTAGGAAGGTGGAGTAAATTGCGCAGAACGGACGCATGCCTTGTGCAGCAAGTCCAGCCGCAAAGGTTACCGCATGCTGTTCAGCGATGCCCACATCGAACGAGCGTTCGGGATGGGCGGCAGAGAATTTGTCGACACCCGTGCCGCCGGGCATGGCGGCCGTTATCGCGCAAATCTTCGGGTCGGTTTCGGCCAACTTGGCCAGCGTTTCACCAAAGACGTTTTGATAGGCCGGCGGACCGCCACCGGGGCCCTTGTCCTGCTTGCCCGTAACCACGTCGAATTTGACGACGCCATGATATTTGTCAGCCGACGCTTCGGCAGGGGCATAGCCCTTACCTTTTTGGGTGACGACATGGATCAGCACAGGGCCCTCGGCATTGTCGCGGACATTTTCTAGGACGGGAATGAGCTGGTCGAGATTGTGGCCGTCAATGGGGCCAACATAATAAAAGCCAAGTTCTTCGAACAAGGTGCCGCCCATCGCCATGCCGCGTGCGAACTCTTCCGCCTTTGATGCAGCCGTATAGATGCGGCGCGATAGCCTTTTGGCGACTTTGCTCGCGAGGCTGCGCAGGCCAAGATATTCACTGGAGGAGACCAGGCGCGACAAATAGGCCGACAGACCACCCACAGGCGGCGCAATCGACATGTCATTGTCGTTGAGGATGACGACCAGCCGGTTGCCTGCTGATTGGGCATTGTTCATAGCCTCATAGGCCATGCCAGCCGACATCGACCCGTCACCGATGACGGCGATGGCTTTGCCGGGTTTGCCCGCAATCTTATTGGCGACGGCAAAACCCAAGGCTGCTGAAATAGACGTCGAGCTATGTGCCGCGCCGAACGGATCATATTCGCTTTCGCTGCGCTTGGTGAAGCCCGAAAGCCCGCCGCCTGTGCGCAATGTGCGAATGCGATCGCGGCGACCCGTCAGGATCTTGTGCGGATAGCATTGATGGCCAACATCCCAAACGAGACGGTCATCGGGCGTATTGAAGACATAATGTATGGCGGTGGTCAGTTCGACAACGCCCAAGCCAGCGCCCAAATGGCCGCCTGTTACCGAGACGGCAGAAATTGTTTCAGCGCGCAATTCATCCGCCAGCTGGCGAAGCTGCGACGCGGCAAGGTTGCGAAGGTCCGAGGGCACTTTAACCGTGTCGAGTAACGGCGTGTCAGGGGTATGTGTCATGATGTGAGCTTAGCGGCCTTTTATTGGGCTGTCGAACGGGTAATTGTGCTTGGGCTATCCGCAATCGGCACATTTTCCGCGCACTTCGATGACGGGGCGCACCTCTGCAAAACCGGCATGTTCGGCGGCGGCGCGGACGTTCATCGTAAGCGTGTCGTCATCAATATGCGTGGCGGTGCCGCAGCTGTCGCAGATGAGGAAAATGCAGTCGTGCAAACATCCGGGATGCGAGTTGGCGAGATAGGCGTTTGCGCTTTCCACGCGGCGCGCAAGGTTGGTGGTCACGAACAGATCTAGAATGCGGTAAACGCTATTGGGCGCAACGCGCTTGCCACGCCTTTGCGAAACAAGGTCAGCGATATCATAGGCCGAAGCCGGTTTTTCGAATGTGGCGAGGACTGCGAAAATGTCTGCGCGCATATCGGTCCACTGTTCGCCAGCATTGACTAAAGCCGATTCGGCGGCATGGGCAAGCGACGCGCCTGCATGCTCGTGATGATTGTGAACTGCCATGTTGTTGATGTAGGCTTTGGCAGCCAGCGGGTCAATTGCCCGTCAGGCGGATGCGCGGTGGTTCAGGAAATGTCCTAGCGCGAGGCAAATGACGCCCATTACGGTCCAGACGATTTCCATCAGGCCATGCGGCAGCGTGAGTGCGCCTGCCATCATGCCGATTCCTGCCGCACCTACGATTGCCGGCGTAAACAAGCCGTGATCCCAAAAGCCTTTACCAAGCGCCAGCACGCCGAAGATAATGGCGAGCAACAGGCCAGTTTCGTGAATAACCGAATTCAGCAATATTCCGCTCGCGGATGCCAGAAAGGCCAGCAAAAGCGTGGTCGCGAGGCAATGCACGAGGCACAGGCCAGCAATGCTTAAGCCAAGCCCGTCCCACCGCCATTTTTTCCATACCTGCGTCATCGCTAACTGCCCTACACCGATTCGGTTGACGTTACAACATTACATCGCAGAAATTGCAGCCATGACTGCCCTTTTTGCAACCGGTGTATGCTTGCAGGCTGGTAAAATTGGGAGCATATCGCGACGCATGGATATAGCTCTTAATTCTGACATTGCCGCCAGCGCGCGCCCGACACGCCCTCAGGCGCTGATTACATGGCTTATGGCCGTCGCGGCGCTTGTCTTTGCGATGGTGGTTGTGGGCGGCATTACGCGTCTGACCGAATCCGGACTTTCGATCACGGAATGGAAGCCAATAGCTGGCGCCTTGCCCCCGCTGAACGAGGCAAGCTGGTTATCCGAATTCGAAAAGTACAAGCAGATTCCGGAGTACACGCAAATCAACGGCCCGGCAGGGATGACGCTGGCCGAGTTTAAATTCATCTATTTCTGGGAGTGGGTCCACCGCTTGTTGGGCAGAGTCATTGGTTTGGCATTTGCGCTGCCGCTGGCTTGGTTCTGGATCAAGCGGGCGATTCCCGCCGGCTACAAACCACGGCTGCTTGCATTGCTCGCGCTTGGTGGTTTGCAGGGCACGATCGGTTGGTGGATGGTGTCATCGGGCCTATCCGCCCGCACCGATGTCAGCCATTACCGGCTTGCGGTGCATCTTTTGACCGCGCTCACGATCTTGGGTGGCCTTGTATGGACGGCGCTGGATTTGCACGCACTGACGAAAAATCCATCGGCGAAGCCCGCCCGCATCACTGGCTTTACGGCCAGCATATTGACCATATTGTTCATTCAGTTGCTCTTTGGCGCATGGGTCGCCGGACTCAATGCCGGATATGTCGCCAATACATGGCCGTTGATGAATGACCGTTTCTATCCAGACGGCGTCGATACCGCCAAGGGCACGCTATATGCTCTGGTGAACGACCCTTATCTGACTCATTTTGTCCACCGTTGGTGGGCATGGGTTGCGGTGATTGCGCTAGTCCTCATGTCGCGGCGGGTCAAGAAAGCAGGCGTTCGTGGGGCATCTACGGCTATCCATAGCGCCTTCGGCATCCAGATCCTGCTGGGCATTGCGACCGTTATGACGGGCGTCAACATTGTGCTTGCTGTTTCGCATCAGGCGGTCGGTGCTCTTCTCGTGGCGGCAACAGTCTGGGGTGCCCATGTCTTGGGGCGGGAAACGGCGTAAATACCGGAAGGTATTATTATACCCGTCGCAAAACCCTCGCTTTTGCTTGACTAATGGCCGCTTGGTCGCCATTGGCACCGCTTCGCGTGCAGGGTCCCTTGCGATTCTGTGCAACACTAAAATTTCGAAAGGTGCGATTAGCGATGAAAACGCTATCCAGAGTTACGAAATCGATCCGTCCACAGGACGTCGAGAAATCGTGGATCCTCATTGACGCAGAAGGTTTGGTTGTTGGCCGTGTTGCCAGCCTCATCGCCAACATCCTGCGTGGTAAGACCAAGCCAAGCTACACCCCGCACGTTGATTGTGGCGACCATGTTGTCGTCATCAATGCGGACAAGGTGAAGTTCACTGGCAAGAAACTGACCGACAAGGTCTATTATCGTCACACCGGTTACATCGGCGGTATCAAGGCAATCACTGCCGGCAAGGTACTCGACGGTAAGTTCCCTGAGCGTGTCCTTGAAAAGGCCGTAGAGCGCATGGTTCCACGCGGACCATTGGGCCGTGCGCAAATGCGCGCGCTGCACCTTTATAACGGCACTGACCATCCACATGCCGGTCAACAGCCAACGACGCTCGACGTCGCTTCCATGAACCGCAAGAACAAGGTGGGTGCATAATGTCCGAAACTGCAAATTCGCTCGCTGATCTCGAAACATTGGGCGCCGACGTTCAGGCACCAGCACAGATTGCTGCTGTTGTTCGCGAACAGGAAATTGACGCGCAAGGTCGTGCTTATGCAACTGGCCGTCGTAAGGACGCAGTTGCACGCGTTTGGCTGAAGCCAGGCACTGGCAAGATTGTCGTCAACGGCCGTGACCAAGAAACCTATTTCGCACGCCCGTCGCTGCGTCTCGTCATCAACCAGCCGTTCGGTGTCACCGAGCGCACTGGCCAATATGACGTCATCGCAACTGTCAAGGGCGGTGGCCTCTCGGGTCAGGCCGGCGCAGTCAAGCATGGCATCGCTCAGGCACTGTCGAAGTTCGAACCATTGCTGCGTAGCGCAGTGAAGGCAGAAGGCTTCCTCACACGCGATAGCCGCGTTGTCGAGCGTAAGAAATACGGCAAGGCCAAGGCGCGTAAGAGCTTCCAGTTCTCGAAGCGTTAATAATATTCAGAAGCGCAAGGGTTTACCCTTGCGGCCTGCTAGGGAAGGGCGGCTCCGACGGGGGTCGCCTTTTTTCGTTGTTGTGCAGCGCTTTAACGGGCAGATACGGCGCATGATCAAATATATCCTCATTGCATTGCTAGTCGCGCTCGTTGGTTCCGGCTTATGGTTCTGGAACAAGAGCGATCCACAGAAGCTGGATTTTGCGGACCGGTGGGCTCCCGGTGAGTCGGAACATGGGAAACCGCCCGTGACGGCCATCGCTTATGGGGAGGACGACAGGCAGAAGCTGGATATCTATGCGCCTGAAGGCGACGCGTCCGCGCCTCACCCAGTGCTCATCTTCTTTCACGGCGGTGCGTGGCGTGATGGCGAGCGGGAAGGCTATGGCTTTTTGGGTCGCGCATTTGCATCGCTCGGTTTTGTTACGGTCATCGCCGATTATCGCAAATCGCCAGAGGTCCGCTTTCCGGCATTCGTAGATGACACAGCGGCGGCCATCGCGTGGATGCACAGCAATGTTGGCAAGTATCAGGGCAATAAAGACCGTATCTTCCTTATGGGCCATAGTGCTGGCGCGCATATCGCAATGATGACGGCGCTTGATCCGCGCTATTTGAAGGCGCAGGGCCTTGGGACCGATGTTATTAAGGGCGTGATCGGGTTAGCTGGCCCTTATGATTTTCTGCCACTCACGACGGACTCATCGAAAATCGCGCTTGGCCAATGGCCCAATCTAACCGAGACCCAGCCGATCACCTACGCGCGCGCCGATGCACCGCCGCTGTTGTTGCTGACCGGAGATAAGGACACCGTGGTTAAGCCGCGCAACAGCAAGATACTATCCGAACGGATTGCGGCGTTGGGCGGGAAACAGCAGTTGAAAATATACCCAGATGTTGGCCATGCCGATATCATCATGGCGGTCGCACGGCCCTTCCGGAACAAGGCGCCGGTCATCTCGGATGTCGTCAATTTCATAAAGGCGCATTGAATCGCGTTTCCTAAAGCACCGCCTCCGGTGCTTGCCGAAGGACTTTTTGCCGATAGGAAATGACCAGTAGCGCGGCGTTCACCGCCGCTGCACCTAACATCGCAAACGCTGCACCAACCTCGCCATAGGTTGGCATGAGCCAGATCATCATAAGCACCACGACAATAGCGCCAGCAAGGCTGCACAGCATCACCCGGCCAGCCTTGCCGGCGGTCAGAAGTGCAGGCTCCAGCCCTAATGTGGCAAATTGTACGGCGGTGGCTGTGCCCAAGATCATCACCAAAGGATATGCTGCCACAAACTCTGCACCAAATATCCATATCAGGGCGGGTTTTCCGGCGAAACCAACAATGGCGAGAACGAGTAACGCCGCAACGCCCGACACCTTAATCATACGATTGAGCAAGTTGCGTGCATCTTTGGGATCTCCCGTGTGCGCAACGCGGGCATATTCGGTAAATATCGCCATGGATATTGCGTCGCCAACCCGCGCAAAGACCTGACCCAGTTGATAGCCAAGGCGGAAGAATCCAGCTGCCGTTGCACCGACGGAGAAGCCAACCACAACTGCAACCATCTGCTGGCTTGTCAGCTTAAAGCTTGATCCGACATTCGACCATAAAGCGAATTTCGCAATGCCGGGGAAGCTTTGCTGAAAGCCGAGCCAAGTTGGCATCTTGCTGAGCCGCAGCGGCAGTTTGAGCCGCCGAAAAACATTCACCCAAATGAATATCGTTGGCACCATTTCGGACACCAGCCACACCGCGAGAAATCCCCAGGCCGAAGGCACTGTCACGACCAATATACCCGTGCCTACAAGACGGATAATGGGAACCAGCATGTCGGGAATGGCCGCATCGCCAAAGCGGTCGTTAATGCGCAACAGGCCTGTCGGTGTCGAACGGGCGGACAGCACCAAAAGGGCCGTGAAGCCTATCACGGCGATAGCTTCTGAATCGTCCCAGCCCTGATTATTTGTGAGCGCCCATGCGCCGACCACGGCGACCACAAACGCCAGCAACGCTCCGACAATATCGAGGATCAGGCAAAACCATGTGAGTTCGGCCAGCTTTTCGTCGGAGTTCGTGTGCACCAACGTCGTGCCGTAGCGGATCAGGATCTGCCAAGTCTGGAACGATGTGAAGCTGGATATCGTCTGGGCAAAGCTGAAGATCAGCATGAACTTGCCGAATTCTGCCGCGCCCAAGCTTTGGGTAGAGACAGCAAGGTAAATGAGGCTGAGCACCGCAGAGGTGGTCTTTGGCAAAAACAGCCAAGCGCCTGATTGCAAAATGCGGCGTCCACTCCCCTGTTTTTGTTCAGCCATTGCGCCAGATCCCCAATCTAGCTGCGGGACTAGTGCACTTCCGCCGTTAATCAAAGCCATGTCATAATGTGCTGGCTAAAAAATTGAAGCTGGTTAAGCGGATCGCAGATCGACGCTAGGTAAACCTGATCATGGCACCCACATTCTGGTTAAGCGTTTTATTGCCAGTTTATAATGTTGAACGCTATCTTGCCGGATGCCTGGATTCCGTTTTGGGCCAAATTGGCGACGATAACGGTGTCCAGATCGTCATCGTAGATGATGCGTCTACCGATAAATCCCGTGCCATTGCTGAGGCGTTTCGCCGTCAATATCCGCATTGTATCAAAGTGCTGTACCACAGTGTGAATCAGGGCGTGAGTGCCGCTCGGAACCGTTTGGTCGACGAAGCCGACGGTGAACATATCTGGTTCGTCGATCCTGACGATTATATGTTGGTGGGTGCGCTGAGACAGCTTCATACTATCCTGGACACATACAATCCCGACCTCATTTTATGCGACTATCGCAAATCCCGTTTCGCAATCACGCGATCTTTTTTTGGCCCATGCAAGCAGCTGTCCCGAGATGTCGGGCAGTTGGTCTGCGGCGTGTTTAAAAGCCGCAAAATGTATTGCTGGCTGAAAATCAGCCGACGGTCGCTGTGGATCGACGGTCCACGTTTCCCGGAGGGTAGGGTTTTCGAAGACATCGCGACCATGCCGTGGTTGCTTTTGAAGGCACAGAATTATTATTATGCACATTCAGCTTGGATTTTCTACCGGCGACGCGCTGGCAGCATTATGGACAGCGTCAAGCGAAAATCATGGGTCTTTGACGCCCGCAAGCATGAAGATTTGGCACTGGCACTCAGCGGATTTCAAGAGGTAATGGACGAGGCGCTAGGCCGCACGCTGCCCTCCGCGGCCTTTTATGTGTCAGATTTCTGCGCGCAAGAGTTTGTCAAAACCGGCTTCCGCTTTGCACGCTCGGGGGCTGCAACGGACGGGAATCTCAAAGTAGGGCTGCATCATTATTTGGAACAGTTCGAAAAATGTGTGCCAATAAATTTTGAGCAACTTGCGGTCCAGTATCTCAAACGGCTCAGGCTTCTTCGATATGTCTTTTTGAAATATACTTTAAATCTCGCAAATCGGTCGCAAACATCCGCTTTAAACGATACGGGTTCGGCAGCATGAAGCACGGACAACATACACAGGGTGACGCACCCACCAACGCACCGGTAACATTTCTGTTTAACCATGATGCGGGTCACCAAGTGGCCCATTTGGCAGGGATAGCTGGCGCTTTCGCGCTACGTGAAAAGGCATTCCGGGCCATCATTGCCTTCGGCAGCGAAACTACGCGAAAAGAAGTCGAGAAGTTGCTGACTCCGGAGCAGATTGCGGCCTTGGAGTGGCAGCCATTGGCGTTACCCGAAATGCTAAGGATGCTGACAAAAGGCCTGAACAGGCTGGTACCCGTTCACCGCATCCTTCGCCTCTATTGGCATAATGCAATCTTGCGAAAATCTGCGGCAATTGTGTCGACTGAACGAACCTGCCTTACCTTGAAGCGCCATTGGGCCAAATTTCGCAGACGTGATCATCGCCCCGCGTTTGTCTGTGTACCCCATGGTTCGGGTGACCGGAATGTATCTGTTCATCCTGCATTCCGCGACTTCGACCTGTTGATGGTCAGCGGACAAAAGGTCGTCGACCAGATGGTTGAAGCGGGTGCTTCCACGGCCGAACGCTGCCGGATTATCGGCTATGCAAAATTCGACATTTTGCGGGGGCGCACCCCTGAGGCATTTTTCGACAACGACAAGCCGACGTTTTTATATAACCCGCATTTTGATCCGCATATGTCTAGCTGGTACGATCACGGGGCAGACATATTGCAATATTTTTATGAGAACCCGGACCGGTACAATCTGATCTTCGCACCGCACGTCATGCTCTTTTATAAAAAAGTACATATTTCGCCGGAATATCGTGTGACTCGCAAACGGCCTGATATTGATCCAAAATATTATGGCGCACCAAATATCCGGATTGATGTGGATAGCCCGCGTCTGTTTGATATGAGTTACACCTTGTCCGCAGACGTCTATATCGGCGATGTTTCAAGCCAGGTGTATGAATTTCTGTATCGCCCGCGCGCATGTTTTTTCATCGATACGCACAGCACGGCCGCGCCCGGTGCGCCGCCCGAATATGATTTCTGGAACAATGGCCCGGTTGTCCGCACGGCCAAGCAGTTGATACCGTTGTTGCCCGATCATGTGACGATTGCCGCACAATATCGCGATGCCCAAGAGCAGCGCATGGCGTACACCGCCGACCAAAGCGATCCGCGCCCAGCGTCGGAACGGGGAGCCGAGGCTTTGGGCCGATATATTGAAGGCTTAGCGCTCTGAACGAACCTCGTGCGTGCTGCGGAAATCGATCACGCCCCAATTGGCGGCGGCTGCTGCCTCACCAAACCGTTTCGAGGGGTTCACCGCATAGCCTTCGTCCGCAAAGTCTAAGGTGGTTCGGTCGCTCAGATCATCGGAATAAAAGCGGATATGCGCATCTTGTCGGCTGAAGTCCTGTTGCGACAGCCATTCCTGCACGCGGCGCAGTTTTTCTCCGGCGTAGCAATTTTCCCCATCGATGCGGTGCGCCAGTCGGCCATCTGCTTGGCTGATATGGCGTGTCGCAATGACAGCATCAAAACCCAGCATATTGCCAATGTGGCCAGCGTAAAAATGTGGTGCGGCGGTTGCCATCACCAGCAAGGCCCCGCGCGCGCGATCAGCGCCTATGCGCGCAACGGCACCCGGTTGAAGGCCTTGGCTAACAATATGGTCGGCAAAGCTAGCGACGATATTGGAGAGCTTTTCCGGGCAGATTTGGCGCCCGATAAACATCGCGATACCAAATTGTTTCAGTGGTTTGCGTCCGTATAAGCCGAGTTTATATCCAATCATCGCCGCGATCCAGACGGGCAGTAAAGCCAGCCGAATGGGCGCAGTCCGCCGGGCATAAAATAGCAGGAAATGGGTAAAAGTCGGGCGACGGGTTATGGTCTTGTCGAGATCATATATTGCAATATTCATATTTGGTCGCCAAGCCCCACCCCAAGGTACGCCAAATGCGTTGGCGTGCCCTCCGATTTGGATGCGTTTAGGAGAAGCTGTTTGCAAGCGCAATGGACCTGCATCGTCCTTGCCGGGCAGAGGCCCGGTACGGATATGTTTGCACAGCATTTCGGGCTTAAGTTGAAGGCTCTGGTACCCGTGCGCGGCGAACCGATGATTAGCCATGTCATCCGCACGCTGCGGGCGTCGCCACTGATCGGTGAAATCATTGTCCTTTGCCAAGAACCAGACGCACTGCGTTCGGCGGTAGATGCGGCAGGGGGCGCGACGCTGGTGGAAAGCCTTAGCAGTATATCGCTGAGCATAAAGCGGCAGGTGGATGCGTTGGGTTTCTCGTCGCCAATATTGGTGACAACCGCAGATCACCCTTTGTTGACCGTCGATATGATCGCCGAATTTTTGGGCAAAGCAGAGGGCGACATTGCCGTTGCTATGGTCGAGCGAAAGACGATGTTGGCTCAATTTCCTGACGCAAAACGCACATGGCTGCGCTTTTCCGACGGGGCGTGGTCTGGCGCCAATCTCTTTGCATTGATGAGCTTCAAGTCCGTATTTGCTCTCGATTTGTGGGCAGAGGCTGAGAAGGACCGCAAAAAGGCATGGCGACTGTTCATGCATTTTGGGCTGCGGCTGGCAACCCGCGCGCTTACGCGGACAATTGGATTGCGGCAGGCCTTGAAGATTGCGGGAGAGCGCCTTGGCCTTGCAGCAACGCTTGTATCGATGTCTGACCCAGTCGCCGCAATCGATGTCGACAAGGTCAGTGACCACATATTGGCAGAGAAAATACTTATCGACCGCGAAACTGTGGCAAATTCAAATCTGGCAGCTTAATTAGCGGCCCATTTTCTTTTGCCGCCGTCTTTGCACGGAAGATCCAATACCCATAGCCTCGCGATATTTCGCGACCGTGCGGCGGGCAATGTCGAAGCCTTTTGCAGTCAACAAGTCGACCAGCGTGTCATCGGACAGAATTTTGTCGCCCTCGGCATCTATCAAGGATTTGATGTGGCTTTTCACGGCCTCGGCCGAAGCGCCTTCTCCGTCAGCCGATTGAACGCCTGATGAGAAGAAATATTTGAGGTCAAACAGACCGCGTCCGCAGTGCAGATATTTGTTGCTGGTGACACGGCTGACGGTGGATTCATGCATTTCGATGGCATCGGCTACCTGCCGCAGTGTTAACGGCCGCAAATGCGCAACGCCCTTGCGAAAAAAGCCATCTTGTTGCTTCACGATTTCGGTGGCGACTTTTACGATGGTGCGCTGTCTTTGGTCCATGGCTTTGATGAGCCAATTCGCATCCGCCATGCAGTCGCTTAGCCATGCCTTAGTTGTCTTGTCCTGCCCCAGTTCCGCGACATAGCTGCGGTTGATCAGAATACGCGGAAGGTTCGCACTGTTCAATTCGATGGCCCAACCTTCGCCGCGCGGGGTTACGAATATGTCGGGCGTCACTGCAAGCGTGTCTTCGCTTTCGAAGCGGCAGCCGGGTTTTGGATCATAACCGCGCAGTTCGATCAACATATCGCGTAAGTCTTCGTCATCGACGCGGCACATCCGCTTAAGCTGGTCAAAAGCGCCCTTGGCTACCAGATCGAGATTATCGATAAGCTTTGCCATACATGGGTCGTAGCGATCTGCCTCGCGTGCCTGAATGGCAAGACATTCGGACAGGTTTCGCGCGCCCACTCCCGTTGGATCGAACCTCTGCAATTCCGTGAGCGCTGCCTCCATTTCCGCCATGGGAACGCCAAGCCTATGCGCCGTCGCCATAAGGTCTTCGCCAACATAGCCTGTGGGTTCGATTTGCTCGATAATTTGTTGGACCAGAAATAGTTGGCGTCCGGATAGGCTTGATCCTGCCTGCGCCATCAAATGTTCGCGCAAGCTGACGTCACGTGCGGCAAAGCTGTCGAAATCAGGTCCGTCGGCGTCAAAGCCGCTGGGCGCGGCGCTGCCCGAAAGCCCGAGCATGCCGTCGGCTCCGCCAACACTGTCGGACGGGGTGTCGTGGTGAAAAGTTTCCGCGCTGAAATCGACATCAAGCGCGTCCGATGTGCCGTGGCCATCACCGCTGAGCAGGTCATCGCTGGCCCGCTCGCCATTGTCGCTTGCAGCCAGAGCGAAATCGTCAGTCGGCGCGTCTGGCGCAGAGTCGCCCCCACCTGTTTCAAGCACCGGGTTGCGTTCAACTTCTTCCGCGATGAACGCTTCGATCTCGAGCGAAGACAATGCGAGCAGTTTAATCGCCTGCTGCAATTGCGGCGTCATCACCAGCGACTGGCTTTGGCGAAGATCGAGGCGGGGTGCTAATGCCATGACGTTATGGTTCCGTCATCGCCCCAAATCACATTGCAAAACTCTCGCCCAGATATAGGCGGCGCACATTGGGGTCAGCGACCAAGGCCTCAGGCGACCCCGCGAACAGGACCTGCCCACCATAAATGATGCAAGCACGGTCGACGATATCGAGCGTTTCGCGCACATTATGGTCGGTAATCAGTACGCCGATGCCGCGGGTTTTAAGTTCTTTCACCAAGTCGCGAATATCGGAAATGGATATGGGGTCGATGCCTGCGAAAGGCTCATCGAGCAACATGATCGACGGATTGGCAGCAAGCGCACGTGCAATTTCGCACCGCCGCCGCTCGCCACCTGACAGCGCCATAGCGGGCGCGCTGCGCAAACGGGTGAGGCCGAATTCGCCGAGCAATTTTTCCAACCGCTCGTTGCGTGAATCCGCATCAGGCTCTGACATTTCCAAAACTGCGCTGATATTTTGCTCAACGGTCATGCCGCGGAAAATTGATGTTTCCTGCGGCAAATAGCCCAAGCCCAAAATCGCGCGGCGGTACATCGGCAGGTTGGTGATGTCTGCGCCATCAAGCGTGATGCGTCCGCTGTCGGGCTTTACCAACCCCATGATCGAATAAAAGCAGGTGGTTTTACCCGCACCATTTGGGCCAAGCAGACCAACCACTTCGCCCTTGGCAACCGAGAGTGAAACATCGGTCAACACCGCGCGCTTGTCATAGCTTTTGGCGATGGACACGACACCCAGTCCCGATTGCACGTCGTCTTGCGTCGTCGCATCCGCAGCGGGAGAAGTTGCAGTCATGCTATCCATATCCAAATTTCGCCCGCGATAATGCTTTTAATGTCCAGCTGATAGCTAATGAATGCTGACCCGTTTTGCAATTGGCATGATTTATGCTGCCCCGTTTTGGAGGCGGTTCGGGGCTGTCCCCTAATTTTTGCGCTGTGGAACGCTAAAGCTGCCGGTAACGCGGCCACCCGAATTTGTTGTGCCAGCAGGCCCACCGCCATTGATGGTCGATCGGCCTGAATTCAGATCGATGACAAGCCTGCCGCCGTTTAGCCGGTTGCTGCCTTGCACCAGATGCACGTTGCCGATGAGCGTAATCAGGCTTGAGTCCAGATCATATATCGCCGAGCTGCTGGTCGCGCGCAGATCATCCTTGGTAATGGTCACGCCGCCGGTGGCATCGAGACGATTTACGTCAACGCCACCATTGTTGGAATAGGCGGCCGTCACGCGGTTTGCTTTGAGCGTCAGTCCCGCCTGCGTTGCGGTTACGCCGCCCGCAAGCACAACGCGGTCGGCGCGGTCTTGCAGTTCCATCGACGCGGCAGAGAAATCGACAGGCGCGTTGCTATCATGGTTGCGAATGCTTTGCGCCGACGCTGACGACAGCATCATGATGCCAGCAATTGCTGCAGCCAATCCAAGGGAGATAGAAGCTTTGCTCATAATGGCCTCACTTAATCGCATTCTGGTCGATACGCAAACGAACGCCACCATCTAGCCGGACAACGCGCGTATCGAGATCCGCGCGCAACCGTCCGGCGCGGAAGGTTCCGACCTTTGTTCGGCCGCTGACTGGCCCAAAGCTCTGTATTGTCCGGTCTTTCAAAGACAACTCCACATTGCTGGCGACCATGTCATAGCCGGGCGATTCAACAGCCAACGGGCCAGTGACACGCATGGTTTCCTTGCTGAGGTCATAGCTACCGCGTTGCGCGACGATAGAGGCTGGGCCGTCCTTCAACGATATCCGCCCGGACAGTGATGTCATTTCCAGAACAGGCTGTGCCGAAGTCTTCTGGACAGCGCTACCGGCGCGGAGCGAAAAGGGGCGGCCCTTGCTGTCTTCGCCGCGATACAGCGCCTCGACGACGCGCAGTCGCTCGCGCGACAGATTAACTTCGTCCTTGTTCAGGACAAAGCTGAGTTCCTGTTTCCCGGTAAACGGGCTAAATGCCAGTAAGGCGACAAGCAAACCGATGATGCTCGGCAAGACAACACGCATCGCGCGGATAAGGCGATCATGCCGTCCGCCAGGCAATGCCCAGCGTTGACGATATGTGCGTTCAAGATCGGCCTGTGCGGACATGTTATGTCTCTAACCCGAATAAACCTTAACTGTGCCCGAATATATCGGTCTCTGGCCAGCCAGACAGATCGAGGTCGGCGCGATGCGGAAGAAAATCAAAGCACGCCTGCGCGAGACCAGTGCGACCTTCGCGTTCCAAACGGACTACAAATTCCGCGTGCAAGCGGTGTAGATAGCGCACGTCGCTCGCGGCATAATCTTTTTGCGCTTCGGACAATATGGGGCCGCCCCAGTCGCTTGACTGCTGCTGCTTGGAAATGTCGGTCGACAGCATTTCCTTGACCAGTTCCTTCAGACCATGGCGGTCGGTATAGGTCCGCACAAGGCGCGACGCGATTTTGGTGCAGAACAGCGGTGTCGCAACCACGTTCAGATAATGCGAAATGGCTGCCAAATCGAATCGGGCATAATGGAACAGCTTCAAACGGGCTGGATCGGCCAGGACGGCGCGCAAGTTTGGCGCAGCGAAGTCACTGTTGCGGCCAAAACGCACAAGATGTTCGTCTCCGCGACCATCGGAAATCTGTAACAAGCAAAGCCTGTCACGCGGGGTTATCAGGCCCATGGTTTCGGTGTCTACGGCAACTGGTCCATCGGCCAATACGCCCTCGGGAAGGTCTTCTTCGTGTAAATATACGCTCATGCTAGCCCCTTGCCCCACAGGACTGTCCAAGGCAAATGAAACTACAGTTGGCGGCGTGCGATTTTGGGCCGCAATATTTGCTATCGCGTAACCTTTTAATGCGATATACAAAATTCTCGCGGAATCACGAACGATTGCGCTTGTGACGTGCAGTACAGTCGCCCTCGACTGCATAACATAGTTGTTTAGGGCGATGAGAAGGCAAGTAAGAAGTTATGGGTTTTGATCGCAAGCGTGCTGGCAAGGGCCGGGACAAAAGAGATGGTTTCGGTGATGAAAGCTATGACGGTTATCGCGCACCGTCCCCCTATCAAAGTGATTTTGGCGGCGGCCGCTCAGGTGGCGGTTACGGCGGCGGCGGCGGTAATAGCGGCGGCGGTGGCGGCGGTGGAGGTGGCTTCGGCGCACCACGGCGTGGCCCAGGCGGCCCACCAATGCCAGCGCAAGTCATCGGTTCCGGCAAGGGAATTGTCAAATTTTTCAATGGTCAAAAGGGCTTTGGCTTCATTCAGGTCGATGGTCGTCCCGATGATGTGTTTGTGCACATCAGCGCGGTTGAGCAAGCTGGCCTGACCGGTCTTGCTGAAGGCCAGCCGCTTGAATTCTCGCTCGTTGAGCGTGGCGGCAAGGTTTCGGCAACTGACCTCGTCATCGATGGTGAGCCAATGGAAGTTACCGAGCGCGCACCGCGTCCGGACCGTCCAGATCGTCCAGCATTTGATCGTGACCGCGCTCCGCGTGGCGATGACCGTGGTGGCTTCCGCGGTGGCGACCGTGATTCGGCACCACGTGGTCCGCAGCGCGAATCGACTGGCGAACGTGCCAACGGAACCGTGAAATTCTTCAACGACATGAAGGGTTTTGGTTTTGTGCAGCGTGATGATGGCGGCGAAGACGTGTTTGTGCACATCTCTGCGCTTGAGCGTTCGGGCATGGGTCAGGTGACTCAGGGCGACCGTTTGGCCTTCGACATCGAAATCGACCGTCGCGGCAAATATTCGGCTACAAACTTGGGCCCGCTTTCCGAATAAGCGCGCTTTAGAAATTCAAAAAGGCGGGTGAGGCTGTTCGCTTCGCCCGCCTTTTTTGTATCTATCACACCTTGCCGATGGTCGCGGCCAGGAACCACGCGCGCTGTTCGGCTTGGTCAGTCCAGTCGTCGAGCAAGCCATCGGTCGCATTGTCGCCCGCTTCGTCCGCAAGGTCCTTTGCTTCCTTCAATGCCGTGATCAGCGTTTCATTGTCGGCGTGCAACTCCTTCAGCATCTTGGATGCATCCGTCGACGTCGAGTCATGGTCCTTGATCCGCTGCTTGGCCGCGATCGCGCCAATCGATGTCAGCGTATCCTGACCCAGCTTGCGCACGCGTTCGGCGACAAGGTCAGTTGTTGCGATCAACTCAGTCGCCTGTTCATCAAAAAGCAGATGATATTCCCGAAAATGCGGGCCAGTCACATGCCAATGGAAATTCTTAGTTTTGAGGTAGAGCGCATAATAATCGGCCAGCAGGCCATTCAACGCATCGGCCAGTGCTTTTTTGCTATTGTCACCATTTGCCATGGCAGTTCTCCTTCGTTCGGGGGGGGGGGGAATTAAGACATAAGAACACAGACCGATATTTCCAGCGCCCACGCCCGGAAATACCGCAATCAGCTGATGCCGTAGGCCTGCGTTGCCAGTATGAACCCCCAGCCCAGCAACAATGTTCCGGAGACCCACCTGATGGGCTTCAATGGCACGACTTGGGCAAGCTTTTCCCGAAGAAAGACAGCTGGCATGGTTGCGGCCATGATGCCGACAAAGCCAGCGATAGCCGTCATCCCCCAATAAGGCGTGCGCGCGCTTTGGGCGGCGATGATGAACTGGCTCTTGTCTCCAAATTCCAAAATAAACAGTCCGAAGAATGCGGTTAGAAAGGCAGGCGTTTTCCAGCCCGATAACGGGTCGACATTGCGCCGCCACAGCAACATGCCAGCACCAGCAAAGATATAGGCGAGGCCAGCGAACATCTTGACTGGCCGTTCGCTGATCCAGCTGTCGATAACCGAGCCGCCTGCTGCCGAAATGCCGCAATTGAGCAAGGTCGCACAAGCAAGCCCTGCAAGAATAGCATTGTTGTTCCGATATCGCAGCGCCAGCACGGCAGCGAGGATCTGGGTCCTGTCCCCCATTTCGGCGAGGAAAACAGATAGAAAAGTTGAAAAGGCAGCGTCCATTTCGCTGCCCTAGCACATCATTACGAAAATGGGATTAGTGCGGCAGGCGGACAGCAACCGACGCAAGCAAAGATTGCGTGACGGCCGGGCTCAGCTGGGAACACCCAATCGCGTCGTCCAATATGCCGGTAAAGCCGCCAATAACCGAATCTGCGCCACCAAATTCGATGACGCGCTGCATCGTGGCTTCGAACACGCTCGCGATCTCTGCCACGGCCGCAAAATTATGCGCGATGGCGGTTTGACGGATGGCCTCAAGCCGAACGAGAAACTGAAGCGGGCTGCTGTCAAAAGTCGTCAGCCGCAGCGCATCCAACAGGTCGCTCAGCTCGGCGCGAATCAGCAATTGGCGATCATGATCCATATCCATGGCGAAACCCCTGCCCCAAATCTGTGACAGCTATGCGCTAACGTGGTTAACAAACGATGAAATGCCCTAATTGTGATGCGAATCGGTATGATATCTGAATCGCAAGCGCGCCGGACTGAGCGCATTTCGGCATCTCAATTAGCGACGGCAAAACAAAAGGAAGATGCTCAAACGCGTTCCGCATGACGATTCAGGGGACATTGGCCTGCTTTGACGTTTGATTTCGGGTTACGGGCTTGACTTTCCCCCGCCAAACCAGCAAAGGCCCGCGTCTGTGAACAGCGCGGCCAAAACCTGCGCAGTTTTTTACGAAATTATTTGAACAAAAGGAATGGGCCATGGCGAAGCCAGCCACGATCAAGATCAAGCTGCTCAGCACCGCTGACACGGGCTTCTTCTACGTGACCAAGAAAAATCCGCGCAACATCACTGAAAAGATGACGTTCCGCAAATATGACCCCGTTGTGCGTAAGCATGTCGAGTTCAAGGAAGCCAAAATCAAGTAAGCCAACGCGCTGCTTGAATAGGGTATCGATCAGGGCGCTTCGGGCGCCCTTTTTGATTGGTGCATGGCATTTACCCGACTGATTTCACTTACCCAACAATCCCGCGCACCGTTTCCAGAAACTTCATCACTGACACCGGCTTGGACAGATAGCCCTTTGCGCCTGCTGCCATGATCCGGTCTTCGTCACCTTTGCCGGCGTAGGCTGTGACCGCGAGCACGGGGATGGCCGATAGCGCGGCGTCTTTCTGCATGGCTTCAATGAGGTCGATGCCGCTGACATGCGGCAGCTGAATGTCCATGATGACAAGATCGGGGATGAACGTCCGCGCCTGTTCCAGCGCCAGCCGCCCGTCGCGTACACCCTCTACAGTGAACTGATGCGCGCGTAGTAGGTCAGTGAACAGCTTGAGGTTGAGCTCATTGTCCTCAACGATCATCACCTTTTTACCCATACCGACCTTTTCCCGCTTTGCGTTCGTGGATGCCTTGGCTTAAGCGAAAGCCATGCATGAAACAAACGGCAAGTTAGACGCATCGGGTATGGCGTTTCAGGCTTTGGCTTGGGCGTTGATGGAAGAATCACGGGCGGAGCGGCTGTTGTCGCTGACGGGCCTCACACCTGAAGGGCTGCGCAGCTCCATCACTGAACGCGGGACTCAAGCAGCGATATTATCATTCCTTGAGGCTTATGAGCCTGATCTCATCGCCTGCGCCGCGGTGATCGGGGTGTCACCCGCGGTACTTGTGCAAGCGCGTCAGGAGTTGGAAGCATGAGTAGGCCATTGCTTATTTCCGACTGCGACGAAGTGTTGTTGCACATGATCGTGCCATTCCGCGATTGGCTGGATGAGGCACATCATATCCATTTTGACCTCGTCCACGGCGATTGGGGCGAAGCACTGCGCCACAAGCATGACGGCACGGTGGTTGAGCGCGGCCAGGTTTGGGACTTGCTCAACGGCTTTTTCGATACCGAAATGCACCGGCAGCAAGCGATTGATGGCGCGGTCGACAGCCTCAACCGGCTGCGCGAACATGCCGATGTGGTTATCCTCACCAATCTGCTCGATCATCGCGCAGGGCCAAGGACCGAGCAGTTGAAGGCCGTCGGCATCGACGCGCCAGTCTATTGCAACCAAGGCGGGAAGGGCGAGGCGCTTGGCCGGATATTGGACGAATATAAGCCAAGCGTTGCCGTATTCGTCGACGATCTCGGACACCAGCATGAGTCCGTTGGCGAACAGCATCCCGACGTCTGGCGGCTGCATTTTGTCGGCGAGCCATTATTGTGGGAGCGGGTAAATGCGTCAAAGTCGGCGCACGCGCGTTTGGATCGCTGGGCTGACGCGGAACATTGGATCAGGGAGCGGCTGGTTGCGAATGCGCCAGCGCCCGCATTGGAGAAGGTAACATCATGATCGAAGCAAAATTAGCCGAATTGGGCATCACTCTTCCCGCACCCGCTGCGCCGGTCGCGTCCTATGTGCCCGCTGTCGAAGCAAACGGGATATTGTTCATTTCGGGTCAATTGCCCTTTGTCGATGGCAAGGTTGTCACCGGCAAAGTCGGCGATACCCGCAGTCTTGAGGACGGCAAGGCGGCGGCCAAAGCCTGTGCTGTCATGCTCATCGCCCAGATGAAGGCGGCGCTTGGCGGCGACCTTGACCGCGTTGAGCGGATCGTCAAGCTCGGCGTCTTTGTTGCGTCGACCCCTGACTTCACCGATCAACCCGAAGCCGCCAATGGCGCATCGGACCTGATGGAAGCGGTGTTCGGCGACGCGGGCAAGCATGCACGCGCTGCGGTCTCGGTCCCCGTCCTCCCACGCGATGCAACGGTCGAGATTGACTGCGTGGTAAAGGTCCGCGCGGCTTAATGACCGACGGCGTCACCGCCGAACTCTTAAGCAAGGTCAGCGATATTCCCGCCGACCAGTGGGATGCGCTGAACCCGCGGGGCAATCCGTTTGTTGGCCACGCGTTTTTGGCGGCGTTGGAGGAATCAGGCAGTGTCGGCGCTGGCACGGGATGGTCGCCTGCGCCTATCATGATCCGCGACGCAGACGGCATTCCCGCTGCTGCGCTTCCCGCCTATCTCAAGACCCACAGCCAGGGCGAATATGTGTTCGACCATCATTGGGCAGATGCGTTTGAACGCGCGGGCGGGCAATATTATCCCAAGTTGCAAATTGCAGCGCCATTTTCGCCAGTACCGGGGCCGCGATTGTTGTTGCGCGATCCAGCGCTCGCGCCCGCGATATTGGCCGCCGCCGAAGCCGTGGTAGACCAGAATGGTCTATCGTCTGCGCATGCAACTTTTGTCGAAGAGGCCGAGCTGGATATGTTTCGTGCCGCCGGATGGCTGACGCGCATTGGCACGCAATTTCATTGGCAGAACCGCGATTATGCAAACTTTGATGGCTTCCTATCGGCGTTGTCTTCGCGCAAACGTAAAGCCATTCGCAAGGAACGTGCCGCTGCACAATCTGCCGTTCGCATTGCGCAAATCAGTGGCGCGGACATCACGGCTGATGACTGGGATGCTTTCTGGGTTTTTTATCAGGACACCGGTCAGCGCAAATGGGGGCGGCCTTATCTGACGCGCGCGTTCTTCGACATTATCGGTCACAGCATGAAGGACAGCATCGTGCTGTTCCTCGCTTATGATGGCGACCGGCCGATTGCGGGTGCACTAAACTTTGTAAGCCCGGATTGCCTTTACGGTCGCTACTGGGGCTGCACGCGCGATGTGCCGTTTCTGCATTTTGAGCTGTGTTATTATCAGGCCATTGATTACGCGATTGCGCATGGCCTCCCGCGTGTTGAAGCTGGCGCGCAGGGTGAGCACAAGCTGGCACGCGGATATGAGGCGGTGCCTACTTATTCAGCACATTATATCGCCAATGCAGGCTTTCGGTCGGCGGTCGCCGATTTCCTTGCCCGCGAAAGTCAGGCAATGGAGCGCGAGATAGAGTTTCTCGGCGAAATGGCCCCGTTCAAGAAAGGCTAACGCGTCCGGGGACGGGCCGGATTTCGGTGTTGCAATCGACTCTTTAATCGCGCAATTAAAAAGGCGAGAGAGGAATCAGCCATGAGCAAACCAAGTCCCCAAGAATTAGCGGATTTCGAAAAGCAGTGCGATGCGTGGTTCGCCGAAAACACGGTGCGCGACCCAGGTTTTATGTTGCCGCTGACCTTCATGGAAGTGTCGACCGACCAGCAGTTTGATTTCCTGCGTGACTGGCAGCGCAAGGTCTATGAAGCTGGCTATTTTGGCATGTCTTGGCCGACCGAATATGGCGGCTATGGCATGCATCCCGAATATCAACGGATCGCCACACGCGTCATGAAAACCCATGACGCGCCGATCATGCTCAATGCGATTGCGAACGGCTGGACTGGTCCATTGTTGCTCGACATTGGCCGCGAAGAGGACAAGCGCCGCTTCATTAAGCCAATGCTCTCGGCTGAAGAAATCTGGTGCCAGGGCTTTTCGGAACCGGAGCATGGTTCCGACCTTGGCAGCGCGCAGACCAAGGCAGTCCGTGACGGCGATGAATATGTCATCAACGGGTCCAAGATCTGGACATCATTGGGCGACCGCGCTGATTATATGATCCTGCTCGCGCGCACATCGAATGATGGTCCAAGCAAATATGCAGGGCTTTCGTTCTTCCTCGCGCCGATGAAGATTCCCGGCGTCGAAACGCGCCGCTTGAAGAAATTGACCGGCGAATATGGCTTTACCCAATGCTTCTTCACGGACGCACGAATCCCCGCGTCGGGCCTCGTTGGCGAAGAAGGGCAGGGCTGGATGGTCGCAATGAAAACGCTTGAGTATGAGCGCGGCGCAAAGGTCAATCCGGTCGGCGGTTACTTCGTTAAGGAAATGGACGTCATGGGCGTGGTCGATATGGCGCGTTCGGCCAAGCGCGGCGGCAAGCCTGTGCTCGACGATCCCGTCATGCGCGACAAGCTTGTCGATTACATGATCGAAATTCAGGCGCTGAACCTTAACAACCAACGCCGCCGCATGGCACCGCTCACCAGCGACCGGCCGATGGGCCTTGCGCTTATGAACAAGCTGGCGCGTACGGAGCTGGTGCGCGAGCTCACCGAATTCTCGCTCCAGTTCCAAGGCACGCGCGCGGGCTATTATGTTGGCGACGAAAATGCGGTCGATGACGGCTATTGGCACCGTTCTTACCTGAACAGCTTCTCCGCTACGATTGGCGGGGGCACCAGCCAGATTCAGAAGAATATCATCGGCGAACATGTGCTTGGTTTGCCCAAGGGGCGGTGAATGAAATTAAATACCGTAGCCCTGAGCTTGTCGAAGGGCGTTTCTATGCAGGGCGCGGTCCTTGCCGACAGGCGCCCTTCGACAGACGCAGCCGTTACGCGGCTGCTGCTCAGGGCTACGGTTTTTGTTTAGGAGAATGCAATGTCTGAAGTCCTAACCCAAGCGCAGGACGGCGTCCTGATCATCACCATCAACCGGCCCGAGGCCAAGAACGCCGTCAACCAAGCGGTTGCGCAAGGCATCGCTGCGGCCATGGAGCAGCTTGATAGCGACAAGAGCCTGAATGCGGGCATCATCACCGGCGCTGGCGGCACATTCTGCTCGGGCATGGACCTGAAGGCCTTTTTGCGTGGCGAATTGCCAAGCATCAAAGGCAAGGGTTTTGCCGGCTTCATCGAATCCCCCCCTGCCAAACCACTGATTGGCGCGGTTGAAGGCTATGCGCTGGCGGGCGGCATGGAAATCGCCATCGCGTGCGACCTGTTGGTGGCGAATGACAAGGCGCAGTTCGGCATTCCAGAAGTCAAGCGCAGCCTGGTTGCAGCGGCCGGTGGCTTGCTCACCTTGCCATCGATTATCGGCAAGCGCATGGCGATGGAGCTCGCGCTGACGGGTGACTTCATCTCGGCCCAGCGCGCCTATGAGGTGGGTTTTGTGAATCGCGTCACCGAAGGCGCTGCCATTGATGCCGCGCTTGAACTAGCAGCCAAGGTTGCCGCGAACGGTCCGCTGGCGTTGATCGCAACAAAGCGTGTTATCAATGAACGGCCTGACTGGAACTCCACCGAAATGTGGAAGAAGCAGAACGAAATCTGCGCACCTGTTTTCACCTCGAAAGACTCGCGTGAGGGTGCACTTGCCTTTGCCGAAAAACGCAAACCCAACTGGCAAGGCGAATAATATGGGCCATCCTGTCGTTCACGCATTAAGCCATCCCGACAAAGCTGCTGTCATTATGGCGGGATCGGGCGAGACGATAACGTACAAGCAACTGGATGAACGTTCCAACCAGTGCGCGCATTTGTTCCGCAGCTTGGGTCTTCAGCATGGCGACACGGTTGCGTTCTGTTTGGAAAACCGCGCTGAGTTTTTTGACCTTGTCTGGGGCGCACAACGCGCAGGGCTGATTTATGTCGCGATCAGTTGCCGTCTGACGGCATCGGAAATCGACTATATCCTGAACGATAGCGGCTCAAAGGTGCTGTTTGCTTCGCCTTATTTGGGCGCGACGCTTGACCAGCTTCAAAGCCCGGTGAAGCGCTACATCCTTGGCGGTGAGCATGCTGGCTGGGAAAATTATGCGGCGACAGTCGCCGAGATGCCGACTTCGCCTATCGCCGACGAGCGTGCTGGCACCGACATGTTGTACAGTTCAGGCACGACTGGTCAGCCCAAGGGTGTACGTTTCCCCTTGCCCGATGATCCGGACATTGCGGGGCCCAATGCACTGTCAGGCCTTGCCGCGATGGCATTCAAATTTTCGGGCGACAGCATCTATTTGTCACCAGCGCCGCTATATCACGCAGCGCCCCTGCGTTGGTGTGCTGCGGTCCACAGGCTTGGCGGAACCGTCGTCGTGATGGAGAAATTCGATCCCGAAGCGGCGCTTGCGGCCATTCAGAAATACAAGATTACCGCCAGCCAATGGGTACCGACCCATTTTGCCCGCATGTTGAAACTGCCCGAAGAGGTCCGCAACGCATATGATGTGTCGAGCCTTGAAACGGCGGTTCACGCTGCCGCGCCATGCCCGGTTCCTATCAAGGAAGCGATGATCAATTGGTGGGGCCCTGTTATCCGGGAATATTATGCCGGGACCGAGGGGCAGGGGATTACCTTTATCTCCAGCGAAGAATGGCTAACGCACAAGGGCTCGGTTGGACGGCCATTGAACGCGGTCATGCATATATGCGACGAAGATGGGGATGATGTTCCCGTGGGTCAGGAAGGCACCGTGTTCTTCGAAAGTGCAGCATCTTTCAGCTATCACAATGATCCCGAAAAAACCAAAGGCGCGACCAACAAACATGGCTGGACAACGCTTGGTGATGTCGGGCGGCTGGATGAAGAGGGCTATCTGTATCTGACCGATCGCAAAAGCTTCATGATCATTTCGGGCGGGGTGAACATCTACCCGCAGGAGATTGAAAACCATTTGGTCACGCACCCTCGCGTCCGCGACGTTGCGGTCATTGGTGGCCCTCATGACGAAATGGGCGAAGAGGTGATCGCCGTGGTGCAGCCACTCGATATGGCTGACGCGGGCGATGACTTGCGCGACGAACTCACCGCTTATGCGCGCGAAAAGCTGTCAGGTATCAAAATCCCGCGCCGTATCGATTTTCGCGAGGAGCTTCCCCGCCACGATACCGGAAAATTATACAAACGCCTGCTGCGTGATGAATATTGGGCAAAGCAGGACAAATAGGTACATAACGGCTATAACGCCGGAGACTCATCAGGAGATAGACAATGACCACGCAATATAAAAATCTGATCAACGGCGAGCTGGTTGATAACGGCCAATGGATTGATGTCGTAAACCCCGCGACCGAGCAGGTCATTGGCCAAGTGCCAGATTGCGGTCAGGCAGATCTCGACAAGGCCGTTGCCGCAGCACGCGCTGCATTCCAGACCTGGAAGAAAACCAGCGTTGAAGAACGCCGCGCTTTGTTTGCCAAAATGGCGGATGTGATCAAGGCGAACAGTGATGAGCTGATGCGCTTGCTCACATCTGAGCAAGGCAAGCCACATATGCAGGCGGGCAGCGAGATTGCCGGCTGCGTTGGCATGACGCGCGCATTGCCGATGTTGAACCTTGAAGAGAAAATCACGGAAGACAGCGACAAGCGCCTGAGCCGCACACGCCGCGTTCCGGTGGGCGTGGTTGGCGGTATCGTGCCGTGGAATTTCCCGGTATTGATGGCGATCCAGAAAATTGTTCCGGCGCTGTTGTCGGGCTGCACCATGGTGCTGAAGCCATCGCCGTTCACGCCGCTGGCGACGCTGCGCCTCGCTGAATTGGTTGCCGGCGTTTTCCCGCCGGGCGTTTTGAACATCATCACCGGCGGCGACGCGTTGGGACCATTGCTGACCTCGCATCCCGATATCGACAAAATTACCTTCACGGGTTCAACTGCCACCGGAAAACGCGTGATGGAATCGGCGTCAAAGGACCTCAAGCGCATTACGCTTGAACTGGGCGGAAATGACGCTGCGATTGTTTTGCCCGATGCCGGCGTTGGCAAGGTGGCTGAAAAGCTGTTCTGGGCAAGCTTCTACAATGCAGGCCAAGTCTGCATCGCGGCCAAGCGTATCTATATTCACGAAGATATTTACGACGAATTGTCGAGCGCGATTGCGGCTTATGCCAAAGCGGTCAAGGTTGGCGATGGTGCCGAACAAGGCACGGCAATTGGCCCTATTCAGAACAAGCCGCAGTACAAGCGCGTACTTGAACTGATTCAGGATGCAAAGGACAAGGGCTATAAGTTCCTCGCAGGCGGCGATCATGACCCGTCGATCCCAGGCTATTTCGTGCCCGTAACGGTCCTCGACAACCCGCCAGAAGATGCGCGTATTGTGGCTGAAGAACAGTTCGGTCCAGTGATGCCATTGATGAAATTTTCGACCATCAACGAAGTCATCAGCCGCGCCAATGCGTCCGATTATGGTCTTGCAGGTTCCATCTGGACCAGCAACCCAGAGGCTGCGGTCGAAGTGGCCGAGCAGCTGGAAACCGGCACGGTGTGGATCAACGAGTCGATGCACTTGGCCCCCAACGCACCATTTGCCGGACATAAGCAGTCGGGCTTTGGCGCTGAATTGGGCGAAGAAGGTTTGCTCGAGTTCACCTATCCGCAAGTGATCACGATCGCACGCGAAGCGGCATAAACTTATTCTCCCCATCGCAGGTCGATGGGGAGAATAATCCGAACTTGACTCTCTCCTTCCAAAGTTTAATCGTCTGATTAAATTTGGAACAACAGGAGAGAGAATATGGCAGACGCCTATATCGTAGATGCAGTCCGTACCGCTGGTGGCCGCCGCGGTGGCAAGCTTGCGGGCGCTCACCCCGTCGATTTGGGTGCTGCCGTGCTCGATTCCATTGCCGACCGTAATGACTTTGACCCGGCGGCGATTGAAGACGTCATCATGGGCTGTGTCATGCAGGGCGGCGAACAAGCGGGTGATGTCGGCCGTAATATCGTCTTGGCGTCGAAACTGCCCAATTCCATCCCCTCGGTCAGCATCGACCGCCAGTGCGGATCATCACAGCAATCGATGATGTTTGCCGCGCAGGGCGTCATGTCCGGCACACAGGATATTGTGTTGGCGGCTGGTATCGAAAGCATGACGCGCGTCCCGATGGGATCGACGTCGATGCTGTTCAAAAAAGAAGGCATGGGCACCTATAAGAGCCCGCGGCTCGAAGAGGCCTATCCCGGCATCATGTTCAGCCAGTTCATGGGCGCTGAAATGCTTGTGAAGAAATATGGCTTTACCCGCGAAGACCTTGACCAGTTCGCGCTGGAATCGCACCAAAAAGCTATCGCGGCGACGCAAGGCGGTGTCTTTGCCAATGAAATCGTGGGCATCGAAGTCGATACGCCCGAAGGCAAGATCGTCCACAACAGCGACGAAGGCATCCGCTATGACGCAACCTTTGAAAGCCTGTCGGGCGTCAAGTTGCTGCAAGAAGGTGGTTCAATCACTGCCGCGAATGCCAGCCAGATTTGCGATGGCGCATCGGCGGTTCTCATCGTGTCCGAAAAGGCATTGAAAGAACATGGCCTGACGCCGCGCGCGCGCATCGTCAATTTGACCGTGACCGCCGGCGACCCCGTCATCATGCTGGAAGAGCCTTTGTTCGCAACCGACCGCGCGTTTCAGCGCTCGGGCATGAAAATGTCGGACATCGACCTGTATGAAGTGAACGAAGCGTTCGCACCTGTGCCATTGGCTTGGTTGAAGCATACGGGCGGTGACCGTTCGAAAATCAACGTTCATGGCGGCGCGATTGCGTTGGGTCATCCACTTGGCGCATCGGGTACCAAGCTGATGGCGACATTGCTGAACGCACTTGAAGCACGTGGTGGCAAATATGGTTTGCAGACCATGTGCGAAGGCGGCGGCCAAGCCAACGTTACCATTATCGAGCGGGTATAGTCCGCAACCAGATAAACTTCACCGTAGCCCTGAGCCTGTCGAAGGGCGCTTATCGGTTAAACGCGCTTCGACAGGCTCAGCACTACGGTATTTGAAAAAGGAATTTACATGAAATTGGATTCAACAGTTGCAGCAGTTGTCACTGGCGGCGCATCAGGCCTTGGTGAAGCTACCGCACGGGCGTTGGCCGCAAAGGGTGTGAAGGTCGCAATCTTTGATTTGCAGGCTGACAAGGGCGAGGCACTGGTCGCAGAGATTGGCGGCGTATTCTGCAATGTTAACGTCACCAGCGACGAGAGCGTCGATGCCGGTTTCGCCAAGGCACGTGCTGCGCATGGTCAGGAACGCATTTTGGTCAACTGCGCTGGCACAGGCAACGCAGCGAAGACCGCGAGCCGTTCGAAGGAAGACGGATCGATCAAGCATTTCCCGCTCGATGCCTTTGACCGCATCATCCAGATAAACCTGGTTGGCACTTTCCGCTGCATCGCCAAGTCGGCGGCTGGCATGTTGACGCTTGAACCAATGGAAGACGGCGAACGCGGCGCGATGGTCAACACTGCATCAGTGGCTGCCGAAGACGGCCAGATGGGCCAGGCTGCCTATTCGGCATCAAAGGGCGGCGTCGTTGGCATGACCTTGCCAATCGCACGCGACCTGATGAGCGAAGGCATTCGCGTCAACACGATCTTGCCGGGTATCTTTAATACGCCGTTGATGAATGGCGCGCCGCAACAGGTGAAAGATGCGCTTGCTGCGTCGGTTCCGTTCCCGAAACGCCTTGGCCATCCACATGAGTTCGCTCAAGTCGCGATGACTATGATCGAATGCGGCTATTTCAACGGCGAAGACGTCCGCATTGATGGTGCCATCCGGATGGCACCGCGTTGATCGCATGACTGCGTTCACCCAAATCCTTTATGATGTCGCAGACGGCATCGCGACCATCACGATGCATCGTCCGGAAAAGATGAATGCATTCACAAATGTCATGATGCGCGAAATGTGCACGGCATTTGATTTGGTGGATACAGATGATGCCGTTCGCGCGGTCATTGTAACGGGTTCGGGTGATCGTGCGTTTTGCGCAGGAGCCGATTTGACACCTGATAAAGGTGGCGACGTGTTCGCTAGCGGGTCGGAGGTGGAGTCGCTCTCCGATGAACGTGTACGTGATTCCGGGGGCAGGCTGACGCTGCGGATTTTCCAATGTAAAAAGCCTGTCATTGGCGCAATCAACGGCGCTGCTGTGGGCATTGGCGCGACCATGCAATTGCCCATGGACTTCCGCCTTGCCAGTGACACGGCGCGTTTTGGTTTTGTCTTCGCGCGGCGGGGCATTGTCCCCGAAGCAGCCTCAAGCTGGTTTTTGCCCCGACTGGTGGGCATGCAACAGGCACTGGAGTGGTGCATGACTGGCCGCGTGTTCAATGCAGACGAAGCATTGCAGGGCGGCCTAGTGCGATCCGTTCACGCGCCAGCAGATCTGTTGGATGCGGCCAAGACTTTGGCTCGCGAAATCGCCGATAATACCGCGCCAGTGTCGATTGCATTGACACGGGCTATGCTGTGGCGGCTGTCCGCTGCTGAACATCCCATGGCCGCGCACGAAATTGATAGCCGCGCGATCTATCGCCGGTCACGGTCAGGCGATGCAAAGGAAGGCATATCAAGCTTCCTTGAAAAGCGCGCGCCGATTTATCCCGATAAAGTTTCGACAGATATGCCTGACTTCTTCCCATGGTGGGATGAACCTGCTTATAAGTAACCCTACGTAAACGGGGGAGTAAGACACCAATGGCCACGACGGGACCAAAGCTGGTGAACGAGGCGGGCGATAATGCAAAAGCGCGCGACCAGCTTATTGAAGCGGCAAGCCAGATCATGCGTGAGGGCGATACCATCGACCTTTCGCTATCGGAACTTTCGCTTCGCGCAGGTCTGAACAGTGCATTGGTCAAATATTATTTCGGCAACAAAAACGGCTTGATGCTGGCGCTGCTTGATCGCGACATGGGCAATATCGTGCTCAGTCTTGGCGCGCTGCTGGCAAAGGACATGCCGCCCGAAGACAAATTGCGCGTCCATATTGGTGCGGTCATCGATACCTATTATGCTTTCCCCTATCTCAATCGCCTGCTGATGCGCATGGTGCGCGACAGTGCGCCCGTTGAAGCGGCCCGCATTGCGGAACTCTATCTCAAGCCGATTTCAAAAGTGTATGACGCGCTCATCGCCGAAGGCGTAAAGGCCGGCATATTCCGCAAGATTGATCCGCAGTTCTTTTACTTCACCGTCACTGGCACGGCTGACCGCTTTTATTCATCGCGGCTGGTGATGCGCCATTGCTACAATCAGGATGATTTCAGCGAGAATATGCGTGACCGCTACCGCGAACATACAATCGAACTCATCATGCGCGGGCTGCTGGTTTAGATTAAGGCAATAACGGTATAATGCAGGACCACGTCATCCTGAACTTGTTTCAGGATAACGCACGACCGCCGCCTGTTATCCTGAAACAAGTTCAGGATGACGATTTTTAGAGGGCAACCACCATGCCAGCCCCTCACATCCCCAACGCTGCCCTAATCTCATCACCATCTGCATCCAGCATCGGCGGGTGTGCATAGTTTGATGCAGGCGTTCCGGCATAATGCACCGGATGCTTCATCGACCGATATTTACCAATGTCCGGTGATTCCAGCTCCTCGAAAAAGCCCACATCGGCCAGATGCGGGTCATTCAGCACATCCGCCATGCGGTTATATTTCATCGCCGGAATGTCATGCTCCGCCAATAGGTCAAGCCATTCAGCGGTTGTGCGCAGCGCGCTGACTTCTTCGATGAGCGCGTACAACTCCCCCGTGTGCTTTGTGCGCTCCTGATAGGTCGAAAAGCGCGGGTCGTCGAACACGTTAGGCCTGCCGCCCAGTTCAAAAAACTTAGACCACTGGCGGTCATTATAGGGGACAATCGCGATGAAGCTGTCCTTTGTGGGATAGGGCCTGCGGCGTGGATTGACCGACCGCGTATATCCCATGCGGCCATTGCCGGGGATGAAGGTTTCGCCCCACAGATTTTCGACCATGTTGAACCAGGTGAAGCATTCGAACATTGGCACTTGCACAAATTGCCCGCCTTGCCCGCCTGCACGAGCGAGCAATGCTGCCATGGTTGCATTTGCAGCGAACAGCCCGCTGACTTTATCGGCGACTAGGCTTGGTGAATAGGTCGGGCGGCCACCATCGCGCTGTTCGCTTAAGGCGGCAAAGCCGGAAGCGGCTTGAATCAGATCGTCATAGGCCTGACGCTCGCCATAGGCGCCGCCTGCGCCAAATCCGGCGCAGTGGACATAGACGATATTGGGGTTGATGGCCTTGACCGCCTCATAACCAAAGCCAAGCCGTTCAACGCCTGCCATGCGCACATTATGGATGAAGACATCCGCCTCCTCGAGCAGCGCTTCGAGAACGGCTTTGTCCTCAGGCTTTTTGATGTTGAGGTTGATGGCCTTCTTGTTGCGGTTGAGCGCCGTAAAGATAGGGCCATGTTGTTTGCTGGGCGAATCGCCGCCATGGCGCATCAGGTCGCCCGGCGTATTGCCCTCGCTGTTCTCGATTTTGATAACCTCGGCGCCAAGGTCAGCCAATTGCACGGTGGCATAAGGCCCAAGGACAACCGTGGCCATGTCGACAACCTTGATGCCCTTCAACGGACCGGTTGGTTCTTTGTCCCACGTCAATTTAGGCCATTTAGCCATTGCGCCTCTCCTTTGCCCATGCCTTTAAACTTGCATCGACTGCTAGCATATTTAAGCGTGCAGTTAAGAGATAATCGGGAGTGAATGATGAGCAATTTTGATGCAAGCGCGCCAGTCATTATTGGCGTGGGCGAAGCCAGCCGAAAGACAGTGTCTGGCGAATGGCCTGCCCCGCGCGAACTGGCCGGCGCTGCTATCAAGGTTGCACTTGCCGATACTGGCCAATCCCAGTCGGTCGCAGCAGCGATTGACACGATTGCCGCCGTCCGCACGTTCGAAGATAGCGGCGTCAGTCTGGGCACAGGGTCCCCCGACAATGCGCCGGAAGCTTTTGGAGCCGCAGGCGGAATCCGCGCGTCGCGGCTCATCTATGCCGATGTCGGCGGCCAGAGCCCACAGGCGATGTTGAACGAACTGGCAGGTGACATAAGGCGCGGGACTTGTGAAATGGCTGTGCTCGTTGCAGCAGAAGCGACCGGAACGGCAAAGCGCGCACGCAAGGCTGGCGTGACTTTGGACTGGAGCTTGCCTTCAGACACGCCGTTCGACAGCCGCCTGTCCAGTTTCCCGATATTGAGCCGGACCGAAATCCGCCACGGAATTATCTCAATGCCATTGGCTTACACCCTGATTGAGAACGCCCGGCGGATGGAGCTGGGGTTGAGCGATGATGAATATGCGCGGGAGATGGCGGCGTTGTGGTCCGCGTTTTCCGCAAAGGCCGAAACCCGCGCCAATGCGCAATTCCCCGGCTATCGTTCGCCCGAAGCGATGCTGAGTGACGACAATGCCAATTACCCGCTGACGGATATCTACCGTCGCTGGCATGTTGCGCAGGATGCAGTTGATTTGGGCGGTGCGATTATCCTGACCAGCGCGGGCAAAGCGCGCGAACTGGGCGTGCCGCAAGACAAATGGGTCTGGCTAGCTGGTGCTGCCGAAGCGGCCGAACCGCCATTGGCAGAGCGCGCTATCATTCACCGGTCAGCTGCACTTGATTTTGCGATTCCGGCGGCACTTGATCAGGCTGGAATTCAGGCAAGTGACCTTGGACCCGTCGACATTTACAGCTGCTTTCCTTGTGCCGTTTTCGCTGCCGTTGATACCATGAATGACGCCGCGCGTAAGCTTGGCGATTATACGCTCACCGGCGGCCTCAGCTTCTTTGGCGGCCCGGGCAATGGCTACAGCATCTACAATATCGCCGCTATGGTCGATGCGCTGCGCAACGATGGATCAAAGCCCGCTTTGGTCACGGCCAATGGCGGCGTGATGTCCAAACAGGCGGTCGGTATCTACACGGCATCGCAGCCCGACATTGCTTGGTCGGGTGCGGTCGCGAAGGGCTATGTGCCGAACCAGATCGCGCTTGATGACGCCCCACAAGGTAAGGGCCGCGTACTCAGCTTTGTGCGGTCAGCGGGCAAGGAAGGTTTTGGTCCGGCTACGATCATTGTCGAAATGGAAAATGGCGCGCGTGCCATGGCGGTGCTGGAAAGCACCCCCGACTTCGATCTCGGCAATGTGATCGTTGAAGTCACCGCTGGCGAAAAACGCCACACGGCGGCGATTTTATGATAATCTGCGGTTCATGACATAGCGGCTATGACGTCGCGACGTGAACATAGGAGATAGACCGATGCATATCCTCAAACTGGCTGCCCTTGCTTTGCCTTTGACGGTTGTTGCGGCATGCGGCCAAGTGGACCGCACGCCCGCGCCACTGACCGAGAAACAATCTGCTGTGTTGATGAAGGAAATTGGCGGCAAGGTAGCGGGGAAACCATTGAACTGCATCAGTGATTTCAACACCGACACTATGATCCGCGTCAGCGACAATATCTTGCTCTACCGCGTGTCTGGCCGGCTTGTGTACAAGAACAACTTGCGGTCGCCTTGTCCGGGCCTCGCACGCGACAGCGATATCATCGTTTCCGAACAATTTGGCAGCCAGAAATGTCGCGGCGATATCATCCGCTTGGTTGACCGGACAAGCGGCATGACTGGTGGCGTTTGTAGCCTGGGCGATTTCATACCCTATCGTGGCGAAAAAACGCGGGGTTAATCGCGGAGAAAAATCGCCTCGATTGGGAGCGCGAACACGTCAGCGATCCGGAACGCCAGTGGCAATGACGGGTCGTATTTGCCCGTTTCAATAGCATTGACCGATTGCCGCGATACACCAAGCGCATCGGCCAGATCTTGTTGGTTCCAATCGCGTTCGGCGCGCAGGACTTTCAATCGGTTTTTCATTTGTCGCGCACCTTGATCCAGATTTGACCAACGGCAAGTCCAAAACACCAGATTGGGAATATGAGGAAGACCGGCAGCTTGGGTACATCTGTATATAGCTCAAGTAGGCCCCATGTCGCGGCCACGCCGAGGGCAAAGCCAGTTGCAATCAAAGCCTTTTTGATCTCGATTAACCGAAGATACTCATCCTCCATCTCCACAAGCAGTCGCGCCATGGCCCATATCATCGCGGTGCATGCCAAGCCCGGCAACAAAGCAATGCCAATTGTCAGCGGAGAAGCCTTGGCGTGATCCGGTATAAGCATGCTCGCCAGAACAATGGCGCCAGCGTAAACGACGGACGCGGGGATGAAGCGCTTCAGGTAACGATTGTAGGCGGGGTCGCGAAATAGGGGGTGCATGACAAGACTCCTTATGTTTTAGACAAGTACGCTTTACAAACCTGTTCGTCAAATGTCAAGTGACCTTTCCAATTGTGTTGGTATACTTGACAGGTAGCCGACGACATCGTTGGTCCTGATGCTATTTCTGCAGGGTTGCGACTTCGCGTTGGGGCTGGCAAAGGGACGCTTCCAAATAGAAGCTGAAAGCAAGCAAATCCATGTCCGAGATGATCCGCATTACCCTTCCCGATGGCACTGCCCGTGAAGTCGCGCGCGGGACTACCCCGGCGGATATTGCCGCTGCGATAGGGCCTGGTCTTGCCAAGGCTGCGATTGCGGCGCGGGTGGATGGCGAATTGCGCGATATCATGCGTCCGCTCGAGGCCGATGCACAACTTGCTTTGGTGACCACCCGCGATGAAGCGGATGCGCTTGAACTTGCGCGCCATGACTTTGCGCATATCCTTGCCGAAGCCGTGCAGGATTTGTTCCCCGGAACGCAAATCACTTTCGGCCCGTCGACCGATGACGGATTTTATTATGACGTGATGGCCCCTGCGTCGCGTGGTCCATTCACGATGGATGACCTGCCCGCAATCGAGGAAAAGATGCGCGACATCATCCGGGCCGACAAGCCGCTGCGCCGCGAAGTTATGGCGCGCGATGCGTTGATTGCGACATGGCAGAATGCTGGCGAAAGCTTCAAGGCTGAGTGGGCGGCTGAACTGCCCGAAGGCGAAGAGCTGTCGGTATATTGGTCTGGTGATGACTGGATGGACATGTGCCGCGGCCCGCATTTGGCATCGACAGGTAAGCTTGACCCTGCCGCGTTTAAGCTGACGCGCGTTGCTGGTGCCTATTGGCGCGGTGACCAGAAGAACCCACAGCTTAGCCGCATTTACGGCACTGGCTGGTTGAACAAAAAGCAACTCGACGCGCATCTCCTCCGTCTGGAGGAAGCCGCAAAGCGCGACCACCGCCGCCTGGGTCAGGACATGGACCTGTTCCATTTGCAGCAAGAAGCACATGGCTCGGTTTTCTGGCATCCAAACGGCTATCTGATCTGGCGCGAGCTTGAATCCTATATGCGCCGCGCCATCGACGGCGCTGGCTATAAGGAAGTCAAAACCCCGCAAGTCATGGACGCGCGGCAATGGGAGCAATCGGGCCACTGGGGCAAATATCGGGCGAACATGTTCGTCATCCCTGACGAAGTGCCAAATGTCGATGATGAGGGTCCTGTGATTTCGGGCGAGGCCGACTGGATGGCGTTGAAGCCTATGAACTGCCCTGCGCACGTTCTGATTTTCCGCCAAGGCATTAAGTCCTACCGCGACCTACCCTTACGCATTTACGAAAATGGCTGTTGCCACCGCAACGAACCGCATGGTGCGTTGCATGGCCTGATGCGCGTGCGTCAGTTCACGCAGGATGACGCGCACATCTTCTGCCGCGAAGACCAGATCGTCGAAGAGGTGCAGGCATTCTGTGCTCTAGCCGACCGCGTCTATAAAGAATTCGGTTTCACCTATTCGATCAAGCTCGCGCTGCGTCCTGACCAACGGTTCGGATCGGATTCGGATTGGGACAAGGCGGAGAATGAGCTGCGCGATGCCGTTGTCCGCGCTGGCCTTGCGACGCCTGAATATGGTTGGGAAGAACTTCCCGGCGAAGGCGCATTCTATGCACCTAAGCTTGAGTGGCACCTGACCGACGCAATTGGCCGGACATGGCAGGTTGGGACTATCCAGTCCGACCGCGTCCTGCCCGAACGTCTTGACGCCAGCTATGTCGGTGAAGATGGCGCCCGCCATCGTCCCGTCATGTTGCACCGCGCTATCTTCGGCAGCTATGAACGCTTCATTGGCATTTTGATTGAACATTATGCCGGTCGCTTCCCTGTCTGGTTGGCCCCTGTGCAAGCCGTCGTTGCGACCATCACGTCCGAAGCTGATGGTTATGCGCATGATGTTACTGCCAAGCTGAAAGCGGCTGGCATTCGGGTCGAGGCCGATACCCGCAACGAAAAGATCAACTACAAGGTGCGCGAGCACAGCGTTGCCAAGGTGCCGCATTTGCTTGTCGTTGGCATGCGTGAGGCAGAAGAAGGCAAGGTCGCCATCCGCAGCCTTGGTTCCGATGGCCAGCGCATAATGACGCTCGATGAAGCCATTGCGATGCTGTCGCATGAGGCGACCCCACCCGACATTCGCTAAGCCAAATTTTTGTCAGATTAGGAGATTGTGATGAAGACGCTTCCTCTATCGCTCGCAGCTGTATTGCTGTTGGCTGCATGCCAAAAACCTGCGGCTGATGATGCAGCCAAAACAACTGAAGCTCAAGCCGACGCCACCGCAAGCTACAACGCCGCGCAAAAAGGCTACGCCGCCGCCAATGACAAAATGCATGCGGGTATGGGCAATATCGCAGAAGATGCCGATGTTGCGTTCATGCAGGGCATGATCCCGCATCATGTCGGCGCGGTCGAAATGGCGAAGGTCGCGCTTGAACATGGCAAGGATCCTGAAGTTCGCGCATTGGCCGAAAAAGTCATTGCGGCGCAGGAAGCCGAAATGAAAGAAATGCAGGCTTGGCTGGATAAGCGTGGCGTGAAGGCGGAAAAGCCGCTCACTGCCGCCGACCATGCCGCAATGGGACACTGAACATTCAAGATCTGACGGGCCTTGCCACGGCGCAATTGCTGCTGTTGGCCGCAATGACATTTGGCGCTGCATATATCCGCGGGCTGACGGGTTTTGGCATGGCCATTATCCTTGTCCCGTTGTTTGGGATGATTGTCACTCCGGGCGAAGCGGTGGTTATTGGCATATTGCTTCAGGTGCTGATTGGGCCCGTTGGACTGAAGGTTATTTTTGCAGACGCGCATCGGCAAAGCGCATTGATGATCGCGGCCTTTGCCATGCTGGCTACACCGTTGGGTGTGCTTCTGCTTAAGGTCACAACGCCTGACGTCGCGCGTCTGATGATTGCGGCAATTGCGATCGGGGCTTTCGCGCTCGTCTTGCTTCCGCAACGTGGCGAACTTCGGCCGGGACCGAAAGAGACAGCATTAACCGGCATTGCATCGGGTATATTGACTGGCTTCGCGGCGATGCCCGGGCCGCCTGTCGTGCCCTTTTACCTACGCCAGCCCATTCCGCCCAAGGAGGCACGGGCATCGATGATGCTGGTGTTTTTCGCCACCGCGATTGCGGGTACGATTTCGGCCTTTGCCCTTGGCTTGGCGGACGCGCGCTTATTGTGGTTATCGCTGCTGCTGTTTCCTTCCGTGTTGGCGGGTAATTGGTTGGGCGCGAAATCCTTTGGTAAAGTACCACCTGGCCTATGGCGCAGTTTTGTCGCGGGCATATTGGGTCTCGCCGGAATTTCGGCGTTGATTCGGCTCTTCAACTGAAAGCTAACCACGGCGTTAACCACAGCGCTTAGGCCGGTGTTTGCCAAAGTGCACTACCCCTCATCACATGAGGGGAATCATCCTATCCTTGCTGCTTGTTGCCGCGCCGGCGGCCGCGCTGAACGAAGGGCTGCAATGCGTGCCTTATGCGCGGGCGCTGTCAGGCGTTTCCATTTACGGGGATGCACATACCTGGTGGGATAAGGCCGAAGGCACATACGGCCGTGGCAATGCACCCAAAGTAGGCGCAGTGCTCGCCTTTCCCTCGCACGGGAATATGCGCCTTGGCCATGTTGCCGCGGTACGCCGCATTTTGGATGATCGGACCATCATCATCAGCCACGCCAATTGGTCCACCATTGGCGGAGTGCGTGGCCATATTGAGGAAGATGTCCGCGCCATTGATGTGTCTGAGGACAATGACTGGAGCCGCGTTCGGGTGTGGTATACGCCTAATGCCGCGCTGGGTTCCACCGAATGGCCAGCGCACGGTTTCATTTACCCTAAACAGAAACGCAGCGAGAATGATGCGCGCAAAGCTGTTGCCATGTTGCTGAAAGAACGGGTCATCCCGCAAATTCCGCAAGCCGCACCCGTGCGCATGGCACAAGCTTCTTTTGACCTTCCCGATAGTCTGTTGAAGGATATCAACCGCAAGGCGGTAAAAGAGGTCAAGACCGCAATCGTTGCTGTAAAGCTCACCACGGCGGCTTCCGCACCGGTGTTGGCAAAGCCCGTTCGCATCGCCTCGGTTGAAAAGCTGATTGCGAAACTGCCTAAAAGCTAGAGCTTATTTGCCGAATTTCCGCTGCGTTTTTCCGTACCGCGTTTTGCGAGTGCCGGGCTGGCCTTCAGTGGAGCGACCACGCGGGGCAGCTACATGCTGTTCATGTGGCAGGCCAAGCTCGGTTGCCTCCAACGAACGGATTTCATCGCGCAGACGTCCAGCCTCTTCGAACTCGAGATCCGCAGCGGCGGCGCGCATCTTCTTTTCAAGGTCGTCGATATAGGCGCGCAGATTATGGCCAACAAGATTATTGGCGCCGTCGGCGTCAATCTCGACCAGCACCGAATCGCGGCTGGCGGTGTCGGCGACAATATCGTGGATGTCCCGCTTGATGGTCGCAGGCGTGATTCCATGCTCGATATTATAGGCATGTTGTTTTTCGCGGCGGCGGTCAGTCTCGCGAATCGCGCGCTCCATGCTTCCGGTCATGCGGTCGGCATAGAGGATAACGCGGCCTTCGACATTACGCGCAGCGCGACCAATGGTTTGGATGAGTGACGTTTCGCTGCGCAGGAAGCCCTCCTTGTCTGCATCCAAGATCGCGACGAGCCCGCACTCGGGGATATCCAAACCCTCGCGCAGGAGGTTAATGCCCACCAGCACGTCATAGACCCCGCGCCGCAGGTCACGGATGAGCTCGATACGTTCCAATGTTTCTACGTCGCTGTGCATATACCGCACGCGTAAGCCCGCCTCATGCATGAATTCGGTCAGGTCTTCCGCCATGCGCTTGGTTAGCGTCGTGACCAACGTCCGGAAGCCTGCCTCTGCCGTCTTGCGGCATTCGTTGATGCAATCCTGCACCTGATCTTCAACGGGCTTAATCTCGACCGGCGGATCGATGAGCCCCGTTGGCCGGATAACCTGTTCGGCAAACACGCCGCCCGATTGCTCCATTTCCCACCCGCCGGGCGTCGCGGAAACGCACACGGTTTGGGGCCGCATAATGTCCCATTCGTTGAAACGCAGCGGCCGGTTGTCGATGCACGAGGGCAGACGAAATCCATACTCGGCGAGCGTTAGCTTGCGCCTATGGTCACCCTTTGCCATTGCGCCAATTTGCGGCACGGTCTGGTGGCTTTCGTCAACAAACAGCAACGCATTTTCGGGCAAATATTCAAACAATGTGGGTGGCGGTTCCCCTGGCAGGCGGCCTGTTAAAAAGCGCGAGTAATTTTCGATGCCCGCGCAACTGCCCGTCGCCGCGATCATCTCCAGATCGAAATTCGTCCGCTCCTCAAGCCGCTGCGCCTCCAGCAATTTGCCTTCGGACACGAGCTCCTTCAACCGCTCCGTAAGCTCAAAGCGTATTGCCTCGCTCGCCTGCTTCATGGTCGGGCCAGGCGTCACATAGTGGCTATTCGCGTATACACGGACGCTGTTGAGCTTGGCGCCTGTCGTTCCCGTCAGCGGGTCGAACTCGGCAATTTCTTCAATCTCGTCGCCAAAGAAACTGACGCGCCATGCCATGTCTTCATAATGCGATGGGAAGATTTCCAGATTGTCGCCCCGGACGCGGAAATTGCCGCGGGCAAAACCAGTGTCGTTGCGCTTATATTGTAACGCCACCAACTTGCGTATCAGTTCGCGCTGATCCACGCTTTCGCCGGCTTTCAGGTCGAATATCATCGCCGAATAGGTCTCAACCGATCCGATGCCGTAAATGCAAGATACGGAGGCGACGATGATGACATCATCGCGCTCAAGCAACGACCGCGTCGCCGAATGGCGCATCCGGTCAATCGCCTCGTTTACGCTCGATTCCTTCTCGATATAGGTATCGCTGCGCGGGACATAGGCCTCGGGCTGGTAATAGTCATAGTAACTGACGAAATATTCGACTGCGTTGTCGGGAAAGAAGCTTTTGAACTCGCCATAAAGCTGCGCAGCCAAAATCTTGTTGGGCGCAAGGATAAGCGCTGGCCGTTGCAATGCCTCAATGACTTTAGCGACGGTAAAGGTTTTGCCGGAGCCCGTGACACCCAGAAGCACCTGATTCTTTTCACCCGTCAGCGCAGTGCTCACCAGCTCTTTTATAGCCGTTGGCTGGTCACCCGCTGGTGAATAATCGGAAACAATTTTGAAGGGGCGGCCCCCTTCAAGCTTCGACGGGCGTTCCGGCCTGTGCGGGGTGAAGCTGCCAACCGTGTCCGGTTCTTCCAGCCCACGGCGGATAATCAATTCAGCCATGTTCGCTATATGTGCCTTAGCTTGTGCAAGGGCAAGAGTGTGCGGCGGGTTTATCTGAAAAACGCAATCTATGTCATCATATGCGCCACGCAACGCTGCGGACCCGTCCAAAACCACAAAAGTGGTTTTGATCGCCTGTTGCCTTTTTGATAACGCAGAGACACAAGAAGGAAACCAACACAGAGCGAGAGAGAAAACCCATGCACAAGTTCCTCCTATTGGGCGTTGCGGCGCTAGCGATTTCAGCCTGTTCGGACAAAGGCGCTGACACTGACGGTGATGGCAAAATCAGCAACGCGGAAGCGACGACCGAAATGGCAAAGGGTGGCGCAATGGCCATGAAGCCAGGTCTGTGGGAAGTAAAAATCGGCTTTAACAAGGTCGAAGCGCCTGGTGCGCCTGCAGATGTGCAGGAAAAGATGAAAGCGCAGATGAGCAAGGGCGTTACCCAGCGTAGCTGCCTCACCAAAGAGCAGGTCGAAAAGCCCAACACTGATTTCTTTGGCGCGCCGCCTGAAGCAAATTGCACCTTTGAGGAATTGAGCCGTTCGGCGGACGGTATGAAGATTGCGATGACGTGCAAGCCCGGCGGACCCATCGTGATCAAGAGCAAGATGGATGGCAAATTCCAAGCCGAAACCTATACGATGAACATTGACCAGAGCACTGAAGGCACGCCGATGGGCGCGGTCAAAATGACGGGCAAGATCGATGGCAAACGTGTGGGAGATTGCCCAGCATGAACGCCGCAAACGGATTTAAATTAGCCGCCGCTGGGCTCGCGTTATGCGTTCTCGCTTCATGTTCAGACAACAGCGCCGACAAGGACAGCAATGGCGTGGTCGACAGCAAAGAACGTGCTGCCGAAATGGATTATGATGCATTTATCCCGATGAAGGCCGGGCAGTGGGAGACCAAGTTCGTCTTCACGGACATTGATGTGCCAACGCTGGGCAAAACTGAAAAGCAGCAGATCATGGACGAGGTCGCCAAGAGCGCTTCGAGCCTAAGCTGCCTTACTGAAGAAGACGCGAAGAAACCGGGCGCGGACTTCTTTGGCGGCAATGGTGCAGAAAAATGCGTTTACAAATCCTTTGACGTCTCGGGCCAAAATGTCAGGATGAAGCTGTCTTGCGGTATGGAAGGCATGGGCAGCGTCGGCATGGAACTCGCTGGCGTCATGGGCGAAACCGAATTCAATTATGACAGCAAGGTCGATGTCCGGCTGCCGATGATTGGCAAGGTGAAGATGCAGGGCAAAGCAACCGGCAAATATGCAGGCGCCTGTCCGGCTACATGATGCAGAGGATAAGACAGCCGTGGCGTAAGGCGCGAGTTGCGTTTCTGGCCACGGCTTTGTCATTCTGTGTGGCAGCGCTTGGCGGCTGTGCAACAATGCCTGCCTCGGCTGAACGCGCGCTTCCTGCACCGGCTGAGGTCAGGGTTGATTTTACCGCTGACAGCATCACGCAAGTGATCGCCCAAGGGGACGCTGGCGTTGCCGGCCGCGCCGTAACGATCGATGATCCAGCCCGCGTCGCTTCAATTTCCAAACTGGTCGTCGCAATTGGGGTCATGCGGCTGGCAGAGCAAGGCGTCCTTGATCTTGACCGCGATGTTGGCCTCTATCTTGGCTGGCCCGTGCGTAATCCCGCGTTCCCAGATGCGCCGGTGACAATGCGTGCCTTGCTATCCCATCAAAGCGGGCTGCGCGATTCGGTCGATTATATCGTGCCGCTGGATGGCAAGCTTGCCGACGTCATTGCCAACCCAAAGGTATGGGATGCGGGCCATCCGCCTGGCGGCTATTTTTCATATGCCAATATCAATTCGCCTGTCATTGCGGCGGTGATGGAAAGCGCTACGGGTGAGCGCTTTGACCGATTAATGGCGCGGCTCGTGCTGACGCCGCTTGGGCTTGATGCTTGCTACAATTGGGGCGCCGGGTGCAGCGACGGACGGCGCGCGCAAGCGGTCACATTGCTTCGCCCCAATGGCGATTTGGCGCGCGATGCTGCAATGAAAGGGCCTGACCCTTGCGCTGTGTATCCAGCGACCAACGGCAGCTGTGATGTCGATGCGTTATATGTGCTTGGGCGCAATGGTTCGGCGTTCAGTCCCCAAGGTGGCTTGCGCATTTCCGCGCGCGACCTTGCCAAAGTGGGCCAACTGCTTTTGCGGCAGGGCGCACCCTTATTGTCGCAAAAGAGTTTTGCGGAAATGACAGAGCCAGTGTGGACGTTCAATGGTTCAAATGGCGATGACGACAACGGTTATTTCAAAGCCTATGGCTTGGGCGTGCATTGGTTGGAGGACAGCACGGGCAATAGATGGTTCGGCCATGTCGGCGAGGCATATTCGCTACGTGCGGGTTTTTGGATTAACCCCGCAGCAGGCAAGGGATTTTACCGCTACGTTACGATGGTCGACGAATTTGCCCCTGTCGGGCATTGCTTTGACCGGTGCCCGTGATAGCGTAGCATTCAGAACAAGGCGGCAAGGCTCAATTAGGGAAACTTGAGCCGCCGCATAACGCATAAGCTGCGCGCCGCATGGCGACGCAGATACAATAGGGGACAGAAATATTATGATGAGAAAGACTTTATTGGGCGCTCTGCTGACGAGTGCACTGATCGCCACACCAGCTGCGGCCCGCCCGGATTATGCCGATGCAGTTAAGGCAGACTATGACAAGTCGCTCGCCAGCCTGTGGGACCATTTCCATCGCAATCCCGAACTTTCGTTCCGCGAATATAAAACTGCTGCGCGGATGGCAGAGGAACTGCGCACCGTGCCCGGCATGATCGTGACCGAAAAAGTTGGCGGAACGGGCGTTGTCGGCATGCTGAAAAATGGCGATGGGCCAGTGGTGCTCGTACGTGCCGATATGGATGGATTGCCTGTGCAGGAACGTTCGGGTCTGGCCAACAGCTCGACCGTCAAACAGGTCGGCGTTGATGGTCTTGAAATGCCTGTCATGCATGCCTGCGGCCATGATGTGCACATTACCTCGCTGCTTGGCACCGCGCGGCAGATGGCGCGTATGAAGGACCGTTGGAAAGGGACGATTTTGTTCATCGTCCAACCTGCTGAAGAGCGCGTTGGCGGTGCCAAGGCAATGGTGCAGGACGGTTTATACACCCGTTTCCCAAAGCCTGATTATGCGCTTGCCTTCCATGTCGCAGCAGAACTGGAAACGGGTAAAATCGCAGCCTCCGAAGGCATTCAATATTCGTCCGCTGACAGCGTAGATATACGCGTTCCCGGTATTGCCACGCACGGCGCTGCACCGCATCTCGGCCGTGATCCCGTTTACATAGCGTCACAGATCGTTGTCGGCCTGCAGTCAATCATCAGCCGTGAAAAGGGTCCCTTGGACGCCGGCGTGATTACCGTGGGCGCATTCCACGCCGGGACCAAGCATAACATCATATCTGAATATGCCGATTTACAGGTGACCGTGCGTGCCAACAGCCAAGCGGTTCGGGATCAGTTGATTGCCTCTATTGAGCGTTTGGCAAAGGGCATTGGCGCGGCCAACGGTTTGCCTGCGGATAAATTGCCTATCGTAAAGGTGAGCGAAAGCACGCCAGTGACGGTCAATGACGGTGCGCTTGCCCGCCGCTTAAATGGTGCGATTGCAACTGCCTTGGGCAGTGACGTTGTTGTGCCATTCCGCCAAAGCAATATGGGCGCAGAGGATTTCGCGTTCTTCGTGGACCAGCAATATGGTATTCCGGGATATTATTTCGCGGTTGGCGGGACAAAGCCCGAATGGATTGCTGCGGCGAAAAACGGCGGACCAGCCGTTGCCGGTCACCATTCGCCGTTGTTCAAAATCGATCCAGAGCCTTCGGTGCGCTTGGGCATCGAAGCAATGACAGCCGCCGCGTTGGATTTGCTTGGAACAGGCAAAAACTGATTAAGCCTATCTGGCAGGTTACGGAGCGGCGGCAATGGCGCGAAAAAATCGCGATTTTTATGACTCTGACGAAGAGACCATTGCGCCCGAAGTAACCTGCTGGCTTTGTTCGCGCCCAATGGGCGAAGTGACAGAATGGCATCACCCAGTGCCCAAAAGCCGCGGAGGCAAGGAGCGGCAGCCCGTGCACCCGATTTGCCATCGGACCATTCATGCCAATTTCACCAACAGTGATCTCGAAAAGCGCTTTGCGACCGTAGACGCATTGTTGGCCCATGAAGAAATCGGGCGGTTCGTGGCATGGATTGCCAACAAACCGCCCGACTTTAACGCGCCGACGAAAGACAGGCGCTAGGGTTTAGCCGCCGTCATGAAGTCGACATTAGACGATATGGGATGATGCAGACGCCTCTTCGCCGCGGGTTTTCCAGAGCGAAAAGAATATGCCTCCCAAAATGAGCGCAAAGGTTACGCCAAGGCTTAGGACGGGCGGGAACTTGTCGCCGTCCATCATAAAGTCCGAAACGAAGATCTTCGAACCGATGAAGACCAGAACCAGTGCCAGCGCATATTTGAGATAATGGAAACGATGGACCATCGCAGCGAGCGCGAAATACAAAGCGCGCAGGCCCAAAATCGCCATGATGTTCGACGTGTATACGATGAACGTGTCGGTCGTGATGGCGAAGATGGCCGGTACCGAATCCACCGCGAACACAAGGTCAGCGAGATTGATAACCACAAGCGCAAGGAACAATGGCGTCGCCGCGCGCACCATTTTTCCAGTCTTTTCATCAGGCACCTTCACAAAGAACTTCTCGTTATGAAGCTCTTTGGTCACCCGCATATGCGTTGAAATATATTTGACCACTGGGTTGTTGGCGACGTCCATTTCCTGATCGCCAGAAAA
>JAIXOE010000045.1 GCA_027486895.1 Sphingomonadales bacterium
CGGCCAAAAATTATGGACGAGCCGCGCGGAGTATTCCGACCTCATGCTATTACTTGCGCGCACGACACCGCGTGAAGATGTTTCCAGCAAAACTGAGGGGTTATCGGTGTTCCTTATCGATATGCGCAAAGTTGTTGGGAACGGCATGACCATTAAGCCCATTCGCACGATGATGAACCATTCGACGACCGAGATATTCTTTGATGATATGCGCATCCCGGCTTCCGCTTTGGTCGGCGAGGAAGGCAAGGGCTTCCGCTACATCCTGTCAGGAATGAATGCCGAGCGTATCCTCATCGCCGCCGAATGCATCGGTGACGCCAAGTGGTTCATCAAGAAGGCCAGCGATTATGCCAGCGAGCGCAACGTCTTTGGCCGCGCTATTGGACAGAACCAGGGTGTGCAGTTTCCGATCGCGCGCTGCTATGCACAAATGTGTGCAGCGGAACTGATGGTGCACCATGCCGCGCAAGTATTTGACGCTGGAGGCAACCCGGGCGCAGAGGCGAATATGGCAAAGCTCCTTGCGTCAGAAGCCAGCTGGGCCGCCGCCGACATGTGTGTGCAAACGCATGGTGGCTTTGGCTTCGCCGAAGAATATGATGTGGAACGCAAATTCCGTGAAGCGCGGCTTTACACCGTTGCCCCGATCAGCACGAACCTGATCCTCAGCTACTTGGCTGAACATGTGTTGGGGCTTCCGCGCAGCTATTAAGTCGCACGCGCCGTCGGTGGATTAGTTGACCAGAGCCAATACGCGCGGTGCATGTTCTTTGCGACAAATCAGCAAATCGGGCATGTACACGTCAGCCTGATTATAGACCAATGGAGCGCCGTCGACGCGGCTAACGTGTAGGCCATATGCAGCAGCGACGGCCACGGGAGCGCAACTGTCCCACTCATATTGCCCGCCAGTGTGCAGATAGATATCGGCCTCGCCGCGGACTACAGCCATCGCCTTGGCGCCTGCAGAACCCATGGGAATGAGTTCAGCGCCCAATGCTTCGGCAACGGTAACGGCCTCCGGAGCAGGGCGCGTCCGACTGACCACCATGCGGAGTTGTTCAGGGGCAGGGGCGATGATCGCTGGCCGGTCAGTGCGCAAAACCAATCCCAATGCAGGGAGCGCCACGGCGCCAATGACGGGTTCGCCATCGATGGCCAACGCGACATGCACGGCCCAATCGGATCTGCCTTCGCTATATTCGCGGGTGCCATCGACTGGGTCGATAATCCACACGCGTGATTTTGAAAGGCGGGCGTCGGTGTCCTTGCTCTCTTCGGACAATAGCCCATCATCAGGACGTTGCTCTGCAAGTGCCTGAATCAGAAATTGGTTGGCGGTTTGGTCACCCGCGTTTCCTAATTCCTTCGCGGTAAGCCCACTGGTCTCACGCGTTTTCAGAACCAGCTCACCGGCAGCGTGTGCCAAATATGCGGCAAGCTCTGTATCGTCGGCGATCATACTCATTTGAGCGGCATCAACTGGCGCACGATATGCTCCGCTGCTTCGGCTGGACTCATCTCGACGGTGTTGACTCGGATGTCCGGATTTTCAGGCGGTTCGTAAGGGCTGTCGATGCCGGTGAAGTTTTTGAGTTGGCCGGCGCGTGCCTTTTTATACAGCCCCTTCACGTCGCGCGCTTCGGCGATTTCCAATGGTGTATCGACGAAAATCTCGACAAATTCGCCCTCGGGCAACATCGCCCGGACCATGTCGCGTTCGGCGCGAAATGGCGAGATGAACGCGGTGAGGACGATCAGCCCCGCATCCGCCATCAACTTGGCGACTTCACCTACCCGGCGGATATTCTCGATCCGGTCGGTTTCGGTGAAGCCTAAATCCTTGTTCAATCCGTGCCGGACATTGTCACCATCAAGCAAGAATGTGTGCCGGTTCATAAGGTGCAGCGCCTTTTCAACCTCATTTGCGATGGTTGATTTACCGGATCCTGACAGGCCAGTGAACCACAAGATCTTGGGCTTCTGATTCTTCAACATCGCGTGCGCCTCGCGACTGACATCGGTCGCCTGCCAATGGACATTTTGTGCGCGGCGCAGCGAGAAGTGCAGCATTCCGGCAGCAACCGTGGCGTTGCTGATTTTGTCGATGAGGATGAAGCCGCCGAGCGCGTGGTTCTCCGCATAAGGCGCGAATACAATTGGCTTGTCTGTCGAAATCTCCGCAACACCAATGGCGTTAAGCTCCAGCGTCTTGGCCGCCATATGCTCCATGCTGTTCACATTGACGGTATATTTCGGTGCTTGCACGGTCGCCGAAACCATCTGCGTCCCAAGCTTCAGCCAATATGCGCGTCCGGGGATGAGCGCATCATCAGCCATCCAGACGATAGTGCTTTCGAACTGGTCCGATACTTCAGGCGGATTGTCCGCAGCAACGATGACATCACCGCGCGAGCAGTCGATTTCGTCTTCAAAGCATAAAGTAACTGATTGACCTGCAACGGCTTCCTCGAGTTCGCCGTCCATTGTTACGATTTTGCTGATCGTTGATGTCTTGCCCGACGGAAGAACACGAATGGCATCGCCGGGGTGGACTGTCCCCGTGGCGATCTGGCCGCAGAAACCACGGAAATCTAGATTTGGCCGGTTGACCCACTGGACGGCCATACGCAGCGGCTTGGTCTGGTCAGCTTCATTGTCGAGCACAACCGTTTCCAGATGCGCCATCAGCGGCATACCAGTGTACCAGGGGGTGTTTACGGACGTGTCGGTGATGTTGTCGCCTTTGAAGCCGGAAATAGGCATCGGCGTGAATTCGTTGATGCCTATGCTGGCCGCAAATTGGCTATATTCAGTTACGATGGCTTCATATTTTGCCTGATCATAATCGATCAGGTCCATCTTGTTCACGGCGAGCACAATGTTCCGAATGCCCAGTAATTTCGCAAGATAGCTATGCCGGCGTGTCTGCACGAGGACGCCTTTGCGCGCATCGATTAAGATGACGGCGAGGTCAGCGGTTGATGCCCCAGTGACCATATTGCGGGTATATTGTTCATGCCCTGGGCAATCAGCGACGATGAACTTGCGTTTCTCGGTAGCAAAGAAACGGTAAGCGACGTCAATCGTAATGCCCTGTTCGCGTTCGGCGGCTAGGCCATCAACAAGCAATGCAAAGTCGATTTCCTGACCTTGGGTGCCCATACGCTTGGAATCCGACTCAAGTGTCGCAAGCTGGTCTTCAAAGATCATTTTTGAATCGTACAGCAAGCGACCGATGAGCGTGGATTTGCCATCATCAACCGAACCGCAGGTAATGAAGCGCAGCAGCGACTTATGCTGATGCACATCCAAATAGGCGTCGATGTCCGAAGCGATGAGATCGTCGGTTTTATAGATCGCAGGGCTGTCCGGGGAAGCAGTCATTAGAAATATCCCTCCTGCTTCTTCTTTTCCATGCTGGCGGTCTGGTCATGGTCAATGGCGCGGCCTTGGCGTTCGGAGGTCGTTGTCAGCAGCATTTCCTGAATGACTTCAGGCAATGTCTTTGCCGTGCTTTCGACCGCACCAGTCAGCGGATAGCAGCCCAGCGTGCGAAAACGGACCGACCGCTCCACGGGCACTTCGCCATCCTTTAAGGGGAAGCGTTCGTCATCCACCATCAGCAACATGCCATCGCGCGTTACCGTTGGACGCGGCGCGCTGAAATAGAGCGGTACAATCTCGATATTTTCGAGATGGATATATTGCCAGATGTCGAGCTCAGTCCAATTGGAGATCGGGAACACCCGGATGCTCTCGGACTTCGCCTTGCGCGCATTATACAGGTTCCATAGCTCGGGGCGCTGGTTTTTCGGGTCCCAGCCATGCGTCGCCGTCCGGAATGAAAAGATTCGCTCCTTGGCACGGCTTTTCTCTTCATCGCGCCGTGCGCCGCCGAACGCGACATCAAATCCATATTTGTCGAGCGCTTGTTTAAGCCCCTGTGTCTTCCACATATCTGTGTGTAGCGAGCCGTGGTCAAACGGATTGATCCCGCGTTCGATCGCTTCAGCATTTTGGTGAATGATCAACTCCATACCCGCATCGCGCGCGGCCTTTTCGCGCAGCGCATACATAGCCTTGAACTTCCAAGTTGTATCGACATGCAACAAAGGGAATGGCGGCGGCGAGGGGTAGAACGCCTTACGCGCCAGATGCAGCATAACTGCGCTGTCTTTGCCTACGCTATACAGCATGACGGGTTTTTCAGCCTCGGCAACAACCTCGCGCATGATTTGGATCGCCTCGGCCTCAAGGCGCTCAAGATGGGTCAGCGTTCTCGTCATAGTCTGTTTCACTTCCTCCACACCCTACTGTCAGAACTGCACGCTCCCCGCAAACAAGACATTCTTGCCTCGTTAATTATCCGGGTTTCAACAGGTGCGTGCCGTGTCAAAATTGCTGTTCCTATTCGCAGATTATGATGTCCCGATTGTGCGCAGCAAAAGCCAATGCTAGCTATTGAATATCATAGGCTTGTCAGATTGAGATGAAACACCGTGGATTTCGCATTAACGCAGGATCAGCAAAACATTCGTGATGCAGTATTGAAACATTGTGCGCAGTTTACCGACGATTATTGGCTGGCGCGCGACCGTGAAGCTGTGTTTCCAAAGGATTTCTATAAATCGATGTCCGACGCGGGTTGGCTTGGAATCGCGATGCCGGAAAGCCTTGGTGGTGCGGGCCTTGGCATAACTGAAGCTGCCATCATGATGCAGGCGGTGTCTGAATCCGGTGGCGGCATGACCGCGGCTTCCGCAATCCATGGTCCGGTATTCAGCCTTGAACCTATCGAACTGTATGGAACTGAAGAACAAAAGCAGCGGATGATTCCGCCGATGTTGTCGGGTGCCGAAAAAATGTGCTTCGCGGTGACTGAGCCCAATACCGGACTAGACACAACCAGCCTCAAAACGCGGGCCGAAAAAGTGGACGGCGGATATTTGGTCAAAGGTGAAAAAATCTGGATCACCAACGCGCATGTCGCCGACAAGATGATGCTGCTGGCGCGGACAACACCGATTGATCAAGTGAAGCGCAAGACCGAGGGGCTATCACTGTTTTATACGACGATGGACCGGTCGAAAATCGAGCACCAGATTATCCCCAAAATGGGGCGCCATGCGGTCGGATCGAACATGGTTTTCATCAATGATTTTTTCATTCCGGACGAGGATTTGATCGGCACTGAGGGAGAAGGCTTTAGAATTATTTTGAAGGGCTTGAATCCGGAACGCATATTGTTGGGCGCAGAAGCCATTGGCCTTGGCCGCGTGGCGATCAAGCGCGCCGCGCAATATGCCCGTGAACGGATTGTGTTCGATCGGCCAATCGGGATGAACCAAGGCATCCAACATCCGCTTGCGAAATGCTGGATGCAGTTGGAGGCAGCCAATCTGTTGGTGATGAAGGCTGCGACGCTTTTCGATAAAGGCGAAGAATGCGGCGTTGAGGCAAATGCCGGTAAATATCTGGCCGCTGAAGCCGGGTTTGAGGCATGCAGCACGGCAATGCTAACGCTTGGAGGCATAGGCTATGCGCAGGAATATCATGTCGAACGATATCTGCGCGAAGTTTTGGTTCCGCGCACGGCACCGGTGAGCCAGCATATGATCCTAAACTTCATCGCAGAACGGGTGTTGGATCTACCCAAATCTTATTGATGCGGGCGGTATGAAAGCATGAACCGGCTTTTGAGTGCCACCATCCAATGAAATGGTGAGCCCTGCTGGGTTCGAACCAGCGACCTACTGATTAAAAGTCAGTTGCTCTACCGACTGAGCTAAGGGCCCCTACCAGACCATGACTTGGTCCGTGCGAGAGCGCTCCCCCTAATGGCGTGATGATGCGTGGTCAAGCGCCTTTGGACGGTTAAATCGCGATTGTAGCTGCCTAATCGTCAGGCCCGTGAGCGGGTCACGCCAATCAGGGGCAATCATGGCCGCTGGGGTCAGGACAAAACCGCGCAAGCGTAGTCCGGGATGGGGAATGGCCAGAGCTGGATTGGTATCCGCCCATGCACCGCCGGACCATAACAGAATATCCAGATCGAGCACACGCGCGCGCCAGCTTTGGCCACGCCGGACGCGCCCGAAATGATGTTCGATTTCTTGCAGGCGCGCCAGCAGAGCAGGGGGATCCAGATCCGTGGAGATAATCGCTGCCGCGTTTGCGAACTGGCGTGAGGAAGGGCCCATGGGGCTTGACTGGATAGTCGCCGAATGCGCGAAGACGTCGATATCGTCCATTTCCAACGCAGCGACCGCTTGCACGATGACCTTGTTTGGCGCGCCAATGATTGCATGTGGCTGATTGGAGCCAATGCCGATGAGGTAGAGATGGGACAGTTTAGATATCCTCGACCTGCCGGCCATATAAATGAGGGCGTCGGTCCCGGAAAAAGCCCATGCTCGCGCGATGTGTGCGCGCTTGGTCCAGATCGAATGTGGCGACCAATATGCCGGTTTCAGCATCGTCTAAATCGCAAACGACATCACCCCATTCATTGGCGATAAAGCTGGTGCCATAAAATTTTTGCGGCGGTCCGCCATGGTCGTCTTCTGCGCCGATACGGTTTGCGGCGATAACTGGCATGCAGTTTGATACGGCGTGGCCGATCATTGCACGGCGCCACATATGCCGCGTGTCTAACGTTGCGTCATGAGGTTCAGCGCCAATCGCCGTGGGATAGAAAAGCAGCTCAGCGCCCATCAATGCCATTGCCCGTGCGCATTCGGGATACCATTGATCCCAACAGATGCCGACACCGATGTGCGTGCCAAAGACTTCCCAGACTTTGAATCCCGTGTTCCCGGGACGGAAATAATATTTCTCCTGATAGCCAGGGCCGTCGGGAATATGGCTTTTGCGATAGACACCCATGATGTCGCCATCGGGGCCAATCATCGCAACGCTGTTGTAAAAGTGCGCGCCGTCACGCTCGAAGAAGCTGGTGGGAATGGCAACGCCAAGGCGCTTGGCAATTTTCGCCATTGCAATGACTGACGGGTGTTGGTGCGTCGGCCGGGCAAGCCCGAAATGAGCCTCTTCCTGCGTTTTGCAGAAATATGGGCCTGAAAACAGTTCAGGCGGCAAGATGATTTCAGCGCCCTGATCCGCTGCCTGCGACACGAGGTCGCATACGGCGTCAATATTTTCGGATTCGCTCGCCGACAGGGTCAATTGCAATGCAGCGACGGTGATGTTTCTGGTCATGCCGCGTCTATAGCCTTACGCCGAAACGCGCCGCAATCACGATTGTGATTAGATACAATAATATTGTCGTCGCTATGCCAGCGATCAGCGCGACCCAAAAGCCATGACCAGACCGCAAAATCCAAGGCATCAGCAGAAACATCGGCAGGCTGGGCAACACATACCAGAACGTCGCCTCTGCATGATTGGCAAGAAGCAGCGGGTC